>NZ_JBVILC010000008.1:85816-362213 GCF_055580545.1 Streptomyces sp. NPDC031670 | reverse complement strand
TTTCTTAAAGGAAGTGGGGAAAAAACGGTGGGGGCGTCTTATGGGACGCCGCTCCGGGGTGGGGGGACGGGCGGGGGGTGGGGGGGGTGTGGCCCCCCCCCCCCCCCCCCCCACGCCCTGTCCGTACGGGAGGGTGCTCACACTTCCAGCATGTCCTCGACCCGGCGCAGTTGGTGCCGGGCCATCGCCAGGTTGGCCCGGCTCTTGTCGAGGGCCAGATAGAGGAAGAGACCGGCGTGCCCGCGGCCCTTCAGCAGCCGGATGAGGTGGTACTGCCCGCCGAGGGTGATGAGGATGTCCTCGATCTCGTCCTTGAGACCCAGCAGTTCCATGGTCCGCACCTTCGCGCGGACCACGTCGGTGTTTCCGGCGGCGGCCACCGACAGGTCCAGGTCCTTGCCGCCGCCCAGTGTGCCGAGGGCCATGCCGCTGCTGTAGTCGACGAGTGCCACGCCGATGGTGCCCTCGATGGAGGTCATCGCTTCCTTGAGCGCGGTTTCGGTGTTGCCCATGGGGTTCGCACTTCCCTTCCGGTGGGTGTTCGCTGTGGTGTTCCGGGGCCGGGTGGCCCGGGATCCGGTGCTGGTCATGAGGTCTCCAGCCGTTCGAGTGCGCCGTCGACCAGTTCGCCGATGCGGGCTCCGGCCCGGCGGGCTTCCAGGTGCAGACGGCCGACGTTGGTGCGCGGCTGCGCGAGCAGGGTGAGCACGGCGGCGGAGCCCGCCGCGTAGGTGGCCGCGTAACCGTCCTCGCCCTGGACTAGGAGCTCGCGGAAGGCCCCGCGGCCGGTGGTGTGGATGAGCCGCTGGGCGACGCCGAGGGCGGCGGCGGTGAGCGCGGCGACCGACTCGGCGTCCGCCACGGCCTCCTGGGCGAGCACGAGACCGTCGACGCTGGCGGTCAGGGCGCCGGTGACCTGCGGCAGGCGCGCCCGCAGTCGGCGCAGTTCGGCAAGGATCTCCGCCTCGGCCGTCATCAGCTGTCTCCTTTCGGCGCGTTGGCGCAGCGCGCGGATCACGGCATGGCCTCCAGGGCGTCCCGCAGCCTGCGCAGCAGGGCCTCGTCCGAGGGGCGGGTCGCCTCGGCGGACGCGCGGGCGACCCAGTCGGGCACGGTCTCCCGGGGCGCGGGGGCGAGCGGGGTCTCGATCGCGCCGAGTGCGGCGAGCCTGCGTACGTCCACGAGGGTGTGGAAGGCGGGACGGCCCAGCAGCCGGGCGATGGAGCCGGGGGTGCGTGCCCCGTCCACCGCGGCGAGCAGGGCGCGCTGGCGGACGGTGACCGGCAGCCCCGGGCGGTCCGGTACGGCGACGACGGGCGCGCTGTCCACCTCGGGGTGGGGCCAGATCCGGTCGAGCAGCTCCCTGCGGCGGGTGACCTCCCGGGCCAGGGCCTGGGCGGGGACGGGCCGCACGGAGCCGATCCAGTGCAGGGCCCCGTAGCGGAACCGGGTGGGGCCCTTGCCGGGTGCGAGGGCGAAGAACGCGGCGTCGTGGAGCGCGCCGAGGTGGCACAACTCCAGCTCGCCTCCGCTGACCTGGCCGCTGTCGACGAGGAAGCGCCCGACGGTACCGCGCGCGCCGGCCTGGTCCACGGCCCGCCGCCAGGCCTCGGGGCGCATCCGGCCGCTCGCGGTGAGCAGCACGTCGAGGCCGGGCGCGGCGGGGCTCTCGGCGTGGACCACCTGCCCGTCCACGAGGTACAGGGTGCCGGTGTCCCGCAGCAGTGCCCCGGTGGCCCGTTCGGCCACCAGCCGCACCAGCATGGGCGAGACGGGCACGCGGTCGCAGGTGTCGTCGTTGGGTGTCATCCCAGGACCAGCCGGTGGGCGAGGTCGCGCAGACGCAGCCGGGCCATGGCGAGGTTGCCCTGCTCGCGGTCGAGCCAGAGGTAGAGGAAGAGGCTGCTGTCGAAGGTCGTCTCGACGAATCGCAGCAGGTGGTAGCCGGTGTGCGAGGTGACGAGCACGTCCTCGACCGGCAGCGGCCCGTCCGGTTCCACCTCGTCCGCCACGAAGGCGGGGTGCTCGGCCGCCGTCCGGGCGAACTCCGCCGCCTCGGCGGCCGTCGTCTCATGGTCACCACAGGGCGAGTCACCGATGGTTCCCAGGGCCAGCCCGCTGGTCCAGTCGACCACGGCGGCCCCCCGCACGCCGGGTAACCCCATGGTTTCCAGCAGGCACTCGTCGATACCAAGCACGCGCGACTTCCTCCCCTGGCGCCGCCGTGGACGGGCCGCGCATGGTTCCGGGCGCGGCTTGAGGTGACGAAAGGTTACGCAGCGTGTCACCCACCAGGGGAAGTTCCGGCATTTTCCAGCGGAACATGCGCGGGGTTGGCTAGGGTGCCCGCCGCTTGAGCGGTCACGCCGGAGAAGGACGCGGGCGGCAAGGTCTCGCGGAAGCCGCCGTGTCACCTCGTCATATCCGGGACGTACCGCCGACTTTGCTCCCGGTATACCCGTCGAAGGATCTGTTCCGCCGGACCCCGAGTTGAATTGACGGAAAAGATGAACGGATTAACGCCCGTTCACGTCTTCGTGATCCGGACGGGAATCCTTCTCCGCCATCTTTACGTGGCCGATACTCACCCGTGCAACTGATCCAATTGGCGGTCGCCGGGCGCTCCTGACAGAGTGCGCGGCAGAACGACATTCCCGTAGTCCACGAGAGAGAAGGAGGAGGGTAAGCCATGAAGGCAGCCCGCCTATTGGCTTCTATCGGCATCGCCACCCTGTCCGTGGCCGGTCTCACCCTCGCCGCCGCGGCCCCGGCGAACGCGACACCGCACGTCACCTGCCAGGTGGGAAAAGGTGATTCCTTCACCACGGTCGGAATTCAGTGCAACCGGCAACTTCCCTCCGACAGGGCCACCAAGGTCACCCTGCGGGATCATTCCAGCCTCGAAACCTGGTGGTGCCGGAACGATCCCCCGGTCTACTTCTTCGTCAGCCCGGCCAGCACCCTCGCCCAGCAGCTGAGGATGGAAGAGGGAAACACCTACGTCGGAACGCACTGCACACGGCTGAGCTAGATCTCGCCGAAATCGGTCCCCGGTCCGCCTTCGCGCGTCATTGACCGGTGCGGGCCGAGCCGACGAGTATTCCCGGCGCCGCCCGGGCCGGAGCCGGGCCCTGGCGGACAGTCGCCCCCTCGTGCGCGGAACGCGCCCGCCGCCGCGCACCACTAGTCCCGCACGGGGTCGAGTGGGCGCTCGAAGAACGTCTCCGGCACCACCGTGGCCCGTGCGTCCCGCTGACCCCGTCGATGGCGTCCTGGGCCATGGGGAGGACCCTCTCCACGGGCGGCACGCCCTGCGGCCGTCGCCGATGCCGTACGTCGGTGACAGCCGCAGGGGCGTGCGCCTTCCGCCGGCCCGGTGCCACTCGGGTGCCGGGCGGGCTACTTGCTGATGGCGAAGCGCATCAGGGCGTGCTCGTCGCCCTGCTTTATCTTCCCCGTCACGTTGATGACTTCGAGCTTCCAGCTGCCGCCGACCCGTACGGCCTTGGCGACGGCGCAGCCGTTGTCCTGGGTGAGCAGGCTCGGCCAGATGTCGGCCACCTGCTGGGAGCTGCCACCGGTCGCGTCGTAGACCTTGAAGCTGATGTTGCGGGCCTTCTGGAAGGAACTGCCCTTCTTGAACGCGGCGGCGACGAACACGATCGAGGTGATCTGGTCGGGGACGCGCGCGAACTCGACCGTTACGGTCTCGTCGTCGCCGTCCCCGCGCCCCGTCTGGTTGTCGCCGCTGTGCACCAGCGAGCCGTTGCCCATGGGGTCGAGGGAGTCGAGGCCCGCGAGGCGCACCGGGTCCGTGCCCTGCATGGCGACGGCGATCAGGTCGAGGTCCGTTCCGGACTTGCGGCGGAGCAGGCCGACCACGCCGCCGCTGCTGCCGGCCGTGGGGTCCCAGGAGACCCCGATGGACAGGTGGGTCACCCCGTCCAGGTCCGCCGGGCCGGAGTCCTTCGTCAGTGTGATCATGCGTGGCTCCTCCTCTTCGGTAACGGACTACAACCCGCAAAGTGTGCCTAACGCCCTGGTTGGGGCGTGGAGGTGGGTCCCGGTGAGCGCCATCGGCCCCCCGCCGGGCGGCTCTTTGGCGCGGGACGTCCTCCTGCGGACACGGCTGTGCCGGTCGCGGGGGAGGACCCCGCGACCGGCATCAGTGGTGGTGCGGTGGCGCCACCGGGTGTCACTCGGCCGCGGCGATCCAGCTCCGCAACTGCTCGGTGGTGGTGGAGGGATCCGCGACGAGTACGGCGAGTTCGTCGTCGGGGGAGCCCTGGGTGGTGATGGCGGGGCACCGGTGACAGGCGTCCACTCCCGCCTGGTTCCACCACTTGCAGTGCGGACGGAGATGGCACCGCGGCACGGCCGCGGTGGCGTGGGACGACGGCAGGGTCTGGAGGCGGTCGATCAGGCCGCAGGCGTCGCCGACCCGGTTCGCGCAGCCGGACACGCAGTGCGAGGCGAACCGGAGCACCCGGTTGGGCGCGATGCCCTCGGGGATGGCGGGCAGGACCTGTGCGGCCGGAACCGGCTCGGACAGGTAGACGACTTGGCCGTTCTCTCCCGACCGGACCCCCAGAACGACGGATTCCGGCCGATGGGCCTCGCCGCTGGGGCACCAGGTGACGTGGTCTTCCCCCGGATTGTCCACGGAGCGCACCCGCCCCGCTCAGGAGCCGGCGGTGTCGGCGCCGTCGGGGCTGGTGTTGACGACACCCAGGATGGGCCCGCCGGTGGTCCCGGCGCTCGCCTGCTCGGCGGCGACCGCCTTGTCCAGGTGTGCCGCGAGGTGCTGGGCGTCGATGCGCTGGGCCGCGTTGGCGGTGCCTGCGGCGGCGAGTAGCCCGGTGAGGAGCGCCGCGGTGGCGGCGGCTGCCCGTATGTTGTGGTTCATGTCGTCCCTCCCTGAACGTGTCGTCACGACTGACAGAGGCGACCGTATGCACCAACTCCCGTCCGGGGAAGCCGTTTTGGGGCGTAACTTTTTCGCCACCGCGGGGGAGTCGCGCGGAGGCGGGGAGTCCGGCAGGGGTGCCCGGCGGGCGGTCACCCCTGAGGGCGTGCCTCGCGCCACTCCCGCAGGGCCTCGTTCACGTCGATCGGCTTCCTGCCCAGCGGAGGCCCCGGCGGCGGCTGCCTGAGCATGGAGGTGATCTTGTCGTTGAGCGGCTCCAGAAGCGCCCGCACGGCTCGCTCGGACGGCGCCTTCGCCACCGCGGCCAGTACGTCCTCGATCTCCTTGCGGAGCGCCAGGGCCGGCGGCAGCATCGCGGTGACGCCCTCGCGGGCCATCTTCTGGCGGATCCACCACAGCTCGTCGTACGGCTGCGAGGCATCGGGCAGCGGCTTGCCGAAGCCCGGCAGTGCGGCGAACTCGCCGCGCTCCTGCGCCTCGCGGATCTGCCGGTCCACCCATGACTCCACGCTCATTCCCGGGGGCTTGCGCTCTGTCACCGGACCACTCTCCTCTGTCGCGGGGAGCGGTGCGCCGGCTGCCGGGTGGGCATGGCGGCCGACCGGTGCGCTCCCGCCGGGGAAGGACATCGACACCTCCACCCTAACCGGGACGCGGAGTGAACGGTCGGCCCCGGGCCCGCGTCACGATGGGGCCCGGCGGGAGTGTGTCCGCACGGCGTGAGCGGGTCTTCCCGGTGGCGCGGCGGCACCCGGCGGCGAGGACCCGCCACGGGCGGGATGCGGGAGAATCGCGGCATGGTGATCTCCGCACGCGCCCTCAACCGTGCCACCCTCGCCCGGCAGTTGCTGCTCGGGCGCGAGCCGCTCGACGCCGTGGAGGCGCTGCGCCGGGTGGTCGCCCTCCAGGCGCAGCAGCCCGCGTCGCCCTACATCGCGCTGTGGAACCGGCTGCGGGACTTCGACCCGGCCCGGCTCGACGAGGCCCTGGCCGACCGCCGTATCGTCAAGGCCACGCTCATGCGGCTCACCCTGCACGCGGTCCTCACCGAGGACTACCGGGGCTTTCGCGAGGCGATGGAGCCGACACTGCGTTCCTCGCGGCTCGGCGACGCGCGCTTCCGCGCCGGCGGGCTCACCGCCGAGGATGCCGGCCCGCTGGTCGAGGGCCTGCTCGCCTATGCCGAACGGCCGCGCAGCAGCGCCGAGTTGGGGGACTGGTTCGCCAAGCGTCTCGGCCGTCCGCTGGAGAGCGGGGCCCAGCGGATGCTGCGGCAGTACGCGCCGCTGTGGCACGCGCCGACAGGAGGACCCTGGGCGTTCACCCACCGGCTCTCGTACGTCGCGGCGGCACAGCGGCCCGCCACGGACGAGCCCGAGGCGGCCGACGCCGGACTGCGGACACTGATCCTGCGCTACCTGTCGGGTTTCGGCCCCGCGTCGATGGCCGACATGGCGCAGTTCGCACTGGTGCACAGGCCCCGGGTCAAGGCCGCGGTGCACACACTCGGCGACCGGCTGGAGCAGTTGGAGGGCCCCGACGGCACCGTGCTGTACGACCTCCCGGGCGCGCCCAGGCCCGAGGACAGACCCGCCCCGCCCAGGCTGATGGCGATGTGGGACAGCGTCCTGCTGGCCCACGCCGACCGCAGCCGCGTGATCCCGCCCGAATACCGCAAGCACGTCACCCGGGTGAACGGCGATGTACTGCCCACCCTGCTGGTCGACGGCCGGGTCGCCGGCGTGTGGCGCGCCACCGACGGAGGCATCGAAGCCGGCGCCTTCCACCCGCTGCCCCCGCACGTCTGGCAGGAGCTGGCGGCCGAGGCCCGGTCCCTGCTCGCCCTCCTCGCCGCCCGCGACCCGCGTCCCTACGCCCGCTACGACCACTGGTGGGCCAAGGGCATGCCCGCCGCCGAGACCCGGCTGCTCCCCGGGGACTGACCCGGGGCCCGTCTCCGGCGGACCGGTGGTGTGTTGCCCCGTTTCCCGTTGGCACGGTCGACGGGAAACCCGTCGACCCGGCCGGACCCGACGACGAGGCTGGGGTCCACGGGGGCAATGAGGCCCACCCGTTCACCGGCCCACGGTCCCACCGGGCCCATCGGTTCGTCGAGGAGAGCTTCATGAAGCTGCGTTGGTGGTCATCGACCGCTGTTCTCACCCTGATCGCCGTGCTCATGCCCGCATCGGACGCCCTGGCGGCCCCGGCAGCGCCGGCCTGCCCCGGCGGATCGATCTGCTTCTACACCGGATCGAACTTCAACGGCCGGAGCTGGGAGTGGGTCGCCCGGGACGGGTACCACGACATGCCCGCCAACTTCCACGACAACGTCGGATCGTTCGTGGCGAGCAGCGACGGGTGCTTCATCAACTGGGACCCCAAGGAGACCCGGGTGGTGCGCAACGGCGACTACCGGATCAACTACGGCAGCGACTTCGGCGGCCGTATCGACGGCGTCGGCAACGGCTGCTGAACCGTACGCCGGGCGTGCGTCCCCATCAGGGGGCGCACGCCTCCAGCGTCCCGGGCCGGTCCCGCTCCAGCGCGTCGGCCAGCTCCGTTCTGCGCCGTATCCGCAACTTCCGGTAGGCGCTGGTCAGATGGGTCTCCACGGTACGACGCGCCAGATGGAGCAGATCGGCGATCTCGGTGTTGGTCAGTCCCTCGGCGGCCAGCTCGGCGATGCGGCGCTCACTGCCGGTCAGCGCCCCGGGGCCGGTGTGCACCACCACGGGGCCGCGCGCACCGCTCCGGCGCAGGGCCTGGCCGGCCTGCGAGACCATGTCCACGGCGCCCCGGCCCTCGGCGAGCCCGGCCGCCTCGCGCAGGCAGTCACGGGCGTGCCCGCGTTCGCCGGCCGCGTGGAGCAGGTGGCCCTGTGCCAGCAGGGCCCGCCCCAGTTCCATGCCCGCGTCCGCGGTCGCGTGCCGCAGGGTCGCCACCGCCTCCTCGGCCAGCTCCAGACCCCGCCGCCCCCCGGTCGCGGCGCCCAGCACACGCAGGGCGCGGCCCACCGTGCGCGGGGTGTCCCACACCCGGGCCAGCCGCAGCTCCTCCGCCGCCAGGGCCAGTGCGTCCCGGCCGCCGCCCAGCGCCAGCCGGCACTGCGCCGCCGCCGTACGCCACGGGGTGACGACAGGGCTGAGCACCCCCCGGGCGGACTGGCGGCGCCCGCATTCGAGGAAGTCGTGCAGGGCGCCCGCCGGGTCGCCGGTGGTGGCCCGCAGCGCGCCCCGCGCATAGAGGAAACGGTTCGCCTCGAAGTTCTTCGCCGGTCCGCGCAGATCGAACGCGGCGGCGAACCGACGGGCCTCCTCGAAGCGGCCGGTGTGGACGAGCGCGAGCAGGGCGTTGGCGTCCCGGTTGGAGGGAGTGGGACGGAGCTCCCTGGGACGCTCGACCACGCCGGGGTCGTAGTGGGCGGCGAGCAGATGGACCGCGTCACCCCGGGCGGCGGCGATGTCGGCACGTGTGTTCAACAGCAGATGCCGCATCGGATGCAGCAGCATGGGCTGCTGGGCGGCCAGGCCGTGGTCGACGAGCCGGTCCGCCTCGTCGAGTTCGTCCGCCCACTGGGCCACCGCGGCGGCCGTCCCCAGCAGGAAGGGTTCGGCGAGCGGGTCGGTGGGCCGGGCGAGCAGGTCCCGTATCCGGGCCATCGCCTCCCGGGCGGAGATCGCCGCCGCCGTCGCCGCGTACCGCACGAGCAGGGCCTGTCCGGCGGTGCCGATCAGCTCCGGGGAGTACTGCGCGGCCTCGCACAACCGCCGGTAGATCCGCTGCCGCGCCTCGATGTCCCCGTCGCCCAGCAGCGCGGTGGCGGTCCGTACCGTACGCGCCAGATCCGGGTGGGCGGAGAGCCGCCCCTCGGTGTGGAGCAGCACGTCCAGGGCGGTACGGATCTCGCCGCGGCTCACCAGGGCGGTGCCGAGGGCGACGGCGGTACGTACCCGGTCGCGCGGCTCGGCCGCCAGATGGTGCGCCTCGGCCAGCCGGGCGATGGCCGCGGCGGCGTCCGCCGACGCGTAGTGCAGGGAGCCCAGTTCGGTCAGCAGGCGCTGCCGCAGGGTGTCGGGAAGCGGCTCGTCGAGCGTGCGGCGCAGATAGGCGATGGCGTCGGCGGGACGGGCGTCTTGCACGGCGACGGTCACCGCGTCCCGCAGGACCCGTACCGCCCAGGGCAGATCACCCGCCGGTACCCGCAGCAGATGCCGGGCGACGGCCTCGGCCCGTGCGCCCCCGCGCAGCATCGCCTGCGCCGCGGCGCGGTGCGCCGCCTGCCGGCGCGCCTCGGGCCAGCCGGTGAGCACCGCGTCGCGCAGCAGCGGATGCGCGTAGCGGGGACGGCCGGCGGCGTCGGTGCGCAGCAGACCGAGCCGGGCCGTCGCGGCGAGCCAGCCCGCGATCCTGGCGGGGTCCGCGCCCGTCGCCTCTGCCAGGAGCCGCACCGGATCGCCCACCCCCTCCGGGGCGTCCCCCGAGAGTTCGTCCGGTGGCCACGCCTGCTCCAGCGCCGCCAGGCAGCGGGCCGCGTCGGCCGTCGCGGGGCCGGCGCTCTGCAGCCACCAGGAGACGGCCGCCGGATAGGCACCGGGATACAGGGCGGCGCAGGTCTCGGGCAGCGGCGGTGGGCCGTCGGCCCCGGGAGGATCCGCGCCCAGGTCGTCGAGGAGGGCGTGCAGCAGCAGCGGGCTCCCCGCCGAGGCGCGCACACAGTCCGCCGTCCACCGCGCGCCCGCCGAGGGGAAGGCCTCCCGGACCAGCTCGGCCGCCGCCGTGTCGCCGAGCGGGGCGAGGGTGTGGGCGTGGACGAGCGAGGGGGACAGCGCCCGGGTGAGACCGGCGGGGCCGGGCTCGATGTCGTACTGGCTGCGTTCGGTGGCCACCACCAGGACACCCGACCGGTCGGCGCGCCGGGCCACGTCACGCAGCCAGCGGCAGGAGGCGTCGTCGGCCAGGTGGACGTCGTCCACGGCGAGCAGCAGCGGTCCTTCGGCGGCGTACGAGCGCAGCGTCCGCCACAGCCCGGCCACTCGGACGCGCTCGTCCTCCCCGGGCGCGGCATCGCCGGACTCGCCCACGGCAGCCAGCAGTTGGCACACCGCGGCGAAGGGCACCGCGCTGTCCTCCGACGAGCAGCGCACCCGCAGCACCCGCAGACCGGCTCCCGCCGCGTGCTCGGCGGCGGCCTCCAGCACGGCGGTGCGGCCCGTGCCCGTGGCGCCGCGCACCACCACCAGGCCGCCGTCACCGGCCCGGGCGCGCCCGACCGCCGCCGCGATCAGCCCCTCGGCGCGGTCGCGTTCGCGGAGCGGTCCGCTCATCGGGGCCTCCTGACGTCGGTGCTTCCCCTTCGGTTAGACGGGCGAAGACCGGTGAAGGTGGGGGTGAGATCGATCACTCGGGGCAACGTCCTGCCCAAAAGGCCACGCCCGCAAGGGTCGTAAGGCCCTCCCGTGGTGGTCTCGTGGTGTGCCTCGTGGTGCTCCACGATTGCGCGCGCCGCCGCCCCCGCAGGAGGGTGAGGTCAGTTGACCAGTGCCGGACGACCTCGTACGGCACGCTCGTGAACAGGGGGAGACGGTTGCTGAACTCACCCGGGACCGCCACGGTGTCCGATACCGAGCAGACGCGCGCCGTCCGCCGGCGGGTTCCGGTGGCCGTCACCGCACCGGACCCGATCAGCCGTGAGGGAGCGGTCAGCCAGCTGCGCCGCCATCCCGAGATCGAGCTGCGCGAGGAGACCGGCCCCGGCACGGTCTCCCTCTTCGTCGAGAACACACTCGACGACGCCGTGCTGAGCCGGCTGCGCCGCATCGTGCGCAGCGAGGGCGCGCGGGCCGTGGTCGTCGTCGACACGATCCGGGAGACAGAGCTGCTGGACGTCGTCGGGTGCGGCATCGGCGCCATCGTCTGGCGGCACGAAGCCACCGCCCACCGGCTGGGGCAGGCGGTCCTGGCCGCCGCACGCGGCGACGGAGACCTCCCCGCGGACCTGCTCGGCAGGCTCATCAGCCAGGTGGGCACCCTGCAACGGGGCAGCGAGGGCCGCCCGGGCACCGCCTCGATAGGTCTCGTGCCGCGCGAGGTGGACGTGCTGCGGCTCCTCGCCGAGGGGCTCGACACGGGGGAGATCGCGGGCAAGCTGTCGTACTCCGAACGCACCGTCAAGAACGTCATCCACGCCCTCACCACGCGACTGCATCTGCGCAACCGCGCGCATGCCGTGGCCTACGCCCTGCGCGAGGGCTACATCTGACCGGACGGGCACCCCACGGCCGCCTCGGGTGACCGTACGGGCAGGGCGGGCTGCCCCGCCTCCCGGCCACCGCGGACAGTGCCGACGAACGGGCCCGGTCCCTGCTCGTCCCCGTCGCCGACCCGCGGGCGCCGGGTCCGGCCGCGCCGCCGCCCGTCGTGCCCGTCCTGCCCGGACGCCCCGACGCCGACCGTCCGCAGGTCCGCGCACCCGGCCACCGTGAGGACACCGGCGGGCCGCCGCGCGGCAACCCCTGGTGGGGTCCGGGCGTCTCGCGGTCCGGGCAGGGGCAGTGGATCGAGGTGAGCTTCGCGGAGCCCACCCGGCTGCTGGACTTGGTCATCACACCGGGCGTCTCCGCGCGCGCCGACAAGCTGGGCGATTCGGCGCTGCCGCACCGCCTCAGGGCGACGGTGACCACGAAGGACGGCAGGACCACGACCCGCGACATCACCCTCGACCAGGGCGCGGGCGGCCAGCGCCGCTCCTTCCGGGTCGGCGACGCCGTCCGGGTCCGCCTCACCGTCGAGACGGCCTACGCGACCTCCGGCGACGAGCAGGTCGCCATCGCGGAGGTGGAGTTCTTCGGCCGCTCCAGCTCGAACACCCTCTGACCGGCGGCTCCGGGCGGGGGAGGGGCGTGGTTCCGGAGGTCTACACGGGCCTCTGGAACCAGGCGACGTCCCAGTACCTGCCGAACTTCCGCCCGACCTCCCGGTACACCCCGACGGGCTGGAACCCGAAGCGCAGATGGAGCTGGAGTGACGCCTCGTTCGGCAGGGCCACCCCGGCGAGCACCTGGCGTACGTCCTCGCCTTCCAGCACCTCGAAGAGCGCCGTGTACAGCCGGCTGCCGACGCCACGGCCCACCTGCTCGGGTGCTACGTAGACGCTGGCCTCGACCGAGGTCGAGTACGCCGGTTTCGGGCGGAACGCGCTGCTGGTCGCGTAGCCGAGGACCGTGCCGTCCTCCTCGGCCACCAGGAGCCGGTGCGGGCCGTGGCCGGGGTGGGCGGCCAGCCACGGGCGGCGCTGTTCGACGGTGAACGGCTCGATGTCGAAGGTGATCGGCGTCTCGACGACGTAGTGGTTGTAGATCCGGGTCAGTTCCTCCAGGTCGTCTTCGACGGCTGCCCGGATTCTCGTCGGGGCGGCGGCTGCCCCGTTCACTCCGCTGCTCATCCGCCGACCCTAGTCAGCACACGTTTCACCGTTGTTTCGCACGTCCCGGGGAAGCGGGGAGGGGTTTTCCTCAGCGCGCCGGCGCGAGGAACCCGTCCACCGTGCGGCGGACCCGGGCGACGGCACCGGCCTCGCCCAGGCGCAGTGCGAGGTTGGCGGCATGAAACACCGCATCGATCTGAAAAGCCGTCAGATCAGGGTCCTGTGGGGTGATTTCGCCGGATTCGACGGCGTGCCGCAGCTCGCGCGCGAGGAGCGCCTGCCAGGTGCGGCGGTGCTGTGACAGTACGCCGCGCACACTTCCGGGCCGGTCGTCGAACTCCGGCAGGTTGGCGGCCCAGAAGCAGCCGCCGGTGAAGAGGGGTTCCTCGGCGTAGGCGATCCAGTGTTCCGTGAGCGCGCGCAGCCGGACGGCGCCGGGCGGGGCGCTTTCCGCGGGCCGGACGACCGCCTCGGTGAACGCCTGGCGCGCCGCCTCCGCGACCGCGAGTTGCAGGTTCTCCTTGGTCTTGAAGAGGGTCTGCACACCGCTCTTGCTCAGCCCGAGATCGGCCGCGAGCCGGCCGATGCTGAGGCCTTCGAGCCCCTCCTGCGAGGCCACGTCGACGCCATGGCGCGCGACCTTCTGCCGCGTCCGGGCGCCCCGAAGGAGCCGCTGGTCCACCACCGTCTCCTCTTCGCCCTTCAGTGAAGGCGCGGTCGTGTGTGCAGGCCGACGCCCCGGGTGCTCGCTCATCCACCCCATCCTCCCACTCCCTTGCCTCAAGTATACGACCGGTCGTACGTTTTGTTGCCGCGGTGTTTGTTCCGCGTCGGAGCCGGCTCGCCCGAACCGGCCTTCTCCAGGAGGCAGTTGTGCAGGATCACCGCGTATCCGAGCCGTCGCACGCGTCGGCCGTCGTCGCCAACAGCCGCCGAGTGCCCGCGGATCCACGGGTGAAGGATGTCGGCAACGTCCGCACCGCCCATCTGTTCGACATGGTCGTCGACCTGGACCCGCGTCTGCCCGTCGGTGACGGACCGTTCGGCCGCCGCGTCTTCTTCGGCGCCGCGGGCGGCACCTTCGCGGGCCCCGGGGTGCGCGGCGAGGTACTGCCCGGAGGCGGGGACTGGGCGCTGTTCGGCCCGGACGCGACGATGCGCCTGGACGTGCGTCTGACCCTGCGCACCCACGACGGCGCGCTCCTGTATCTGACCTACGGGGGTCGCTGGGCCATCCCGCCCGATCTGCGCGACGCCATGGCCGACCCCGCCGAGCGGCACCGCGTCCATCCCGCCCGTTACTACTTCCGCACCACCCCCCTCTTCGAGACGGGCGCCGAGGCCTACGCATGGCTCAACGACACGGTCTGCGTCGGGTCGGGCTACCTCGTCGAGGGAGGTGTCGCCTACCGGATCAGCCAGATCCTGTGACGGAACGTCAGGAATCGTGCGCGCCGGCCCGTCGGCGGGCCCCGATGAGCCCGTCCACCAGCGCCCGCAGCCCGTCCGTGTAGGTGTCCTCGGCCGTCAGCTCCGCCCAGTCGCCCGCGACCTGTGCCAGACGGGGGAGCTCGTCCGGGTCGAGTCCGGCGAAGACCCGCTCGCGGTAGGTCGTACGGTCCTCCTCGTCCGCGCGCCGGGCCGCCTTCGCGCGGATGACGATCTCGCCCGCGGTGTAGTACCAGATCGCGCGATAGCCGTGCACGGCCCGCTCGGGGGAGAGTCCGCACGCGACCAGGCCGTCCACGATCTGCTCCACGAACCACAGCGCCGAGGTCGACATCAGGTTGTCCCCGGTCAGGACCTCCACGATCCAGGGGCAGTC
Organism: Streptomyces sp. NPDC031670; assembly: GCF_055580545.1. Taxonomy (NCBI): domain Bacteria; kingdom Bacillati; phylum Actinomycetota; class Actinomycetes; order Kitasatosporales; family Streptomycetaceae; genus Streptomyces; species Streptomyces sp. NPDC031670. Next base: position 348,035 of record NZ_JBVILC010000008.1, on the reverse strand, counting down.
GGCGAGCGCGTCGTGGATGGCGGCGGCGGACGCGATGACGCGCTCCCGGGGATCGGCCGAGGGGCCGGGCCGGCGCAGGGTCCGCTCGGCGTAGTCGTCGAGGAGCAGGACGAGCAGTTGCTCCTTGTCGCGTACGTGGTGGTAGAGCGCCATCGGCGTACTGCCGATCTCCGTGGCCAGCCGCCGCATGGTCAGCCGGTCCACCCCCTCCTCGGCCACGATCCGGCGGGCCCGGGCGATGACCTCCTCGCGGGAGATACGGGCGGGTCGGCCGCGCGGCTTGCGCGGTGCGGAGGGCTCAGGCATGCCCTCATCTTCCCCGAGGTGTCGACAACGGCAGTCCCCGGGGCTATTTTTCGTACATGTATAAAAAACTACGGGGGCATCCCGCGGTGGTGCTGGCTGCCGTGGCCGTCGCCCAGTTCGCCTTCGCCCTGGACATGTCGGTCGTCAACGTCGCCCTGCCCGCGATCCGCGGCGCGCTCGGATTCGCGCCCCTCCAACTGTCCTGGGTGGTGCACGCCTACGCCCTCACCTTCGGCGGGTTCCTGCTGCTCGGCGGCCGGGCCGGGGATCTGTACGGACGGCGCCGGCTGTTCGTGCTGGGGCTCGCCGCCTTCGGACTGTTCTCCCTCCTGGGCGGACTGGCCCAGCAGCCCTGGCAACTCGTCGCCGCCCGCGCCGGACAGGGCCTCGGCGCGGCTGCCGCCGCACCGGCCGCACTGGCGATGCTGACCACCACCTTCGACGAGGGCCCGCGACGCGTGCGCGCGCTCGGTGTGTGGAGCGCCGTGAACGCCGCGGGCGGGGCCCTGGGTGTGCTGGCGGGCGGCCTGCTGACGCAGTACGCGGGCTGGCGGTGGGTGATGCTGGTGAACCTGCCCATCGTGGCGGCGGCCCTCGCGTGCGTACCCGCTGTCGTGTCCGTCCAGGCCCCGCTCGCCCGGCGCGCGAGGCCGGACGTACTGGGCGCGCTCCTGGCGACCGGCGGTGTCGGGCTGCTGGCCTACGGGGTCGTCCGCACCGACACCCGCGGATGGGGCGCGGCCACCTGGGCGACCCTGGCCGCCGCGGCCCTGCTGCTGATCGCCTTCACCGTCGTCGAATCCCGGGTCACCGCTCCGCTGCTGCGCCTGGGTCTGCTGCGCAGCCGCTGGGTCAGCGGCGCGAACGTGCTGGTGTTCCTGGGCGCGGCGGGGCAGTTCGCGGCGTTCTACTTCGTGTCCCTCTACCTCCAGCCGGTGCTGGGCATGGGAGCGGCGGCGAGCGGCGCCGCGTTCCTGCCCTTCTCCGCCAGCCTGGTGGCGGGCACGGTCGTGGCGACCCGCGTCACCTCGGCGCGCACTCCGCGTGCCGCCCTCGTGCCCGGCGCGCTGCTGGCCGCCGCGGGACTGGGCTGGTTCGCCCTCATCAGTCCCGACGGCGGTTTCCTCACCGATGTGCTCGGCCCGTCCCTCGTCACCGGCGTCGGCGTCGGACTGGTCATCGCGCCGTCCGTCGCGGCGGCGACCACCGGCGTCCGCGCCCAGGAGGCCGGCGCGGCGGCCGGCCTGATGAACAGCTCCCGCCAACTGGGCGGCTGCATCGGGCTGGCCGCGCTGGCCACGGTCGCCGCCCACCGCACCGGCACGGCCACCGGCCCCGCCGCCCTCAACGACGGCTACGCCCTGGGTCTGTCCCTCACCGCGGGCCTGTTCCTGCTGGCGGCGGCCGTGGCGGTCACCGTGCTCCCGCGCCACCGGCCGGCCGCCGTCACCCCCGGCGCGGCTCGGGCTTCGTCGATGGCGCCCACCATTCGATGAGGAGCATGGTGGCGTCGTCGCGCAGGTCGTTCTCCCCGCTGTCGAGGATGGAGTGGATGAGGCGCCGCAGTGTCTCCGCGGCCAGTTCGCCCGCCGCGGTGGCCAGGATGATGGAGTCGGTGAAGCGCTCCACACCGAACTGCCCGCCCTCGGCGGTGCGCGCCTCCGTGACGCCGTCGGTGTAGAGCAGCACCCGGTCGCCGGGCTCCAGCGTCACCTGGTGGACGGCTCTGGGCTCGGTGCTGAACCGGGCGGGCAGGCCCATCGGCGGCTGAGGGGTGCGTTCGAGGCCGCCGTCGATCACACGCCCGTCCCGGATCAGCAGAGGCGGCGGATGCCCGCAGTTGCACCAGCTGAACACTCCGGTGGCCAGGTCGAGCTGGGTGAGGATGCCGGTGCAGTACTTGTCGGGCAGCCACTGGGCGAGTGCCTGGTCGATGGTGTCGACGAGGTCGAGCAGCCCCGCCTCGGCCCGTCGCGCGTTGCGGCAGCCCGCCAGCGCGACCGAGGTCGTCAGCCCGGAGGCGAGGTCATGGCCCATGGCGTCGAGGATCGCGGCGTGCAGGGTGGACTGGGTGAGCGAGTGGTCGAAGGCGTCACCGCCGATCTCGTACGCCGGCTCGAGTACGGCCGTGGAGACGACATGCGTGTTGCCGATGGTGCGCGGGGGGAGGAAGGCGCGGAGCATCTCGGCGGGCAGTCGCATCCGCTCGGCCCGTGCCTTGCGCGCGAAGCTGTCGCTGTAGGCGCGCTTGGAGGTGATGGCCATCGCCACGACCTGGGTCAGCATCCGGCAGCGCCGCAGCCGTACGGCGTCCACGGAGCGCGTCCGCACCCCCAGCACCCCCAGCCGCTCGGCTCCGTCCACGACGGGCAGCCAGACGCACAGGACGCCGGTCTCCGCGTCCTCCATGCGGAGGGAAACCGTCCGGTAGCACCAGCCGGCGATGGACGTGTTGATGTCCAGCGTCGCCAGCCCCTCGGTGAGCGGGACCAGCCGGCGCTGCTGAAGGTCGGTCAGGTAGATGACGACCTCTCCCAGGCCGTACGTCTCGGCGCACCGGTGCACCAGCGCCGGCAGGTCCATCGGTGGCGCGGCGTGCGCCTGGGCGAGGAACTCCTCCAGCAACCGCTCGCCGCCACCGGGGTTCTCGGCGCCGTCCCGGCCCATGGCCGACCACCTCCTCCTTGAGGCAGTCTCACACCCCCTCCCGTATCCCGCCCGGCACGCCCGCTCCCGTGCGGCCACCCGGCGCAAGCGGACCGGCGCCCGGGGCCGGGCTCCAATCCCGCGGTCCCGCCGGCGTGGTGGCCCGGCCCCGCCCGTGCCGTCAGCCGGCCTCGCCGCGGAAGGGGGTGATGACGGCGAAGGTGCCGCCCTGCGGGTCCTGTACGACCGCCATCCGGCCGGTACTCATGTCGAAGGGAGGCTTGCGGACGGCGCCGCCCGCCCGGACGACGGCCTCGGCCACCCGGTCGGTGCCGTCGACCTCGAAGTACGTCAGCCAGTGCGAGGGCGTGCCCTCGGGGAGCTTGTCGAGCCCCTGCATCCCGGCGACGGTCCGCTCGTCCACCTGGATGGCGAAGTAACCCGGCTCGCCCTCCATCGGGGTCCTGGTGATGCCCAGGACGCGGGAGTAGAAGCGCGACGCGGCGTCGGGGTCGCTGGTGTTCAGTTCGTTCCAGATGAACGCACCGGGTTCGTTGACGATCCGCGCGCCGAAGAAGTCCCGGGCCTGCCACAGTCCGAACGCCGCACCCGTGGGATCGGTGGCTGTCGCCACCCGGCCGAGCGTGCGCACGTCCGTGCCGGGACCGACGACCGAGCCGCCGCTCTCCACGATCGTCTTCACGCTCGCGTCGACGTCGGAGACGGCGAAGTAGGTGGTCCACACACTTCGGGTGGCGGGCCCGCCGTCGGGGGATATCGCGGTCGCGACACCGGCGACGGGTTTCCCCTTCAGGGTGCAGATGGCGTACCCGCCGCTCTCCGGCGTCCCGGCCGCGACCTCCCAGCCGAAGACGTCATGGTAGAAGGCGAGTGCCGCCCGCTGGTCGGGTACCACGAGGTCGACCCAGCAGGGAGTCCCGGGCAGACAAGGGCTGTTGACATCGGACATGGGCGGTCTCCAAGGAGATGGACGGCAGGGACGGGGAGCGGCGACGCCGCTCCGGGCAACCGGTGACCTCTCCAGCCCCAGGACGCCCAAAACCCCGGCCGAGCCACAACACCGGCCCGCCGCTTCCCCGTTGAGCCTCCGATCCGCCTGCCGCGACCGGGAGCGACGTACTAAATCGGTGTCCCGGCGGGTGCGGTGGCACGATCATGGAGCGGACAGTGAGACACCGCCCGGAAGGACCACCGCCATGCCCGTGCCCGCCGATCCCACGGTTCTGCACCCGATGTCCGGGCAGCCGCGCGTGGTGCTGCTCAAGCCCCTGGTGAAGTCCCCGTTGATCGAGGTCGGGGAGTACTCGTACTACGACGACCCGGACGACCCCACCGCGTTCGAAACGCGGAACGTGCTCTACCACTACGGCCCGGAGAAACTGATCATCGGCAGGTTCTGCGCGTTGGGCACGGGCGTGCGGTTCCTCATGAACGGCGCCAACCACCGCATGGACGGCCCCTCGACCTTTCCCTTCCCCACGATGGGCGGCTCCTGGTCCGAGCACTTCGACCTGCTCTCGGACCTGCCGAACCGGGGGGACACGGTCGTCGGCAACGACGTCTGGTTCGGCTACGACACGAAGGTGATGCCCGGCGTGCGGATCGGACACGGCGCGATCATCGCCTCCGGCGCCGTGGTCGCGAGCGACGTACCCGACTACGCCGTCGTGGCAGGCAACCCCGCCCGCCTCGTCCGTACCCGCTACAGCGAACAGGACATCGCCCGGCTGCTGGCCGTGGCCTGGTGGGACTGGCCGGCGGAGCACATCACCGAGCACGTGCGCACCATCATGTCGGGCAGCGTCACCGAACTGGAGGCCGCCGCTCCGCAGGCACCGGGGGTGGGGTGAGGGGCGGAGAAGGCGGCGGTTGCATGTGATCCACTTGCCGGGGTGGGATGGGTGTCATGACGATGCCTCGGACTCTTTATCTGTTCTGCTCGGCGGCGCCCCCGGTCTTCGACGTGGCCGGGGTCGTCGAGGCCGCCCAGGCCGACGGCTGGGACGTCTGCCTCGGGCTCACGCCGTCCGCCGCCCGCTGGCTGGAGGGCAGCCTCGACGGGCTGGCGGTGCTGACCGGGCATCCGGTGCGCTTCGACTACGGGCGGCCCGGCGAGCCCGAGGTGTGGCCGGAGGCCGACGCCGTCCTGTTCGCGCCGGCCACCTTCAACTCGGTCAACGCGTGGGCGCTCGGGCTGACGAACAGTTTTGTCATCGGCGTCGTGGCGGAGGCGATCGGCAGGGGCATTCCGACCGTGGCGATGCCCTGCGTCAACGCCGCTCAGGTGCGGCACCCCGCGTTCGAGCGCTCGGTGGAGACACTGCGCGCGGCGGGAGTGACCGTGCTTCACGGCGAGGAAGCATTCATTCCGAATCAGCCGGAGGAGGGGCCGCCGGAGGGATACCCGTGGCGTGTCGCTCTTACGGCCGCCGCGCGAGTCCTCACTCCGTAAGGCGAAAGGATCACCCTCTCTCCCCGCCCGCGTTTGCCGAGGCCCCCCGGCCGGCCGCCCGGGGGGCCTCGCGCCACCCGTGGCCCGGCAAACCACCCGCCCCGCTCCGATAGCATGATCGAACGGCGGTCGCCCTCAACGCCTGTCCTTAACCGGAGAAACACGCTGTCCGGCACGAGGGGCGACCTATTAACGGAAAATCTCACACATCGGCCGGATAATTGAACTCGATAATACCGCGGGTGCTTTCGCGAATAAACTTCAGAATGGATTTCTCCGCGCTGCGTCGGCCGCGGGGGATTCTGTGGGCTGCCGTAGGCGTGGCGACCCTGGGGTTTTTCGTCGCACTGGAGATCACCGCGCATTATTACGGTATGTCCGGGCCGATCACCGGCCAGGTTCCGGAGCTGGTCGTCGCCCCCAAATCGGGGCCGCTCCTGTACGCCGGCATGGCGCTGATGATGGTGGTGCTCACCTGGCGGCAACGGTTCATCGCCGCCGGGTTCGCGGTCGGTATCGACGCCGTCTTCATGCTGGTGCGCTGGGCCGTCGACGCCAAGATGGCCTTCGGGAACGGTCCGCTGTGGGTGATTCTGGCCTGTGCCGTCATCGCCGTCACCCGCCGCACCGGCAAGGAACGCCTCCTGATGCTCAAGGGCGTCGGGCTGGGGATGCTCCTGGTGGTCGGCCACAAGACGGGCGACACCTGGCTGCTCATCACCTCGAAGACCCGCACGGACGTGCTCGACCAGTACGTGGTGACCGCCGACCACGCGCTGGGCAACCCCTCCTGGGTGGCGGGCCGGATCGTCGAGGCCGGCGGCCCGGTCGGCTCCCACATCCTCCACTTCGTCTACGGGCAGCTGCCGCTCGCGGCGGCCCTCTTTGCGCTGTACCAGTTGCGCAACGTGGCCGCCGAGCGCCGCTTCCCGGGCCATCACCTGGTGCGCACCTTCCTGGTCATCGGCCTGGTCGGACCTGCCGTCTACATGCTCTTCCCCGTGGTCGGACCGGTCTTCACCTACGGCGACGGCGCCTTCGGCACCGGCGGCGAACCCTGGGCGCTGGCCCAGATGTGGCCGCACACGGTGCCCTCCATCGGCGCCCCGCACCCCTTCCCGTACGACGAGGTCACGCCGCGCAACTGCATGCCCAGCCTGCACACCGCGTGGGCCACCACGATCTTCATCCATTCCCGCAACGCCCCGCGGATCGGGCGGATCGCCGGTACGTTCTGGCTGGTCGCCACGCTCAGCGCGACGCTGGGATTCGGATACCACTACGGCGCGGATCTCCTCGCCGGCGTCGTCTTCGCCCTCACGACAGAAGCGGCGATGCGCTCCTTCGACCGGGGCTGGGAACGGTCGGGAATCCAGCTGGTCCTTTACGGGGTGACGGTCTTCGCCGCGCTTCTGCTCTCGTACCGCTTTCTGTCGCTGGAAATGGCCGAATATCCGCTGGTGTTCGGTCCCCTTCTTCTTCTCGCAATGGGCTCAGTGGTCTACGGATACGTACGGACCACCAAGGGGTGGAAAACGGATACCGCGCCTGCGGGGCAGTCGGAATCGGAACCCCAGCCCGAATTGGTCTGAGACCCCCGAATCCGGAGGCCCGGCCCTACGCCGCCGGGCCCCGCTGCCGCTGCGCCTTACGGCGAAGCGCCTCCTCGTCCGTGTCCGCGTCGTAGGTCACCAGCTTCGGCAGGGCGGCCGAGAGCAGGGCCACGGACGCCAGACAGGCCAGGCCCCCGGACCAGAAGGCGGACCGGGTGCCCGTCCACCCCGCCATCCCGCCCGCCCGGACCTGGCCCAGCTGCGGCCCGACGCTGTACGAGAGCACCTCGATGCCCGCCAGCCGTCCGCGCAACCGCTCCGGGATCGTCTGGTTCCAGATCGTGGAGCGCCCCAGACCGCTCAGCATGTCGCCGGCGCCCGCCGCGCCCAGACAGAGCAGCACCAGCCAGATGTCGGAGAACCAGCCGGCCGCCGCGATCGCCAGCCCCCATCCGGCGGCCCCGAAGACCACCAGCAGCCCGTGCCGCCGCACCCGTGCGGTCCAGCCGCTGGTCAGGCTGACCAGCACCGATCCGGCCGACCCGGCGGCGTACATCAGGCCCAGGGCCCACGGCGCGTCCAGCTCGTCCGCGAGGAACGGGAAGATCGTGTTCGGGAACGCGAAGAACATCGCCGCCAGGTCGACGGCGTACGTGCCCAGCAGCACCGGCCGCGACCACGCGTAGCGCGCGCCCTCGGCGATGCCGCGCAGGGACGGCCTGTCCGCGCCGTGGGCGGGCGGCGCGGGGGAGAGCCGCAGGCAGAGCAGCGCCGAGCCGAGGAAGCCCGCCGCCGTCAGGGCGTACGCCGTGCCGTGACCCGCGTACGCCACCACCAGCCCGGCGGCTGCCGGACCCGCGATCATCCCGATCTGCCAGCGCACCGCGTTGAGCGCGGCGGCGGCCGTCTGCTGCTCGTGCGGCACGATGCGCGCCAGCAGCGAGTCCAGCGCGGGCCGCTGGAGCCCGGCCAGGGCCGAGACGCACCCCGCGACCACATAGAGGGGCCACAGCCGGGGCGTGGCCAGGACCGCGTTGCCCAGCAGCAGCACCGCCAGCACCGCGAGTCCTGCCTCGGTCACCAGGATCACCTTGCGGCGGTCCACGGCGTCGGCGAGCGCCCCGCCGTACAGCCCGAACACCACCAGCGGCACCAGCTCGACCAGCCCCATCGCCCCCACCGCCAGCGGCGAGTCGGTGAGCTCCTTGATCTGGAGCGGCAGCGCGACCATGGCCATCGAACTGGCGAAGATCGCGACGATGCCCTGCACCCAGAGCAGCCGGAAGTCGGCGGAGGACCGCCATGGGGAGAGGTCCGGCAGCAGTCCGGCGAGACGTGAGCGGGTGGTGGGGGATGCCGTGGTGGTGGTCACGAGCGACGATGGTGTGGGGCGGCGCCGATCCAGGGCAATCGATTTTTCCAGGGGAGGCGGTCGGCGGGCGCGCGGCTGAGGGGCAGGGGCGCGGTTGCGCCCAATGGGTCAAACGCGTGTCTCCCGGGGGTGAATCTCTCCAAACGGGACGATTAACCGATGAGTCGGCGCGGCTCGGCGTGATGGGCTTCGGCGGTCACCTCGTTCCACCGAAATCTGGGAGAGACATGCGTATTCGCACTGCCTTCGTTGCCGTGGCCGCTGTTGCCGGTGTGATCGCCGGGACTGGCGCGGCGGCGGCCGACGCCGGTGCCAAGGGTGCGGCCATCGGGTCCCCGGGATTCCTCTCGGGCAACGTGATCCAGGTGCCCATCCACCTGCCGATCAACATCTGCGGCAACAGCGTGGACATCGTCGGCCTGCTGAACCCCGCCGCCGGCAACACCTGCGTCAACGACTGACCGCGCCAGGGGCGCCGGGGCCGACCCGGCGCCCCCGGGTGCCGCTCGGCCGGTCCGGTCGGGCGGCACCCGGGGCCGCGGACCGGAAGCGTTCGGGCCTGTGCGGGGCTTGCGGCCGTTCGGCTCAGCGGGCGCGCGGGGGGTTCACCTAGGTGGTCGACTGAGCCCGTTCAGACTCACCACTGTCCGGGAGCCCAGCATGGCGATCGTCGTGATCTTTGAATTCGCAGGGATGACCGAGGCCCAGTACGAGCAGAGCGCGGAGAAGGTCGCCGGGCGGCCCGGCCCGGTCAAGAGCCCTGCGGACTGGCCGGCGGCCGGCCTCGTCTCGCACACCGCCGCTCCCACTCCGAACGGCTGGCTCGTCGTCGACGTATGGGAGTCGGAAGAGGCCTTCCGGGAGTTCGGCAAGATCGTCCTTCCGGTCCTGGAGGAGCTCGGCGTCCATGGCGCGGAGCCGAAGATCTACCCGGTCCACACCGTGGTGACCCGTTAGGGCGACCGCTCAGGCGGATCGCCCCGGCCGGCCGGTCCTCACCCTCGGCGGAACAGACTCCGCAGCACCGACGACAGCTCCCACAGCGTCTCGGGCGCGCAGTTGGCCGGGTAGTCGTACGGCAGGTGGCGGGCGTAGCGCTGCTGGTCGAGGACGATCTGCCGCACCATGGTGTGGGTCAGACGAAGGTTCTCCGTGTCGTCCAGCCCGGCGGCGTACCCAGCGACGAACACGTCGAACGGAAGGCCTTCGCCCCGGTGCGCCAGCGCGGTCCCCAGGGCGCGCAGCGGGCCGGTCATGTGCCTGCGCGCGGCGCTGTGGAAGCGCATGCCCTGCCGGTAGGACGCGTCCAGCAGCATGCACACCGCCCAGTAGTGGAGATTGGCGAGGTGCCGCAGCGCGGGGACCGGCTCGTCGGGGACGGGGGTGCCGGACGGGGGCAGCCCGCTGGAGTGGTTCAGCGGAACCACCGGGTGGTCCGGGCCGGCCGGATTCCATACGTCGGAGCACTCCCGCAGAGCGGGATGGGTACCTTCGAACATGGACCTGAACAGCGTGAAGTGCTCGCTCTCGCCCTCTTCGCGCAGCAGCTCCAGTCTGGCGAACCAGGACGTGTAGTCGAGCCGGTCCGGCTCCCGGTCGCGCAGCAACTCCAGTACGCGGGTGACCTTCCGGTAGAGGCTGCCCACCTGGTTGGGGCGCGGGGCGGCGGGCGCCGCCGCGCCGAGCACCTCGTACAGGCGGTCCACGAAGGCCCGGTCCTCGGGAGTGTGCTGCTCGGCTGGATCGACCGCGCTGGGCGACGCCTCGACGTACACGTACTTGGCCAGGCTCCGCAGACTCAGCGGTTCCAGCACGAAGTCGAAGGGATAGATGTCCTGCTCGTACGGGAACTGCTGGCGGCCGAGGTGGGGGGCCGCGCCGAGCGCGACGAGCAGGGAGTTGACGATGTCGAGGTGGGTCATCTCCTCGATGGCCACACCCATCAGGTGCAGCGGCCGGCCCCCGTAGCGGTGGCTGGGCCAGCCGGCGAGGTCGGCGAAGCGCGGCACCTTGATCGAGAAGGCCGCGTAGAGGTACTGCACGAGCAGTGAGTGCTCGATCTCCGCGCCGTCACGCAGAAGTCGGATCAGTTCGAGGGACGGGTCGTCGAACACCGGGGTGTAGCCGAGCCGTTCGGTGTCCGCCGCGGTCAGCGCGGGCGTCCGGAGCGGACCAGGGGCGCTCCCGCGGGCCGCCGGTCCGGTCGGCGCGGGCGCCGGTGGCGGGGCGGGGCGCTGTTCCTCCCGCACGGCGGTCAGCACGCCCGCCCGGTACCGCTCGTAGTTCGTACAGCGGCACACGTGCGAGCCGAGGACGGTGTCGACCGTCTCCTCCAGCGGCTGCCCGGTCTCGTCGGCCCCGCCCCGTGAGACGTGGTCGACGACGACGCTCGCGGCGACCGCGAAACCGGCCGCGCAGTACCCGCACTGGAACGTCTGACGGTCCAGGAACGCCTGCTGTACGGGGTGCAGCGCGTCCCCGGCCGCCAGCCCCTCCACGGTGGTCACCTCCCACCCCCGGACGTGCCGCATGCTGGTCATACAGGCCTGACGGGTCACCAGCGGGGCCTGGGCGCGGGGGCGCACCGCGACCGTGCAGGCCCGGCACTCCCCGATGGAACAGCCGATCTTCGTGCCGGTCAGGCCCAGGTCCTCGTGCAGGAAGTGGACGAGGGACATGTCGCCGGGCACGGAACGCCCCTGATGGCGAACGCCGTTGACGGTCAGATCCAGCTCGGTGTCCGGCTCCTGCATCATGACCGCCCGTCGTCGGGGAAAACCAGGTCCGCCAGGCGGATCGGGGTGCGCGAGGGCCAGCAGCGGTCGTCGCCGTGGCCCAGCGCGTGCGCGACGGCGTTGGCGACGGCGGGCGCGACGCTCGTCATGGTCGCCTCCCCGACCCCCTTGTGCCGCAGGTCCGGGCCGCCGGCGCCGAGTACGCCCGTCGCGGGCAGCGGCATCAGCACCGTCCGGCGCCGGATCCCGGTGAGGTCGGCGTACCGGGCAAGGCGGTAGCGGTCGAAGTTGACGTAGGGGCCGGCGCCGGTCTCCGGGGGCAGCTCCTCGTGGAGGGTGTGGGAGATACCCATGGCGAGCCCGCCCTCCACCTGGCCCTCCAGCGCGGACGGCAGCAGCGGGTCGCCCGCGTCCAGGAACGTCACCGCGTCCACCACCCGGATCGTCCCGCGTCCCGGCACGACCTCCACACCGATCAGATGGCCCGCCGCCGCGTACAGCGACCGCGGCACGAAGTCCCCGCCGGGTCCTCGCGCGGGGGGAGCCCTCAGCGGGCCGACGGGCGGAAGCGGTACGGGGTCGTCGTCGGGGGAGCGGACGAGCGCCAGCGCGTCGACGGACGCCTCGTGGGTCACCCCGTCCGTCCGGAACGTCGCCCGCGACCAGCCGTTGCAGAAGAAACCGTGCGCCATGACGCAGGTCTGCGCTCCCGTACGCTCCAGCTCACGCGCCAGATCCGCGAGCGGCACCACGGGCCGGCCCGGCAGCCGCACCGCGCCGTCCTGCCAGGCCGCCAGCAGTTCGTCGTCGGTCAGTGCGGGTTCTTCCAGCAGCGCGCGTGCCGTGGGCAGCAGACGCAGGCGCAGGAGAGCCCGGCACGCCTCCCTGACGACGTGCACATGGAAGAACGCCGTCTTGGAGGCGCTGCTCGCGCCGTGGGACAGCGAGATCTTCACCTGGTCGTGCGACCCGGCCTCCTTGAGCCGCTGGGCGAACCGTTCGAAGGGACCCACCTCACCGAGCCGGGCCACCGCCGGCACGCCCAGCACCTCCTGGACGGCCTGTTCCAGGGCGCCCCGGGAGCCCTGTCCCATCTCCACGCTCTGGCCCCACACCACCACCCGGCCGTCCGGGCCCACCCGTACCGCCGTGTAGACGCTGTCCTGGGTCGTTCCGTACGCCTCCATGCAGCAGGCGAAGCCCACCCCGTACAGGGCGCCGTCGCCGCGCCCGGCGACCCGGGCGCGCTCCTCGTCGCGCTCCCGCCACAGCGGGTGCTCCCGAGCCGCCGCGCACACATCGGCGGCGGCGACGTGGAACCGCAGCGGGGTGCCCGCGAGGTCGGTGTCGGGGGCGTCGGCCGGGTCGGCGGTGCCCGAGCGGACGACGTTGGCCAGACGGAAGTCGATGGGATCCATGCCCAGGTCCCGCACGGCGAACCGGTCGATCGCGGTCTCCAGGTTGAACGCCACCTGCGGGATGCCGAAGCCGCGCATCGAACCGACGGCGGGGATCGGCCGCTCCAGCACGATGGCGTGCACGGAGGCCCGTGGCACCCGGTAGGGGCCCGTGGCGTGCAGGGCCGCGAGCCCCAGCACGGGCCCGTTGAGGTTCGCCTCGACACCGCCGTGCAGCACCACGAACGAGCGCATCGCCCGGATCCTGCCGTCCGGTTCGGCGCGGATCCAGCTGCGGACGGCCGAGGCATGGCGTTTCAGACCGCCCTGGAACTGCTCGCGCCGGTCATAGGCCAGCCGGACGGGGCCGGGCGCGAACACCGCCGCCAGCGCCAGGTAGTACGGGAACGGCGACTTGTCCCGCCCCCCGAACCCGCCGCCGCAGTCCTTCGACCACAGCCGCACGGAACGCACGGTCGGGTGGGCATGGCCCAGCAACGTCTGGATGTCCGGCACGTCGCCGTGCGGCGACTGCGTACCCAGCACCAGGTGCAGCGTGCCGGAGGAGCGGTCCAGCCAGGCCAGTCCGGCCTCCGGCTCCAGGAACGCCGGATCGATCTGCTGGGTGAACGTCGTGGTGACGGCGCGCAGCGCACCGGGCGCGTCCATGTCGTCCTCGACCGCCAGGAACAGCTGCTCCGCGTCGGGGTCGGGCTGCCCGTTCCTGACGAACGTGCGTTGCGCGGCGTCGTAGGCGACCCGGCCCTTGTTCCAGTGGGAGTAGCCGCCCGGGACGGTCGCGTCGAGCAGATAGTGCGCCTGGCGCTGCGCGCCGGTGAACTCCCGCCGCGTCCACGCCTCCAGGTCCTCGGTGATCTGCTGCTCCTCGCCGGGCGACGGCTCGCCTCCCGTGGGCGCGGGGCCGTAGGTCACCGGCGCCGCGCCCTCGCGCAGCTCCTGAGCCGCGCGCCGGAACCGTACGAAGTCGCCGTAGACCACCACGGCCACCGGCTGACCGACGTAGTCCGCCCGCTCACCCGCGGGCAGCAGCGCCTGGACGTCGTCGGCGGACACCCGGTTGCTGTACGGGGGCTGGGGGAGGTCCGCGGCGGTGACCACCACGTCGGGCCGCAGCTCCACGGGCAGCTCCCCGAAGTCCACGCCGGTGAAGGGCCGGTCCACATGCCGGCTGCGCAGCAGCAGGGCGTGCAGACAGTCCGCCGGCCACCCCAGGGCGGCCAGATCCACCGGGCGGAAGTCGCTGGCGAAGACCTTCTGCCCGGTCACCCTGCGCCTGCGCCCGTCGGCCGCGTCGCCCTCACTGCCCATGGCTCCGACCTCAACACCCGCCACCCCCGTCGGCAAGCCGCGATGGGCCGTACGAGGCCCGGCGCCGCCGCACATCACGGACACGGTTTGTTAGGCTCCCCTTGCCTCCCGCGGGGGAAGTCCGGTGAGAGTCCGGCGCTGACCCGCAACGGTGTGCGCGGCGACCGATGGTCCGCCGCGTGAGCCCGATCGCCCGCGGAGGGCCAGCGACCCGTTGACTGCTCGCCGTGGACTGCGAGCCGGGGGGACCCGCGCGGTCGGTACGGCCGTACGGGCCGTCTCCTGCGCGATGTCCAGCAGGCGGCCCCTACGAAGGACGGCCCCTCCCGTGCACCGACGCACAGTCCCCAGCCGGATACCCGTGCTGCCACTCGGCCTGGCCCTGGGGCTGTTACTCCTGCTGTCCCTGGCGGGCGGTGTGGGGCTCGGAGCAGCCGGGGTCGGCTGGCCGAACGTGCCCCGCTTCCTGTGGGCCGGGCTCACCGGCGCGACCGTGCACGCGAGCGAGGCCGCCTCGTACACCATCGTCTGGGAGATCCGGCTGCCCCGGGTCCTGCTCGGTGCGGTGGTCGGGGCGGGCCTCGCGTCCGTCGGTGTCGCCGTGCAGGCGATGGTGCGCAACGCGCTGGCCGACCCGTTCGTCCTCGGCATCTCCTCGGGTGCGGCGGTGGGCGCCAACGCCGTCATCCTGCTGGGGGCGTTCGCCGGACTCGGGGTGTGGGCGCTGTCGGTGTCGGCGTTCGCCTCGGCACTCGCGGCCATGGCGCTGGTGTACGCCGTGGCCCGCTCGCCGCACGGGCTGACACCGCTGCGGCTCATCCTGACCGGCACGGCACTGGCCTACGGCTTCCAGGCCCTCACCACCGTGATGGTGTTCGGCGCGGCCCGGGGCGAGGCGGCCAGGTCGGCGATGATGTGGCTGCTGGGCAGCCTGGGCGGCGCCACCTGGGCGCAGGTGCCGCTCGCCGCGGTGACGGTGGCCGCCGGATGGGGCTGGCTGCGGTGGCGCGCCGAGGCGCTCAACGCGCTCGCCATGGGCGACGAGACCGCCTCCGCCCTGGGTGTGCAACCGGCCCTGCTGCGCCGGGAGTTGTTCGTCGTGACGGCGGCCGTCACCGGCACCGTCGTCGCGGTCAGCGGGGCCATCGGGTTCGTCGGCCTGATGGTGCCGCATGTCGCGCGGATGCTCGTCGGAGCCGACCACCGTCGGGTGCTGGCCGTGGCGCCGCTCGCCGGGGCGGTGCTCCTGGTGTGGGCGGACGTGCTGTCCCGGCTGCTGCTCGCCCCGGCCGAACTGCCGGTCGGTGTGATCACCGCGGTGGTCGGGGTGCCCGCGTTCCTGCTGCTGATGCGGCGCGGCGGCTACGCGTTCGGAGGTCGCTGAGCATGCGGCTCGACATCGACGACGTGACGATCGAGGCCTCCGGCACCCGGCTGGTCGAGGACATCCGCCTCACCGTGGGCACCGGGGCGTTCGTGGGACTGGTCGGTCCCAACGGCAGCGGCAAATCGACCCTGCTGCGCTGTGTGTACCGGGGCCTGCGCCCGGCCGGTGGCGCGGTCCGGCTCGACGGCGACGACCTGCACACCATGGACCCGCGGGCCGCCGCCCGGGTCCTGGCCGCGCTGCCGCAGGACTCCGCGGCCCAGTTCGACTTCACCGTCGCCGAGGTGGTCGCCATGGGCCGGCTGCCCCACCGCGACCGTACGGCCGCGTCCGACCGGGAGATCTGCGCCCGCGCGATGGCACGCGCGGGCGTCGCCCACCTCGCCGACCGCGGCGTCCTCGGCCTCTCCGGCGGGGAGAGGCAACGTGTCCTCATCGCCCGGGCACTGGCCCAGCGGCCAAGGGTCCTGGTCCTCGACGAACCCACCAACCACCTCGACATCGCCCACCAGCTGGACCTCCTCTCCCGGGTCCGCGACAGCGGTCTGACCGTGCTCGCCGCACTGCACGACCTCAACCTCGCCGCCGCCCACTGCGACGTCCTGTACGTCATCGACGGCGGCCGGATCGTCTCCAGCGGGCCACCGCACGACGTACTGCGACCCGCCCTGCTGGAGGCGGTGTTCGGCGTCCGCGCCCACCGCGTACACCACCCCGGGACAGGCGCCGTCCAGCTGCTGTTCGACCTGCCCAGCCCCACCACCCCATGAGGACGCCCATGCGCAAGCTGCTCGCCGCCGTTGTCTGTCTCGCCGCGACCGCCACCGGCTGCGGTGCCACGGTCGAGTCCTCCGGGGACACCGGCTCCTCCGCGATCACCCTGACCAACTGCGGCCGTCGGGTGACGTACGACAAGGTCCCCGCACGGGTCGTCACCAACGATGTCGGCATCACCGAGCTGATGTTCGCCCTCGGCCTCGAAGACCGCATGGCCGGATTCGCCATGCCCGACGACAAGGGGAAGGTGGGCGAACTGCCCTGGAAGGCCGGCTACGACAAGGTGAAGTGGCTGTCCAGGGACCAGCTCACCAAGGAGAACGTCCTCGACGCCCGCGCCGACCTCGTCTTCGCCGGATGGAACTACGGCTTCCGTGAGGACGGCGGTTTCACGCCCGAAGCCCTGAAGAAGCTCGGCATCCCTTCGTACATCCTGACCGAGTCGTGCCACAACGGCCGTACGGCGTCCTCGCGCGGCATCATGCCGCCGCTCGACGCCCTCTACACCGACCTCACCAACCTCGGCAGGCTCTTCGGCGTCGAGGAGCGCGCCGCCGCGCTGGTCCGCGACTTCAAGAAGCAGATCGCGGAGGTCCGGGCGCGGGCACCCAAGGGCGCCGACCGGCCCTCGGTCTTCCTCTACGACAGCGGCCGGAGCACGCCGTTCACCTCGGGCCGCTATGCCGCGCCGGAGCAGATCATCACCGAGGCGGGCGGGGTCAACGTCATGCACGACGTGGCGGACTCCTGGACCACCGTGGGCTGGGAGAGCGTCGTCGAGCGGAACCCGGACACCATCGTCATCTGCGACTACGGCGACGTGAGCGCCGAGGAGAAGAAGAAGTTCCTGCTGTCCTACGCCCCCCTGCGCAACGTCGCCGCCGTCAAGCACCGGCGTATCTTCGTCCTCGACTACGCGGACCTGGTCGAGAGCCCCCGCAACCCGTCGGCGATAGCCCGACTGGGGGCCTATCTGCGTACGGGGGCGGGGGCGGACGGGCCGTGACGGGTCCGGCGCCGGTGCGTCACGGGCCCCCGCGGGTGTGGAGCCGGGCGGCCTGCCGGGTGAGGTAGTCGCGTTCGGCGAGGCTGGGCGCCTTCCGGGCCGCCTCCGCGTACAGCCGGGCCGCGGTCGCCACGTCTCCGTCGCGCTCGTGGAGGTACGCGGCCACCGCGGTGTGGCGGGGCAGCGACTCGTCCAGTTCGGCGAGCGCGGCCAGCCCGGCGCGCGGTCCGTCCGCCTCGCCGACGGCCACCGCGCGGTTGAGCCGGACGACGGGGCTGTCGGTCAGACGCGCGAGCTCGTCGTACCACTCGACGATCTGCACCCAGTCGGTCTCCTCGGCTCTGAGTGCGTCCGCGTGGAGGGCCGCGATGGCGGCCTGGGCCTGGAACTCGCCGAGCCGGTCGCGGGAGAGGGCCGACTGCAGGATCGTGACGCCCTCCGCGATCGACGTGGTGTCCCAGCGGTCCCGGTCCTGCTCGGCGAGCGGGACCAGGGCGCCGTCGGGCGCGGTGCGGGCGGCGCGCCTGGCGTGGTGGAGCAGCATGAGCGCGAGCAGGCCCGCCACCTCGGGGTGGTCGACCCGGGCGGCGAGCTGCCGGGTGAGCCGGATGGCCTCGGCCGCGAGGTCGACGTCGCCCGAGTACCCCTCGTTGAAGACCAGGTAGAGGACGCGCAGCACGGTCGCCACATCGCCCGCCTGGTCGAACCGTACGCCCGAGACGGTCCGCTTGGCCCGGCTGATGCGCTGGGCCATGGTGGCCTCCGGCACCAGATAGGCCTGGGCGATCTGGCGGGTGGTGAGCCCGCCGACGGCCCTCAGGGTGAGCGCGACGGCGGACGAGGGCGTGAGCGACGGATGGGCGCACAGGAAGTAGAGCCGGAGCGTGTCGTCGGCGGCGGGCGCCGGCCCGGACACCGGCTCCTGTTCGAGGACCTCCTCGCGCCGGCGGCGGGCCGTGTCGGCCCGTACCTGGTCGAGGTACTTGCGCCAGGCGACGGTGACCAGCCACCCCTTGGGGTCACGGGGCGGATCGGCGGGCCAGACGCGGACGGCTTCGACCAGCGCGTCCTGCACGGCGTCCTCGGCCGCCGCGAAGTCGGCTCCGCGGCGGACGAGGACGGTGAGCACGCCCGGCGTGAGACTCCTGAGCAGGGCCTGGTCCATGGGTGAGGTCACTCCGTGACGGTGGGAGGGGCGGCGAGGAACGGGCGCAGCTCCAGCCACTCGTGGATCGGCTTCCCGCCGGCCCCCGGGGCGGCGGACAGTTCCCCGGCCAGCTCCACGGCCCTCTCGTAGCTGTCGACGTCGATGACCATCCAGCCGGCGATGAGCTCCTTGGTCTCGGCGAACGGCCCGTCGGTGACCGGCGGGCGCCCCTCGCCGTCGTACCGGACGAAGGTGCCCTCGGGGGCGAGTGCCTGGGCGTCGACGAACTCCCCGGTCTTCTCGAGCCGGTCGGCGAAGTCGTGCATGTACCGCATGTGCGCCGAGATCTCCTCCGGCGTCCACTGGGACATCGGTACGCAGTTGACGGCGTCCGGGGCGCCGCGGTAGTGCTTCAGCAGCAGGTACTTGGCCATGGTGGGGCTCCTCGGTAGTGGTGCGGCCCATTGTGGTCGCGTTCACTACGGGGACGGAGCCGGGCACGGCTTCTCGACATCGGCGGCGAAGTTTTTTTCCGGGCGCTTTTCGCGGGCGGTTTCCCGGGACGGACTTCGGTTCCGAGCTGTTGGGCCTGCGTCGGCTGTCCCTACGGCCTCGTGGCCACGCAGATGTTGTACCGCCATGTCTCCCGATGCCGGTACATCTCCACCCCGCTCATCGCGTTGACCAGGCTGTCGCCGCGGCCCACGCCGCGCGCCACCGCGTACGGCAGCCGGCCGAGCACCGAGAAGCACCGCAGCATGGGCAGCATCTTCTCCGTCGCGTCGTAGGCCGATTCGACCCCGAACCCGGCCTCCTGAAGAAGCCGTTCGAGGTGCCCGTGGGTCATCGTGAGCATGCCGGGCATGCCGGACAGCTCGCAGACCCTCACCAGCGCGGACCACGCGTGCGGCGACAGACGATCCTGCGGAGTGCTTGAGTACTCGCACATCACCAGTTTCCCGCCCGGGCGCAGGACGCGGAAGAACTCGGCGAGCCCCTGCCCCGGGTCGGGGGAGTGGACGAAGGACTCCATCGTGTAGACGCCGTCGAAGGAGGCGTCGGCGAACGGCAGCGCGTGGTAGTTGCCCAGCAGGAAGCGCGTACGCCCACCCGGCTCGCCGGCCCGCGCCGACCGCTGCCGCGCGATCGCCACGTCCGGCTCGATCCCGTCGATCCCGGTGACGTACGCGCCGCTCGCCGCCGCGACCGTACGGGCCGTGTCCCCCACCCCGCATCCGGCGTCGAGCACCACCGACGCCGCGGGGAGGTCCAGCTTGCGGGCCACGACGCGTTCCATGCGCCGCATGGCCGCGGTGAAGGCCCAGGGGGAGTGACCCGGCTCGTACCAGCCGAAGTGCCGCGTGCGACCGAGCAGTGCCGTGTACCCGAAGCGGGAGCCGAAGGCCCGGTAGTACGGGAGGACGTGTTGCCGGTAGTGGACATCGGTCACTGGGGTCATCGCTCGGCTCCTAGTCAGTAGCCTCGTCCCGTCCCGAGGTCTCCAGGGAGAGCAACGACCATGCGCTCTCCCGGTCACCGGGCGCCACCCCGCGTGGCGGAGCCGACGCTCCGACACCGGGCCTGCCGGATCACGGTGTCTGCCGGTCACTGCGCGCCGTGCGGGGTTGCGGGGTGCGTCAAGCCCGCTGCTCGCCCGAGAGCGGATCCGGCGTTCGCGCCCCCGGCCATGCCGCGAGCGCCAGTTCGACGGTCTCGTTCAGTTCGTCCGCCGTGGCGCCGTCCAGCGACCGCTGGGACATGCCCTGGATGACGGTGGCGAAGTACGCGGCGAGCGCGCGCGGCCGGGCGTCGGCGGGCAGTTCGCCCGCCGACTGGGCCCGGCGCAGCCGGTCTTCGAAGGTCGCCAGGTTCGCGTTGCGCAAGGTGCGCAGGAACACCGCCACCTCGGCGTCCTGCTGGGTGACATGGGTCGCCGCGGTGATGGTCAGGCATCCGGCCGGGTGGGAGGGGTCGGAGTAGATGACGGCGGCCTCGCGGAGGATACGGGCGAACGCGCCGTACGCCGTGGGCTCCTCCTCCAGCGCCACCCTCATGAACGCGCCGGCGGGGGACCGGCCGTAACTGCCCACCACCTCCTTGAACAGGGACTTCTTGTCCCCGAACGCCGCGTAGAGGCTGCCCGGCTTGATGCTCAGCGCCTCGGTGAGGTCGCCGATGGAGGTGCATGCGTAACCGCGCTCCCAGAACAGCCGCGTGGCGGCCGTCAGCGCCTCGGCGCGGTCGAAGGTCCGTGGCCGCCCTCGCTTCGCGGGTGTCTCGCTCATGCCCACCATTTTAGAGCGCGCGCTCAACAAACGTGTTACGTTATTTCTTGAGTGATCCACCAACAATTAAGAGGGGCGGTCAACCACCATGGGAACGCAGCGCTTTGAAGACAAGCGTGAGGGCAGGCTTGAGGGCAAGGTCGCGCTGGTCACCGGCGGCAGCAGGGGCATAGGCCGCGCCATCGCGGAACGCCTCGCCGGGGACGGCGCCCTGGTCGCCCTGACCTACACCAGCGACCTGCCCGCGGCCCGGGAAGTGGTCGCCCGTATCGAGAAGGACGGCGGCCGGGCGGTCGCACTGAAGGCCACGCTCGGGCAGCACGGCGACGCGGCGAACCTGTGGGCGGCCTTCGACGCCGCGATCGCCGCGTACGCACCGGACGTCCACGCTGCCACCGGTACCGGCGGTGGTACCGCCGCCTCCACCGCCCACGGCGTCGACATCATCGTCAACAACGCGGGCATCGGCCGCAGCACCGAGCTGGCCGGGCTGACGGAGCAGGACTTCGACGAGGTCTTCGCGGTGAACGTGCGAGCCCCGTTCTTCATCGTCCAGCACGCCCTGACGCGTCTGCGCGAGGGCGGCCGGATCATCAACATCTCCAGCGGCGCGGCACGCCTGGCCATGCCGGAGATCATCGCCTACAGCGCCACGAAGGGTGCGCTCGACACCTTCACCCTCAACCTCGCCAAGAGCCTGGGCTCCCGGGGAATCACCGTGAACTCCGTCGCTCCCGGGATCATCGACACGGACGTCAACGCGTCCTGGCTGCGCGACAACCCGTCGGCCGAAGCCCAGGCGGCTGCCCTGGCCGCACTGGGGCGGGTCGGGCAGCCGGAGGACGTGGCCGACATCGTGGCCTTCCTCGCCTCGGACGACGCACGCTGGGTGACCGGGCGCGTGGTCGACGCGACCGGGGGTTCCGGCCTGTGAGCGGGGCCGCGACCCCGCGCCGACGGGCCCCCCGGCGCCGCGACGGGCGGCGGTCTCGCGTTGCACGACCGTCCGCACACCGCGCGCCGGCGTCCCCGCCGGGTGCCTGAGCTGCGCTCCCGGGCCGCTCGCGCTGATGGGGAAGTGGAGTGTCGAGAAGCTGCACTTCCCCCTGCGCGCCGCCGACACCATCCCTGGCCGCCGACTCGCGGACATCGGACACATCGTCCGCTTCTGGCGCGACTTGACGCGTTCTACGGCGGAAGCGCACGCTGAAGACAGCACCGGAAAACAAGGTATACGTCGGGTACGTCCCGGCCTTCACCACTCTGTGTACGTCAGCGCCCGCGCCATCGGCATCGCTGATGTGTGGGCGACGGGTGAGCCGGAAGAGCGCCGAAGTGTGAGCCGATCCGGCTGTCGCCAACGCCCGCCGCGTAGCCCGGGGGCGCCCGGAAGAGGTCGCCATGTCCACTGCCCCGTACGAGATCATCCGCGTCCGTGTCACGGCCAGGGACGCCGAAACCCTCCGCGCAGTGCTGCGCGAGGCCCGGCCCGACGTAGGAGGCCGTCCCCGCCGGGGCGAGGACGGCACCTTCAGCATCGACGCCTACGTATCCCCGGAAGAGGCCGAGGCCCTCGAACGCGAGGGCGTGGTGGTCACCACGCTGGAGAACGCCACCGCCACCGGGCGCGCGCGCCAGGCCGAGGTCGGCGAGGGAGACCGGTTCGCCCCGGCGGACGCGGTTCCGCGCGGACTGGCCCTCAAGGTGAAGGAAGCCTAGGAGGGACACCATGTCGTATCTCAACACCACCGAGGTCGAGTCCGCCGTCACCAGTCTCGCCGCCGCGTTCCCCGCGCAGTGCGAGCTCATCGACCTGCCCGAACCCTCCGTGGAGGGACGTGCGGGCCACGCCCTGCGCATCGGCGCCGCCCCCGCCGGAACCAAGGACGCTGTCGTGCTGATCGGGGGCGTCCACGCCCGTGAATGGGGCAGCTGCGAGATCCTCGTGCACCTCGCGGCCGACCTGCTCGAAGCCCGCAGCGCCGGTACGGGCCTGGGCTACGGCGGCACGAGTTTCACCGCCGACCAGGTGCGGAGCGTCCTGGACAACCTGGACGTCGTCGTCCTTCCGCTCGTCAACCCGGACGGCCGGCACTACAGCCAGACCGTCGAGCCGATGTGGCGCAAGAACCGCAACCCGGCGAACTCGGGCGGCAGCCCCGACTGCGTCGGCGTCGACATCAACCGCAACTTCGACTTCCTCTTCGACTTCGCCACCGCCTTCGACCCGTCGGCGGGTCCGCGCGTCTCGGCCGACCCCTGCGACGTGCAGGTGTACGAGGGCCCGAGCGCGTTCTCCGAGCCCGAGACCCGCAATGTGCGCTGGCTCCTCGACGCGTTCCCCCGGACGCGCTGGTTCGTCGACGTGCACAGCTACTCCGAGGACATCCTCTTCGTCTGGGGCGACGACGAGAACCAGACGCTCGATCCGGACAAGAACTTCCGCAACCCCGACTTCGACGGCAGACGCGGAGTCGCCGGTGACCTGGCCTACGCCGAGTACATCCCGAAGGACGACGCCGACAACGCCGTCCTGCTCGCGGAGCGGTTCTGCCGGGCACTGCACGGTGTACGCGGACGCACCTACACGCCGATGTCCGCCTTCCACCTCTACCCCACCAGCGGAACCAGCGACGACTACGCCTTCTCGCGCCACTTCGTCGACCCGGCGAAGAGCAAGATCCTCGCCTTCACCGTCGAGTGGGGCACCAGCTTCCACCCGCCGTGGTCGGAGATGAAGCGGGTCATCCTGGACGTGGACGCGGGGTTGGTGCAGTTCTGTCTGACGGCTCAGGAGTGAGGGGTACCCAGGGCCACCGCCTCACTGCTCGGCCCGGGTGTCGCCGCCCGGCCGGACCCGCCCGTTCCCCTGACGGTGGAGCAGGGTCCGCGCGGCGAACGCGGCCAGTTCCGCACGCAGTTGCTCACGCGCCATGCCGTGGCGGTCGGTCAAGTAGTCGACCAGGTCCGCGCGGACGGCCGCCAGCAGGGCGTGCGCCGCGAAGTCGGCGCCGCTGAATCCGGGGAGCTGCTCCAGGATGTCCCGGAGGGTGGCGTGCCACCAGCCGTAGTGCTCCGCGCCGTAGGGGCTGTCACTTCCCGCGGACTCCAGGGCCAGGGAGAGGTGGCGGTGGTCGAGTTTGAAGCACAGGATCGCGTCGAGCAGCGCGATGACGCGCTCCCCGGGCTCGGTGCCGGGCCCGAGGGGACTCGGGCCGTCCATGACGGCCTCGCGCACCGATGCGAGGCGGGTCTCGTAGAGCGCGCGGATGAGTCCGGTGCGATCGGTGAAGCCGCGGAAGAGGGTCGCCTTGCCGACGCCGGCTTCGGCGGCGATGTCGGCCATGGTGACCTGCTCGGGCCGGTCGCACTGGGCGAAGAGCCGGTCGGCGGCTGCGAGAACGGCTTCGCGGTTGCGCACGGCGTCCGCGCGGGGCTTGCGTTCGGGCACAGCGTTCCTCCGGTTGCGTAAACGGACCCGAGGTCCGTATCGTCTCCACTAAGCGGACCCCTGGTCCGTATCGTATCGGAAGGAACCCCCATGACCACGCCCGCGCAACCGGCGGAGCTGTTCCGCCACGGCCTGCGGCTGCTGCTCGACAAGGACATCCCGGCCTGGGTGGACCTGTGGGACGACGACGGTCTGCTGACGTTTCCCTTCGCCCCTCCCGGGTGGCCGGACCGGTTGGAGGGCAAGGGCGCGATCTCCGACTACATGCGCCACTACCCCGACCACATCGACCTCCACGACTTCGCCGACGTGACGATCCATCAGACCGTCGATCCGGAGACGATCGTGGCCGAGATGAGAGGGGTGGGGCGGCTGGTGGCCAGTGGCGATCCGTTCGACATGACGTACATCGCCGTGGTCTCCGTGACGAACGGCCGGATCACCCACTACCGGGACTACTGGAATCCGCTGGCGGTTCCCCAGGACGGCGCGGCCGACTTCGCGGGGAGGGTGCGATGAGCACCGGGGGCGGTTTGATGCACACGCCTGCCACTTTCCTGGTCATCGGAGCGACCGGCACCACCGGCAGCCGTGTGGCCCGTGGCCTCGCCGCGCGGGGGCACGGCGTGAGAGCGGCGAGCCGGCACGAGCCCGCCGCCGACGGTCCGGGGCGTGTCCGCTTCGACTGGTACGACCCTTCGACCCATGGGCGGGCGCTGAGCGGGGCCGACGGCGTATACCTCGTCCCGCCACTCGGCTCCCCGACGCCGGCCGACGTCATGCTCCCCTTCCTGGAGCAGGCCCGGGAGCTGGGAGTACGGCGGGCCGTGCTGCTCAGCTCCTCGGCGATCCCCGCCGGTGGGCCTGCCGTCGGCCAGGTGCACCAGGCCCTGCCCGGCCTCTTCGACGAGTGGGCGGTCCTGCGGCCGTCCTGGTTCATGCAGAACTACACCGGCGACCACCTGCACGCCCGGAGCGTCCGCGAGGAAGGGGCGATCCTGACGGCGACGGGGGAGGGGCGGGTGGCCGTCGTGGACGCCGACGACATCGCGGCCGTCGCCGTGTACGCGCTCACCGACCCCCAGCCTCCCAACACCGACCTGATCGTCACCGGCCCGGAGGCGCTCAGCCACGCGGAGGTCGCGGCCGTCCTCAGCGAGGTGACCGAACGCGCCGTCAAGCACCACCAGTTGACGTACGAGCAGATGCGCGAGCGCCTGGCCCAGCTGATGCCTCCCGAGTTCGCGGCCATGCTCGCGGGCATGGACAGGGACATCGCGGAGGGGGCCGAGGACCGCGTCACCGACACGGTCCTGCGACTCACCGGCCACCGCCCCCGCGACTTCCGCACGCATGCGGAGAACGCGACACGGCGACCGGACGCGTAGCTCGTAGAGAACGCGCGGGAGATGGAGTGCGGGCGGTTCCCGCCTCTACGGGACATCCTTGACGAAGACGACCGCGTCGCTGTCCGCCAAGTGGGCCGGATCGAGCGGAGAGTAGCCGAACCAGGGGGACACGCGCGGGGCGGGCCGAGGACGGCTGAGGGCGGCGGCCAACCGCGAGGCGTCGACAAGGCACGCAACCGGGCCGGAGCCGACGGAGTCCCGGGGGAGCTGATGGCCACGCAGTACGCCCAGCGCGCCGCGGCCGGGCTGATCATCGCCGAGGGCACCACACCGAACGCCCCGTGGGACAGACCTACCCCAACATCCCCGGGATCCACAACGCGGCACAGATCGCGGGCTGGAGGCGTGTCACCGACGCGGTACGTGCCGCGGGCGGCAGGATGTTCCTCCAACTCCAGCACGGGGGACGGGTGGGTCACCCGGACAACAGCGGGCTCACGCCGGTGGCCCCGTCGCCGGCAGCGCTGCCCGAGACGATCCACACCCCCACCGGACGCAGGCCCTCGGTGGTGCCCCGCGCGATGACCGTCGAGGACATCCACGCCACCGTCGCCGACTTCGCCCAGGCGGCCCGCAACGCGGTGGACGCGGGCTTCTCCGGGGTCGAGGTGCACGCCGCCAACGGAATGCTCCTGCACCAGTTCATGGCCGAGAACACCAACCGACGCGATGACGCCTACGGCGGTTCGGTGTCCCGCCGCGTCCGCTTCGCGGTCGAGGTGACGCGGGCCGTGGCCGACGCGATCGGAGCAGACCGTACGGGGCTGCGAATCTCACCGGGGAACACCGTCAACGGGATCGAGGAGGGCGACACCGAAGCCATCTACACAGAGCTCATCGGGGTCCTGGCGGATCTCGAACTCGCCTATCTCCACCTGGAGTCGGCCGACCCGGAGCAGCCGGTTTTCGCCCTCGTCCGCAGCGCCTGGCCGGGCACGCTGATGGCGAACCCGGACCTCGGCTGGCCCGCCCCCCTGCCCGCCGACGGCGGACGGAGCGCGGCCGAGCGCCTGTTGGCGGCGGGCGCCCACGTGATCGCGCTCGGCCGCGCCTTCCTCGCCAACCCCGACCTGGTCGAGCGCCTGCGCGGCGGCGCGCCCCTGAACGAGGTGCGGGACAAGTACACGATGTACGTGGGCGGGCCGACCGGTTACACCGACTACCCCACATGGGGCGAGACGGCCGGCTCGGCGCTTGGGTCGGAGCGGGCTGCTTGACGGGCCGTCTGCCGGCGGCCGGTGGCCGGGACTTCACGGTGGGGTGCACCAGGGCGGTCAGGCGTCCATCCCGGTCAACGGCCGGTCAACGCCCGGTCGAGCCGTCGATCAGCTCCCGCAGGATGTCCGCGTGGCCCGCGTGACGGCCGGTCTCCTCGATCGAAACTTGCGGTAATGGCAAGGTGGGCGCACGTACGTACCGACCCCGATCCGCCGCCCCCGCCCGGGCCCCCCTGAGAAACCGGGGCGCAGCCGGCCCGGGGCGTGGTCAGCGCCGGGCCAGCGCGGCGTTGGCCTTCGTCAGCAGCGGGATGAGGACGTAGGCGGCGACGGGGACGACTATCACGGTGAGTATCAACGTCCGCAGCAGGAGCGGCAGATGGGCCATGGCCGGGCCGATCAGGGCGAGGACGAGGGTGATGGTCGGGTAGACGGCCAGCCAGGTGATCACGGCGCGGCGGTGGATGGACGGAGCGGCGGCGGGCTGGCGCGCGGACATGGATCCTCCTGGTCGGGGCCGGAGAGTTGATCTCCAACCATCAGATGGGAGTCTGGTATGCGCCCGGCTCTCCTGTCCAACCATTCGGTGGGCGCCGGTTGGCGGCCGGTTGGTAGCCGGTCGGGGCCGTGGCATGGCCTGGAACACGGCAAGAACCGGACAACGAGCGGCCCCCGCGGAAACCCGTGCCGCCGCGCGTGCGCATGTCCGTATCGAGGACGCGTCAGCCATTTCGGGCGACGGCCCGGCCATGTTCCGGGGTGTGCGTGGCCCACCGCCGCCGACCATGAGCACCGTGGGTGTACCAGCAGGAGTCTCCCGGGAGGGCAGCTCATGGCGTACACGTACTTCGACACCGCGGGTCTACCGCAGGAGGAGCAGTTCACCTGGTGGCGCGAGGCCGTCGGCCGGGGCGTGGCACCGGTGCACATCACCAGCGACGCCGACCGCTTCGAAGGGAGTATCGGCGCCCTGCCCTTGGGGCGCCTGCACCTCACCACGATGCGTTTCCCCGAACTGTGCTCCGAGCGGACGTCCGCACTCGTGCGCCAGGGTGATCCGGAGAGCTACGAACTCGCGCTCATCCTCGGCGGGTCCATGGCCGTCTCCCAGGGGCGCAGCCAGGCCCGGCTCGGTCCGGGCGACTTCGCGATGTGGTCGTCCTCGTCCCCGTACCGGGGCGTGGCCGGCTGCGAACCGGGGGACGGGGGCTCGCGGGCGATCGTGCTGAACCTGCCGAGAGCGCTGATTCCCGTGCCCGAGTCCAGACTCCGCGGTGTGCTCGCGCACACGCTGTCCGCCGGGAACGGTATGGGCCGCATACTCGCCCACTACCTGGTCGCCGTGGCGGGCGAGGCCCGGGAGCTGACCGAGCGGGACTGTGCCCGGCTCGGGGTGACCAGCCTGGACCTGGCCGCCGGATTCCTGGCGGAACGGGCCGACGCGGCGGCGCGCCTGCCGGCGGAGACCCGCCGCCAACTCCTCCTGGCCCGTATCGACCTCTTCCTTCAGGACAACCTGGCCGATCCCCGACTCGATCCGGCGGCAGTCGCCGCCCACCACCACATCTCGCTACGGCAGTTGCACCAGCTCTTCCGCGACCACGACGAGACGGTGGCCGCCTCGATCCGCCGTCGGCGGCTGGAGGGATGCCACACCGACCTGGCCGACCCGGCACTTCGGCACATGTCCGTGCGTGACATCGCCCTGCGGTGGGGGTGGGGCGGTCCCGAGAGTTTCAGCCGGGCCTTCCGCGCCGCCTACGGTGTGCCGCCGGGCGAGCACCGGCGTGCCGCCCTCGGCCCGGGGCCGCTCTGAACGCCGCGCCGGCCGTGCGCCGCGCGGCGGCCCGCCACCGAGTCCGGCCGCGCCGACCACGATTCGTACAACTGCCGCGCCGGCCGCTATGGTTCCAGGTCACGACCGCACCCCGTTCGATCCACGGGCCGGTCAGGGCTCTGCCGCGGCCGGTGGCTCCTCCACGTCCGCTGTGCCGGTCTCTGCCTGCCCGGGCCCTGGAACACGGGGGCGATCACGGCGGGGTCAGCCGGGCCCCGGCCGACGGGTCAGGAGGAACGAGTGGCACAGATCATCGCCGAGGTCTCACGGACGTTCAACGAGTTCCTGCTTTTGCCGAACCGGACTCGGACCGACACCTCGGCCGCGACCGTCGAGCTGCGCGCGCCGCTGGTGCGGCACATCGCCGGCACATCGCCGGCGATCGAGCTGCTCTCGCCGTTCACCTCCGCGATCATGCAGGCCGTCAGCACACCCGAGCTCGCGATCGCCCTGGCGCGCAACGGCGGTCTCAGCTTCCTGCATCACAACCAGCCGGTCGAGGACCAGGCCGCGGCGGTCCGCCAGGTGAAGAACTTCAAGGCCGGTTTCGTCACCAGCGACACCAACGTCCGGCCCGACGACAGCCTGGGTCATCTGGTCGACGTCATGCGCCGCACGGGTCACAGCACCGCCGCGGTGACCGACGACGGGACCGCCACCGGCCGCCTGCTCGGGCTGGTGACCTCCCGGGACTTCCACCCCCAGCGTCACGATCTCGACGGCCCCGTCAGCGGCCGGATGACCGCGGTCGCCGACCTCGCCCACGCCGGGCCCGACCTCACGCTCTCCGAGGCCAACGCGCGGCTGTGGGACGAACGGCTGGACTGCCTCCCGGTGCTGGACACCGAGGGGCGCCTGCAGTATCTGGTGTTCCGCTCCGACTACGCGGACAACAAGCGTTTCCCGAACCAGCTCGTGGACGCGGCCAAGCGGCTGCGCGTGGGCGCGGGCATCAACACGCACGACTACCAGGAGCGCGTCCCGGCCCTGCTGGAGGCGGGTGCGGACGTGCTGTGCTTCGACTCCTCCGACGGCTACAGCGACTGGCAGGCACAGGCTCTGACCTGGGTGAAGAAGCACTATCCGGAGATCCCGGTCGGCGGCGGAAACGTGGTCGACGGCGAGGCGTTCACCTTCCTCGCCGAGGCGGGCGCGGACTTCGTCAAGGTCGGCGTGGGCGGCGGCTCCATCTGCATCACCCGCGACCAGAAGGGCATCGGCCGCGGTCAGGCCAGCGCCGTCCTGGACGTCGCCGCGGCCCGGGACGCGTTTGTGGAGCGCACCGGTGAGTACGTGCCGGTCTGCTCCGACGGCGGGCTGGTGCACGACTACCACGTGGCCCTGGCCCTGGCGATGGGAGCCGACTTCGTCATGATGGGGCGGTACTTCGCGCGCTTCGACCAGGCGGCCGGCGCGAAGCTGCCCACCCGCGACGGCTTCGTCAAGGAGTACTGGGGCGAGGGCTCCAACCGGGCCCGCAACTGGCAGCGCTACGGCCAGGGAGGGGGCCAGGGGCTGGTCTTCGAGGAGGGCGTGGACGGATACGTACCGTACGCGGGCGACCTCGACGAAGGCCTCGCCCTGACCGTCGCCAAGCTCAGAACGACGATGGTGTCGTGCGGCTCCAGGACCCTGCCGGAGTTCCGGTCCACGGCCCGGCTGACCCTCGTCTCGGACCAGAGCTTCCAGGAGAGCCACGCCAACGTCACCCTGCGGGACACCCCGGTGGCCGTCTCCTGACGCACGCCGACGCGAGCCGTCGGACAGCCGGGGCGTCGGTAGCGACGCGCACGACGACCCGGCCGTCCGGCCCCCGGTGCCGTGCCGCCGGGGCCGGTCCCGCGGCGGCGGGCGATGAGTTCCGCGACCGCCGGGAGTCCTCCCTCCGTGGCCGCCGCGCACGCGGACGGCCCCTGGAGGAAGGACGACCCGCATGACCACCCACCACACCCTCGCCGTACCCGGCGCACGTCTGCACTACGAAGTACGGGGAGAGGGACCGCTGTTGCTGGTGACGGGCTCACCGATGCCGGCGGCGGCGTTCGCGCCGCTCGCGGACGCGCTCGCGGGGGAGTACACCGTGGTCACCCATGACCCGCGCGGTATCTCGGGCAGCGTCCTCGACGACCCCGAGCAGGACTCCACCCCCGACCTGCGGGCGGACGACGCCGCCGCGCTCCTGGACGCCCTCGGTGCCGACACCGCCGACGTGTTCGGCAGCAGCGGCGGCGCGGTGACCGGACTCGCGCTGGTCGCCCGGTATCCCGGACGGATCCGCACCCTCGTCGCCCACGAGCCGCCGCTCCTGGAGCTCCTGCCCGATGCCGCCGCCCAGCGTGCCGCGACCGAGGACATCGTCGCGACCTTCCACCGGGAGGGGGCGGGCGCGGCATGGGCGGCGTTCCTGGCCAACGCCGGATTCGGCGGAGGCGAGGACGGCGCCCCCACCCCGCCGCCGGGCGAACCCTCCGAGCAGGACCTCGCCGACAGCGCCCGCTTCTTCGCCCACGAGCTGCGCCACACCACGCGCTACCTGCCCGACACCGCCGCGCTCACCACAGGTCCGACCCGCGTCGTCATCGGCCTCGGCGCTGCCTCGGGCGGGCTGCTCACGCACCCGACCTCGACCGCCCTGGCCCGGTCGCTCGGTACGGAACCGGTCGAGTTCCCCGGCGACCACGGGGGGTTCGTCGGCCGGCCGCGGGAGTTCGCCCAGACCTTGCGGGCGGTGCTGACGGGCGGGTGAGGGAAGCGTGGGCGGCGTCCGCGCAACTCGGTTGCCGCAGCGGCGAGGTCGGCGGGTGGTCAGAACCAGTGCAGGCAGTGCGGTGCGCGTTCGGCGCGGAACAGGGTGTCGGCGAGGCCGGCGGCGCCCGGGTGGTGGGCGCGGATGTGTCCGGCCCGTACGAGCGTGCTCGGGGCGGTGCCGCCGAGGTAGACCGAGCCCAGGTCGCTGACGTCCAGCGACAGGTCGGGCTCCCGGTCCGTCGGGACGCACTCGGCCTTGCCGTCCCGGACGGTCAGCAGATAGCGGCCGTGCTCGCCGAGGAAGGGGTCGTCGACGTCGAGGACGAGCTCGCCGTCGGTGAGGTAGCCGCGGGTGCTCAGTGCGCGCGGGATGTCCAGCAGCCGCACCCACAGCCAGTCGGTGTCGTCGCTCACCCGGCCCGCGCGGAAGTCCGCCAACTGCCAGCGCAGTGGGTGCTCGGGCGGGAAGTGCTTGAACACGACCTCACCGACCAGGTCGTGGCCGAGGAGGAACCGGGCCAGGGCCGTGAAGACCGCGTCGTCAGTGGCGATGGTCTCGTCGACCGTCAGGGTGTCGGGTTCGGTGAGGGTGTAGCCGGCGTACCCGTCCGGTACGCCGTCGGCGTCCCGGTGCACGGCCACGTAGCGCCGTGCCGAAGAGACCGGAGGCTGCCCCGCGCCCAGGGCCCACCAGCCGTGCGGCCGTGACAGCGCGCCGGGCTGGGTGCGCCGGTACCGGTCGTAGACCGCTTCCAGGATCTCGCCGCAGTCGGCCCGCCTCAGCAGCTCGACCGAGCCGGTGCCCGAGCCGGTGTCCACACCGGCCGCCGCGGGGTCGGCCTGCGCCTGCTCCCGGGGCAGGGCGAGGGCGGCCTTGTGGCGGGGCACGGTCAGCCGCCGGGTGTAGGTCGCCGGCCCGTAGCCGAACCTGCGGTAGATCAGGGCCTCGGAGGCCAGCAGCACGGAGAGGGCCTCCCCCCGGTCCCGCAGATCCTTGAGCTGATGCCGCATCATCGCGCTGAGCACGCCCCGGCGTCGGTGCGAGGGCAGGACGCCGACCGCGGTCACCCCGGCGGCCGGGACGAGGATCTCGCCGGGGAGAGTGAGCTCGAAGGAGTACGCACCGGCGGTTCCGACCCGCTGTCCCTCCGGTGTCACCGCGAACAGACCCCGGTCCATTTCGAGCGCCGACCACCAGGCGCCGCCGCCTGCGGCAGGGGGTTCCGGGAAGCGCGCGAACGCGGCGAAGAGGGTATCGACGAAGACGTCGAAGTCCTGGTCGGTGGTGGGACGTATCTCCATCGCTGCCGCGCCTCTCCGGGATGCCGACACCGCGCCGCGCGGTGTCCCGCCACAGTGCAACGCCGACTCGGGGGCCGGTCAAGCGAATTAGACGCCTCGGCGGGGCCGCTGGACGACGGCCCCGGCCGTCGGCTTTGCCAACGGTGGGGGAACGCCGATCCGAACGAGTCGTCGAGGGTGACCTGGAGGGCGCGAACGGCGTTGTGGTGGTGTCCCGGCCGTTCGGCGGGGCTCGGTTCGTTCTCTTGTGCAAGGAGTTTCTCTGTGTCTTCGATGCTGAAGCTGTCCGCTACTGTTCTCGCCGCCGGTGCGGCGGTCGCCGGCGGGGCCTCGGCCGCCTCTGCGGACGCGGGCGCCCATGGAGTCGCCACGAACTCGCCCGGTGTGCTGTCGGGGAACATGGTGCAGATCCCCGTGCACATTCCCGTCAACGTGTGCGGCAACTCCATCAACGTGATCGGGCTGCTCAACCCGGCGTTCGGGAACATCTGCGTCAACGACTGATCTGACCCCTGCGCCTGTTCTCCTCCGCCCCCGCGGTGTCTGCCGGGGCGCGCTGCCGCTCTGCCAGGGACGAGCGTCCGCACGCAGGGAACGTGGGTGTGCCGGCCCGCTCGGATCCGCTGAGCGGGCCGGCGTTGTGCGCTCCGCAGCCCCACACCGCCGAGCACACACAGGACAAGCCGTCCGGGGCCGCCGCCGCGGCGTCCAGAGGCTCCACCATTGCGGGTAACCCGTATTCCTCGGTGTAACCCGGCTGTTTCCGTGGTTCTTGAGGCCGCTGGGGCTTGTCCGCGTTGCCGCAGGTGGGCGGCCCTCCGCAACGGGCGGACCCCGCCGGGACACGTGGTCGGCCGGCCGCCGCGCCCCCTGACCGCCTTCTCCGGATGTTTTCTGCGACGAGTGTGCCGATCGCCCACTGAACTGCGATGTTCGGGGTACTCGCGGGCCATGAGAAGGGCCGGTCCCCCCGGCCCGCAGGAACGAGAGCGACGGGAGGTGACCGCCATGACGGGCACGCATCCGAGGGAAACCGGGTTCGACCACAGCCCGCGCCACTCCGGACAGGAGCCGGTGAGCGAGCTGGTGCACCGGGCTTCGCAGCAGTTGACGGAGCTGGTGCGCGGGGAAATGCGCCTGGCGCAGGCGGAGATGAAGGAGAAGGGCAAGCGCTACGGCAAGGGGGGCGGGCTCTTCGGCGGCGCCGGAGTGGTCGGCTTCCTGATGCTCCAGGCGCTGGTGGCCACCGCCATCGCGGCGCTGGCCGTCCCCCTGCCCGTGTGGGCCGCGGCCCTGATCGTGACCGCCGTACTGGCAGTGATCGCGGCCGTGCTCGCCCTGAGTGGAAAGAAGCAGGTCAGCCAGGCCGCACCGCCCGTTCCTGAACAGGCGATCGAGAACGTGAAGGCCGACGTGGCCGAGATCAAGGAGAGCGCACAGCGATGACCCAGCGACCCCAGGACGAGTCCGCGGACGCAGGCCGCGAGGAACTGCGCGAGCACGTCGAACAGACCCGTGCCGACCTCGGCGAGACGGTCGAGGCGCTAGCTGCCAAGGCAGACGTCAAGGGCCGTGCGCAGGAGAAGGCGACCGCCGTCAAGGAACAAGCCGCGGCCAAGGCCGATGAACTGAAGAGCAAGGCCGACGAGCTGAAGACCAAGGCCGTGGACATGGCCCATCAGGCACAGGAGAAGGTGCCCGACCCGGTCAAGGACAAGGCCTCCCAGGCGGCCGAGCGGGCCCGCGCGACGGCCGCGCAGGCCGGCCGGCTCTGGCACGAGACGGCCCCCGAACCCGTACAGCACAAGACGGCTCAGGGGGCGCGGATGGCCCGTGAAAACCGCACCCTGCTGCTGGCAGCCGCCGGGGCGGCCGTGCTGGTGTGGCTGGCCTGCCGCCGAAAGGGGTGACCCCGATGAAGGCAGCGAAAATCGTCTACAAGCCGGTGGGCCTGGCTCTCGGAGCCGTCAGCGGTCTGCTCGCGAGTGCCCTGTTCAAGCAGGCGTGGAAGGCCCTCGGGCACGACGAGGACGCCCCCGACGCCACCGACGAAGAGCGCACGTGGAGCGAAGTCGTGCTGGCCGCCGCGCTGCAGGGCGCGATCTTCGCCACGGTCAAGGCCGCCGTCGACCGCGGCGGAGCCACCGCGACGCGCCGTCTGACCGGCACCTGGCCGGGCTGACCGGGCGAACCAGGGGGTGCCGGCCGCAGGCGGACCGGCACCCCCTTCGGCATGCACGCGGACGGCTCGTCCCACGTGCCGGACCGGGCCGGGGGGCGAGGGGACGCCTCACCCGAGTGGCCCACATCCGTACGCCGCCTCCCGAACCCGCCGCACGCCACGACAGGCCCCTCCACTGCCACCCGGCGCTGCGCCCACATGCGGTATCCGGTGACGCTCAACAGACTGGAGAGGGGAGCGGGCCGCCCGCTCCTCTCTCCAGAGGAGTGTCACCGTGGCCGACCGCGCTTCTTCCGCCCGAACCCCCGGCGAGATCCGGGTCGCGTCCGTGCCCGCGGGCCACGTGTACGTACGGCACTGCTCGGCGCCGGAAGGCGACGGCGTCAGGCGGCTGACGGACCCCCGGCCCAACGGTGCGCCCAGCACGTCGGAGCGCTGGTGGCCACCGGTCATGCTCGATCCGGACTGGGTGAGCGGCCACCACAAGGACTTCGACGTCTTCCATCTGCACTTCGGGTTCGACGCCCAGAGCCCCGCCCAGCTGTCCGCCCTCGTGGACGCGCTCCGACGGCACGGCAAACCCCTCGTCTACACGGTGCACGACCTGCGCAACCCCCATCAGCCCGATCCCGCGATCCACGACGCGGCCCTCAACGTCGTCGTTCCGGCCGCCGACCGGCTCATCACGCTCACCCCGGGCGCGGCCCGGACCATCCGTGGCCGCTGGAACCGGACGGCGACCGTCCTGCCGCACCCCCATGTGGTGGAGCTGCCGCGACTGACCCGCCCCCGACCGGTCCGCGACCGGTTCCGGGTGGGGGTGCACGCCAAGAGCCTGCGGCCCAACATGTCCGTCCCGCCCGTCGTCCGTGTACTCGCCGACACCGTGGCCGAGCTCGCGGACGCCGAGCTCCAGGTCAACATCCACCGAGAGGTGGCGGACCCGGCCGCGCGGGCCCACGCGCCGCAACTGCTGGCGGAGCTGCGCGAGTTGGAGCGTCGCGGTCGTCTCACCCTCGTCATCCACGACTACTTCGACGACGAGCAGCTCTGGGACTACCTCGCGTCGCTCGACCTGTCCGTGCTGCCCTATCTCTTCGGCACGCACTCGGGGTGGCTGGAGGCGTGCCACGACCTGGGCACCGCGGTCGCGGCCCCGGACTGCGGGTTCTACGCGCAGCAGCGCCCCTGCCTGACGTACGGGCACACCCAGGAGGGCGGCCTCGACGAGGACGCGCTGCGCGAGGCGGTGCTGCGGGCCTACGAGGAGAGGCCGGCACCCCGGGCCACCGAGCGCCACCGTACGCGCGAACGCGTCGAACTCGCCGCCGCTCACCGGGCTCTCTACTCCCGTCTGCTCCGATGAGCACCTTGCGGGTGGCCCTCATCGCGTCGGCGCGTTTTCCCATCAAGGAGCCGTTCGCCGGCGGCCTCGAAGCGCACACCTGGGGGCTGGCGCACGCCCTGACCCGACGCGGGCACCGGGTGGAACTCTTCGCGGCGCCCGGCTCCGACCCGGCGCTCGGGGCGCGCGAGCTGCCCGTACGCCGGGCGGTGCTGAGCGCGGCTGCGCGCTCGGACGCCAGTATGCCGAGCACCACCTGGATGGAGGAGCACCACGCCTACCTGGGGCTCATGCTCGACCTGGCGCGGGACGGCGAGCGGCGTTTCGACGTGGTGCACAACAACAGCCTGCACTATCTGCCGGTCGCGATGGCGTCGGCGCTGCGGGTCCCGGTGATCACCACGCTGCACACGCCGCCCACGCCCTGGCTGGAGTCGGCCATCCAGACCCATGACGCGTGCCCCGTCGTGTTCACCGCCGTCAGCCGGTCCACGGCCTGCGCCTGGCGGCCGATGGTGCCCGAGGCGCTGGTCGTCCGCAACGGTATCGACACCGACTTCTGGACACCCGGTCCGGGCGGGACCGAACTGGCCTGGTCCGGGCGCATGGTGCCGGAGAAGGGCCCCCATCTGGCCATCCGTGCGGCCCGTGCGGCCGGGGTGCGGCTGCGGCTGGCGGGACCGGTCTCGGACGAGCGGTACTTCGAGGAAGAGGTCGCGCCCCTGCTCGACGACGGCGCCGCCGAGTACGTCGGTCACCTCGACCGCAAGGAGCTCGTCGAACTGCTGGGCGCGTCGGCCGCCGCCCTGGTGACACCCGGCTGGGACGAACCGTACGGTCTGGTGGTCGCCGAGGCGCTGGCCTGCGGCACACCCGTCTGCGGCTTCGACCGCGGCGCGCTGGCGGAGATCCTCACCCCGGACTGCGGTCTGCTGGCACCACCGGGGAACGTCGAGGCCCTGGCGGAGCTCATTCCGCGGGCGATGCGGCTCGACCGCCGTGCCGCCCGCGCCAGGGCCGAACGGTTCTGCTCGCTGGAGCACACCGCCGACGCCTACACCACCCTGTACGAGGCGGTGACGCGGTGATCGGCTACTACGTCCACCACCGGGGCCGCGGTCACCTGCACCGGGCGCAGTGCATCGCGGCCCGGGTGGCGGAGCCGGTCACCGTCCTGTCCTCGCTGCCCCGGCCCGGCACCTGGCGCGGGCCGTGGGTCGCGCTGCCGCCGGACACCGCCGACGATCCCGTCGACCACACGGCCCGGGGGCGACTGCACTGGGTGCCGCTGCACCACCGGGGCCATCGCGAACGCATGGGGATCATCGCCGAGTGGATCAGGGCGGAGCACCCGGCGCTGTTCGTGAGCGACGTATCGGTGGAGGCCGCCACGCTGGCGCGGCTCATGGGCATCCCCGTCGTCGTCGCGGCCATGCGCGGCGACCGCCGGGACGAGGCCCACCGCCTGGGCTACGACCTCGCGGACGCCCTTCTCGCCCCCTGGCCCCACTCCCTGCCCGAACCGGGCTGGCCCTCGCACTGGTACGCCAAGACCGTGCACACCGGAAGCATCTCCCGCTACGACCGCCGGCCCCGCCCGGCAGCCGACGGCGAGGGGGCACGGGCCCACGACGAGGTCGTCGTGATGCTCGGTGCCGGAGGCGCCGACGTCACCGCCGCACACCTGCGGGAGGCGGCCCGGGCCACCCCCGGCTGGTCCTGGACCGTCCTCGGTGGCCCCGGGGCGCCCTGGATCGAGGACCCCTGGCCGGTGCTGTGCCGCGCGAGCGTCGTCGTCACCCACGCCGGGCAGAACGCCATCGCGGAGTGCGCCGCGGCGCGCGTACCCGCCGTCGTCATCCCGCAGGACCGGCCGTACGGGGAACAGCACGCCACCGCCCGGGCGCTGCGCGCGGCGGAGCTGGCGAGCGTGCGGGAGACCTGGCCGACCGCCGGGGAGTGGCCGGCCCTGCTCGCCGAGGCGGTCGCCCGCCCCGGACGCTGGGCCCACTGGTGTCCCGGCGACGGCGCCGAGCGGGCCGGACGCCTGCTCACCGAGCTGGCCGCCCGCTCGGGGAGGCAGGCCGCTTGCGTACCGCGGTGATCACCCTGGCCGCCGGCCGCCACACCCATCTGCTCCTCCAGCAGGACGGGCTCGCCCGGGGCACGCGCACCCCGGACCGGTACGTGATCGTCTCCATGGCCGATCCGGGGATCGCGCCGCTCACCGCGGACCGCGAGCCCGTGCCGGACGTGATCACCCTGCCGCTGGCCGACGGACGCCTGCCCCTGGCCGCCGCCCGCAACGCCGGGGCGGCGCGCGCCCTGGAAGTCGGCGCGGACCTGCTGGTCTTCCTCGACGTGGACTGCGTACCCGGCCCCACGCTGCTGGCCGCCTACGCGGGCGCCGCCGAGGACGGCGTGCTGCTGTGCGGCACGGTCGCCTATCTGCC
The DNA here is from genome assembly GCF_055580545.1 of Streptomyces sp. NPDC031670. Classification (NCBI taxonomy): domain Bacteria; kingdom Bacillati; phylum Actinomycetota; class Actinomycetes; order Kitasatosporales; family Streptomycetaceae; genus Streptomyces; species Streptomyces sp. NPDC031670. The sequence goes on along the minus strand of NZ_JBVILC010000008.1, from coordinate 309,678 downwards.
GCCCCCGCCACCGGGCGGCTACGACCTGGCCGTACTGGACGACTTGGCGCCGCCCCATCCGGCGCGTCCGGCCCCCGCCGACGGGGAGCTCCAGCGCGGGGGAGACCCGCGGCTGTTCTGGTCGTTGTCGTTCGCCCTCACCGCCCGTACCTGGAAGCGGATCGGGGGCTTCTGCGAGTCCTACACCGGTTACGGGGGTGAGGACACGGACTTCGCCGCCGCGGCGGCGGGGTGCGGGGTGGACCTGTGGTGGGTGGGCGGCGCCCCCGCGTACCACCAGCACCACCCGACGCACGAGCCACCCGTCCAGCACCTGGACGACATCCTCCGGAACGGGGCGCTCTACAAACGGCGTTGGGGAACATGGCCCATGCTGGGCTGGCTGCGCGCGTTCGAGGCGCTGGGACTGGCCGTCTACGACCCCGGCGCCGACGCGTGGCACAAACGGTGAGGAGACACCGGCCCGGCCGTATACGGCGTGCCGCGCCGGACGCCCGGCGCGGGTACCCGTATGCCCTGCGCCGGACCGACGGCATCGGCCATGAGCGCGACCCCCGGCGCGACCACCGGGTGCGGCCCGGCGCCCGGGAATCCGGCAGATGCCAGAGGACCCCCGCGGATGCGGGTGACAACCGCCGGTGGCCCGTTTGAGGCCGGCCGTCCACCGGTCATGGCTGAGGTGTCCTGACGACCGTCCCTGGGAGAGACCATGACGACAGAGCACCCCACCCCGGACTCCGGCACCGGCGGCCTGCCGGGCAGGCCGGGGCCCGTGTCGCCGCCGACGGCCGAGCCGACCCGGCCCGCCGAGCCGCTGCCGCCCAAGGCCGACCAGCAGGGGCCGGAGACCGTGAGTGCGACGGGCCAGGCCACGGGGGCGGATCCGGCGCGCACGGCGCAGAGCGGCGCCTACCTCACGACGGCTCAGGGGACGCGTCTGTACGACAGCGACCACTCCCTGAAGGCCGGGGCGCGGGGCCCGGTGCTCATCCAGGACCACCATCTGCGGGAGAAGATCACCCACTTCGACCATGAGCGCATTCCGGAGCGGGTCGTCCACGCGCGCGGGGCCGCCGCGCACGGCGTCTTCCAGGGCTACGGCACCGCCACCGAGGTGTGCCGGGCGGCCTTCCTGGCCAAGGACGTGGAGACACCGGTGTTCGTCCGCTTCTCCACCGTCCTCGGCTCCCGGGGTTCGGCCGACACCGTGCGGGACACCCGGGGGTTCGCGACGAAGTTCTACACCGACGAGGGCACCTTCGACCTCGTCGGTAACAACATCCCGGTGTTCTTCATCCAGGACGCGATCAAGTTCCCGGACGTCGTGCACGCGGCCAAACCCCACCCCGACCGCGAGATCCCGCAGGCCCAGAGCGCCCACGACACGTTCTGGGACTTCGTCTCCCTGCACACCGAGGCCACCCACCACACGCTGTGGAACATGTCCGACCGCGGGATCCCGCGCTCCTACCGGATGATGGAGGGCTTCGGCGTCCACACGTACCGCCTGGTCGACACCGGTGGCAAGAGCGTGCTGGTGAAGTTCCACTGGAAGCCCAAGCTGGGTGTGCACTCCCTGGTCTGGGAGGAGGCGCAGCTCATCAACGGGATGGACCCGGACTTCCACCGGCGTGACCTGTTCGACGCGATCGAGGCGGGTGCCTTCCCGCAGTGGGAGCTCGGCATCCAGGTCTTCCCCGACACCCCCGACCAGACCTTCGAGGGAATCGACCTGCTCGACCCCACCAAGATCGTTCCGGAGGAGATCGCCCCGGTCCAGCCGATCGGTCTGATGACGCTGAACGCCAACACCAAGAACTTCTTCGCCGAGACCGAGCAGGTCGCCTTCCACCCCGGCCACCTGGTCCCGGGGATCGACATCACCGATGATCCGCTGCTCGCGGGCCGGCTCTTCTCCTACCTCGACACCCAGATCAGCCGGCTCGGAGGTCCGAACTTCGCGCAGATCCCGATCAACCGGCCGCACGTACCCGTCAACGACATGCTCCGGGACGGCATGCACCAGACCGCCGTGCACACCGGCGTCGCACCGTACCGGCCCAACAGCCTCGACGGCGGCTGCCCCTTCCTCGCGGGACCCGACGCGGGTGCCTACGTGGAGACCCCGGTCCGTATCCCGGAGACGAGCAAGGTCCGCGAGGCACCCGCCTCCTTCGCCGACCACTTCACCCAGCCGCGGCTCTTCTGGCTCAGCATGAGCGCCCCGGAGCGCGAGCACATCATCGCCGCCTACACCTTCGAACTGAACAAGTGCTTCGAACAGGCCGTCAAGGAACGCACCTTGCGGGTGCTGGCGAACATCGACACGCAGTTGTGCGAGAAGGTCGCCGAAGGCCTCGGCCTGCCCGCGCCCGAGGCCACCGTTCCGCTCGCCCCCGCCACCGCGAGCCCGGCCCTGTCCCAGCTGGGAAAGACCTGGCCGACGGACGGGCGGGTGGTCGGCATCGTCGCCGATGCCACCGCCGACCTGGACAGCGTGCGCACCGTGCGGCAGGCCGTTCTGGCCGCCGGCATGGTTCCCCTCGTCATCGCACCGGCCGGTGGCGTCCTGGGCTCCGGCGGTGAGCCGGTAGCCGTCCAGCGGACCTTCGCCACCGCCCGCTCGGTGGAGTACGACGCGCTCCTGTTCGCCGGTACGCCCCGGCCGGGCTCCGACGCCTACGGAGCACGGGACGCCAAGGCCGGCTCTCCCGCGCCCCAGGGAGCGGACCCGCGTGTGCTGTTGCTGCTCACCGAGGCGTACCGGCACGGCAAGGCGATCGGCGGCTGGAACGACGCCCGGGGGCTGTTCGAGGCCTCCGGCATCGGCGCGGACGAGGCCGGGGTCGTGGTGAGCGACAGCGGGCAGGCCGCCGTGGAGAAGATCGTCGAGGCGCTGGCCGAGCACCGCGCCTGGGACAGGTTCCCGGCCGCTGTCTGAGCGCACCCCGTGGCGTGCGCCCGTACAGCCGCCCAGGCGCGCGGGCACACGCCGTATCCCCACGGCGGGGAGCGTCGCTGCGTGTGCGTACGCCTTCTTCGTGCGAGTCCTCGCGGCACCAGGCGGTACGCACAGGCATACCTGCGCTCATCGGGGTACCTGATGCGTATTCCAGCCATGACAACCCGACGGCGGACCGAACGGGCCCGCGCGTGGTGCACGACGCCGGCGGCGCGCGGTCCGCCGGTGCGGCCCCGAGGCGTCCGTCCGCGAGCCCGCCCCTTTCAAGAAAGGCGCCCCCTGATGACCGACCCGACCCGCCCGCAGGACCCGACCGACAAGTACCCGCGGCCCGACCTGCCCCAGCAGGACCAGCAGCACCCCGGCTGGACCGGCCCGATGGACCCGCCGCCGGACCACGGTGAGCAGTCGTACCGGGGCAGTGGTCTGCTGACCGGCCGCAAGGCGGTCCTGACCGGCGGCGACTCCGGCATCGGGCGGGCGGTCGCCCTCGCCTATGCGCGCGAGGGCGCCGATGTGCTCTTCACGCACCTCCCGGAAGAGGAGGAGGACGCGCGCGAGACCGTGCGTCTGGTGGAGGAGGCGGGACGCCGGGCCGTGGCCGTGGTCTGCGACATCCGCGAGGAGCGGCAGTGCCGGGACCTCATCGACCGGGCGGTCGCCGAGTTCGGCCGCATCGATGTACTGGTCAACAACGCGGCGTACCAGATGGCCCAGTCCGACGGCATCGAAGCCATCACCACCGAGCAGTTCGACCGGGTGCTGCGCACCAACCTGTACGGCATGTTCTGGCTGACCAAGATGGCGGTGCCGCACATCCCGGCGGGCGGATCCGTCATCAACACCACCTCGGTCCAGGCCTACCAGCCCAGCCCGCATCTGCTCGACTACGCCATGACCAAGGGCGCGATCGTCACCTTCACCAAGGGCCTGGCGCAGATGCTGGCCGAGCGCGGGATCCGGGTCAACGCCGTCGCGCCGGGACCGGTGTGGACGCCGCTCATCCCGGCGACACTGCCGGACACCGCCGAGTTCGGCAAGCAGGCTCCGCTGGGGCGGCCCGCGCAGCCCGCGGAGATGGCACCGGCGTATGTGTTCCTCGCGTCCGAGCACGCCAGTTTCATCACCGCCGAAATCCTGAACGCCACGGGCGGCTCGCCGCTTCCGTAGCCCCGAAGCGAGGACCGGTCGGGATACGGCGGACGGGACGCGCGGCCCTTCCCGTCGCCGTCGGCCGGGGAGCGCGCGTGAGTGGCGGAGTGCGAGCACGGGATGGAACGTTGAAAGATCTGCGCCAGGCCTCCCGCCAGTGGAGGCAGTGGGCAACCTGGGAGTGCGCGTCGGTGTTCCGGTCGGCGCGACGAGCGCTGGGAGGACCGGGACCCGAGCGGGACACCGCCGTCCAGGCCCTGAAGGCAGCCGCGGCGGCGCTGATCGCCTGGGCGCTGGCGGGCTGGTGGTGGAAGGCGCCGATGGCGCTGCTGGCGCCCTGGACGGCGCTCCTGCTGGTGCAGAGCACCGTCTACCGGTCGCTGAAAACGGCGCTCCAGCAGTTCGTGGTCGTGGTGGTGGGTACGCTGCTGGCGGCCGGCGCCGGCCTGCTGATGGGCAACACCATGCTGGCCATGCTCGTCGTGCTCCCGGTGACGATGCTCTTCGGCTCGTACGCCCGGTTCGGCACGCAGGGCCTCAACGCGCCGACCGCCGCGCTGTTCGTCCTGGTCTACGGGACGTACTCGGGTTTCGCGATCGTCCACCGCTTCCTGGAGACGCTGCTCGGAGCGGTCATCGGCCTCACGGTCAACGCGCTCGTGCTGCCCCCGGTGCACTCCCGCAGCGTGCGCCACCTCCGCGCACGTCTGCCCGAGGAGAGCGCGGCGCTCCTGGACGCGGTCGCGGACGGGCTCGGTGACGGGGACTTCTCCCGCCAGGACGCCCAGGGCTGGCACGACCGGGCGAGGCGGCTCACCGACCATGTCACCGACCTGCGCACGGCCCGCCGTTGGTCGGACGAGAGCTACCGCTTCAACCCCGGCCACAAGCTGCGCCGTTCGGAGCCGGCGCCGCCGGCCGCCGACTGGGACTTCGTGTGGGACCGGATCACGAGCCATGTCGAAGCGATCACCCGAACCCTTGCCGAGGCGCCCGAAGGACGGTCCGACGGCTCGGTCCTGCCGGACCCGGCACCCAGCATCGTGGCCCGGCTGCTGCGGGCGGCCGGGGAGGTGTGCGCGCTCGACGACACGGCCGGCCGCCCCGCCCACGAGGCGGGGGAGGGCGAAGAGGAGCCCGGTGAACGTGACCGCGGGCGGCGCGAGGCACTGCGCTGCGCGTACACCGCGCAGAACGAGCTGACCGCACTGTTCCGCGAGCGCGGCGACGCACGGCAGGACGTACTCGCGGCCGTCACGGCGGACACGATCCGGCTGCTCGCGGATCTGTCCACGGTCGTGGGAGCGGACTCGGACGACGGGGCGGGCCAGGCGGAGGCCGACGCGGGGCGGGCGTAGGGAATCGCGGGCGCGGGAGGCGGGCCCCAGCGGGTCGAATCCCGCTGGGGTCTCCTGTCCTCTCCTACACGCGTGGTCAGGCGTGCGGCGGTGCGGCCGGCAGCTCACTCGTGGGAGTCGCCGGCGCGGCGGGTGACTGAACCCCCGCGGGGTGCGCGGGAGCAGCCGGCTTGGCCGGTACGTTCTCCAGGGAACCGGCCTGCTTCGACGCCTCCTGCGTGCCGGGGGCCGCCGGCATGTTCGGCATGTTCGGCATGTGCGGCACCTGGGCCGCGGCGTCGTGCGCGGCCGGCTTGGCCGGCATGTTCTCCAGCGGTGTCGCCGGCTTGGCCGGGAGGTGCTCCACCGGGGCGGCAGGCTTGGCGGGCTCCACCGGGGCCGCGGGCTTGGCCGGCTGCTGCGTGGCCGCCGGCGGGGTCACCGGCGCGGCCGGCGGCAGCGGGGATACCGGGGGTGTGGGGTTGGGGTCCTCGGCGGTCGCGGCGGTGGTGGTGGGCGCGTTCGGGGTGGCGGCGGCGGTCGGTGCCGCGGCGATCACCCCGGCCGCAGCGATGAGGGCGAGCGGCCACAGCGGACGACGGTGACGGGGGAGCAGATGCACGGTGGAACACCTTTCAATTACCGTAATGCCCCATTAAGGGCCTTTCGTTATTACTCAACACCCGTCCGGCGTTCTTCGCTTCTCCGGTGTGTCATACGTGCCATGGCCCCAAGGAGTCGCGTCCTGACGGCAGTAGCCCGGCTGGGCCAATGGCGAGAGCCGATGTCGCCTTCGACTTCCCCGAACGCGCCTGCGGGGCGGTGGGGTTCGGACGGCCGGTTCGGCGCGGTGGCGGCGGCGGCCGGACGGGACGACGAGGTCATCCCCGTCGTGGGCTCCCCGCCGGCCCGGGGCCGCTGTCAACAGAGCTCCCGCAGCCCGTGCGACCAGGCGTTTCTACCGACCGGTACGCAGGGAGGCACGGGTCGTCAGGCACGGTGCTTCCCGTTATTCTCGGAAGTGAGGGACCACCGCAACTGCCCCGGCCTCCGCAGAGGAGCCGGCCTGGCGCGGAGTGTCCGTCACTCCGTCGTCCCGTCGTCACCCGCGAGGCTCTGCGGTGACGAAGGGAGCGGTCATGAACATCCTCGTCCGGCGGCGTACGCCGGCTCTCTTGTGCACGGCCCTGATGATGGCGACCGGACTGGCGCTCGCGCCCGGCGCGGCTGCCACGCACGCATCGGCCACGGCCCCGCAGCGGCAGTGCACCGTCCGCGACGGCTATCCGCCCGAAGAGCGGAGCACCGGCGTCGGCGGCACCCCCACGAAGTACAAGCACACGTACTCCCCGTACGTAGGCGCCCGGTACGACAGGTGCGCACGCACGCTCAAGCTGTACTACGGCGGCTACACCAGCCCCCAGTTCGCCAACTACGAGGTGTCGTACGCCCATCCGACCGGGCGAGACTGGGTGAGCTGGCAGGTGCGTATGGGGCCGGACCGGGTCGCGACCTGGAACAACCCCGAAATCGGCAGCTGGAACTTCAAGGTGCGTGCCTGCGCCCAGTCGATCGACGAAGGGCAGGGACGCAACTGCACGGGCTGGTCCCCGCAACTGTTCGTCTACACGGGCTCCGGCTGACCGGCTCGCCCGTGCGCGGGAGGCCCACGGCCGGTCACACCCCGGAGGAGGGCGCGGCCGGGGCGGCCGTGTGGCCCTGCCCGGTCAGCTCGCGTCGCGCAGCCGAAGCAGATACACCGCGGTCAGCGCGACGGCACGGTCCTTGTCGGACGACAGTTCCGCGAGGGCACGCGCCGCCGTCGCCCCCGGGATGCCGGCCAACGCCTGGGTCAGCCGCCCGCGGGCCGGCTGTGCGGTGAACTCGGTGGATTCGGTGCGTTCGCTCAATTCGCTGAAGTCGCCGCCGAGACGGTCGACGAGCAGGGTCGCGATCCGCTCCGCCGTCGCGGTGTCGCTCGCCAGCACGCTCAGAGCGTCGGCGGCGTCGGTGTCGTTCCGGCCCTCCACGATCATGTCGAGGAGCACCGGAACCGCATCGGCCGCTCCTCGTGTCCCGAGCGCCACAGCCGCGTGACCCCGGACCACCGCGTCAGGGCTCGCGAGAGCGTCCCGCAGCCGCTCGGTGGCCTCGTCGCCGGGCAGCTCGGAGAGGGACCGGACGGCACGTTCGCGCACGGCCGCCACCGGGGAGGCGAGCCCCTTCGCCAGGAGGGCCGGGCCGCCGTCGCCCGCTCGCGCCAGCGCCCAGCGCAGGGCTCCGGCGACGTTCGGATCAGGCTCCCCGAGTACCGCCTCGACCAGTGCCTCGACCGGCACCGAAACGTCGACGGCCGAGGAGAGGGCCGCGCGCTGGCGGGCGTCGGCGCTCGTCGAGCCCAGTGCCTGCAGAAGGGCGACGACCTGGAGGACGTCCGCCCAGTCGTCGGGTTCCGCGGCATCGATCCGGCACAGCCGCGTGAGCAGTTCGGTCTCCGTCGCGATACGTGTCCGTGTCTGGTCGATGAGGTCGCCGACGAGCGCCGAGGGCGTGAAGCCGGGCTCGTCGAGGGCGCGCCCGATCTCCCGCAGCGACAGCCCCAGCGACCGCAGGCTCTCGATCTGGAAGATCCGCCGGATGTCGGCGCCGGAGTACTCCCGGTATCCGGAGCCGGTACGCCCCGAGGGCCGCACCAGACCCAGCGACTCGTAGTGCCTGAGCATGCGGGCGCTGACCCCGGAGCGTCGCGCCACCTCACCGATCAACACGTCTCATTCTCCCTCGAGGCCGTCCCCGCCGTCCCCGCCGAGGGCCACCACGCGCTTCGCCTCCTCGACGGCGAACCCGAACCCGGCGTCCGGGTCGTGCAACAGCCGCTCGGTGGCGCGCGCGTGGGCGCGTACACGTGGGTCGGGGTTGGCCGTCGCCGCGTGCAGAGCCGGCACGATCGCCTCACCCAGCGAGACCAGGGCCCGGCTCAGACTGAGCTGGGTCTCCCGCTCACCGCGCCCGAGCTGCGTCGCCAGCACCACCGCCAGGGCGGGCTCGTCGCCGTACGGTACGAGAACGACCGCGGTCCGCCAGGCGGCCCGCGCGACCTCCTCGTCCGCGTCGCCCAGCAGCGCCGGGGTGACCGCGGGCCACGCCCGCCGGTCCCCGATCTTGGAGAGCGTGTGCAGCGCCTGGCTTCGCGCCTGCGCCTGCCCGGAGCGGAGGGCGCGGAGCAGCGCCGGGAGCGTCAAGGACACCGGGTGACGGGTGAGCGCCCACGTCAGCATGTCGCGGACGAAGAACTCGGGCTCGCACGCGCAGCGCTCGACGAGCTTGTCGACGAAGCGCGGATCGGGCGTCGTACCGACCTCCAGAGCGGCCCGCAGCCGTACGGAGGACCGGGCGTCCTCCAGCCCCTGGAGTGCTCGGACCGTCTCGGTGGTGTGCTGCGTGATCGTCATGGGACCACCTCCTCGGCAAGCAGTGAAGTCCTTGTCACTGTGTCAAGGTCAAACGGGGGTGGGCCGGGGCGTGGTCGTCAGGGCTGAGCGGGCCGCCTGACGGGCACGTGTGACGGGTCGGGGCAGGGGTGCGTCGGCGCCCCTGCCCCCTCGCTCACGCCGACGGCTCCTCAAGGACCTCGATGCCGATGAGGCAGGTGTCGTCGTCGGTGTCGGACTTGCTGTACGTCAGCAGTCGGTCCAGCCGCTGGCTGAGACCGTCGACCGGGGTCTGGGCGTTGGTCAGCAGCTGCGTGAGGGACTCCTGCATCGCGGTGTCCCGTCGCTCGACGAGGCCGTCCGTGTACATCAGCAGGGTGTCGCCCGGCTGGAGTTGGATCTCGTCCTCTTCGTAGGCGGCCTCCGGCAGCGCTCCCAGCAGGAGGCCCCCGGTGAGCGGCAGGGCGCTCGCCCGGTCCGTGCGGACCAGGACCGGGGGGAGGTGTCCGGCGCGGGCCCAGCGCAGCGTACGGGTGGTGGGGTCGTACAGGGCGCAGACAGCGGTGGCCGTGACCTGGTCGGTGAGGTGGTGGGCGACGTTGTTGAGCCAGGACAGAAGCTGTCCCGGTCCCGCCCCCGTCATGGCCAGACCGCGCAGGGCGTTGCGCAGGATCACCATGCCGGTGGCCGCGTCGATACCGTGGCCCGCGACGTCACCGACGCACAGCAGGATCTGCTCGGAGGGCAGGACGACGGCGTCGTACCAGTCGCCGCCGACCAGCGCCTCGGACTCGGCGGGCCGGTAGCGCACGGCGACCTGCAGACCCGGTACCTGGAGCGGGCCGTGGGCCGGCGGCATGATGGCGTGCTGGAGTTGCAGCGCCAGCCGGTTGCGTTCGGCGGACTCCTGCGCGGTCTGGGCGAGTTGGTCGCGGGTGGCCGCGAGGGCGACCTCGGTCCAGTGCTGGGCGGAGATGTCCTGGTAGGCGCCCCGGATGCGGAGAAGGTGCCCTTCGCTGTCCAGTACGGGTTCGGCGACGATACGGATGTGCCGGGTGACCCCGTCGCCGCGCTGGAGGCGGAAGGCGACGGTGGCGGAGCGCTGGTGGAACAGGATGGTGCGCAGGAACCGGCCGATGGCGATGGCGTCGTCGGCGTGGGCGTGCGCGGCGAGGTCCTTGAGGGGGACGGGGCCCTGCGTGGGGCGCCGCCCGTGGAGGGCGTAGAGCTGACTGTTCCAGGTGATCTCGCCGGTCGCGAGGTCCTCCTCGAAGCCGCCGATGCGGCCGAGCCGCTGGGCGTGCTGGAGCAGGCTGGCGAGGCGGGCGGTCTCATCCTCGATGCGCCAGATCACCAGCAGGCTGCTGCCGTGACGGGTGACGCTGATGTCGGCGACGAGCTGCAGGGGGACCTGGTCGACCAGTGTCGTCAGCGCTATGCGCTGGACGCGCAGGGGCTCGCCGGTGGCGTAGACCCGCTCCATGTGGTTGTAGAGGTCGCTGCCCCCGATGGCCATGGGGTAGGTCTCCAGCAGCAGCCCGCCGTTGAGGGCGCTGCGCGGCCGGCCGGCCGGGTCCTTGAAGTGGACGTTGGCGTGGTGGATGCGGAAGTCGGCCAGGCTGCCGTCGGTGTTCAGGTGCGGGGTGAGGACGAGGGCCGCGTCGTGCAGTCCGTCGGACAGGTCGACCAGTTCGGCCGCCGCCGGGTCGCGCCCGGTGGAGCGGGGCACCGAGGGCGAGGGGGTGGGAAGGCTCTCCAGGGTGTGGGCGCACAGCTCGGCCAGCGCTTCGAGCTGCCGCTCGACCGCCTGGGGCAGCGGGGGGAGGGGCCGGGGCCAGCAGATCTCCAGCACGCCGTGGATACGGCCGCCGGTGCCGGCGCAGATGGCGACCCGGCCGCCCTCGGGACAGTCGGGCTGGCCGATCGACGGCATCGACGCGACGGACTCCAGGTGTACGGTGCCGCGGCTCGACAGGGCCTGCCGGGCCACGGTCGCCACGCCGGGCGGTACGTAGCGCCACCGCTCGGCCTCCTCCCTGCTGAAGCCGGCGTGGCCGCTGAGGACGAGGGAGCCGTCACGGCCCGCGGTCCACACGGCCACGGCCACGGCGTCCAGCGGAGCCAGCGCGTGTTGCAGCAGCGACTCCGCGACCGCCTGGGTGTCGTCGGCGGCCAGCGCCGCGCTCTCCGCCGTCCGCAGCCGTACGGCCACGGATGCGGCACTGTCGGCGTCGGTCTCGGAGGCCGTGCGGCGTACGAAGTCGGCGGCGACCTGGGCGACCTGGTCGCGTGCGGCTTCGTTGATGATGTCGGCGGCCAGTTCCAGTTCGGACATGCCCGCCTGTTCGGCCAGCTCGGCGAGTTGCCGGGCGGCCTGTGCGGGCCCGCAGTGCAACCGCTCGATCATGACGCCCTTGGCGAGTTCGACCAGGGCGCGGCCCTCCACGGCGGCTCGGGCGGCCTGCACCTCGGCGCGCAGCCGCGCCACGGTGGCGGCCAGCCTGCCCACGGCCTCGGTACCTTCCTGGCCCGTGGCCGCGGCGGGCGCGTGCGGTCGCCACGACGCGGTCCCGGCGACCGCCTGCGACGGCTGCCCGTCCGCGTTTCGCGCGCCCTTCTGGGCCGGCACGGCCACCTCCTGAGCGGGGGCGGCGGCCGGCGCGGGTGAGGCGTCTTGGCCGGAGGACACGTCCTCACCGGCGCCGGGCTCGGCGTGGCCCCCGGCGTGCTCGCTGACACTCATCGGGCGAGAGTCTCCTTGGTGTCAACGGCGGACGGACGAAGAGGCCGGGGTTCGGCCCGGCGGCCCGGGGCGGACGTCACTTGTCACCGAGCCAGTGCCGGATGCACGCCAGGAGGTCGTCGGCGTCCACGGGCTTGGTGATGTAGTCGCTGGCGCCCGAGGCGAGGCTCTTGTCCCGGTCGCCCGGCATCGCCTTGGCGGTGACGGTGATGATCGGCAGGTCCACGTACTCCGGCATCTGCCGGATCTCCGTCGTCGCCGCGTAGCCGTCCATCTCGGGCATCATCACGTCCATCAGGATCAGGTCGACCTCGGGATGGGCGCACAGCGCATCGATTCCCTTGCGCCCGTCCTCCGCGTGCAGCACGCGGATTCCGTGCAGTTCCAGGATGCCGCTGATGGCGTAGAGGTTGCGGGCGTCGTCGTCGACGACGAGCACCGTGCGGCCCATGAGGGTCTCGTCGACGCCGCCGGCCTCGTGCTGGCGCGGCTTGTCCCCTCTGACCAGCGCGATGACATCGCCGGGCTGTTCGGCGGAGAGATGCAGCACGATGCGTTCGCGCAGTTCGTCCAGGCTGGAGAGGATCTCCAGCGGGCGCTCGGCGGCCCGCGCCTGCAAGGCGTGCTCCTGGTCCGCGTTCAGCCGCTGGCTGTTGTGGGCCAGTACGGGCACCTGACGCAGGGCGGCGTCGCCGTCCATCGCGTCGAGGAAGGTCCACGCCTCACTGTTCGCCATGTCGACGTCGAGGACGACGCAGTGGAAGGGGTCGGCGGCGAGGGCCGCGGCGGCCTCCTGCGCGCCCACCACGGTGATGACCTCGTGGCTGTGCTCACCCGGCAGCTCCGGGCTGTTCTCCAGGTTGGCGACCGCGCTCTCGGCGACCAGCGAGAGCAGGCCGCGCTGACGGTCCTCGATCACCAGCAGCCGCCGCGAACGGCGGGCGGGAACGTCCGCCGCGGCCGGCGGCAGCTGCCGCTGCTCGGCCGACGGCAGGCCCCTCACCGCGTCCTCGGCAGCGGCCAGCGCGTCGCTGCCGGTCACCTGGGCGATCAGGTCGCTGGACGAGGCCGGCAGGTAGAGCGTGAACGTGCTGCCCACCTCCGGTGTGCTCTGCGCGGTGATGGCACCGCCGAGCAGGTGCGCCATCTCCCGGCTGATGGACAGCCCCAGGCCCGTGCCGCCGTGCTTGCGGCTGGTCGTGCCGTCGGCCTGCTGGAACGCGCCGAAGATGGCCTCCAGATGCTGGGCCGCGATACCGATACCGGTGTCCTTGACCCGGAAGGCCACCACCGGGCCGCCCGGGTGCACGCTCGCGGGGATCTCGCCGTCCTGGGCCAGCTCGATGGCCAGCTCGACACTGCCGTACTCGGTGAACTTCACCGCGTTGGAGATGAGGTTGCGCAGCACCTGCCGCAGCCGCGAGTCGTCCGTGAACAGCTCCACCGGCACATTCGGAGCGGTGGTGATGGTGAACCCGAGGCTCTTCTGCGTGGTCATCGGCCGGAACGTGGCCTCGATGTCGTTCAGCAGCGGGCGCATCGGGACCCGCTCGGGGTTGATATCCATCTTGCCCGCCTCGACCTTGGACAGGTCCAGGATGTCGTTGATCAGCTGGAGCAGGTCCGAGCCCGCCGAGTGGATGATGCCCGCGTACTCGACCTGCTTCGGAGTGAGGTTGCGGGTGTGGTTCTGCGCGAGCAACTGGGCCAGGATCAGCAGGCTGTTGAGCGGGGTGCGCAGCTCGTGGCTCATGTTGGCCAGGAACTCCGACTTGTACTTCGAGGCCAGCGAGAGCTGCTGCGCGCGGTCCTCCAGCTCCTGGCGCGCCTGTTCGATCTCCAGGTTCTTCGCCTCGATGTCACGGTTCTGGGAGGCGAGGAGCTGAGCCTTGTCCTCCAGCTCCGCGTTGGAGCGCTGGAGCTCCTCCTGCTGGACCTGGAGCTCCTCGGAGCGGGCCTGCAGCTCCGCGGCCAGGCGCTGGGACTCGTCCAGCAGCTCGTCGGTGCGCGCGTTGGCGAGGATGGTGTTGACGTTCGCGCCGAGCGTCTCCATGAGCCGGTCGAGGAAGTCGCGGTGGATGTCCGTGAACGGGGTGAAGGCGGCCAGCTCGATCACGCCGAGCACCTGCTCCTCCACCACGATGGGCAGGATGATCAGACCGCCGGGCGACGCCGTGCCCAGACCGCTGGAGATACCGATGTACTCGGCGGGGACACCGTCGGCGGCGATGACGCGACGGCTGCGTGCCGCCTGCCCGACCAGCGACTCGCCGGGCTTGAACCGGTCGTGGCCGGTGAGGCCGACGGGCCGTCCGTAGGAGCCGACGAGCGTCAACTCGGTGCCGGCCGCCGTCTCTTCGGCGAGGTAGAAGGCGCCGTACTGTGCGGAGACCAGCGGAGTGAGCTCGTCCATGACCAGCTCGGCCACCACGGCGAGGTCCCGGTGGCCCTGCATGAGCCCGGAGATGTGGGCCAGGCTCGACTTGAGCCAGTCCTGCTCCTCGTTGGTCCGGGTCGTCTCGCGCAGCGAGCCGACCATGGCGTTGATGTTGTCCTTGAGCTCGGCGACCTCGCCGGAGGCCTCCACCGTGATCGAGCGCGTCAGGTCGCCCTCGGCGACGGCGCTGGCCACCTCGGCGATCGCACGGACCTGCCGGGTGAGGTTCCCGGCGAGCTCGTTCACGTTCTCGGTCAGCCGCTTCCAGGTGCCGGAGAGGCCCTCGACCTCGGCCTGACCGCCGAGCCGTCCCTCGCTGCCCACTTCGCGGGCGACGCGGGTGACCTCGGCGGCGAACGAGGAGAGCTGATCGACCATGGTGTTGATGGTGGTCTTGAGCTCAAGGATCTCGCCGCGGGCGTCGACGTCGATCTTCTTCGTCAGATCGCCGTTGGCGACGGCGGTCGTCACCTGCGCGATGTTGCGGACCTGACCGGTGAGGTTGTTCGCCATCGAGTTGACGTTGTCGGTGAGGTCCTTCCAGGTGCCGGCGACGTTGGGCACCCGCGCCTGACCGCCGAGCCGTCCCTCGGTGCCGACCTCGCGGGCCACCCGGGTGACCTCGTCGGCGAACGCGGACAGGGTGTCGACCATGGTGTTGATCACGCCGGCGAGCGCCGCGACCTCACCCTTGGCCTCGACGGTGATCTTCTGCGAGAGATCGCCGCGCGCCACCGCGGTGGCCACCTGGGCGATCGAGCGGACCTGGCCCGTCAGGTTCGAGGCCATGACGTTGACGTTGTCGGTGAGGTCCTTCCAGGTGCCGGAGACCCCGCGTACCGTCGCCTGGCCGCCGAGATTGCCCTCGGTGCCGACCTCGCGGGCGACGCGGGTGACCTCGTCGGCGAAGGCGGAGAGCTGGTCGACCATCGTGTTGATGGTGTCCTTGAGCTCCAGGATCTCGCCCCGGGCGTCCACCCGGATCTTCTGGGAGAGGTCGCCCTGCGCGACCGCGGTGGTGACCTCGGCGATGGAGCGGACCTGGGCGGTGATGTTGTCCGCCATGACGTTGACGGACTCGGTCAGGTCCTTCCAGGTACCGGAAACGCCCTTGACGTCGGCCTGGCCGCCGAGCCGTCCCTCGGTGCCGACCTCGCGGGCGACGCGGGTGACTTCGTCGGCGAAGGCGGAGAGTTGGTCGACCATCGTGTTGATGGTGTTCTTCAGTTCCAGGATCTCGCCGCGCGCGTCCACGCCGATCTTCTGCGAGAGGTCGCCCTTGGCCACGGCGGTGGCGACCTGGGCGATGGAGCGCACCTGGGCCGTCAAGTTGCCGGCCATGAAGTTCACCGAGTCGGTCAGATCCCGCCAGGTGCCCTTGACGCCCTTGACGTCGGCCTGTCCGCCCAGGCTGCCTTCGGTGCCGACCTCGCGGGCGACGCGGGTGACTTCGTCGGCGAAGGCGGAGAGTTGGTCGACCATCGTGTTGATGGTGTTCTTCAGTTCCAGGATCTCCCCGCGCGCGTTCACCGTGATCTTCTGCGACAGATCGCCCTGGGCGACCGCGGTCGTCACCTGCGCGATATTGCGGACCTGGTCGGTCAGGTTGCCGGCCATGAAGTTGACCGAGTCGGTCAGATCGCGCCACACCCCGCCGACACCGGGCACCTGGGCCTGACCGCCGAGCTGTCCCTCGCTGCCCACTTCGCGGGCGACGCGGGTGACCTCGGCGGCGAACGAGGAGAGCTGGTCCACCATCGTGTTGACGGTGTCCTTCAGCTCCAGGATCTCGCCGCGCGCGTCCACGTCGATCTTCTGGGACAGATCACCCCGGGCCACCGCCGTCGCCACCTGGGCGATGTCGCGGACCTGTGTGGTGAGGTTGCCCGCCATGGCGTTGACCGAGTCGGTCAGGTCCGCCCAGGTGCCGGACACCCCGGGCACGTCCGCCTGGCCGCCGAGTGTTCCCTCGGTGCCCACCTCGCGCGCCACCCTGGTCACCTCGGAGGTGAACAGGGACAGCTGGTCGACCATGCCGTTGAAGACGGTGGCGATCTCCCCGAGCAGCCCGTCCGCGTCGTCCGGCAGCCGGGTGCCGAAATCGCCGTCGCGTACGGCTGTGAGTCCGGCGAGCAGCTGACGCAGCTCCGGCTCCCCGACCTTCGCTGCGGCACGCGGCGACTTGGCCCGGGTCACCGGGCGTGACGTCTCAACTGACGTCTCAGGCATGACAACCTCGTTCCAACGCTGGCGGTACGACATGGTGTGGGCTGCCGTAGAGCCGTACCGGCGCTGAACCTTCACACACCGGCGAACCCCCGACTGTTTCCGTGAGGAAACTGTGTACAACGATACCCGCCGCCCATAAGTGGGAAGGTGATCCAAGAGGTTCTTGTGACCGGTGGTGAAAGCGGCGGGGTGCGTTTGTGACCAGCCCCGTTTGCCCCTTTCCCGGGAGTCGAATCGCCTCACTTCCCGTGACCTGGGCCACACTTTGCCCTCTTGCCCTGCCTGGGTGGGCGAAATGTTCAGCTATGCCCTCGTAAAGCCAAGGTGACGGACGCGACAGCACGCGAGACAGAGCCGGGCGGGGCGTGTGCTCCAGACCGCGGCGCTACGGCGTCTGCTTCGTCGGACGGGTCGTCGGCGGCTGGGCGGGGACGGGCTGGTCCTGCCGCAGGGCCAGGGACGCCGAGAACCGTGCGCGGGCGACCGGGCCGACGAGTGCGACGGGCAGGGTCACCGCCGCGGCGATCGCGAAGAGTGTGCCGAAGTGCTTGTCGTCCGCCAGTCCGCTCACCAGATACGTACTGAGGGCCGCCCCGGTGTACACCGCGCAGGCCACCAGTGAGGTGGCGATGCCCCGTACCTGCGGCGGCGCGACCTCCGTTCCCCATGTCTGCACGGTGGACTGCACCAGGGCGAAGGCGAGGCCGGACAGCACACTGGCCGTCAGTACGGTCAGCATCGACTGGGTGGGCACGCACACCAGGTAGCCGAGGCCGAGCAGTGCGCTGCCGACGGCGAAGTGGGTCGCCGCCGGCACCCGTCGGCCCAGGACGCGTACCGCCACGCCGCCGACCACCGCGGCCAGCCCGTAACTGCCGGTGACGAGGCCCGCGTACACGACGCTGTGGCCGCCCGACTGGAGCGCCGTGTTGAGGAAGTTGAAGAAGCCCAGCATGGCCGCGCCCTCGAAGAGCGCGAAGGCCACCAGGAAGCGGAACCAGCCGATACGGAACACCATGCCGAGACGGGCCGAGACGCTGGTGCCGCTGGGCGCCGGGGCCGATGCCTCCGGCAGGCGGCCGAAGGCGAGGACGAGCAGCGGCGAGCAGATCGCCACCAGCAGGATCGCGGCGCGCCAGTTCCACAGATGGGTGAACACACCCGCGACCACGGTCGCGGCGGCCGTGCCGACCGCCCCGGCCGCGAGCACGCTCGCCACGGTCCGCTGCCGCTGGGCGAAGGGCAGGCGGTCGCCCACGTACGCGACCATCACCGGCAGCAGGGCCGCCGCCGACGCGCCCGCGAGCGCGCGTCCGAGGATGAGTACGCCCAGGTTGGGGGCGAGGGCGGACACCAGGTCGGCTACGCACATGCCCAGCAGGGCCACCCGCATGACCGGTACGCGCCCGTACACGTCGGATACGAGACCGTGGATGGGCTGCATCAGACCGAACAGGAGCAGATACGCGGTCAGGGCGATCGTGACGGAGGAGAGGCTGACGCCCAGGCCCTTGGACGCGGGCAGCAGCAGCGGGGTGATCACGATGCGGTCGAAGTTGCCGAGGAAGGAGCCGGCGTAGATCAGCCGCATGTCCTGGGCGTCGGTGGTCCGCTTGTTCACGGCCTTCCCTCCGGTCGGGTGGTCTGCTGCCGGGCTGCGGTTCTCGCGTTGCACCCGCGCCTCCAGGGCGGCCGGAAGGCCAATCGTCACTGGCGCTGATAGTCAGAGAATCTGATGGGCCAGTATGGGACGGCTGGCTGGAATCGTCAACGCGGACGCGGCGCTTCTTACGCGCCAACTGACCCGCGTCGACCGCCGTTGAAGGCTTGACGTGTCTCAAAGTCGGCGGTCTTCTGTCTGAAAGACAGTCAGTGCCGCTGTCGGACCCGAGGCGCGAGGACGCGCCCGTCGGCCCGTCAGGTGCTCTGGGGCAACCGTGCGCTGCACCTGGCGCTCAGCGGAGGGAGCCGGAGGAATGGCCGTGGACAATGAACCCGGCGTCACGGGTCCAGCCGTGGCCGAAGGGCTTCAGCGCGGGCACGGCTTCCTGTTGTGCAGTGCGGCCCGGACGGTCATGGGCTCCGTCGAACGTGATCTGTCGCCCCTTCAGGTGACGATGCGTCAATTCGGTGTGCTGGACGTCGTCGCGGCCGAGCCCGGACTCAGCCAGCGGGCGGTGGGCGAGAGGCTCCGCGTCCACCGGATGACCATCGTCGCCCTGGTCGACAAATTGGAGGGGGCGGGGTTGCTGGAGCGCCGCCGCGGCCCCGACCGCCGGACCGTGGCGCTGCACCCGACCGAGCGGGGACTGCTACGGCTGCGGCAGGCGCAGGAGGTACTGGCCGGAGTCCACCGCGAGTTCCTGCATCCCCTGTCGGCCGAGGAACGCGAAGCCCTGCGGGCACTCCTGGTACGTCTCGTGGTGTGCCGGACCGGCTTGTGAGGGCGGCGGCCGGGCGGCCGGGGGAGGGGAGCCCCCGGCCCGTCAACCACGGCTTCCGTCGCCGCGTCCGTTCCGTGCGGCGGTCCGCGCCCCGTCCCCCGGCCGGCTGGCCCGGATCACGGTGGCGTACGCCTCGCGCTCGCCGGTCGACGTGGGGACGGTGTGCGCCACCCGCGCGGCGCGCTCGACACGGAGATCCGGCAGCTCGGCGCGGAGACGTTCCGGGGTGTACATCCGCTCCGGATCGGACGGGCCTTCGAGCCCCCTGCCGAGGTTGTCGAGATGGTGGCCCACGATCACCAGCCGTCCGCCCGGAGCCAGCGCCCAGGTCGCGCGGGCCAGCAGCGTCGCCCGCTGGGCCGGTTCGATGTGTACGTAGGTGATGAGCGCGAGGTCGAAGGCGTCCTGCGGCGGCTCGTAGGAGTCCAGGTCCGCGAGGACGGTCGCCACCTCCACCTCCGCCTCCTCGGCCTGCCGGCGCGTGCGCTCCAGGGCCACCGCGGAGATGTCCACGGCGGTCACGTACCAACCGCGACGGGCGAGCCACAGCGTATGGCGTCCGGCGCCCGCGCCCAGGTCGAGAGCGCGGGGCCGCGGGGCGGCCGGGTCCGCAGGCGCGTCCGGCGCCACCAGTTCGAGCTCCACGACCGCCAGCGGATGAGGGGCGAGCGTCCAGCCGATGTCGCCGTGGGTATAACGACGGTCCCAGTACTCCGCCCAGTCGGTCATCTGCGCTCGTACCTCCGCACACGGGGAAGAACTCCGGGCCATCTGACAGCAGGGCAGATTATCACCACTGCTGCTGCTCCGGAGGGTGCGACGGGGTGATGGCAGGATGGCGGAGTGACGATCAACCAGCCCTGGTCGGGGCTTCCCGGTGACCTGATGGCGGCGAAGGCGCTGGTGTACGACCCGAGCGGCTTTGGCTGCACACGGCCGGTGCCCGAGCCCGAGAGCGCGGAGTACGCGGCTCACGGGTTCGCGGTGGACGGCCTTTCGGTGCGGTTCCGCGTGGCCAGGACCACTCCCACCAAGGTGGGCCAGTTCGTGACGGTGTGGCAGCGATCCGCACAAGGTCCGATCCGGCCCTTCGACGCCGACGACGGGGTCGGCCTCTTCGTCATCAGTAGCCGGGACAGCGGACACTTCGGACAGTTCGTGTTCCCGGGCGACGTGCTGTGCGAGCGCGGGATCGTGTCGCGGGCCGGAGTCGGTGGGAAGCGGGGTTTTCGTGTCTACCCGCCGTGGGTGACGACGACCAACCGGCAGGCGCGCGGTACCCAGGCCTGGCAGGTGGAGCACTTTCTGCCACTCGCCGAGGACAGCCCGGTCGACGTGTCACGCGCCCACGCCCTCTACCACCGTAGCAGGGCCTCTGTTCCCGGGGCGGGGTGCGCGGATGCGCGTCGGCCGCCCGGGGTGGAACCCCGGGCGGCCGACGTGGGAAACCTGGCCTGCCGGTCAGCGGCGGCCCTTCATCCGTTCTACTGCGGCGACGCCGACTGCGGCGAGTGCGATCTGGATGGCGAGTTCGATCCAGTCGATGCCCTTGGTGTCCGCCACGTCCAGAGCGGCGGCGATGGCGGTACCGATCAGTGCGGCGATGATACCGACGGCAATGGTCCACAGGATGCCGGTGTGCTGGCGGCCGGGCAGGGCGAGGCGGCCCAGAACGCCGATGATTGCGCCGATGATGATGGCGGTGATGATGCCGGAGATCTCCATGCCGTCCCTTCCTCGAAGTCGTTCGCTGGTCGGATGCCCGCCCCGAGCGGGCTCACACACCATGTCTTCGCGGAAGATGCCCTGGTCGTCATGGTCCCCGGGCCAGGGTGCCTACAGTTCCAGAAGGGGCTCCAGAGCACGGAGTGCATCGCGGACCTCGCCCAGGGGCAGCGCGCGTTCGCGGTCCAGGACGAGGTAGATGAAGAGGCCGCCCTCCCGCAGGCGCAGCAGCGGCCGGATCAGATGGAGCTCGGTGCCGAGGGTGATGAGAATGTCCTCGACGCTGTCGGGGGCGTAGCCGAGGAGCTCCAGGGTGTACAGCTTGGCGCGCATCACGTCGCTGTCCCCGTAGGCGACCTTGTCCATGTCGAGCCCGCTGCCGCGGTCCAGGGAGCCCAGGACCCGCCGCTGCCGGAAGTCGACCACGGCCACCCCGGTGGCCCCGCCGATCTCCAGCGCTCTTTGCAGTACCGTCGCGACGCTGTCCATGCCACCCCTCCTTGCTCCGGCACCGGCCGGACGTTTTCAGCCGCGCTCGGCCCCGGCCATGTCGGGCTGGAACCCTAGCGGACGGGTGGTGAGCACGGGCAGTCGACACCGGACGTCCGTGCGCGCGCCTGGTGAGGGCCGGGTGCGTCCGTCCGGGCGAAGGTCCTGGCGGGACAGCGGTCACCGCGGCGAAGGGGCGTGTCCATCGCGCGCGGAATTCGTTCACAGGCCATGAGGAAGATCATTGCTGTCTCGGTCCTGACCATGTCCGCCCTGGGACTGGCGGGGCCGGCCCACGCCCACGGAATCCCCACGGCCGCCCCCGCCGCCGCTCCCCGGCTCGACAGCGGGCCGCCGTGGCCGTACGCGGACTGCATCAAGGCTGCCCAGCACAAGGGTGAGACCCGGAGTTACGCCAAGTGGCACTGCGACCAGCTGGTGATCAAGGGATGGGTCAAGCGGCCCAAGCGCTAGGACGTGTGGCGAAAGTCCCTTCTGCCCCGCGACGTCCGGTGTGCCCTAGCCCCGGACGTCGCGGCGCGGCGGTCCTGTCACCGGTGGACGGCGCCCTCGCGCCCAGAGCGCCAGGACCACTGAACACGCCGCCGCCGACGCGCACCACGTGGAGATGTACTCCTGCCGCCACAGCACGACGGACACCGCGGCTCCGACGGCGACCAGGGCACCGAGCAGCACCAGGCCCCGGTCGCCGGACAGGAGCAGGGAGCCGATCGTGGCGAGGAGGTAGCCCGCGACGATCAGTTCCGGCTGCGGCAGGCCCAGGGAGTATCCGACGGTGTGTCCGCGGATCTCGGCCGTCACGGTGCGCGTCGCCAGCGCCCAGGCGAGTGCCGTCGCCGTCGCGAGGCCTGCCGCCAGAGGGATGAGCAGACGGCGGCGGGCACCCGGCGGCGCCGCGCACAGCACGGCCGCCGGTACCCACACCGCGAGGAGGGGGAGCGCGATGACGGCCCAGGCCACGGTGGCGGGGCCGGTCCCGCCGTCGGCGTGCCACACCGCGGCTTCGACGATCTGGTGGCTCCCCAGCAGGAGCGGCAGCGCGGCCAGCGGCAGGTCACGGGGGCGCCGGGCCGCGAGGGACACCGTGACGACCCCCACGGCCACGATGCCCGTACCGGCGACGAGGTCGGCTGTCGCACTCCAGCACATGGCGCAACGGTACGGCCCCGGTGGCACGAGCGGGCGTCGGCCGGGAACCCGGCGGGGTGTTCCCGCCGGGTTCACCTTCTGGGAGGGACGAGATCCGCTCCTCGCCGGGCCGTGGCCTACGGGCCGCCCGGGGCCGGCGGCCACGGGTACGCCCGTGGGGCGGATCAGAAGCCGTCGACCTCGGCGACCGTGAAGGGGACGGGGGTGCCCGCACCGAACGGGCCGCCCTTGTCGTACTGGGAGCGGGCGACCAGGAGGTGCCCGCCGGAGCGGATGACAGCGGTGGGGATCTGGAGGTCGGGGCTGGTGAAGACGGCGTCCTGGGTGACGGACCGGGCGCCGTACGAGACCTTCAGACGGACGAGGGTGTTCGTGCGGTTGAGCGCGGCCCAGAAGGTGCCGTCCTGGTAGAACAGCCCGTCCGAGTTGGTCAGGGAGACACCGGGGAGCGCGGTGACGGCGCCGGTGTCGGTGGCGATGCGGTAGAGCGCGCCGGTGGTGGTGTTGGCGGTCAGGAGGGCTCCGCCGTCGACGTACACGATGCCGTTGAGGTTCAGACCGGTGTGCTGGGTGTAGGCGGCCGGCGTGCCGGTGAGATCGCGCCAGACGTCGAACGGTGTGTCGGTGGTGGTGGCCGCGGCGAACTGCCGCGGCGTGACTCTGTAGACGGCGGGGTTGAAGGAGTCGGTGAGGTAGGCGGTGCCGTCGGGGCCGAACGTGAGGTCGTTCACGCCGCCGGAGGCGAAGGGGATGTGGAAGCGGGCCAGGCGGACGCCGGTGGTGTCGTCGTACACGGTGACCGAACGGTCCGTCCCGCCGGAGACCCACAGCCGGCCGAGGCTGTCGGCCTTCACACCGGCCGCGTGGGCACGCCCGTCGGTGCCGGCCGGGAGGAAGACCGACGCCCGGGTGCTGCCGGCGGGCACGCGCAGCACCGAGCCGTCGCCGTAGGCGGAGACGAACAGGTCGCCCGTGAGGGCGTCCTGGGTGAGGCTCTCCGGGTAGACCTTGTCTCCGGGAAGGGTGTCCGCGGTCTGGACCGCCGGGGCGGCGAGGGCGGTTCCGGCGGTGAGGACGGTGGCACACAGCACCGCCGCGCCGCCCACGGCGAGACGGTTCAGACGGGTGCGGAGCCGGGTTCCGGCGTTGAGTGACATGGTGGTGCGGTTCCTCTCGGTTGGTTGCTCGGTGTTCTGCCGTCCGTCACTGGTGCGGACGGTGGTGGGAGTGGTTTCGCGGTGACAGCCCGGCGGCAGCGGTGCCGCGGGCGGCTGTGGCGGTCCGCCGGGTCAGCCGACCGGTGACGCCGTCGCGTGTTCCGCGGCGGCGCAGAGGGCCAGCAGGTCCGCGGCGGTTCCCCCGTCGGGCAGCGCGCGTACGGCACGGAGCACTTCCCCGGCGCGCTCCGGCGGCAGCGCCGTGCCGGCCGAGAGCTGGAACTTGTGCTCCTTCTCCGCCGGGGTCAGTGGCGCGTCCGGGCCGCCCTTGCTGGTGTCGACGCGGATCTCGTGGCTCTGCCCGTCGCGGGTGCGTACCCGCAGGACGGCCGGAAGGCGGGTGGGGAAGAGGCGGTCGAGGGCCGGGTCGGGCACACAGCGGATCACGGCGGCGAGGGCGCGCCGGGCGGGGTCGTGGGCGGCGGTGTCGGTGAAGTCGTCGAACCAGACACCGAGTCCTCCGCCGCCGAGGAGGGCGGTGGCCACGGTGAAGGGGCCGGAGAAGGCCGCCGCGTAACCGGTGGCGGGGGCGGCCTTGGCGGCCGGGGGCTCACCGATCGTGCGGTGCATGGCCGAGGGGACGCGCAGTTCGCCCTCGACGACGTCCTCGGCGTGGACGCCCTGGGCCCGGAGGCGCAGGGCGGCGTCGATGCCGGGGTGGGTGAAGTGGTTGCACGGGTAGGGCTTGACGATGATCTCGCTGGTCTCCCAGCGTTCGCCGAGGCCGTCGAGGACGGCCTCCGGCCGGGCCCGGTCACCGCACCACGCCTGGAAGAAACCGAAGCGCCCCTCCAGAACGGTGGGCGGACCGGTGATGCCGGCCCGGGCCAGCTGGGCCGCGGCCACCCCCGCCTGAGCCGCCCAGCCGCAGTGCACGCGCTTGACGGTCCCGCCGGTGCGGTTGGCCTCCAGCAGGCCCGCGCCGGTGCTCGCGGCGATGCCCAGCGCGGCGGCGATGACGTCCTCGCTCCCGCCGAGCAGCATGGCGGCGGCGACGGCGGCGCCCAGGGTGCCGCAGATGGAGGTGGCGTGCTGGCCGCGTTCGAAGAACAGGGAGTTGCCGAGCTCCGGGTCGTAGCCGGCGATGCCGAGCCGGATGCACACTTCGGTGCCGACGGTGATGGCGTCGAGCAACCGCGGCCCGTCGGCGCCGGTGGTCTCGGCGACCGCGAGCGCGGCCGGGATCACGGAGGCGCTGGGGTGCAGCACCGACAGCATGTGGGAGTCGTCGAAGTCCATGGCGTGTGCCAGGGTCCCGTTGACCAGGGCGGCGGCGGGCGCGGCGAGCGTCTCGGCGGAGCCGATGACGTGGGCCGCGCCGGTGCTGCCCCACGCCCGGGCGACGGTGAGGACGGCTTCGGGGGCGGATTCGCCGCGGGCCAGGAGACTGTTGCCCAGGCAGTCGAGGAGCCGTTCGGCGGCTTCGGCCCGCAGCCGTGGCGGGAGGCCCTGGTCGCGGGACTCGACGGCGAACGCGGCGAGTTGGTGGACCAGGGGCGCGGCGGCCGGTGTCGTCGTCATCGGTTCTCCCCCGGGGTGGAGGCGGTGAGGACCGCCAGGGGGCGCACCGGGGAGCCGGTACCGCCGGTGATCTTCAGGGGGCTGAGGACGAACAGGAACTCGCCCGCGCCGGCCGCGGCCAGCGTCTCCAGGTTCATGTGCTCGATGAGGTGGACGCCGCGGTCGACGAGCAGCATGCGGTGCACCGGCAGCACCGCGTGCCCCTCGCCCGCGGGGATCTGCTCGACGGCGGTGGTGTCGGCGCCGATGGCGCGTACGCGCCGGTCGGCGAGCCAGGCGGCTGCGGCCACGGTGAGGCCGGGTACGCCGGTGGTGTGGCCGATGTAGGCGTCCGCGTCGCTCCACCGGCGGGCCCAGCCGGTGCGTACCAGGCACACGTCGTTCTCGGCGGGCATGGCGCCCGCGCGCCGGGCGGCCTGTTCCAGGTCGTCGGCGGTGATGCCGTAGCCGGGGTCGAGGACGTCGGTGCCGTGCGCCGCGGCGATGTCGAGGAGCACCCCGCGGCAGACCATGGGCGGCACGGTGTCGATGCCGTGGACGGAGAAACGCCCGCCCTGCTGGGCCGCGGCGGCGTCGTGGCCGCCGAACAGCCGGCCGTGGTGGGAGGCGTGCGAGAGGGCGTCGATGTGGGTGCCGACATGGCCGCCGGTGACGATGAGTTCGTTGGCGGCCGAGCTGCCGTCCGGCCGTACCCCGTCGCCGTGGCGGCGCAGCAGCGCCATACGGAAGCCGGGGTGGTTGGGGGAGCACGGCATGCCGTTCTCCAGGGGCTGGGCGAGGTCGTGGACGACCGTACCGGCGCTGATCGCTGTCAGCAGCGGGTCGGTGGGAGTGTTCTGGGACGGCGGGGCGTCGGACATGGGGGGGCCTTTCAAGGACCGTGAGGATTGCGAGGGTTGCTCGGCGGACATGCGCGGCGGGACGCGGTCGCGGCGCGCCACGGGGGGCGCCGGACCACGGGCCGCGTACCGTCCGCGGGCGAAGCGTGAGGGGTCTACCGCGAGGGTGACGCGAGCACCGCTTCGGCCGCCGCCAGCACCGCGCGGGCGTTGGCGAGGAGGGGCGGTGCGACGGCGCGGCCGTCCTCGGTGACGAACACCGACGACCCGGCGTCGGGCCGGGCCGCGGCTGCGGCCAGCAGGGCGCGGGCCTCGGCGACCTCGTCGGGGGAGGGGGTGAAGACCTCGTTGATGACGGGGAGTTGGACGGGGTGGACGGCGAAGCGGCCGAGGTAGCCCATGCCCAGTCCGTCCAGGCAGGAGCGGCGCAGCCCCTCGGGGTCGTCCAGGCGGGGGTAGACGCTCATGGCCGGGCTGACGAGCCCCGCGGCTCGGGAGACGAAGACACAGCGCACCCGGGCGGCGTCCATGGTGGGCCCGTCGAAGTCGGTGCGCAGGTCGCCGCGCAGATCGTTCTCACCGAGGCCGATGCGCTGCAGTCGTGGGGTGGCGTGGGCGAGGTCGCTCATCGCCTCGACGCCGAGCGCTGACTCCACGAGGATCTGCACGCCCGCGTCGCTGCCCGCCTCCTCCAGCCACCGGGCCGCGTCGCGGATCTGCTGCGGGTGCTCCACCTTGGGCAGCCGGACGGCCGCGAGGCCGGGCACGGCGACGGCCCGGATGTCGTCGCGGGCGAGGCCGCTGGCGTTGGAGTTGACGCGTACGTAGGTGGGTTTGGGCGGGGAGGCGGAGAGGATCTCGGCGGCGGCGCGGCGGGCCTGTTCCTTGCTGTCGGCGGGTACCGCGTCCTCCAGGTCGAGGACGACGGCGTCCGCCTCGCTCGCGTACGCCTTCTCCACCACACGTGCCTTGTGGGCGGGGACGTAGAGATAGCTGCGGTGCACGGCGGCGGTCATATGACTCTTCTTTCGCTGAGCGCGGCCAGTTCCTCGGGGCCGAGGCCGAGTTCGCCGAGGATCTCGGCGGTGTGCTGGCCCAGGCGGGGGCCGGCCGAGCGCACGGCGCCGGGGGTGTCGGAGAGCCGGAAGGCGACCGAGGGCATACGGATCGTGTCCAGTTCCGGGTCGGGGACGGACACGATGGAGCCGCGCGCGGTGATCTGCGGGTCTTCGAGGACGTCGGCGAAGTCGTAGACGGCTCCGACGGCGGCCTGGGCCTCTTCGAAGCGCTCGATGACCTCGTCACGGGTGCGTTCGGCGATCCAGCCGCCGACGGCCGCGTCGAGTTCGTCGGCGTGCCGCGCGCGGTCGGCGCCGGTGGCGAACCAGGGCTCCTCGGCCAGTTCGGGGCGGCCCACCAGGCGTACGACGCGTTCCGCCACGGAGAAGGTGGTGGCGGAGACGGCCACCCAGTGGTCGTCCTTGGTGCGGTACACGTTGCGCGGCGCGTTGTTGGCCGAGCGGTTGCCCTGCCGGGTGGGCATGATGCCGGTCAGGTCGTAGGTGGCCAGCGGGCCGCCGAGGACGCCGAGCATCGACTCGACGATGGACAGGTCCACGACCTGGCCGCGGCCGGTCAGTTCGCGGGCGCGCAGGGCGGTCAGCGCGGCGAAGGCCGCGGTGAGTCCGGCGACCGCGTCGGCGAGCGGGAAGGAGGGCAGAGTGGGCGGCCCGTCGGGGGTGCCGGTGAGGTGGGCCAGTCCGCTCATGGCCTCGCCGACCGTGCCGAAGCCGGGCCGGCGGGCGTAGGGACCGCTCTGCCCGAAGCCGGTCATGCGCAACAGCACCAGGCGCGGGTTGGCGGCGCTGAGGGCGGCGTAGTCCAGACCCCAGCGCTCCAGGGTTCCGGGGCGGAAGTTCTCCACGATGAGGTCGGCGTCGGCCGCCAGTCGGCGGAAGAGCTCCTGGCCCTCTTCGGTGTGCAGGTCCAAGGTGGCTGAGCGCTTGTTGCGGGCCACGACCTTCCACCACACGGGGACGCCGTCGACCTGTGCGCCGTAGCGGCGGGCCGGGTCGCCGTCAGGGTGCTCGATCTTGACGACGTCGGCGCCGTAGTCCCCGAGCAGGGTGGCGGCGAAGGGGCCGGCGAAGAGGGTGGCGGTGTCGATGACTTTCAGCCCGGCGAGCGGGGCCGGTGCGCCGCTGGGCACCGGGTGTTCGCTGGGGTCACTCGTGGTGCGAGGGATCATGATCACCAGACAACATGCTACGCACAGCGAAGTAAATGCGAGCCGTGTCACATTCAACGGAGTTGATCGATTTCCAGCCAAAAATGGTCTCTGGACACTAATTACCGCAGGTCACAGGCGTAATAGCCAGAACTCTCGTGCATGGTGGTGCTGCTGCCGTACGGCGGTGATCTTGACGAAAAGCTAAGCCGTGCTTATAAGCTAAGCTTCGTTCGTGGAAGACAAGGAACTCACTCTCGACCTGGCCAGGCAGACCCGCGACAGCGTGTCCGCACTGGCCCGGCGCATGCGGCAGGAACGCCCCGCGCACGGTCTCGGACTCACCAGCGCCTCGGTGCTGAGCAGACTGGACCGCGCCGGAGCCCTCAGCCCGAAGGAGCTGGCCGCCGCCGAAGGCGTCCTGCCCCAGTCACTCACCCGCCAGCTCGCCTCCCTGGAGGAGCACGGCCTCATCACGCGTCGGCCTCACGACCGCGACGGCCGCCAGGTCCTCATGGAGATCACCGACGCGGGCCGCCACCTGGTGGAGAGCGACCGGCAGAGGCGTGACGCGTGGCTCGCCCAGGCGATCACCAAACGCCTGACACCGGTGGAGCGGGAGATCCTCGGCGCCGCGAACAAACTGCTGGACCTCTTGTCAGAAACCTAGGAGACCCCGAGGGGGCGTCGTGCCGTTACCGACCGCGCAGACCGCAACTCAAGCGGCTGCCCCTCCCCGTATCCCCCTCGGCTTCCTCACCCCGATCGTTCTGGGCACCCTGCTCAACGCCCTCAACTCCTCGATGATCGCGGTGGCGCTGCTCTCCATCCAGAAGGCCTTCGACGCCGGGGCCGAGGTCATCTGGCTGGTCTCCGGCCTCTATCTGGCCACCGCCGTCGCCCAGCCCACGATGGGCCGCCTGGCGGACGCCCTCGGCGCGCGCCGCGTCTTCGGATTCGGCCTGGTGCTGGTCCTGGTGTCGGCGACCGCCGCGCCGTTCGCCCCCACGCTCGGGTGGCTCATCGCCGCCCGCGTCGTGCTCGGGATCGGCACCTCGGCCGCCTATCCGGCCGGCATGTCGATGATGCGTACCTGGGCCGCCGCCCACAGCGGTGAGGGCTCCACACCCACCGGCGGCCTCGGCGCCATCTCCGCCGCCTCCCAGGCCGCCGTCGCCCTCGGTCCGCCGCTCGGCGGTGTCCTGGTCCAACTCGCGGGCTGGCGCGCCATCTTCTGGGTCAACGTCCCGCTCACCGTGGCGGCCATGGTCATGGCGTTCCTCTGGCTGCCCGCCGACGAACCGGCCCCCCGCGACGCCGGCGCCACCCTGCGCGAACTCGACCTCGCGGGCATGGCCCTGTTCACCGGTGAGCTGTGCGGTCTCATGCTCTTCCTGCTCTCGCTGCCCGACGACCCCTGGTGGTGGGCGCTGGCCGTCTTCGTCGTGCTGACCGCCGCGTTGATCCGCCGCGAACTGCGGGCGCGCAAGCCCTTCGTGGACCTGCGCATGATCGCCCGCAACGGACCGCTCGCCGCGACCTATCTGCGCTGCATGGGCACGTACGTGGTCTTCTACTCCATCACCTACGCCCTGCCGCAGTGGCTCCAGCAGGGCCGCGGCCTCTCCGAGTCCGCGTCCGGCCTGGTGATGCTCCCGGTGGCCGCCCTCGGCTTCGCCACCACCATGTGGGCCACCCGGCTCGTCGAACGCGGTCTGCGCACCGTCCTGATCACGGGTTCCGCCGCCCTCTGCCTGGGCAGCGGGGCGCTGGCCCTGTTCGGGGAGAGCGTGCCGATCTGGGAAGTCCTCCTCATCGCCGCCGTCCTCGGGCTGCCCAACGGCTTCAACAGCCTGGGCAACCAGACGCTGATGTACCGCACCGCGCCCGCCGACCAGATCGGCACCGCCTCCGGGCTGTACCGCACGGCCCAGTACATCGGCGCCAACCTCGCCTCGGCCCTGGTCGGGATCGCGGTCGGCCGTGACGCCGACGACTCCGGACTGCACCTGCTGGCCGCGGTGATCACCGGCATCAGCCTCGTCCTGCTCGTGAACGCCGCCACCACCCGGCATCTGCGCGGCGCCGAAGCACGCGGCTGAAGCCCTCCCCGCCAATCCCCTCACCCCTCACGTGCGCACCCCGCGTACGCGTACACCGGTTCAGAAAGGACCACACCCATGCCCGTCACCGAACTCAGCCCCAAGGCCGCCCTGGTCGTACTCGACCTCCAGGAGGGCATCCTCGGCCTCCCGCTGCAGCCGCACCCGGCCGACCAGGTCGTGGCGAACAGCGCCCGGCTCGCCCACGCCTTCCGCGCTGCCGGTCTGCCCGTCGTGCTCGTCAACGTGGCCCACGGCCCCGACGGCGGAGCCGCCCTCAACCCCCGCGCCGACGTGCCCCACAACCCGCCCGCCCTGCACCCCGAGTACTCGCGCCTCTCGCCCGAACTGGAGCCGCACCCGGGCGACCTGCTCATCACCAAGCGCCAGTGGGGTGCCTTCACCGGCACCGAACTGGACCTCCAGATGCGCCGTCGCGGAGTCGACGAGCTCGTCCTCACCGGTGTCGCCACCAACCTCGCCGTGGAGTCCACGGCCCGCTTCGCCTACGAACACGGCTACCACGTGATCGTCGCCGAGGACGCGACCAGCACCTTCTCCGCCGAGCACCAGGAGTTCGCGACCAAGCGGATCCTGCCGATGATCGCCCGCCTCGACACCACCGACGCCGTCCTCACCGCGCTCAAGGCCGCCGGCGAGTAAGTCCGGACCGGCCGTTCCGCGCGGGCACGCGTCAGCACCCCCGACCACCAGCAAGGCGCCTTGGCACACCCGCCCGTACACCGGGCGCGCACACCGAGACGGGTTGCCCCGGCAAACCGTCCGAGATCGGAGAACCATGAGTACGTCCCTCGCAGCAGCCGTGATCGAAGGCCGCAGCGGTGAAGAGCTCGCGGAGCTGCCGCTGCCCGAGCAGATGAAGGCGGCCGTGATCCACAAGGCCGACACCGCGATGTTCACCGGCATCGAGGACAAGGACGTCCGCAAGTCGATCCACGTCGACCAGGTGCCGCTGCCCGAACTGGCACCCGACGAAGTGATGGTGGCGGTGATGGCCGGCGCCATCAACTTCAACAC
Organism: Streptomyces sp. NPDC031670; assembly: GCF_055580545.1. Classification (NCBI taxonomy): domain Bacteria; kingdom Bacillati; phylum Actinomycetota; class Actinomycetes; order Kitasatosporales; family Streptomycetaceae; genus Streptomyces; species Streptomyces sp. NPDC031670. The sequence goes on along the minus strand of NZ_JBVILC010000008.1, from coordinate 278,615 downwards.
CGTGTGGTCGGCCACCTTCGAGCCGGTGCCCACCTTCCGTTTCCTGGAGGACATGGGCCGGCGCGGCGGTTGGGACGCGCGGCACGACCTGCCGTACCACATCCTCGGCTCCGACGCCTCGGGCGTGGTGGTACGCACGGGCTCGGCCGTGCGCCGCTGGAAGGCGGGCGACCACGTCGTCGTCGCGACGGCCTACGTCGACGAGCAGGACCCGGCCACCCACCGCGACGGCATGCTCGGCGAGGACCAGCGCGCCTGGGGCTTCGAGACCAACTTCGGCGGTCTGGCCGAGTACACCGTCGTCAGAGCCAGCCAGCTGCTGCCCAAGCCCGCGCTGCTCACCTGGGAGGAGGCCGCCTCCAACCCGCTGTGCGCGGGCACCGCCTACCGCATGCTCGTCAGCGACCGCGGCGCCCGGATGAAGCAGGGCGATGTCGTCCTGATCTGGGGCGCGACGGGCGGACTCGGCGCCTATGCCGTGCAGTTGGTGCGCAACGGCGGCGGTATCCCCGTCGGCGTCGTCAGCTCCCCCGAGAAGGCGGAGCTGCTGCGCAAGCTCGGTTGTGAGGCGGTCATCGACCGCTCCGAGATCGAGCAGGGCGACCGCACCATGCTCCAGCGGCCCGAGGGCTGGAAGAAGCTGGGCAAGGCGATCCGCGCGGCGGTCGGCGAGGACCCGCACATCGTCTTCGAGCACGTCGGCAAGGCCACCTTCGCCGCATCGGTCTTCCTCGCGCGGCGCGGTGGAACGGTCGTCACCTGCGGCTCCAGCACCGGCTACGACCACCAGTACGACAACCGCTACCTGTGGATGAAGCTGAAGAACATCATCGGCAGCCACGGGGCCAACCTCGACGAACAGTGGGAGACCAACCGGCTCATCAGCCTGGGCAAGGTCCTGCCGGCGCTGTCCGCGACGTACGCGCTCGACGAGGCGGGCGAGGCCGCGCGCAGCGTGCAGGTCAACGAGCACATCGGCAAGGTCGGCGTGCTCGGTCTCGCGCCGCGGGCCGGACTGGGCGTGACCGACGCCCAAGCGCGTGCCCGGGTGGGTGAGGAGCGGTTCGCGCTGTTCCGGGGCTGACGGCCCGAGGGCTCGGGCGGAAGCCCGACCACGGCGGTGGACCGGGGCGGTTGCTCCGGTCCACCGCCGCCACACGCGCACTGGGCGGGCCCCTCGTCTTGCCGGGGTGGGCGGAGGACGGCGCGAGCAGCCGCGGCCGGACTACCGCCCCTCCCGCCGGCCGCTTGACGCGAGGTCCGCTTCCAGACCGTTCAGCAGCCGCTCCAGACCCCAGGTGAACTGCGTGTCCCGCGCGCCTTCGGGGGCGTACTCGGCCGCCGCGTGCAGCAGCGGGAAAGACGCCGGTGGCAGATCGGCGACGGCATGGCCCCACCAGGCACGGTGTTCCTCCTGGCACTGCGGCTCGGTCCGGTTGATCTCGTACAGGACGAAGCCGAGGGTGTAAGTCTGGGCGGCGTGGTAGGCGCGGACCGCCTCGCGCAGCGGCCAGCCGCCCGCCGTGAGGCGGCCGAGCAGCCATTCGAAGACCTCCGCCAGCTCCGAGCTCCACATACGACGCGTCATCAGAAGCTCTGCCAGCGCGCTGTGTTCGAGCATCCGCAGGCGCAGCGCCGCGGAGAACGCCGCCAGCGCCTCGCGCCAGCCCAGGGAGTCGGAGCGCTCCAGCGGGAAGTCCCGCAGTACCCCCGCGGCGAGCAGTTCGAGCAGATGCTCCTTGCTGTGCACATGTCCGTAGAGCGACATCACACCGCAGCCCAGCTCGCGGGCGAGCCGCGGCATGCTCACCGCCTCCAGGCCGTCCCGCCGCGCGATGCGCAGGGCGGCGGTGACGATCTGCGCCCGGGACAGCGAGCCCCGCGGCCGTCTGCCGCCCTTGCCCGCAACCGGATTCGCCGAGGCCTTCGCCATCGTGCTCCTTCGTTCTCCCGCATGGCCGATCCGCGTCCACCGGGCCCGAGTGATCTTGCGTACCGTCATCGACCAGCCTACGGTACACATTACCGTAAGCCTTACGGTACACATCGGCGGAAGAGACGGTGATGCCCAGTGGAGAACGAGACGCAACTCCCCTTAAGCGGCGTACGGGTGTTGGACGCGGCCACCTTGTTCGCGGGGCCGGGCACCGCCACCCTGCTGGGGGACTTCGGGGCGGACGTCATCAAGATCGAGCACCCGACCGGTGATCCGGCGCGGCGCAACGGGGTGCAGGTCCACGGCGAGAGCCTGTGGTGGAAGCTGATCGGCCGCAACAAGCGCACCATCACCCTCGATCTGAACCGCCCCGAGGCCCAGGAGATCTGCCGGACTCTCGTACGCGACGCCGACGTCCTGGTGGAGAACTTCCGTCCCGGCACCTTCGAGCGCTGGGGCCTCGGCTATCAGGAACTCTCCCGGATCAACCCCCGTCTGGTGATGGTCCGCGTCAGCGGCTTCGGCCGGGTGGGCCCCATGCGGCACCGCGCCGGCTTCGGCACTCTCGCCGAGGCCATGAGCGGCTTCGCCCACTCCACGGGCGAGCCCGACGGACCGCCCACCCTGCCCCCGTTCGGCCTCGCCGACGGCATCGCGGCCGTCACCTCGGCGTACGCGACGATGGTCGCCCTGCACGCGCGGGAGACGACCGGGCGCGGCCAGATCGTCGACACCGCCCTGATCGAGCCGATCCTGCATCTGCTCGGCCCGCAGATCTCCGCCTTCCAGCAACTCGGCGTCGTTCCGCGCCGCTTGGGCAACCGTTCGGCCAACAACGCCCCGCGCAACGTCTACCGCTGCCGTGACGGGCGCTGGGTCGCGGTCTCCACCAGCGCGCAGTCCATCGCCGAGCGGGTGATGCGGCTGGTGGGCAGCCCCGAACTGATCGACGAGCCGTGGTTCGCCAGCGGATCGCGGCGCGCCGAGCACGTCGAGGAGCTGGACGCCGTCGTCGGCGGCTGGATCGCCGCGCGCGACGCCGACGAGGTCATCACCGCGTTCGAGGAGGCCGAGGCCGCCATCGCGCCCGTCTACAGCGTCGCCGACATCATGGCCGACCCGCAGTTCGCCGCTCTCGACACCGTCGTGCACCTCGACGACCCCGAACTGGGCGACCTGGCCATGCAGGGCGTCCCCAGCCACCTGTCCATCACCCCCGGCCGGGTCCGCTGGGCGGGACGGCCCCTCGGTGCGGACAACGACGAGGTGCTGGGCGGGCTCGGCATCGGCCCGGTGGAACGGGCGGAGCTGCGCGCCAGGGGAGTGATCCGGTGACTCCCGTTCCGATGCCGCCCGTCGGCTCACACCGAACGCTCCCGGCGAAGGAGGAACCGATGGAGGAACGGTCCGCCCCCGCCGGCCCGTGGCGCACTTGGCTGTATGTGCCCGGAGACCGCCCGGACCGGTTCGGCAAGGCCCTCGCCAGCGGGACCGACGCGGTGGTCGTGGACCTTGAGGACGCGGTCGCGCCCCGCCTCAAGGACACCGCGCGCGAGGCAGCCGCCGCCTTCCTCGGCCGGGCACACCCCCGCCCGGTGTATGTGCGCGTCAACCCGCTGGGGGAGGGCGGTGAGGACGACTTGGCCGCGCTGCGCGGCAGCCGGGTATCGGGCATACGTATACCCAAGTGCGAACACCCGGAGCGGATGGCGGAGGCGGCGCGGCACCTGCCGGGCGTGCCCCTGGTGCCGCTCGTGGAGACGGCGCTGGGCGTGGAACGGGCCTACGCGCTGGCCACCGCCCACCCGTCGGTGGCGGGCCTGGCCTTCGGCGCGGCCGACCTCGCGGCCGAACTCGGCACGGCACACCGGGACGTGCTGGACGCCGCGGCCCACCGCGTCCTGCTCGCCGCCGCGGCGGCCCGGCTGCCCCGCCCGCCCATGAGTGTCTTCCCCGCCGTACGCGACCTCGACGGTCTGGCGACGGACTGTGCCCGTGGCCGCGCACGCGGCTTCTTCGGCCGCTCGGTGGTGCACCCCGCCCAAGTTCCGGTCGTGAACGCCGCGTTCACCCCGTCCGACGAGGAAGTGACCGCCGCACGCCACCTGCTGCGACGTGTCGAGGCCGCCCATTCGGCGGGCTCCGGTGCGTGGCTCGACGAAACCGGCGCCCTCGTCGACACCGCCGCGCTGCGCCAGGCCCGCACCGTCCTGGACATCGCCGCCCTCGGGGCGGGGGATCCCGCTTGAGCGGTGTTCGGTGAGTACCCGAAGACCCGGACCGCCTCCCGCGCCCTCCCGGCGCGCCGCCGTGCTCCCGGCGGTACCCGCGGCGCCCCACGTGGCGCCCCGGGCCACCGTTTCGGCGGACGGTGCCGGGGCAGACGACGTAGCGTCACAACGAGCCACATCGGGAGGGTTCATGTCCGGGCTACTCGCAAAGATCAAGCAGTTCAGCCGCACTCCGCAGGGGCAGCGGACGATCGCCTCGGTGCGGCGCGCGGCTGCCGACCCGCGCAAGCGGGAGCAGGCCCGGGGAATGTTCAAGCGGCTTCGCGGCGGGCGCTGACCTCAGCCGGATTCGGCTCCCGGCTCACGCTGGGCGGCCCCGCCGAAGAGCAGGTTGCCCACGCATCCGGGTTCCTCGCTGGTGAAGTAGTCGTGCAGGGACTCGCTCAGTTCGTCGAGGCTGGTCATACCGTCCCCGTCGGTGTCCAGCCGGCGGGCGATGTGGTCGGCGTCCGCCTCGTCCGCGCCGAGGGCGCGGACGAGCAGTCGTGTCTCAGCCCTGCCGAGCAGGCCGTCCTGGTCGTGGTCGGCGGCCATCAGGATGGCCGTGACCAGCGGCAGGATGCAGGTGTCGTAGGTGGCGGGGGTGAAGGCGAGTTCGGTCAGGGCGGTGGTGAACGGCTCGCGCGTCAGGGACTGCGAGGAGAGCACCCCGGCCTCGCCGGTCAGACTGCGCCAGTACGTGGCGAAGGCGTCCCGCAGTGCCAGAGCCTGCGGGGTGTCCCTGTCGTGGCCGAGGCGCGTGGCCATCCGCTTGGCGGCGGCCGTGAAGTCCGACGCCGTGACGACACCGTCCGTGTCGGTGTCGAAGAGGTGGAACTGCCGCCGGTGCTTCTCCGTCACCAGGGGCGGCACGGTGCCGGTCCAGGTGCGGTGGACGTGGGGCCGGGGCGCGATGCGCCGAGGGACGACCGGCTGTCGCGTGGCGCGTGCCTTGAGGTACTGGCTGGTGGCGGCGTAGCTGAGGTCGATACGGCGGTGGATGGCGGCCAGTTCGCGGCTCTTGCTGGGCCAGCGGGCCTCCCGCCCCTGCGTGGGGGAGTCCTCGCCGCTGGGCAGCACGTGCACACGTACTCCGTCAGGGCGGCTGTTGAGGACCTGGTGCAGATGGTGCCGGCGGGAGACCTCGAAGATGGTCGCTCCCAGTTGCCAGGGGGTACGGGCCGGGCGCAGGGGCCGTTCGTTCTGGCGCATGCGCAGGACGTAGATGGTGCGCGCGCCGCTGGCCACCGCCCTGGCCAGGGGAACGGATTCGGTGACCCCTCCGTCCACGTAGTGCTCGGCACCGATCCGCACCGGGGGCCACAGTCCCGGCACCGCGCTGGAGGCGAGCAACGCGGGGAGCAGGGGCCCTGAGTCGAAGTACCGCACGGCCGCGCGCTCGATGGACGCGGCGACGCACTGGTAGGGGACCTGGAGGTCCTCGATCCTGCTCGGTTCGGTGAAGTGGGTGGCGAGGAGGGCGCGTACGGCGGTGTTGGTCTTGATCTCGGGCCGCAGGGCAAGTGCTTTGAGCACACTGCGCGGGGTGAGCCCCATGACGCGGCCGGCGACGAAGTCGTGCCAGAACCGCAGCATCTCGTCACACACCGTCAGTGTCGGGTTTCTGGCGACCATGGCCCCCTGGATCGATCCGATGGACGTACCGATGACCAGGTCAGGAGTGATTCCGTGCTCGAAGAGAGCGCGGACCATGCCTACCTGATGGCCTCCGAGTACGCCCCCTCCGCCGAGCACGAAGGCGACCTCGGGCGTCTTGGTGGGCTGGTGTGTCATCTCTGTGGCCTCTCCAGGTCGGTGGTCCGGGCGGGCGGCGGGGGAAGGGCGCGGACGTGGGAGATCCACGCGTCCATGGCCGCCCACCGCTGATCGAGCCAGGCGGCAGCCGCGGCCGTTTCGCGGGGCACGTCCGCTGCCGGGGTGTGCCACCAGTTCAGGTGTACGCGACGGCCGCCGCTCGACGGATGGCCGAGGTCGGTCAGGCAGCAGAGTGGGTCTTCCAGACCGGTGTGGCCCACGATGACGACATCGGCGTCGACGGCGTGGGCCAGCACCCGGGCCGTCCCGGCCGTCACCGGAGGAAGTACGTACCGCAACTGCCGTGCCCGGGCCGCGCGTTCGGGATCGGACGTGTGCAGAGCCCTCAGTACCGCACGCCTGCGGGCGGCGGTCGGGTGGGCGCCTTCGGGGAAGTACGCGAGCACGTCGTCCGGACCCAGCCGCTGGGCATGGTGGATCAGGAACCGCATGGCGCGGGCGGGCCCGTGCCGGTTCCACCGGAACAGGGCCACCCGCAGGGGACGCAGCAGCAGTGCGAGAGCCGGGTCCAAGGCCGGCAGGAGGCGTCCCACCGAGATCAGGCTCCGCCCCAGTTCGTGGCAGGCGAGCAGGGCCAGCAGCTGCGGGTTGAAGGGGCCGGAGTGGCGCACCAGCAGCACCACCGGGCGACCGGGCTCGATGGGGGGAGGCGCGTGGCGCTCCAGAACGAATCCCGCCTTCTCGACGCCTGCGGTGAGCAGCCGGTGACTCAGGCGGCCGAAGAGCTGTTCGTGGGTGTGGGCGTCCCGCGTCCGGCGCGACAACAGGGCGCGCAGGGCCGGGAGTTCGAAGTGGGTGAGGTAGATCCACGCCAGTCGCAGGCAGTGCCACAGGGCCGTGCCGCGGCGCAGGGCTGTGGCCGGGCGGGGCTCTCTCACGGTGCGGTCACCACCAACGCGGCGTTCTGCCCGCCGAAGCCCACGGAGTGGGTGAGTACCGTTCTCACCGGTCGGCGCAGTGTGGAGGGGACGAGGTGCAGGTCGGCGGCGGGATCGGGGGTATGGAGGTTGGCCGTGCCCGGGATGGTCCCGTGAACGATCGACAGCACCGCGCACACCGTCTCGATGGCCCCCGCCGCGCCGAGGCTGTGACCGGTCACTCCCTTGACCGAGGTGACGGGTGGCCGGTGCGGGAAGACCCGGGCCATCACCGACGCCTCGGCAGCGTCACCACGGGGAGTCCCGGTGGCATGGGCGTTGACGTGGTCCACATCGGACGGGGACAGACCGGCGTCGGCCAGTGCGTCGCGCACCGCCCGCTCCAGCCCGGTCCCGTCGGGATGGGGCGCCACCGGGTGGTGGGCGTCCGCGGTCTCTCCGCGTCCGGCGACACGGGCATGGACGCGTGCCCCTCGGGCCAGGGCGTGGTCTTCCCGCTCCATGATCACGATGCCCGCGCCTTCGGCCAGGACGAAGCCGTCACGCCGGGAATCGAAGGGGCGGGACGCCCTCTTCGGGTCTTCCGCACGGGACAGCGCGCCCAGTTGAGCGAAACCGGTCGCCACCACCGGGGTCAGCGGCGCCTCGGTGCCGCCCGCGATGACGATGTCGCAGCGCCGGGCGCGCAGCATGTCCAGGGCGGTGCCGATCGCCGTGGCGCCCGAGGCGCAGGCGGTCGAGACCACCAGGCAGGGGCCGGTGATCCGGTGCGCGATCGCGGTCTGCCCGGTCGCCATGTTCGACAGATAGTGCGGCAGGAGGAGCGGCGAGACGGCCCCGGCGCCCGCATCGCGCATGGTCTCCTGGGCCAGGACGCAGGCATCGAGCCCGCCGATGGAGTTGCCCAGGACCATCCCGACCCGCGAACCGTCCCACCGCGCGGGGTCGAGCCCCGCGTCGGTGAGGGCCTCCGCGACCGCCACCAGCGCGAACTGGCCGAACCGCGCGGTGCGGTGAGCGCGTTCCGCGCCCAGCACCAGCTCGGGGTCGAAGCCGGGCACCCGGCAGGCCAGGCGGACGGGTGAGGGCGCGAGCCGGGGGTCCACCACCGCCGTCGCCCGGCCGGAGCAGATACCGGCCCAGCTCTCCGCCACGCCGATACCGGCCGGAGTCACCAGGCCGAGGCCCGTGACCACGGCTGCGCCGCTCACCCGCGCAGCCCTCTCTCCAGCAGGGTGACGAGTTCCCGCACCGTCGCGGCGCGTGCCGCCCGGTCGCCGTCGATGACACCGCGGTAGGAGCTCTCCAGGGCGACGGCGAGTTCCGCGCGAGCGAGGGAGTCCAGATCGGCCAGGGAGGTGTCCAGGGCCAGGTCATCGGCCGGAATCCGCAGGGTTTCCGAGATGAGGGCTCGGACTTCAGTGAACATGGACATCCCCAAATGGCTCATGGAGTCGATGGACGGGAGCGGCGACCGGGGAGGCCGTCGCACGGGTCGGTGGAGGTCGTCGCACAGCTCGGTCGAACCGCGGGATCAGGACCGGCCGCGCCCGGCCGTCGCGTCAGCCGAGTATGTGCCGGAGGCGCCGAACCGCGCGCTCCAGGGAGTCAGTGGGCGCCCCGCCCGCTGTACGCGCCCCCCGCGGCGGCACCCGCCCGGCGTCCCGCGCCCGGGCGGTCCGCCGGGGGCGCGGCCGACCCTGTGTGCGGCGGTCGCGGAGGCAGTGCACTCACCATCGTCATACGCCATGTCTTCCCCGCCTCCATGGCGGGCCGATCGGCCGATCGGGGGAGTGTTTCTCCTTCAATCAATGAGCTCGACCCGTGCGGAGCGAGTGCCTCGTCCGTGGCGGCGAACGCGCGCGGTGCGGCATGGCTGCTGACCCATCAGAGCGATATAAGGCAGAAAATACGATTACCCCGGCACGCCTGCGGCCCCTGCCACCGGGCGAGCGGTGACCATCTGCTCAAAGCGATTCTCGCCAGAAGGGGTCACGATGGGGCTTCGGCGCGGGCGCCCGCTGAGCTGGCAAACGGCCTTCCTCGCCGTGTGCACGATCACGGCCGCCATGTTCGCGGCCCTGGCGGACCGCGCACCCGCGGCACGCGCGGGCGGGGTCGGCGGAAACAGTCTTCAGCTGTCGGTCACCGTCAACACCCGTCCCGGCCTCGGCGCGACGCAGCCCGGTATCCGGGCCGGAGCACCCGTCGTCAAGGTCTACCGGCTGACCAACTACAGCGGAGCCGACCTGACCTCGGTGCGTCTGAACGACCCGGCCGTCCCGCCCGCGCTGCTCCGCTGCGGCAGCGGGAACCTCGGGACCCTGCGGGCGCTGTCGAGCACCACGTGCACGGCCCGGTTCCCCGCCGTCCCCGGCCCGCACACCGGCTGGGTCACCGCGACGGGCGAGATCGCCTCCCTGGGAATACGGATGACGGCTTCCGCGCAGAGCGGATACGCGGGTGTGGCCGGGCAGCTGTCCCTGTCGGAGAGCGCCCTGCTGACCAGTTTCAACGAGGCCGAGGTCCGTTACGTCCTGACCAATGCCGGCAACAGACCGGTGTACGACGTCCAGTTGGCCGACCCGGAGCTCGCGCCCGGCCGCATCGACTGCTCCGGCCGTACGGACGTCCCTGAACTGCCGCCCGGGACGGCCATGACCTGCACGGCGCGGCTCGTGCGGCCCCCCGGCACCTACCGGAGCGCGGGGAAGGCCACGGGCAGCGACTGGACGGTCACCCTGGGCCCGACGGGAGGCAACGAAGCACCCCCTGTCCTCACGGCCAACGCCACGGCCTCCTTCGACATCCCCACCGCCCCCGCTCTTCCCCCGGCCGCCCTCGCCCCGCAGTTCCCCCTCCCTCCGCCGTTCCTCCTCCGCCCGCGCCTTCCGCTGCGCCAGCAGACGCCCCCCGTAACCGTCCCTCCCCGCGGCGGGGGCACCGTGCCACCGCCCCGGTCGCCCGGCCCGGGCGGGACACCGGGAGCAGGCGGGGCACCCGGAGCGGGCGGGACGCCGGGATCGGCCGCCGCCCCGGTACCCGCCGTACCGCCTCCGGCCGCCGCCACGCCGGGCCTGCCGCCCGGCGTGACGACTCGCGGCCTGCTCACCCTGCCGCCGTTCTACAGCCCTCCGATGACGGCTCCGGGCCCCCTCGCGCCGGAAGGGGCTCCTGCGGCACCCCTCTTCGGCGAGGGCGTCACGGGGACCGCGCCCGCCCCACCGGGCGGCGGAATCGGCGGCGCCACAGCCGTGCCGCCGGGCGGTGTCGCCGGTACGGGGCCCGTGCCGCCGGGCGGCGTCGCCGGTGTCACGCCGGCCGTGCCACCTGGCGGTTTCGCCCCCGTGCCACCAGGTGGCGTTGCCGGTGTCGTGCCTGCGCCACCAGGTGGTGTCGCCGGTGCCGCCCCCGTGCCACCCGGCGTTGCCGGGCCCGTGCCGCCGGGTGGCACCGCCGGTACGGGACCCGTGCCACCCACCGGCGGGACGGCGGGTGTACCGCCGGCGGCGCCAGGAGGGGGGACGCCCGGTGTCGTGCCCGCGCCCCCGGGCGGCGGGACCGCAGGCGTGGCGCCCGGGGGCGCGGGTGGCGGAACCGGCGGTGTCACACCCCGGCAACCCCCGGCGCCGGTGCCACCCACCCGGCCCGTGCCACCCCGTACCCACGAGAACCGCGGGGAGGAGGCTTCGGTCCTGGCCCGGGTGCGGCGCAAGTCCCGGGAGGTTTCCGGCCTTTCCGTCGTGGTCGTCCTGCTCCTCCTCCTCATCCCCGCCGCGTTCGCGGCGGCGCTCCTGGGCTCCCGCCGCCACTGATCCGCCCCGTGATCCGGAGGGATTCCCGTGCTTGACACCCTGCAAAGCCTCGCGATTGTTCTCGGGGTGGCCATGCTCGCCGCCGCGGTGGTCGTGGTGAAGGGGCGCCTCTTCCCGCCGAGCCCCGACGAGGAGCCGCGCGAGGACGTCGCCGAGTACATCTCGATGATGGTCGGCGTCCTCTACGCGCTCGTGCTGGGGCTGGCCCTGGTGTCCGTATGGGGGACCAGCAGCAGTGCCTCCTCCCACGTACAGGCGGAGGCCAGTGCGCTGCACGAGACGTACCTGGTCGCCGAGGCGCTGCCGGCACAGGAGCGGGGGCAGGTGCGTACGCTCTCCGCGCAGTACGCACACCAGGTCGTCACCGTCGAATGGCCCCGGATGACGGACGGACAGGACCTCGGCCCGGAGGGCTGGTCGCTACTGAACCAACTGCGCGCGGCGAGCCGGCTTCCGGCCACGGCGACGGTCACCCAGCAGCTCGCCGCTCAGGAACTCCTCTCGCAGCTGGGCACACTCGACGAGGCGCGGCGCGGGCGCGAGGCCGACGCCCAGAGCAGCCTGTCACCCGTCCTCTGGCTCGGTCTGATCCTGGGAGGAGTGCTGACGGTCGCCTTCATGTTCATCTTCGGAATCCGGCGCAGCTTCACGCACATCATCATGGTCATGGGCCTGGCCGGGCTCATCACCTTCCTGGTCCTGCTCATCCGCGAACTCGACGCCCCCTTCGGTGACGTCCTCGGCACCGATGCCACGGCCTTTACGCGCTACTTCCACACCTGAGCGGAGTGCCGACGGGGCGGGCCGTGACGGCAATCGTGGTTGACGCCCACGGCAGCCGTCGATTTGCTGGGCCGATGAACGACCTCCGTAACCGACCGGTGAACGACGACGCTTCGATCCGGGACTGGCAGTACGTCCACAACCTGATCATCCCGGGCGACCCGCTGTCGCTCGACGACGTCCGCGCCCGCACCAGCCGCAACGTCATGGAGGTCGCCCACCTCGGGGACGTCCTCATCGGCTGTACCACCGTACGGCCGCCCACCAAGGACAACGCCGCCACCGCCACGGTCATCGCCCGCGTCCTCCCCGAGCACCGCCGACGCGGCTTCGGCACCCGGCTCTACGAGCGCGCCCTCGGCCAAGCCCGAGCACTGGACGCGCAGTTGATCGAGACCGTGGTACTGGGCTCCAACGAGGACGGGCTGCGCTTCGCCGTACAACAGGGCTTCGTCGAGCTCGAACGCTATCTGCTGCGTGAGGGCGACACCGTGCCCTGGATCGACCTGCGCCTGGCGTGCCAGCCGGGACAAGCCCCGGGCGTCTACGGCCCGTCGGACTTGCCCCAGGCCGGGTGACACGCCCCGTCCGTCGGGAGATGGCGGGGGTGTGGTGCCTAGCCGTTGGTGCAGCTGTTCCCGCTGGCGGGGTTGAGGAGACCGATGACATCTATGGTGTCGCCGCACACGGCGACCGGAATGTGGATCGGTACCTGGGTCACGTTGCCGGAAAGGAGACCGGGCGAGTTGCTGGCCACGCCGGTCGTTGTGTCGGGGCCCGGATCTGCGGCGAGGGCCGTACCCGCTCCTGCCAGGGTGAGGACCGTGGTCAGGGTGGCAGCGGCGACGATGCGCATACGCATGACAACCTCCAGTTGAAATCTTCAGGGTGAGGATGCTCTCCCCCGTGCGGGACGCCTCGTGCACAGGGCGGTCCCGCGCGATCGGGCTCCCCTTCCAGCCTTGTGCGGTGAGTGGTGTGCGTCGCCTTGATTAGCCCAAACGGGTGATGGCACCCGTGCAGCTCCGCCCCGGCCTCACCGGCCCACGGCGCCGCCGGGGCTGCCACACTGGGGGAGTGACCGAGACCGAACGGCAGGCCGGCCGGCGCCTGGAACGCGCCATCCTGGAACTGCTGGAACGTCGTGGCGCGACCGCGACGATCTGCCCCTCCGACGCCGCGCGGGCGGTGTACGGCGGGGACGACGACGGCTGGCGCGCCCTGATGGAACCGGCCCGGCGCGCGGCCCGGCGACTGGTCGCGGCGGGCGAGGTGGAGATCACCCAGGGCGGGCGCCCCGTCGAGCCGACACGGGCCCGCGGCCCGATCCGAATCCGCCGCGCCCGCTGACGTACGCACCCCCGATATGGACTGACCGTCCTTCGGGGCAGGAGGCGGGGCCGGGACGGCTCTTGTGCCATGAGGTAGGGGTGTAGTGCGCTGTCTGCCATGACACTGAGCAGAGTTGGTGCACTGATCGCCGCCGTGGCCGGCGGAGCGCTGCTGGCGGGCGCGTCGGGGTCGAGCGCGCACGATGTCGGCGCGAGGGACCAGCCGTCGCAACGGGCAGCGGTTCTTGAGGGGATCGACCTCGACAAGGGGATCGACCTCGACACGGTGACGATCCCGGAGTTACAGACCGGCAGGGAGAAGGGGACCCTGACGTCGCTGGCGCTGACCCGGGCGTACTTGCGGCGTATCGCGAGCATCGATCCGAAGATCCACGCGGTGCTGTACACCGATCCGTCGGCCCTGCGGCAGGCCGCCGCCAGCGACGCCCGGCAGCGCGGCGGCCAACTGCGCGGGCCGCTGGACGGCATTCCCGTACTGCTCAAGGACAACGTCGGCACCCGGGACCTGCCGACCACGGCCGGGTCGCTGGCGCTGACGGGCAGAGCTCCCGGCCAGGACGCGGTCCTGGTCACCCGGCTGCGGCAGGCCGGAGCGGTGATCCTGGGCAAGACCAATCTGTCGGAGTGGGCCAACTTCCGCGCGGCCAAGCCGACATCGGGATGGTCGGCCGTGGGCGGGCAGACGAACAACCCGTACGTACTCGACCGCAATCCGTGCGGATCCTCGGCCGGCTCGGCCGCCGCGCTTGCCGCGTCGCTGTCCCAGGTGGCGATCGGCACCGAGACCGACGGCTCCGTCGTCTGCCCGGCGGGCATGAACGGAGTGGTCGGCTTCAAGCCGAGCCTCGGGCTGGTCAGCCCGAGGGGAGTGGTACCGATCTCCGCCGAGCAGGACACCGCCGGGCCCATGGCCCGCAACGTCATCGACACCGCCCTGACGCTTTCCGCGCTCACCGGCGATCGCCTCACGGACCTGCCCGGCCGGGAGGAGGCCGACACACCGGGGCGACAGGCGACAAGGCAGGGTGAACCGGCGGGCCGTCAGGAAGGACTGCGGCACAAGCGCATCGGGTTGTGGCGACTGCCCTCGCTCGGACCCGAAGTCGACGCCGTGATGACCCGTACCGCGGTGAAACTGCGCGCCGCCGGCGCCGAAGTCGTCGAGGTGACGCTCCCGTACCAGGACCGGCTGGCCCAGCTCGAATTCCCCGCGCTGCTCAGTGAGTTCCACCGGGACATCGACGCCTACCTCCGTACGCGCCAGGGGCCCCGGGATCTGGCCGCGCTGATCGCGTTCAACCGCACCCATCCCCGGGAACAGACCTGCTTCGCCGGACAGGAACTGTTCGAGCAGGCCCTCGCGGCCCCGCCCACCACCGACCCGGGATACCGCGCCACGCGTGCGGAGCTGACGGACCTGTCCCGGCGTTCGGTCGACGAGACGCTGGCCGCCCACCACCTGGACGCCATCGCCGCGCCGACGAACCCGCCGGCGTGGACGACCGACTGCGCACGCGGTGACAACGACGTGATCCCGTCCTCCACCCCGGCGGCCGTCGCCGGGTACCCCTCGCTCTCGGTGCCCGCCGGGTCCGTGGGCGAACTCCCGATCGGTCTCCTGCTGACCGCGGGCCACCACCAGGACGCATCCCTGCTGTCGCTGGGAGCAGCCGTGGAGCGAGAGCTGCGGGCCTGGCGCGCACCGCGATATCTGCCGTCCGTGGGCTCCACCGCGCACTGAACGCGGCGGGGCTCCCTGCCCTCGATGCCGCGCCCCTCTGGTCACCCGAGCGACGCCAGGCGGTGCGGCGGCCAGGCGGTGCGGCGGCCCGGGACCAGCGAAGGGTGGCGTCCAGGCCGCCGTTTTCCTCTGATTTCGAGGGGATCGCCCCGCCTCACCCGCTCCAAAAAAGGGTACATTTCGTCACTCTTGGTAAAAATCGGACACCCCGAAGGTGACTCGTCCCATAGGACGCACGTCACGTACGAGGGGGAGTCGTAGCCCTCCGAGGGGCTTGGCGAGGGGCCTCATCGGCGCTCCCGCCTGCCCAAACGGACCTCCCGCCGCCCCGGGGACCGAGGTCCTCCGCTGCGAGTCTCCCTAGTAGAAGGGGTCGTTGCCAGGCCCGGTGGTCGCCGGTAGAACTGGATGAGTCGCCGAGCGGCACGGGTGTTTCTCCCCGCCGCAGACGAACCCCTCTCCCCCGTGTGAGTGGCTCACGCATGCCTCCGGCATGCGGCGACCCCCCTCGTCCCCTTCGGAAGGTTCATCCGTGTCCAACTCTGTCATCCGCCGCATCGCCGCTTCGAAGAAGTCCCTCGCGGGCGCCGTCGTCGCCGTCGGTGCCGCCGGTTCCCTGCTCGCCACGGTCCCCGCCCAGGCGGCGGCCCCCACGAGCGCCAAGGCGATCGCCCAGCAGATGATCAAGGACCCGGCGCAGTTCGCCGCCTTCAACAACATCGTTTCCCACGAGAGTGGCTGGGACCACACCGCCACGAACTCCGCCTCGGGCGCCTACGGCCTGGTCCAGGCCCTGCCGGGCTCGAAGATGGCCTCGGCCGGTGCGGACTGGAAGACCAACCCCGCCACCCAGATCAAGTGGGGTCTGGACTACATGAAGTCCCGCTACGGCAGCCCCGTCGGCGCCTGGAACTTCTGGCAGGTCCACCACTGGTACTGAGCCACCCTCGGTAGCAGACACACCAAGACGCCCGACCGGGACCACCCGGCCGGGCGTCTTCGCGTATGCGGTGGTGTGTACAGAGGGGGGTGGGTATATAGGGGGTGGGTATATAGGGGGTGGGTATATAGGGGAGCGCCGCGGTGGCGGGTCGCGCCTCGTGGCGGCCGGACGGGCCCCGGGCGGTCGGTTCATCCGATATCCGCCTGTCACCACCCGACAGCGGACGGCCAGCCCCCACCGCTCCGGCGCATGATCGTCCTGTTTGCCGGGTATGGGCCTGAAACGTAAGTGAGTGCTGGGCCTCAGGGAGCTGCCATGTCGACTGACGCGATCGTGATGCTGAGGGAAGGCCACAAGGAGCTCAGGCGGCTGATCCGCTCCTACCGGGTCGAAGGCCGGACCGAGGCAGTGGGGCCCTTTCTGCGCGCGCTGACCGTCTACACGTACATCGAGCGGGAAGGGATGTACCCGCGCGTCTGCGTTCTGCTCCCCGAGACGGAACCCGACATCCTCGGCTACATCGAGGAACATCACATCGCCGACGTGCTGGCCGCCGAGCTGTACGACATGCGCCCCGGCGAGATCGCGTACGACGCCAAGGCCCGGCTGCTGATGGACATCGTCGAGCGGCACATGGACGCGGAGGAGCACCGCTGGTTCCCGCGCGTACGAGCCGGCGTCGGGCGCAGGGAGCTCCAGGAGATCGGCGCCTGGATGACGAGGCTCGCCGAGCGGGCCCCCCAGCGCCCGCACCGGCCTTCCGTACACACGATGTGGGACGCCGTGGCCGCGTGAGGTGGCGACCGGAGGCCCGGCGGAACGTCAACCGCGGCCCGGTCGGCTAGTCCACCGGGCGCGGGTCGGTGACGAGACGGAAGCGTTGCAGCACCACCGCGGTCTCGTCGTCCACGGTGAACTCCGGGTCGTCCAGTGCCGCGCGCATCTCCGCGCTGTGCCAGAACGTCTCATGGTTGGCCCGCCATCCGGCGATGCTGGTGTCGCCTTCCCCCTCGTCCACCACATGCGCGAAATCCACCTCGGCGAGCGGCACGACGCGCACCTCGGTGACCTCGATGACCCCGACCGGGCGGTCCCCGGAGTCGATCACGACCGCGCGGCTGCCGACCGAGGGAAGTGGCTCCTCCGCCTGCTCGTAGTCGAGTAGAAGCCCCGTCGTCGAGGTCTTGGATCCGTCGAGGACGGCCGCGACGAGCTGGTCCCGCAGCGGACCGGGAAAGGCGAACTCGGCCCGGGGGAGCAGGGCGATGTCATCGGGCGGGAAGGCGTCGGTGGTCATGCGGCCACAGTAACCACGTGCCGGCCCGAACCGGTATCCGTACGCGGCGGCGTAGTCGCGGGTGCTCGCGTCCAGGACCCCCTTGACGCTGACGCCGCGGTCCGTGTTCGCGGCGACGAGTTCGTTGGCGACGGTCTCGTCCCTCAGGTGGTACATGGCCGGCCGCAGTGAGGTTCCGCTGTCGGTTGGTGACGACGGACCGGACCTGGCCGCGAATGGCCTGCTGGGCCGCGCGTTGGTCCCGCTCGTGACGCCGAAGACGCGGCGGGCATCAACCGCGGCGCGCACGGTACACGTAAGGCGAGACGGGGCGCCGCCCCGCCGCACTGTGAGGAGGTGGCCGCCGTATGAGGCAGTCGACGGGCCGGACGCTGGATCAACCCGAGGGGGAGACCGAACTCCGCCTGCCCGGCCGGGCCGCTTCCCGCGCCCCCGGGAGCCCTGTCCCCCAGCCCCTTCCGGCATCATGAGCCCTTCGCAGGCCGCTCTGGCCGCTTCGTTGAGCATGGGCAGGGGAGTGACGGCCGGGCTGGTCCTTGCCGCGCTCGTGCTTGTCGCTGCCGCGGCGGGGGCGGTCGCCCTCACCATCCGGCTGGTCCGGGCCCGCAGGATCCTGCGGGACGCCGGCATCCCCCTGACCCACAAGGCCGCCTACTGGGGCGCGCTGCTGTATGTGATCAGCCCCGTCGACCTGCTCCCCGATCCCGTCTACCTCGACGACATGGGCGTCCTGCTCCTGGCCCTGCGCACCCTGCACGGCGCGGTCGCACGGGGGAAGGGTGAACTGGACGCGGACTAGCTTCCCCGGCCGACCTCAGACCGGCTTGCGCCATACGGAGATGTGCTTCGCGGAGTCCTGGGTGAACGGGGTCCCGTCCCAGTCCGCGACGCGGCGTTCCCGTTCCAGCCCGGCGATGCGCGCCATCAGGTCGAGCTCCGCCGGCCAGGCGTACCGGTGCCGGGAGTCGCTGCGGCGGTACCTGCCGTCGTCGCCGTCGCGGGTGAGGTGGTGGGAGACGAGGACCTGTTCGACCAAGTCGAAGGTGTCGAAGCCGAGATGCCGTTCGGAGACGTCGAAGGGCACCGCGACCTGCCCGGGAGGCAGGAACCGCAGCGGCGGCACACCCAGCTCGATGACGAACCGGCCGCCGGGCGCCAGATGGCGGGCGGCGTTGCGGAAGCACGCCACCTGCTCGTCCTGGGTGAGCAGATTGGTGATGGTGTTGTAGACGAGGTAGACCAGGCTGAACTCACCGGGGACGACCGTGGTGGCCATGTCCCCGATGACCACGGGAAGCGTGACCTCGTCGGCTTTGCGGCGCAGAACCGCTGCCATGTGCTCGGACAGTTCGATGCCCACGACCGGCACACCGCGTTCCCGCAGGGGGACCCCCACGCGTCCGGTGCCGATGGCGAACTCCAGGGCCCGGCCGTCTCCGGCCAGCTCTGCGAGGAAGGTGAGGGTCGGTCCGAGAACGGCGGCCGAGGACATCTCGGTCTCCTCGGCGTCGTAGCGGTCGGCGGTCGCACGGGTCCATAGCTCACTGCTCGTCACGGACCACCACTCTGCCGGGTACCGGGGGGGGGGCGCTGTCGACGCGTTTACCTGGTCGCGGCCGGGCCGCGGGCCGCCGGTCGCGGCGGGCACCCTTCACGCCAGGTCGCTGCCGCCTTTCGGGTGTATCTCCTCCGGTGGGGAATGAGGCGCACCGGATCGGTGTTCCTGCTGGTCATGAAGGCAATTGTGCTGGAGAAGTTCGGTTCTGCTGACGACCTGCGCCTGGTGGACCTTCCCGATCCGAAGGTCGCGCCCGGCGAGGTCCTGATCAGGGTGAAGGCGGCGGCGGTCAATCCGGTCGACTGGAAACTGGGTGCCGGGTACCTCGATCCGATCATGGAGGCCGCGTTCCCCCTGATCCCGGGATGGGACGTCGCGGGCGTGGTGGAAGCGGTCGGCCTGGACGTACCCGAATACCAGGTGGGCGACGAGGTTTTCGGCTATCTGCGCAAGGACTGGGTGGAGAAGGGCACGTACGCCGAGCTGGTCGCCGCGCCGGTACGCTGCGTGGCGCCCAAGCCCGCCGCGCTGAGCTGGGAAGAGGCGGCCGGGGTTCCGCTGGCGGGCCTGACGGCCTATCAGTCGGTCCGGCGGGCCGGGGTGACGGCGGGTGAGACGGTGCTGGTGCACGCCGCCGCCGGTGGTGTCGGAGCGTTCGCCGTGCAGATCCTGGTGGCCCTCGGTGCCCGGGTGATCGGCACCGCGAGTGAGCGCAACCACGAGTTCCTGCGCGGGCTCGGCGCCGAGCCCGTGACGTACGGGGACGGCTTGGAGGACCGCGTACGCGCGCTGGCGCCGGAGGGCGTGGACGCGGCGCTCGACTTCGTCGGGGGCGGTGTCGTCGATCTGTCGCAGGCCCTGCTCAAGCAGCGGGAGCGCGTCGTGTCCATCGCCGACCAGGCCGCTGTCGAGCAGGGCGGGCACTCGCTCTGGGTGCGCCCGGACAGCGAGGACCTCGCGGAGCTCGCCCGGCTCGCCGACGCCGGGAAGCTGTCGGTGCACGTCGAGAAGACCTTCCCGCTGGCCGAGGCGGCGGAGGCCTGGCGCCTGAACCAGGAGGGGCGCACCCGCGGCAAGATCGTCCTCACCGTCTGACACCGCGTCCGCGACGACGGGGCCGCCGTCCCGAGCCGACCGAGGCCATCCCGACCGGCCGGTGGACAGGACGGCGGCCCCGCCCGCGTGCCGCCCCGATGAGCTGGGACCGTGCCCGGCGGCGGCCGGGGCGAGGAGCGTAACGGCCTGCTGATAGAACTCCCGTGTTCCCGCCCTTCCCAGGCCACACAGGAGGCCCCACCCATGCCCCGCATGGAACACGCCGCGGCGTCGCCCGCTCTCAGCCGCCGCTCCCTGCTCGACCGCGCGGCGTTCGGCACCGCCGGACTCGCCGCCACCGGGCTGGCGACCTCCACCGTGCTGGGCGCGCAGCCCGCGAGCGCGGCCACCCCGTCCGGCACGTGGAAGGTGTACTACGTCGACAGTTCGGCGGGCACCACCGAGGCGCCCGTCCAGGCCGCGCTGAACGCCGCCAAGAGCGCGGGCGGCGGGCATGTCGTCGTGGGCCCCGGCACCTGGACCATCGGCGCGTATCTGCGGATCGGCGCCGACACACGTCTGACGCTGACGCCCGGCACCACGTTCCGGCGCACCGGAAGCACCCAGTTCATGCTGATGAACGGAGCATGGGGGGACACGGCCGGCGGCTCCGGTTACAGCGGGCCGGGGAACATCGTCATCGAGGGCGGGGTCTGGGATGTGGCCGGCCCGCAGCCCACCGACGACGCGCAGGGCTGGATGGGGATATCCATCTGGCACGCCACCGATGTGATCATCCGTGATCTGCGGGTGGTGAACGTCTCGAACTGGCACGCAGTGGAGTTCGGCGCCGTACGCAACGGCCGGGTCGAGAACTGCCGCTTCAGCGGCTGGACCGGCACCGCCAACCGCATCTCCTGGGGAACCGAGGCCGTCCAACTGGACAGCGCCCGCGTGGGCGGCAGTGTCATCGGCTCCGAGGACGGCACCGCCTGCTCCGACATCGTCATTCGCGACAACTACTGCGGCTCGGGCAGCACGGTCGGTGGTATCACCTACGGCGGCTTCCCCACCCTCGTCGGGTCCCACAGCTTCGACGCCCGCAACTCCCACGAGCGCGTGGAGATCATCGGAAACACCATCCACGGCAGCCGCTGGTTCGCCATCCACCCCTGTGCGACCAACCAGACGGTCGTCGCCGACAACACGATGGACGACTGCTTCGGCGGTATCCGCGCGGCCTACGCCGGCTACGACGGTACGGTCGCGGGCTTCCAGGACCTCGTCGTCACCGGCAACATCGTCCAGGGCGCGGGCGCCAAGGACCGCGGCATCGACATCATGGGCGGCAACGCGAACAGCGGCACCTCGGCCTCCCGAGTCGTCATCACCGGCAACGTCGTGGCCGGTGCCGCCGCGGCCGGGATCCGGGCGTACTACGCCCCCGACGCGTTGATCAGCGCGAACACCGTGTCCGGCAGCACCGACAAGGGGATCCATGTGGACTCCTCACCGGGCTCTTCCGTGACGGGCAACGTGGTGCGCAGCAGCCCCACCGGTGTGGCCGTCGTCTCCTCGGCCAACACCCTGGTCAACGGCAACAGCCTGCTGGGCACCACCACGCCGGTCGCCGTGACCGCGACCGACAGTCCGGGCTGCCTGGTCACGGCGAACCTGCCGGTCTGAGGCGCGCGAGCACGGCCTTCGCCGTCCGGGTACGGGCTTCCCAGACCGTGATCATGCTCAGTAGGCTCGGGGCGACGGCACCGCGCAGTCGGCGGGGCCGTCGCCGCCGCCGACGAGAGGGACCCCGATGGACCGGACCGTGACGAAGCTGCCCAGCACCGGCCGGGGTGTCCTGGTCACCGGCGCCTCCCGGGGCATCGGCCGGGCCGTGGCCGCCGCCTTCGCCCAGGGCGGCGACCGGGTCGCCGTCCACTGCTCCGAAGTTGGTCCGGACGCCGAGGCGACCCTCGCCGCGCTGGAGGGGCAAGGACACGTACTCATCGCCGCCGACCTCGCGGACCCGGACGGCGTCGACGAACTGGCGGCCCGCGCCGAGGAGGCGCTCGGCGGGGTGGACATCCTGGTCAACAACGCCGCCGTGATGGTGGCCCACCCTCTCGCGCACACCTCGTACGAGCAGTGGCAGCAGGCCTGGCGACAGACCGTCGACGTGAACCTCCTGGGACCCGCCCACCTCAGCCACCGGGTCGCGAACCGGATGATCGAGGCGGGCCGCGAAGGACGGATCGTCAACATCGGCTCGCGCGGCGCTTTCCGGGGCGAGCCCGACCACCCCGCCTACGGCGCCACCAAGGCCGCCCTGCACGCGCTGGGCCAGTCCCTCGCGGTCTCCCTCGCCCCGCACGGGATCGCGGTGGCGTCGGTCGCCCCCGGCTTCGTCGCCACCGAGCGGGTCACGGGCCGTCTGGAGGGGCCCGAGGGCGAGGGCATCCGGGCCCAGAGCCCCTTCGGACGCGTCGCCGACCCGAGCGAGATCGCCGCGGCGGTGCTCCATCTGTCCTCCCCGCAGGCGATGTGGAGCTCGGGCGCCGTCCTCGATGTCAACGGGGCCTCGTACTTGCGGACCTGACATCCACCTCGACCCGCGCCCGCCCAGGAGCCCACCCATGCACCACTTCGATGTAGAGACCCTGCCCGCGGGCCCCTGGCGCAACGGCGGCGGCACGACGAGAGAGATCGCCTCGCGCCCCGAGGGCACCGATGACTTCGGGTGGCGCGCGAGCGTCGCCGAGATCGGCCGGGGCGGTCCGTTCTCGGCGTTCGCGGGGGTGGACCGGACCCTCACCCTGCTCTCGGGCGACGGGGTACGGCTGACGTCGCCCGATGTGTTCGACCGGCTGTTGACGCGCGCGGGGGAGCCGTTCGCGTTCTCCGGAGACCTCGCGCTCACCGCCGAACTCGCGGGCGGGCCCTGCCGGGTGCTCAACCTGATGGTGCGGCGTGGCCACTGGACGGCCGGGGTGCGCCGGGTCACCGGGCCCGTCGCGCCGGGACCGGGACACTCCGGGGTGCTCCATGTGCTGTGCGGCCACTGGCAGGCAGAGGCGGACGGTTCCGTTCTGACGACCGGTCAGGGCGTGTGGTGGGACGCGGGCGACGACGCGGCGCCGGGAGCGGTCGTACCGCTTTCGCCCGACGCCGCTGCCCTGTGGGCGGATGTCGTGCCGACCGGGTGACACCAGGTCAGGCGCCCGCTGCCGCCCGGTCACCGCTCCCGGCCGGAGCCGGGTGGACGGTCTCGGAGGGCGCGTTGGCGGTACGCCGCGCCCACAGCCAGTACAGCGCCGCCGTGAGGCCCAGCCCGACGATCCACGAGATGTCGGCGCCGTCGAGCTTCTCGGTGATCGGGCCGGTGTACAAGGTGGTGGCCAGGAACGGAACCTGCACGGCGACCCCGATGACGTAGCAGGTCAGCGCGGTGGCGTTCCACCGCCCGTAGCGGCCGTTCGGGTCGTACAGGGCCGGGATGTCGACGCGTTCGCGGGACAGCAGGTAGTAGTCGACCAGGTTGATCGCGCTCCACGGGGTGAACACCGTCAGGAGCAGCAGCACGAAGTTCTTGAAGTTGGTCAGGAAGTCGTCGCTGGCGGCGAGCGCGATGACCATCGACACCGCGATGAAGCCGACGATGTACGCGGCGCGTACCGCGGCCGAGATGTGCGTGCGGCGGTCGAACGCCGTGACGGTGGTCAGGATCGACATGAAGCCGCCGTAGGCGTTCAGGCAGTTGACGGTCAGCTTGCCGACCACGATCACCAGGTAGATGAGGAACGCGAGGAACGCCGGACCCGCCAGATCGCCGAGGAAACCCACCTGGTCGGGCAGGAACGCCTCCCCGGCGACGGCCGCGGTGAGCGCGCCCAGCGTCATGGACCACTGGGAGCCGATGACGGAGCCGAGGAAGGTGGACCAGAACGTCGCGCGCGTGCTGGTGTCGCGGGGCAGATAGCGCGAGTAGTCGGCGACATAGGGGCCGAAGGTCAGTTGCCAGCCGGCCCCGAGACCCACGGCGAGCAGGAAGGTCGCCGCGTCGAAGCCCTTCTCGCCGACGTGCGCGCCCACGTCGTACTGCGTGAACAGGCGCACCAGCAGATAGCCCAGGCCGAGCGCGCCGACGACCGTCGCGATACGGCCCGCGATGTGGATGAGGCGGTAGCCGGTGACGGCCACCGCGGCGGTCAGCGCCCCGAAGACGAGTATCCCGGCGTCCGTGCCGATGTGCAGCATCTCGGACACCGCCTGCCCGGCCAGTACGCTGCCGGTCGCGGCGAATCCGAGATACATCAGGATCACCAGCACCAGCGGCAGGACCGCGCCGTACACCCCGAACTGTGCGCGGCTGGAGATCATCTGCGGTACGCCGAGGCGCGGGCCCTGTGCGGAGTGCAGGGCCATCACGATGCCGCCGAGCACGTTGCCGATCAGCAGCGCGGGTATCGACCAGAGCGCGTCGGCACCGAAGACGACCGACAGCGCCCCGTCGACGATCGCCGTGATCTGCATATTGGCGCCGAACCACAGCGTGAACTGGCTGCGCGGCGTGCCGTGCCGCTCGCTGTCCGGGACGGCCTCGATGGTCCGCCTCTCCACCGCGAGGCGGTCCCCGGCGGTGTGCTGTACGGGCATGTTGGTGGCCTTTCCCCCGCAGCTGATACGGCGTAATCCACATGGACTCCGCCGTCGACCTGGTGGTGCTGCGCCGAATCTGGCATGGGGGTGAACAAACATCAAGATCTTGAATGGCAAATTTCACATGGGGGGACGCGCTTGCGTACGGTGCCCTCCGACACTCCCGGCCGACGGGCGATCTGGATGCTGGTATGTCCATGAACCGTCAGGGAACCGGCGGCGGGGCGGTCGCGTTCAGGTCAGGCTGCGGGCTTCGTACGACGCGGCGGACCAGGCGGGCCCGGTCGCCGCCGGGGTGAGCGTCACGGTGAGCAGGCTCCGCCCGCGGGTGAGCGCGGCGGGCAGTTGGTAGGTGTCGTCGAGCCAGCGGCGGTCGGTGTTGGCGAGCGGCTGGTACCAGTCGCCCAGCCGGTGACCGTCGACGCTCACCCCTGCTTGCTGGGGCGCCTGCTGCTGGTCGGAGGTGCGCCGCAGCTCGACACCTCTGTTGCGCGGATCGATGGCCAGGGTGAAGGTCACGGGCGTCCGGGTGGTCTGTGTCAGGGCGCGCAGCCGGGTGGGCGTACGGGCATCGCCTTCGAAGGCGGAGTCGAGCACGGCCGGGGGAGTCGTGGCACTGGACGTGTAGTGGTGTGCCGTCTCGTCGGCGGGATCTCCCAGGTGCACGATGTCGCTCGCGTACGAGGAGGGAGTGGGGGTCTCGTACCAGAACGCGGTGGAGGAGTAGTCGGCCTGGCGGTCGTTCATCGGGCCGTGTTCGATCGTGTAGTCGATCGACTGGGTGAAGGCCACCGCGTCGTGGAGCTGGAGCCGGTAGGCATCGGTGCAGTCGCGCCCGGTCGCGCACCCCGACGAGGCGGTGAGATGGGCGGGATTTCCGTTGAAGGGCTGGGTGTAGGGGCCGTGGTTGAAGTACCAGCCGCTCTGGTAGAAGTCCTCGGTACCGGTGCCGTGGATCTGCGGGGTGCGTGCCCCGTCGACGTACACCCGTTCGTCGCCCTCCAGATAGGTACGGTCCGTGTCGCCCCGCATGCCGTGGCTGACCCCGACGAACTTGCCCCGGCCCTGTGTGCGCAGGAACGACCAGCTCTCGCCGGGAACGGTCGGCCCGGTGTGGGACAGGGCGTGGAAACGGCCCTCGCTTCCGGCACGGACGGCCTGGGCGTGAGCGGTGGAGGGCGCGGTGCTCACCGAGGCGCTCCCAGCGGTGACGGGGACGTCGCTGCCGTTGTACAGCTGGACGTGTGCCCATGTCATGAAGGGCATGGGCCACCAGGCCCGGAAGGTCTGCGTCTGGGGATCGGCGGCGAACATGAGAGCCCGGACCGGCGCCATGGACTGCCCCGTGCCGAAGAACTCGCCGAGCGGCGCGTCGACCGTGCGCTGCCCGTCGAACGAGATCAGCAGACGCAGACCGGTGAGCAGCGTCCGGGCGTCCGCCGGCGCGGCGCGTCGGCCGGCCCTGGGGGACCTGCCGCTGTCCGCCGCCCGCTGGGCGCCGGTACCGGATGTCTGGGTGAGGTGGATCTCCAGTGCGGTGAGCAGGCCCGGTGTGGTGGACGTGGCGAGGGTCTGGGTGCGGCCCGGCGCGAGGCTGAGGGCCTGGATGGTCGTGCGGGTCCCCGGCAGGGCCGGCTTGGGGTCGCGGGTGCCGGCCGCCTTGACGAGGGCGACGACATCCTGCGCAGCGTCGTGCGCGTCGAAGGCGACGACCCCGTCGGCGTCGGCGAAGGAGCGGTACGACACGTGGTAGAAGAGCGGATTGTGCTGGGTGGTGATGCGCATGGACTCGCGGTACGGCATGGGCACCTCGATGAGAACGCCACCCGACGACGCGTCGGCGTTGGCCACCAGGGGCGGCGTGAAAGGCGCGCCGAGCCGTCCGTTCACCACATCCTGAAGGGGCGCCTCCAGGACCTTCTTGCCGTCGAGCTCGATGGTGAGGGTGCCTGTGCGGGACACGTCGCCCTGATCGCGGGTGAACCAGATGGTCCCGATCTCACCCGCTCCACGGTGCTCCGCGATCACGCAGCCCTCCGCGCTGGTGCGCAGACACGAGTAGGTGCCGAAGAAGCCGTCCTGCGCGTTGCCGCCCGTACGGTCGAAGCTGGAGAACTGCAGGGTCCGTACACCCGAGGGAAGGTCGGGGAGGCGGTCCAGACGGCGCAGACTGTCCCACCCCACAGGTCCCTTGGCGTCGGCGGTCACGGTGTCCGGCGGGCTCGGCGCGCCTGCCGCCGTGGCCTGCGCGTACGTAGGCAGCAGTGCCAGTACGAGGGTGACGGTGAGCGCCGTCGCGCGAGAGAACCACCCGGCACACGTCAACCCGACCTCCAGGACATGGACATGAAGCGTCCCCAGGTGCGCCTGCGCTGGGCGCGCCGGGAGCCACGGCCGCGTGACAGGCCAACGTGTGACAGTGTGCCCGGGGAAGCCGCCGCGACGGGTGACCTCACCACGGCGAGTCCTGACCCGCCGGTGTGAGGCTCCGGGGCCGCGACGGCGCCGGCGGCCCGCCTGCGGGCTACGCACCCAGTGGGTCGATCACCACCTCGGCCTCGATCTCCCGTATCCGCCGGGTGTCCTGATCGAGGGCGTTCTGGTCGGGGGCGCTGAGCAGTACCCAGCCGAGAGCGGTGAAGAGGTCTTCGGTCCTGGGCACCCGGGAGCCGTTGGGGTAACGGCAGGCCAGCTTCTGAAAGGTGGTCAGCCCACGCGCCGCGTCGAGCACCTCGACGTTCCTCATGGTGCCGCTGTGTGCGGCGGAGAGCCACACCACCCGGGTGGGCCGCACGATCTCGAATCCGGGGGTGAAGGCGGAGTCCAGGTGGTGTCGCACGGCACGGTCGACCTGGCAGTCTCCGGTCGCCAGCCGGGTGGCCCGCTGCGCACAGCCGCCGTCGAGGCGCGCCGCGATTTCGATCAGCCGGGGGCCGCTGTCCGTCAGCATGATCTCGGTGTGGGCGCATCCCGTCCGTATGCCGACCGCGTCGGCGACCTGGCGCGCATACGCCTCCAGGGTGGCGACCAGCGGATCGTCGGGCCGCAGGTAGTCCTCGGCGTCGTAGACCCCTACCCGGTTCCCCCGGGCCGACTTGCTGTACCGGACCACGGCCACCAGACCCATCACACCGTTGACGGAGTACGTATCGACGACGAACTCCGTTCCCGAGGCGAACTCCTGGATCAGGACGCTGTCGTTGGACAGGTCGAACATGTTGACGGAGCCCAGCAACCGCCGGAACACGGGGCGCCAGTCCTCGCCCGTCTCCACTTTGTGCACACCGTCCGTCCCCCCGCTGCACCGCGGCTTGAGGACCAGTGCCCGCCCCTCCAGTCCGGTCTCGCGCAGCCAGTCGGCCGCCTCTTCCTCCGTCGCGGCGGCGAAGGTGCGCAGGTGCGGTACACCCGCCTTCGCCACGGCCTGGACCATGGGCCACTTGTCCCGGCGGGCCGCGGAGAGTTCGGGTGCGTTGCCCGTTCCGGGGGCCAGCTCCTCGATCAGTGCGTCCACGAGCCGGACCGCGGACTCATTGCCCGGGATGACCGCTATCGGGTCGTAGCCGCGCACGATCCGGGTGAGTTCGCCGAAGTCGCCGTCGTGGAAATGACAGGCGCTGAACAAACCCGGCTTCCAGCCGTGCAGGTAGGACTTCAAGGGTGCCGGTGTGCTCAGCACGGCGACCGGTTCGACCCCCCGCTCACGGAAGGCGTGTGCGTACTCCACCGCCTCGGAGTAGGGATCGACCAGGATTACATGGCGTGGCATCTGTCGTTTCTCCTTGGGTTTCTCTTCTGGTGGCCGTGCGCTGTCCCGCGCCGCGGACCCCGCGCCGGCGGCCTAACCTCCGAGGCCGCTTTCGGTATGGGCCGTCCCCGTCCCGGCCGGGCGCACCCCGCCCCACGCGGCGGCGGCGGCGAGGACGCCCACCACCCCGCAACCGAGCCACAGCCCCTCCTCGAAGCGGTTCCAGAGCATCACTCCGACGAACGGGCCGATCGAACTGCCCAGCCCGTACAAGGCGTTGGAGGCACCCAGATAGCGTCCCCGCAGCCGGGCCGGGCCCGCCTGCGCGGGATAGGCGAAGAACAGGGACGGATAGCCGATGATCTCGCCGAGCGACCAGACGAGGGTGGCGATCACCAGGGCCGCGAGCCCCCACGGCAGGGCGTAGAGACTCATTCCGACGCCGGTCAGCAGCACACCCGTGATCACGGCCGTCCGTATCGGCCGACGCTGCACCACCTTGGCGACCAGGAGTTCACAGGTGATGACGAGAAGGCCGTTGAGCGCGACCATCGCCGCATAGACCTCGATGCCCATGCCGAGGTGCCGCACGGTCAGCGGCAGGGTCGAGATGTGCTGGACGTAGATGACGGAACTGGTGAACATCGCCAGCAGGAACAGCAGATACCGGCGGTCGGCCAGTACCGTCAGATACGACCCCGTGGACGCTCCCGTCTGCCCGTCCCGCGCGCCCTCGCCATCCGCCGGCCCCGTCGTACCTGGTTCCCCGCGCCGCGGCAGGGTGGCTGCGGCGACCGCGGAGAAGACCGTCACGGTCAGTGCCTCGCCCCAGAACAGGAAGTCCCAGGAGACCTTGACGAGCGCCGCGCCCAGCAGCGGGGCGGCCGTCGTGCCGAGGTTGATCGCCAGTCGGCCGATCGCGAAGACCATGACATGGCGGTCGGGCGGGGTGAGTTGACTGATCATGCTGGTGGAGGCGGGCTGGTACGCCATTGCGGCGGCCCCGCTGACGGCGATGAACGCGAGGATGGTCCAGTAGTCGTCCAGATGGAGAACACACGGGAGCAGCACGGCCGAGCCCAGCAACGTGGACGTGATCGTCAGCCGGGGTCCCAGCAGGTCGGACATCCACCCCCCGACCAGCGTCCCGAGCACGGCTCCCGCGCCGTACACACCGAGCGCGGCGCCCGCCTGGGTGTCGGAGAAACCGCGATGCGTCAGGTACAGCACCATGAAGACCTGGACGAAACCCCCGAGCCGGTTGACCATGGTCCCGACCAGCAGGGACTTCACCGCGGCCGGGGACTCGCGCCATACCTGCCGCACCCCCGCGTGCTGTTGTCCGGTTCCGTCCGACGCTGTCGTCGCGTTGTTCTGTGCCATGCACCCCACTGTGCGGAAGGCGTTGGAGCGGCGACAGTGGCAGCACTGACGGGCAACAGCGAATTACTGCCACCCGGCCCAACGCCCAGGGCAGCGCCCACACACTCGTGGTCATGCGATCGGGCCGGGGCTGTCAGAACGCCGCGTACTCCTGCACATTGGGTCCCATGCTGAAGAACGTAGCCGCGGTCCTGCTGGAGGACGTGCACCCCTTCGAACTGGGTGTCATCTGCGAAGTGTTCGGGATCGACCGCCAGGAGGAGGGCCTGCCCGCGTACGACTTCGCGCTCGTCGCCGCGGAATCGCCATCGGTGCGGGCCGTGCCCGGATTCACCATCAGTACGCCCCACGGGCTCGACCGCCTGGAGGAGGCCGACCTCATCGCCATCCCGGTGGGAGACGACTTCCACACCCGGGACTTCCCGCCCGCTCTCCTGGAAGCCCTGCGCCGGGCGGTCGCCCGCGGGGCCCGGGTGCTGAGCGTCTGCGTCGGCGCGTTCGTCCTGGGCGCCGCGGGGCTGCTCGACGGACGGCGCTGCACCACACACTGGCGCTACGCCGACGCGCTAGCCCGGCGCTACCCCCGGGCCCACGTCGAGCCGGGCGTGCTCTACGTCGACGAGGACCCGGTCCTCACCTCGGCGGGCACCTCCGCCGGGATCGACGCCTGCCTCCATCTGGTACGCAGACTCCAGGGCAGCGAGGTCGCCAACGCCATCGCGCGGCGGATGGTGGTGCCCCCGCACCGGGAGGGCGGACAGGCCCAGTACGTCGAGCGGCCGGTCGCCCGATACGGGGAGGACGGTATACGCGAGGTGCTGGTCTGGGCCGAGAGGAATCTCGACCAGGAGATCAGCGTCGACCAACTGGCGGCACGGGCAAGCATGTCACCGCGCACCTTCGCCCGCCGCTTCCGGACCGAGACGGGCACCACCCCCTACCGCTGGCTGCTGGCTCAGCGGGTACTGGGCGCCCAGCGGCTGCTGGAGAGCACCGACGAGACGGTGGAGGTGGTCGCCGCCCGTACGGGATTCGCCAACGGGGCCGCCCTGCGGCACCAGTTCGTACGCTCCCTCGACACCACACCCCACGCCTACCGGCGTGCCTTCCGGGGCCGGGTGGCGAACACCACCCCGTACTGATGGTCCGGGCGGCTGAGAGCGGACCGTGGTGGGCCGCCCGGCCCGGGCGGCCCACCACGTCCTGCACACCTGTCCGGTCAGAGCTTCAGGCGGTGCACCCCTCCCTGCACCGTGCCCACGTACAGCCACCCGCCGGAGGCCGCCAGGCTCGTGGCGTCGAGGTTCTGCAGACCGGTGGAGATGTTCTGCCAGCTGCGGCCACCGTCCCTGGAGCGCAGCACGCCTCGGCCACCCCGGGGCAGAGCGCTGTCCCAGGAGCTGGTGCCGGCCGCGTAGAGGGTGCCGCCCACCTCCAGGATGTCGCCGACCCGCAGCGGCAGCTTGCCGGTGTCGCCGGTACGGAAGGTCCTGCCCCCGTCCGTCGAGACCTTGATGGCGTCGCCGCCGGTCAGCATCTTCGAGCCGGTGAACTCGATGGTGTTCACCCGGCCGTCGGCGACCCTGGTGATGTCGTCGCCGCCGTTGTCGGAGCGGTAGAGGCCGTCGGGGGTGCCGAGCCACAGCCGGTCCGGGTTCGTCGGGTCGCCCGCCACGGCGGTGAAGTACGTTTCGTCATGGAGGAGGTTCTTCCAGTTGGCGCCGCCGTCCTCGGTGGAGAACAGGCCCTTGCCCAGGAGGTTCGCGTACGAGACGTACACGCGGTCGGGGTCGGCGGGGTGCACCGCCAGGGCGAACACCGTGCCGTTGCTCTCGCCCTTCTGCTGCCAGGTGGCACCCGCGTCGCCGCTGCGCTCCAGATGGAAGTCGCCCCAGGCGCCGGTGCGCACCCGCCATACGATCCGGGAGTCCTTGGCGGAGGCCTGCAACAGCCGGGTCGTGACGCCGAGCCTGCCCTCGCCGCCGGTGGTGCCCCACTCGGCACCGGAGACCGGAAGCCGTGAGCGGTGCGTGCCCTGCGGGCCGGCCGCGAGCAGATGGCCGCCGCTGAGGGCAAGGGCGTTGACGGTGCCGCCCTGGACGCCGATGCGCCGGTAGTCCTTGCCGTCCGCCGTGCCCCGGTAGACACCGGCCGCGTCCGCGGAGACGGTCAGTGAGCCGTCCGCCCAGCGGGTGAAGTCGGAGGTCGTGGAGGCGGGGTTGGCGGCCGGGATGGTGCTCCAACGGCGGCCGTGGTCGCGGCCGACGCGGATGTCCTTGCCGTAACCGGCGTACAGGTCGCCGCCGGTGAGGGTGAGGCCCGTACCGCCGATTCCGTGGTTGTCCAGCGTGGCCCAGGTCCGGCCGCCGTCGAAGGAGCCGACGATGCCGGACCCCACCTCGTACATGGCCACGACCCGGCTGTCCGCGACGACGTCGACGGAGACCCGGTTGCCGGTGGGCTCGTACACCTTGGTGGCCTTGCCGAGGGTGCCGGACGTCAGCCCGTCGCGCTTCCACAGCGACTTGCCCGCCGAGAAGTAGAGGCTGTCACCGCCGATCGCCACGTCGTAGACGTGGTCGACGGGGACGCCGAGGGGTTCGGTGGTCCAGGTGTCGCCGCCGTCCCGGCTGATCAGCAGATCGGTGGCGGTGACGGCCAGGAGCGTGCGGCCCGACTCGTCGGTGAGGAAGCCGATGACGCGCGCGTCGGGGGTGTCGAGTGTCCGCCAGGTGCGCCCGCCGTCCTCGGTGCGCAGGATCGAGCCCGTGCGGGGAATGCCGGACGCGCTGTTGGCCGCGTACCACCAGCGCTTGGGGTCGTGCGGGTCGATGACGGTGAAGGCCCGGCCCGCCGCGTCACCCAGCGGCAGCCTGGTGTGCTGCTTCCAGGTCGCGCCGTTGTCCTCGGTGGACCAGGGGCCGGCCTTGTTGTACTGGGTGAGGACGGCGGTGCCGGGGGCGCTCGGCGCGGTGGTGATGTCGCCGCTCTCGGAGTTGGGGCCGACGGGCTGCCAGCGTGAGGTGCGGCTGTCCCGGGGAGTGACGTCGAAGCCGTCGCGGTTGCTGGTGAGTGTCCTGCCGTCGGTGGTGCGGCCTTCGGCGGACACCAGATGGGCGCCCTCGCCGCGGCCGGTGATCTCCGCCTGGTAGACGTTCTCGCTGCGGAGCCTCGTGGTGACGGTGTAGGGCCTGCCGTGCGGCGGGGTGACGGTCACGACCGGCGGCTTCGCGAGGGGGGCGGGGGTGAGGACGACGGCAGTGGACGTGCCGTCGCTCGGGTCGGGCCCGGCCTGGAGGAACAGTTTCCGTACGACGAGGAGGTACGGGACGCGCAGGGCGGCGCCGTGCTCGGGGGTGACGGTGACCGTACCGGTGATCTCGGCTTCGCCGTCCGGGCGGTCGGCCCGCAGGGTCACTGTCGCCGTCGCGGAGGCGCCCGCCGGGATGCGCAGGGTCTCCGGGCTGATCCTCGCCCGGCCGCTCGCCCTCAGCCGGACCGTGCGGAGCTCGGTGCCGGAGTTGGTGACGGTGAGCTTCTCGCTGCCGCCCACCGTGGGCCGGGCGAGGTCGGCGAGGCCGAAGGAGAGGGTGGCCGGGGTGGTGGTGATGCCGGTGTCGGCCGTGGTGGCGGCAGCGGCGACGTCGAGCCGGCCGGAGCCGACGGTGGTCGTCCCGTAGTCCCCCAGCTGCTTGGCGGAGCCCACCAGTTCGGAGGTGATCCGCGCCGGGGTCTCGCCCGGGTGGAGCTGGCGCAGCAGGGCGGCGGCGCCCGCGACGTGCGGTGCCGCCATGGACGTACCGGACATGCGGTAGTAGCCGGGCGCGTACAGGGACGTGGGGATGGTGGAGCGGATGTCGTAGCCCGGTGCGACGAGGTCCGGCTTCAGGCCCCAACCCAGGTCGGGACCGCGCGAGGAGAACGAGGCGACCGTGTCGGTGGCGTCCGTGCCGCTGACCGTCACCTCGACCTTGCCCTTCGCCAGGCGGCGGCCGAGCTCGGCGTACTGGGTGGAGTCGATGCCGAGCATGACGATGGTGTCCATGCGCAGCGAGTCGCCGGAGTCCTTGAGGGAGGTCCGGGCGGCGAGCGGAATCGTTCCGTCGGGGGAGGGGACCTGGGGCCGGCCGGGCTGGTCCTGCGGCTGCGCGTCCTGGGCGGCGAACACCGGGCCGCCGCCCCCGGACGGTCCGCCGATGAGGGCGACCGCGCCGCGGCGCTCGGCCTCCCGGGCCATCTCGATCTCGGTCATGTACAGGTCCTGCGAGGACTGGGCCACCAGCATGTCGACACGGACGGCCTTGCCCTTGACGTCCCCGGCGCGCTCCCAGTCCTCCGCGCTGCCCCGCCCGACATCGACGAGGGCGGTGGTGACCGGCTTCACGGGCGGGTTGGCGGAGACCAGCCCGCGGTACGCCTGGATCTTCTCGCCGCCCCGGTAGGCGGCGCTCGGTATGCGCAGCCCGCTGACGGAGGCGC
Source organism: Streptomyces sp. NPDC031670 (assembly GCF_055580545.1). Classification (NCBI taxonomy): domain Bacteria; kingdom Bacillati; phylum Actinomycetota; class Actinomycetes; order Kitasatosporales; family Streptomycetaceae; genus Streptomyces; species Streptomyces sp. NPDC031670. Next base: position 244,905 of record NZ_JBVILC010000008.1, on the reverse strand, counting down.
CGACCGCGATGACACCGTCGGCGGCGGCCGGGGTGCTCACCGTCCCCCTCCTCGGCCCCTCGTTGCCGGCCGACGCGACGACCACAACACCCGCCCGGGTGGCGGCCGTTGCCGCCGCTCCGAGGGGATCGGTGCCGTCCCCGTAACCGCCGAGGCTCATGTTGATGACATCGGCGCGGTGCGGGTTGGCCGGGTCGATCGCGGCCTCGATGCCGGCCACGATGTCGGAGGTGTAGCCCTCGCCCGCGTCGTCCATGACCTTGTACGCCAGGATGCTCGCGCCCGGCGCCACACCGGTCACGCCGCCCTTCTCGGCGGCCCGGCCCGCGATGATGCCGGCGACATGCGTGCCATGGCCGTTGTCGTCCATCGGATCGGTGTCGCCGTTGGCGAAGTCGTAGCCGCCGACGACCTTGTGGCCCTCGCCGAAACCGCCCCCGAGGTCGGGATGGCTGTAGTCGACCCCGCTGTCCAGGACGGCGACGGTCACACCCTTGCCGTCGGCGCTGTTGCCCGCCGGGTCCTTGCGGCGCCACACCTGCGGGGCGTTGATCAGCGGCACGCTCGCGTCGGTGAGCACGCGCATCTTGGTGTCGGGCACCACGGACACCACGCCCGGCAGCCGCTTCAGCGCGGTGACCTCGGAGGCCTTCACTGTCACGGCGACCGCGTTGAGCAGCAGACTGAGCGCCCGCGGCGAACCGGCGTGCACTCCGGCGCCCTTGGCCCGGTCGAGGAACGACTTCTGCCGGCCGGCGACGGCGGCCCGGTCCGTGCCGACCGCCCGGGCGTCGGCGGCGCGCAGAACGCCCTTCCCGGCCGCGGCGGCTGCTCCGGACAGCGTGACGATGACGCGCCGCTCCGGATCCTGGTGGGGGTCCGCCGTGGCGGACTGCGGTACCGCGGTCAGCAGTCCGCCGAGTACGGCGACCGCGAGTGCGGCGGTGAGAGATCTTCGAGGGGTCATGCCAGACCAAGTAATCGGAATCCTGTGGTCCAGACAACGATTTGGCCTGGCCCATTGCTGCCCCTGGCACATACGGGCCAGGATCCTGACCATGCCGCAGCTGACCGCGGCCGGGATCGACCCGTTCGACGAGAGCGTCTACCGGGCGATCCTGGTCCGCCACACCGCCGCTCCCGCCGAGCTGGCGGCCGACCTGTTCTGCTCCACCGAGCGGGTGGCCCGCGCCCTGGACCGGCTGCGCCAGAACGGCCTGGTGGGCCGGCTCGCCGGAACGCGCCGCCGCTACGCGGCCATTGAGCCCGGCGCGGCCCTGGAGTCCCTGGTCCGCTCCCGTACCGCCGACCTCGACGGCGTCCGTGCCGCCGCCGGCGAGCTGTCCCGTCTGTTCACCACCGCCCAGCAGGGCGGCTCCGAACAGGTGGAAGTCATCACCGGCGGTGAGGCGTTGGGCCGCTGGTTCGTACAACTGCAGCAGGAGGCGCGCGAGGAGGTCATCACGCTGGACCGGCCGCCGTACGCCCTCACCACCTCCAACCCCGTCGAGGCGACGGCCCTCACCCGCGGGGTCCGCTACCGCGCCGTGTACGCCCCGGAGGCGCTGGAGTGGCCCGGCGTGCTGGGTGACATCCGCGAGCTGGTGACCCATGGCGAGCAGGCCCGCGTCCTGCCCGGCCTGCGGATCAAACTGGCCATCGCGGACCGGCGCCTCGCCCTCATGCCGCTCTCCCTCGACTTCACGAGCGAGGTGCGCGCGGCCGTCATCCGCCCCTCCGCCCTACTGGACGGACTGATCGACTACTGGGAGCTGTGCTGGCGCACGGCCACCCCGCTGGACGCGCCCGCCGAGGACCCCCTCAGCGAGGAGGACCGCCAGATGCTCACCTTGCTGGTGGGCGGCCTCAAGGACGAGGCGATCGCCCGCCAGCTGGGCTGGTCGGTCCGGACGATGCGGCGCCGGATCAGCCGCCTCCACGAGGAGCTGGGCGCGGCCAACCGCTTCCAGGCGGGGGTGATCGCGGCGCGGCGGGGGTGGATATGAACCGGGCCGGACGGGTGACGCGCGTACACCCTCGGGGACCCGGCGGCCCGGGACCACTGCCCGGGTTTGGCCGCGGACCTTCGCGGTCATACGGCAAGGCAGCCCCGGCCCGCCGAGACCCGCGGTGCCGTCCAGGCTCGTGACCCGTCTCCCGGGTCCCTCCCGACGCCAGCAGAAAGCCCGAGCACAGACGTGACCACGCAGACAGAACAACCGTCGGCCGGTGCGTCCGAGGCCCCGTTCAAGCGGGTCCTCGGGACACGCCTGCTGTACTTCTTCATCCTGGGCGACGTCCTGGGAGCGGGTGTCTATGTGCTCATCGGGCAGGTGGCGGCGAAGGCCGGCGGCGCGGTGTGGGTCCCGCTGGCCGTGGCCCTCGCCCTCGCGCTGCTGACGGCGGCCTCGTACGCCGAGCTGGCCACGAGATACCCCCGGGCGGGTGGCGCCTCGTACTACGCGACGCTCGCCTACGGTCCGTTCACCGGCTTCTTCACCGGCTTCTGCATGCTGGCAGCCGGCATCGTCTCGGTCGCCGCGCTGGCGCGGGGCTTCGGCGGCACCTATCTCACCGCGTTCGTGCATCTGCCCGTGGCGCTGGTCGCCGTGCTCTTCCTGGCGGCCCTCGCCCTGCTCAACGCGCGGGGCATCAGCGAGTCCACCCGCGCCAACGTGGTCGCCACCCTCATCGAGACCAGCGGTCTGCTGCTCGTCATCGGGCTCGGCGTGTGGCTCGTCGTCGTCCGCGGCGAGGGGGACCCGGGACGGCTGGTGCAGCTCGGCACACCCGACAGCGGCCCGCTGTCCGCCGCGCTCAGCGGGGCCGTGCTCGCCTACTACTCCTTCGTGGGCTTCGAGACGTCCGTGAACGTCGCCGAGGAGACCCGCGATGCCCGCCGGGCCTATCCACGAGCGCTCTTCGGCGCCCTCGGCACGGCCGGGCTCGTCTACGCCGCCGTCGGCGCGGCGGCCTCCGCCGCCGTGCCCACCGGCGTACTGGCCCGCTCGGACGGCCCGCTCCTGGAAGTCGTCCGTGCGGCCGGCGCCGTGCCCGAGTGGCTCTTCTCGGCCATCGCCCTGGTCGCGGTCGCCAACGGAGCGCTGCTCACCGGCATCATGTGCTCCCGTCTGGCCTTCGGTATGGCGCGCGAAGGACTCCTGCCGGCGTTCCTCACCCGGGTACTGCCCCGGCGCCGCACCCCGTGGGCAGCCATCGCCACCACGACGGCGCTGTCCCTGCTGCTCGCCCTCACCGGCGACATCGAGGCGCTGGCCGCGACCCTGGTGCTCCTGCTGCTGGTGGTGTTCTTCACGGTCAACACCGCGGTCCTGGTCCTGCGCCGCCGCGAGGACTCGGGCAACCCGGACCACTTCCGCGCCCCGGCCGCGATCCCCGCCCTGGGAGCCCTCTCCTGCGTCCTGCTGGCCACCCGGATCGAGAGCGGGGTGTGGCTGCGCGGTCTGGTCCTGCTGGCGGCGGGCGCAGCCCTCGGCCTCGTCTCCACCGCTCTCTCGCGCCGCACGGCGACGGCGCCGCAGGACGCGGGGACCGGACGGGATTAGCGCGGCCGGGGAGAACGGCGGCGCGGTGACCGCGCCTCCGTTCCGCGCGGGGGGCGGCTCCCGTCCGCCGATCATGGCAATGAAAAGGTCAAGCGCTTCCCATCGAGGTCAAGATTCGGGACCGCGCGGAATTCGTCCGAGCGCAGCGGAATAGTCGCCTGGGGAAACGGGTTCGAGTCACACGTACGCAGCCCAGGCGCCGCCGCCGACCTCGTCCCGCCCCGGAGGCCTCCGCAATGTCCCAGCCGACGACCGACCAGCAGGCCGCGCAGCGCGGCATACGCGGTGTCGTCCCCGTACTCGCTTTCGCCGGTATCACCGTCGCGGTGATGCAGACGCTGCTCGTGCCCGTCATCAAGGACCTGCCGGAGCTGCTCAGCACCTCACCCTCCAACGCCACCTGGGTGATGACCTCGACGCTGCTCGCCGGCGCCGTGGCCACCCCGATCATGGGCCGGCTCGGCGACCTGTACGGCAAGCGCCGCATGCTCCTGACCAGCCTCGCCATCATGGTCTTCGGCTCGCTGATCGCCGGCTTCACCAGCGAACTCCTCGTGATGATCGTCGGCCGGGCCCTTCAGGGCTTCGCCATGGGAGCCATCCCGCTCGGCATAGGCCTGATGCGCGACGAGCTGCCCCGCGAGAAGCTCGGCTCGGCGATGGCCCTCATGAGCTCCTCCATCGGCGTCGGCGGCGGACTCGCGCTGCCGCTCGCGGCCCTGGTGGCCCAGCACACGGACTGGCACAGCCTGTTCTTCGGCTCCGCCGGCCTCGGCGTGGTCGCCATCGTGCTCACCCTCCTCGTCGTCCCGGAGAGCAAGGTCAAGGCGGAGGGCACCTTCGACGTCCTCGGCGCGCTCGGCCTGTCCGCCGGGCTGATCCTGCTGCTCCTCCCGATCACCAAGGGCAGCGACTGGGGATGGGGCTCGCCCACCACCCTCGGCCTGCTCGGCTCGGCGGTCCTGGTCCTCGTCCTGTGGGGCGTGATGGAACTGCGCGTCAAGGCGCCGCTGGTGAACCTGCGCACCACCGCCCGGCGCGAGGTGCTGCTCACCAACCTCGCCTCCATGATGGTCGGCGTCGCCTTCTACGCCATCTCGCTGGTCCTGCCGCAACTGCTCCAGCTGCCGTCGGCCACCGGCTACGGCCTCGGCCAGTCGATGGTCGTCGCCGGTCTGTGCGTCGCCCCGCTCGGCCTGACGATGATGCTGACCGCTCCGGTCTACGCCCGGCTCTCGGCCAAGTACGGCCCCAAGACCACCCTCATCCTCGGCATGCTGATTATCGCGGTCGGGTACGGGGCCGGGCTCGGCCTGATGGACGCGGCCTGGCAGACCATCATCATCGCGGTCGTCGTCGGCGCGGGCATCGGCCTCGCCTACTCCTCGCTCCCCGCGCTCATCGTCGGCGCGGTAGACCCGTCCGAGACGGGCGCGGCCAACGGTCTCAACACCCTGATGCGCTCGATCGGTACGTCAGTGTCGAGCGCCGTCATCGGCATGGTGCTCGCCAACACCTCGAAGGACTTCGGGCCGGTCGCGCTCCCGACCATGCACGGCTTCCGCGTCTCCTTCCTCATCGCGACGGCCGCGGTCCTCGGCGGCCTGGTGTTCGCCGCCTTCCTGCCCAAGGGCCGTCCCGCCGCCAAGCCGCAGCTGCGGGCGAGCAGCGAGGAGGACGCGGCACTGGAGCGGGCCACCGAAGCGCCGGCCGCCTTCCACGGCCGCGTCGTCGGCGCGACCGGGGCACCCGTCGCCCACGCCCGGGTCACGCTGATAGACCGCCACGGCCGCCAGGCGGGCTCCGCCCGCACCGACGAGAGCGGCCGGTACGCGGTGGCGGTGCCCCAGGGCGGCCCCTACGTCCTGGCCGCGACGGCCGCGGGCCACGCACCCCTGACCTCGTCGGCCACCCACCACGATGGCGAAGGCCCGGTCACGGTGGCCCTGGCCACGCCCGTCGCGTAACGCGAAGGGCCTTCCGCGCACTGGCGGACGTGGTGCGCGCACTACGGAGCGGATCGTGCCATGGAGCCGTTGGGGAAGTGAAACGCGATCTCTTCGGTACGGAAGGGGAATGACGGGCGGGACCGCGGGCACAAGGCTGTTGCCTGTACACCCCATACCGCGACGAGGAGGCATCTCTCATGCTCATGGCGCACCCGGCCGTCCTGAACAACCTGGTCGAGCAGTACCTGACGCTGCGCGCCCTGCACGCCGACAACGGTACGGAGGCCGCGCGTCAGCGCATGAACGACGTCGCCTACACCCTGTGCATCGCGACCGGCACCCGCGACATCGACGCCGCCCTCATCGCCGCCCGCCACCAGCTCCCCGGCGCCCGCCCGACAGACGACTCCCTTCTCGCCGCCTGACCTGGCCCGGGCACCCCCGAACACAGCCGGGGGACCGGCGCTCAGTGGCCGCCGCGCGGTTCGAAGCAGCCGGTCTCCAGGTACAGACCGTTCACGGAGACCTGGTAGTCGGCCGGCTGCGTGAACGCGGTGACGCAGGCGTCCTCGCGGATCCGCAGGGCGATCTGGGCGCCCGCGGGCGTGACGTAGTGGTCGGTCTCGAAGCGCGGGTCCATCCGCCGCACGGTGAGCTTCCCGAGCTTCTGCTCTCCGTTGGGCCCCGCGCTTCGGTAGCCCAGTTCGAGCAGCGCCGCGCGCACCCGCTCGGGATCCCACACCTTGGCCGTCCAGAGTCGTTTCAGGACGGGCTCGATACGGGCGGCCTCCGCGCGGGCGGCCTTCTCACCGGCCGCTGACATCTCCTTGGAGAACTTGAAGCCGTTGTTCTCGCGGTAGTGCGGGGCGCCGCCGTGGGAGTCGGGCTCCACGTTTCCGGGCGCGGGGCCGACCGGGGAACGCGAGGGGGAAGCCGCGCGGGTGGCGGCGGACCCCGTCGCTCCGGCGTGCTCCGCACCGCAGCCGGTCAGGGTCAGAGTCAGTGACGTGCTCAGCAAGAGGGCCGTGACCATGAACCTGGATCTCGATATCCGCATGAGGAAAACTCTGCCACGGGCACACGGGCACCCAGCCCCTCGGGCACCCGGCGACTCGCCCGCCCCGGGCTTCCGCCCCTCAGGAGACCGTCGCGGGCGGTGGTGTCCAACGGTGACGGCGGGGTGCCTCGTTGGAGACGTCGAACTCCTTCTTCAACGTGTCGGGGATGGCGTAGTGCATGACGCGTCCCCGGGTGAGGGAGGACAGCTCCAGAATGGACGTGAGGTGGCCGAGGCGGTCCAGGCCCCAGGCGCCGAGCGGGGAGCGGTCCTCGATGGTCTCCAGGACGCCGAGGAGATGCGGAACGGCCTTCACGACGGTGTCCCATCGAGTGCGGGGCACCTCCAGCCAGTCCGCGCAGGTGTCGCCGATGAGGTGGCGGATGAGGGCGGAGACGATCGGGTCGAAGAACGTGCCGGGCACGACCTCTTCGTAGAGGTCGATGAGCTGGCGGGTCAGGAGGGTGCCCTCCGGTGAGGGTCCCATGTGCCGGAGCATGTACAGGTCGAGGAACTGGCGGGCCTCTTCGAGGGTCTTGGGGACGGCGTCCTGGTCGACGCCGAGCATGGCGCCGACGACGCGCCAGGCGTAGTAGTACGCGTCCGCGCCCTGCGTCGACATGTGGATGCCGAGGCGGTGCAGGCTGTCCAGTACCAGCAGGGAGAAGAACAACTGCCCGCCGATCATGTCCTCCTGGCAGATCGGCGTCCCATGGGTCTCGGTCTCCCAGAGGTTCTCGCGTGCCAGGTGGTGGCGGATGGAGGCGTGCAGCAGACGGACCTTCTGGGCGGCCGGGATGAAGCGGCTGCCTGCCTCGAAGGCGTCGGGCTGCATCAGATAGACGGTGAACTGCCCTGTCTCCGCCATCCGCTTGGACGGGTACTTCAGCCCGTGCGTGGTCGCCAGCAGCTTCGCCACGCGCGGGACGAGGTAGCAGGCGGGCATGGCGGCGAAGGACAGCGCGGTGGAGATGTGCACGTTGTTGTCGATGAAGAAGAGCCGCGCCTGCTCCATCTCCCCCCAGTCGACCCACGTGGGCGCCGCTCGGGTGGCCTCCAGGTACTCGCGCGCGACGTCGGGCAGGCCCTCGGGGAGGGGAGCGCCGACGGTGGAGACGTAGCGCATCAGGGTGTTGTACTTGCCCACCTCTCCGCGCTCGAAGAGCGTCGCGACGGTGGCGTCGGCGAGCTCGTCACCCGCCTGCCGGAGGGCGGACATGGATGCCTCGGTATAGATCATGGCGGGGTTCCTTCTTCCACAGGGGGCATCGACGACGGAGAGGGGGGGAGGGGGCGGGCCCCGGCGAGTGCGCTGAGAGGAACAGGTGTCGGTTGCTGCGCCTCGGCGGCCGGGCCGAGTCGGTCAGGACAGCCGGACCGCCGCCGAATGCGCCAGCGCGGTCAGGGCGTTGACCGCGTGGGCCGGTACGTCCAGCTCGTGCAGTGCGTCGAGCGCCTCCTCCACGCGGGCGCCGATCATGTTCTCGATCTGCTCCGGTGCTCCCAGCCGGTGCATGACCTCACGGACCGCGTCCAGGTCCTGTCCGTCCAGGTCGTCCCGGCCCAACAGGGCCCGCAGCACTTCCCGTTCGGTGTCGTCGGCGAGGCGCCAGGTCTCGGCCAGAAGAGCCGTGGGCCGTTGGCCGCGCACGTCGTCGGCGTTGGCCTTGCCGGTCCTTTCCGGGTCACCGAACAGGCCGAGCAGGTCGTCCCGCAGCTGGAAGGCCTCGCCCAGGGGCAGCCCGTACGTGGAGTAGCCCTCGCGCAGCCTGGTGCCCGCCCCGGCGAGGGCGCCGCCGATCAACAGGGGCTGCTCGACGGTGTACTTGGCGGTCTTGTAGCGGATCACCTTCAGGGACACCGTGGTGTCGGGCCGGTCTCCGGTACGCAGCAGCTCCAGGCATTCGCCCGCGATCAGTTCCCGGGCCATCACCGACCACAGCGGGCGGGCCCGGGCGAGATACGCGCCCGGCAGGCCGCAGGTGGCGAACAGCTGGCCGGCCAGGGACATCAGCAGGTCTCCGACCAGCATGGCCAGCGACCGCGCGGTGGCATCCACGTCCGCATCCACGTCCATGTCGGTGTCCGTGCCCGGGCGCAGCGTCACGGCACCGCGCAGAGCCGTGTGCACCGTGGGGCGCCCGTGCCGCAGCGGGCTGTCGTCGATGAGGTCGTCGTGCACGACCGCGGCGGCGTGCACCAGCTCCATGGAGGCCGCCGCCCGTACCAGCGCGTCGCTGTCCGGCTGCCCCACCGCGCGCCACCCCCAGTAGCAGAATGCCGCCCGCAGCCGTTTGCCCTCCGCGACCGCGGCCTCCAACTGCCGGGCGACCGGCGCGAGAGTGGGATCGATGGCGGTGAACTCATCGGCCTCCCGCGCGACGAACTCATGCAGTACGTCGTCGACGCGGGCCTTGAACGTCGCCGGACCCCACTGGTCAGAGGCCATCGACGCTCTTCCGGGCCAGGACGTGGCGGGCGAGGACCTCAAGGTAGGCGGGCGGCACGGACGCGTAGCGGTCCAGGACCAGACGTCCACGTGCGACGAGGTCGTGCTCGGCCTCGGCCGCCACCTCCGCGGCGTCCGAGCGGCGCAGCAGCCCCCGGACCGTCCCCAGGGCGGTACCGAGGGTGCTCACCGCCAGATCCGCCAGCCCGGCCGCCAGCAGCACCGCCCGCCCGTCCAGGCCTTCGCGTCGTTCCGCTCCATGCGTCATTCCGTGTCTCCAGCCAGTCCGCGGCATATTCGGACGGCATGGGTCATGTGCCGTCCTCCCGAGCATCGCGGTGCCCGGGGCGGGAGAGCGGCGGAATTCACGATCGAGTGAGCGCATCGCTCGGCCGTACGGGTCGTTCCGAGTCCCGTCGACCGCCCTCGGGCCCCTGGCGCGACACGGCAGCGGCCGGTGGTTCGCCTGCGGCTGGAAGAGACTACGGCGAACACCGTCCCCGTATCGGCTCCAATCAGCCCCACCGTTGAGCCCGGCATGCTCACGCCCATATACTCGGATCCGAGTAATCGCCTCGTCGCCACCTCATAGCTCACGACATCGACGTACTGGAGCTCCATGAGCACCCGTCACCACCCCGGCCCCGGACAGAAGCCACCGAAGCGCCCCGCGAACACGCTCGCCCTCGCGGTACTCGGGCTGCTGCTGGAGCGGCCGATGCATCCCCACGCGATGGCCCGCGCGCTCCGCGAGCGCGGCATGGAGCGCGCGTTCAAGCTGACGACCGGATCGCTGTACGACACCGTCCGCGCGCTCACACGGGACAGGTGGATCGAGGCGGAGGGCACCGAGCAGGTCGGCAACCGCCCGGCCCGCACGGTCTACCGCCACACCCCCGCCGGGCGGGACGGCTTCACCGACTGGCTGGACGAGCTGATCCGGGAGCCCTCGCCCGAGTACCCGCGGTTCCTGTCCGCCGTCGGGTACCTCGGCGCGCTGGGCCGCGTCCGCGCCGCCGCGGCGCTACGCGCGCGGGCCGCCGCGCTGCGGGAGCGGATCGCGCAGGGCGCCGAGGCCTACCGCGTGGCCCGCGAGGAGCACCACGCGCCCCGCCTGTTCGTCATCGAGGCCGAGTACGCCGCCGCCCTGGCACACGCCGAGCTGGCCTGGGTCGAGCACACCGCCGACGAGATCGAGCGCGGGACGCTGACATGGCCGGAGGGGCACGACAATGAATGACACCGTATCGAGGGACGGGATCGAGGCCCGGGGGGAGGCCGTCGACGTCCTGATAGCCGGCGCGGGGCCCGCAGGACTGACGCTCGGCGCGGAGCTGGGACGCGCCGGTGTCCGGGCCCTGGTCCTGGAACGGGAGCCCGAACCGCCGGGGTTCTGCCGGGGGTTCAACCTCAACGCCCGGAGCCTGGAACTGCTCGACCGCCGGGGCCTCGCCGCCCGCTTCCTCGCCGAGGGACCGACCGTGTCCACGACCACGTTCGTCGGTGCTACCCGCCTCGACCTCACCGCCATGCGCACGAAACACCCTACGTGCTCGGCATCCCCCAGACACGTGTGGAGGAACTGCTCGCCGAGTGGGCCGTGGAATCAGGAACGCGCATCGCGCGCGGGCGGAGCCTCACCGCGCTGCGGCAGGACCGAGACGGCGTGACGGCCGAAGTGGACGGTGTGGACGGCCCGTCCACCGTGCGCTGCCGCTGGCTGGTCGGCTGTGACGGGGGCCGCAGCACGGTACGGAAGGCGGCCGGGATCGCTTTCCCCGGAACGCCCGCACGCAAGTTCACCCTGCTCGGTGACGTGGTGCTCGCCGACCCGTCGGCCGTCTCGTTCGGCCCCAACACCGGGCCCGACGGCCGCTCGGTGTTCGCGATCCCGCGCCCCGGTTACGTACGTCTGGTCACCGCCGACCCGGCACCGCCCGGGGACCCGCACGAGGCGGTACGGCTCGAAACCTTCCAGCGCGCGATCGACGCCGCGTTGGGCTGCCGCGCCGAGATCGCCGAGGCGCTGTGGCTGACCCGCTTCGGTGACGGGGCACGGCTCGCCGAACGCCTCCGAGCGGGCCGGGTACTCCTCGCCGGGGACGCCGCGCACATCCACCCCCCGGCCGGCGCCATCGGCGTCAACGCGGCGATCGACGACGCCGTCAACCTGGGCTGGAAGCTCGCCCTGGTAGCGCGTGGACAGGCGCCGGACACCCTGCTCGACACCTACCACGACGAGCGCCACGCGGCCGGTGAGCGGCTGCTCCGCACCACCCGCGCGCAGACGGTGCTCTCGGGGACGGACGGGGGCGCCGACACTCTGGCGCCCGTCCGGGATCTGCTCTGCGAGCTGGCCGAGTCCCAGGACACGGCCGGGCCGTTGGCCGAAACGATCACCGGCGTCGGCACCCGTTACGCCACCTCCACCGACCCCGGCCACCCCTGGGCGGGACGGATGGTGCCGGATATCGCGCTGGGCCGGCACGGCGAGGACACCCTCACGGCGCTGCTGGCCCGCACAACCGGGGGCGCCCTGCTGCTCACCGGCGCGGCAGGCAGGCACGCCCTCTCCACCGCCGCCCGTCCGTGGGCGGACCGGGTCACCCCCGCCCGTACCCACTCCCGGGACATGGAGCGGGCCCCCGCGGTCCTCGTCCGTCCGGACGGGCACGCGGCGTGGATCGCCGCGCCGTCGACGCCGGTAGCGGAGGCCGCGCAGGAGTTGCGCCGGTCCCTCACGCGCTGGTTCGGGCGTCCGACGGCAACCGTGTGACGTCGCTGGGTGCTGGAGGGGCGGGCGACGTGGCGGTGAACCGACCCGGAGCACCGTCCGTCATCGCCGCAGCCAACTTCGCGCAACCCGTATCCCGGTCCTGACCGACGTACGCACCGGTCAGCTTCGCCAGGCGGGGAGTTCCGGCAGCGCACCGGCCGGATCGACCGAAAGTCCGTGCCCTTCCGTGCGGCCCGTGAGCCAGGCCAGGAGCTCCGCCGCCGGCCCGGACACCCGTGGACCCTCCCCGGCACCGACCGGACGCACCACCCGGTCCTCGTCGGCGCTCACGACCATGCCGGGAAAATCGTCACGCTTCCGCAGTCCGGCCGCTGTCGTCGCCAGTTCCCGGGCGACGAAGAACGGGGGCCAGTCCGCGGGCCTGTATCCATGCGCCAGGTCGACGTGGTGCACCTCCACCTCACGCAGCATGCTCCCGACCGCACCGCGCACCGGGCGCCTTCCCCCGCCCAGCCAACGCACCGGCACGTCCCAAGCGTCGGCCGGGTGTTCACCGGCGGCCGTCAGGAATCCACCGAGCGCACCGCGCAAGTCCTCGGCCAGTACAGCGGCGGGTCGTTCGGAGCCCTCCTGGATCTCCCGCTCCCGCTGCGCCTCGTCGCGGTACTGGGGCAGGTCCTCGCCCGTGCGAGCGGCGGTCAGCAGACGGGTGCGTGAGTCCGCGCTGCGGGCGATGTGGGTGAGCACGTGCGCGCGGGTCCATCCGGGCAGCAGCGAGGGAGCCCGTACGTCACCGTCCGTCAGGGTCGCCACCGAGGCGTGCAACCGCTCTACGGATGTACGCAGCAGGGGCAGCAGAGCGGCGGGTGCTTCACTTCCGTCGTACGTCATGGGGCGGTGTCTCCGTTCGATGTCCGTATGTCATCTCAACGGTTCCCGCAAATACGGCGCGCACCCGCGACCGGCTGTCCGGACCGGTCCGAGGACCGGGCGGGCACAGAGCAGCGGTGCCGCCGGGGGACTGCCACCCGGCGGCACCGCGTCACAGGGAGATCGGTTCAGAGGAGGTCGTAGATACCGAAACCCCAGCCGATCTTGACACGGTCGTTGAAGGGGTCGCCGCTGCCGCCGTTGCCGGAGTAGCGGTAGAGGTCGCCGTTGCCGGCGCGGGCGACCAGGTCCGTACGGCCGTCGTGGTCGAGGTCGCCGATGGAGAGGATGCGGTCGTAGGCGTTCCAGCCTCCGCCGATCTTCGTGCGCTGGCCGAACGGGTCGGTACGGTCACCGTTCCCCTTGTACAGCCAGAGCACCCCGTCCTTGTCGCGGGCGACGATGTCGGTGATGCCGTCGCCGTTCAGGTCGCCCTGGCCGGCGATCTCGGTGTACTGGCCCCAGCCGCCGCCGATCCTCGTGCGCGCGGTGACCCGGCCGTCGGGGTAGCCGAGGTAGAGCCAGAGCACCCCGTCCTTGTCGCGGGCGATGATGTCGGCCTCACCGGCGCCGGCGAGGTTGCCGGGCGAGAGGACCTTGTCGTAGATCTGCCAGCCGTCACCAATGGTCTTGGTTTCCACGTCCCATTCCGAGGCGTGGTACGTGTACGTCAGCCGGCCGGACTTCTCGACGTGCCAGGTGCTTTCGCCGTTACCGTCCTTGTCGTTGTCGACCTGGGCCTCGAACGCGGCGAAGCCGAAGTCGACACCGACGTCGTAGCGGGCCTTGAAGCCGCCCTCGCCGTCCGCGAAGTACAGGTAGAGGTTGCCGGTCTTCTTGTCGACGGCCGTCATGGAGAAGGTGGGTGTTTCCACCCTCGCCCGCGCGGCGCCGCGCGGCGCCGAAAGCCTCGAAGGGCTCTGGGCACGGTGCTGGGCTTCGGCCCTGGCCTGCTGTCGCGCAGCGCCGTCGGACGGGTTTCCGGCCGCGACGGCGGTACCCGCGGTGGTGGTCATCGCCGCCGCGATGGCAGTGGCGGCGAGGGCGCGCCGGAACGCGCGCCGCTGGACGAACTTCATGAACTGGCCCCCCAGTTGGCTGCGAGACGGCGCGATTGGTCTGCACCGCGCCGTCGATACCCGCACCCTACACAGGCGCACCGGGAACGAACGGGCCGGGCATACATCCCACCGCGCGCCCCGCGCCGGTCGCCCACGGCCGACTTGTCAGTCCCCGCGCCTAAGCTGTCCGCAGGGATTCGATCAGGGAGCAGGGCAGTGCGAATAGAGCGTCACCAGGTCGGCGCGTCCGCCGTGTCGGCAGCGCGCGAGGACTTCACCAACCGCATCGGGGGCCTGGTGCGGTCCATGTCGCGGGCCGGCCGGATGAGCACCTACGAGTGGCAGTCGATCGCCGAGGAGTTCCTCGACTACCTGGGCGCCCTCTCCGTCGAGACACCCGGTCTCGACAGCGCGGAGGCCAAGGCCGCCCTCAAGGACGCCGCCGAGGCCGCGGTCGGCGCCGTCGCCTACGCGGCGTACCACCCGCACTGCAGCTTCCAGGTCTTCCTGGAGTACGTGAACTTCGGCGTGGGCTACGACGCGGATGAGGACGGCCCCGCGGAGAGCGTCACACCCGGGGAGTGGATCGACGCGCTCTGTCTCTCTGTGCTGAGGGACAAGGCCAAGTGGCACGGCGAGGCCTTCCACTTCGCGCGGGAGAAGTTCGCCACGCGGGCCCAGGGAACACCCACCGGCGAGCTCGCCACGGGGCTGACGGCCGTGGTTCTGGACGACACCGGCGACGACGACGAGTATCCGCCGAGCGCGCAGGCCAAGCTCGCCGCCGTCGACGCGGCCCTGGACCGCGTCCGTACCCGCGCCGAGGAACTGGGCGAGCCCCTCCTCGACCGGCCGGACGGCCTGGCGCTGCGCGCGTTGCGCGCCCTGGCCGCCGCGGACCGGGAGGCCTTCGATGCCGCGCTGGCAGACCTCCTGGCCAGGCACGCCACCCCGCACGGCCCCAAGACCTCCCCGCGCACCCTTCTCCCGCTCGTCCCCCTGGCGCTCGCCGCGCTCGCGTACCGGACCCTGGGCTGGTCGCCCGCGGTCCGTACCGACTACCTGCCGCACGCGCTGGTCACGGGCTTCGAGAGTCGCGGCCCCAGGGTGGCGGGGTTCGGCCGGGACCGGCGGCCGGACGCGGTGGCCGCGCTCGCCGCGGGCCCGCTGGTGGTCGAACGACCGGCCTTTGACCGGACGGTGGACCCGCAGATCGAGGCCATGTACGAGGAGCACGTGCGGGAGGCGCTCACCCCCGTCGATGGGAAACCCCTCTCCGTCTGGCGGCTCAGCAGCGTCATGGGTGACCAGCAGCGCCTTTTCAAGTGGCGCGCGGGGGACCCCGGCGGTGTGACGGACGCCCAGCTCGCGAACCTTCGGCTGGCCTCCCAGATGGGTGCGGCCCTGTTCCGCATCGCCCTGGCGGAGCCGGGCACCGAGGTCGAGGTGACCATCGACGGCCGCACACTGCGCTACCCGGCCCAGCGGGGTGAGGAAGCCGGAGCCGGCAACTGGGGGACGGCCACTGCCTTGGCCCTCATCACCGGGGTACGCGAGGACCTGGCTCCGCTGGTTCTCACCGGCCCCGCATTCGCCCGCGCGGACCGCTCGGCCTTCGCCGCGTACCACGAAGCCCTCCACGCCTACCTGAAGGGCACCGATCCCGAACCGGCGGCGGAGCGGGCCCTGCGGCAGGAGGAGAAGGCCGTGGACTGGGGCTTCGCCATGCCGCCCGCCGTACTGCTGTCGCAGCTGGTGGAGGGGGACGAGGAGAGCTTCAACCTGGCCCTGGCCGACGCGCTCGAAGCCCACCGCGACTACTACCAGGTCGCCGACCGCGCGGACGATCCGAATGCCGCGGTCAACCTCGACATCCTCGCCCTGGCCTGCCACGCCCGCCGTCGCGGCTGGAACATCCGCGTCGAATCGCCCTACCTCCCGCAGGATCTCCTACGGGCGGCTCAGCCGATCTAGCCGGGCGGGACGGCGACCGGCTCCGCGGGTTGCCGCCCGGGCGGGGCCGGATGCGGCCCCGTCACCGCGCGAGTGAGCGCAACCGAGTGGTGAACTGACCAGCCACTGAACGGTTCTCGTGTACCGCGTACCGCGTGCCGCGAGGAGCCCCCGGCGCCCGTCACGGACCCGCCGACCGGCAGCGGCCTCTCAGGCGCGCCGGACTCGCCAGAGCCACACGGCCGTGCCCGCGAGCACGATCAGCATGGCCAGGTTGGCGAGCAGGGCCGGGGTGCCGTCCGAGGTGGTGAAGTCGGCGGAAGCCCAGATGGTGATGGCGGCGGTCGGCAGGACGGCGGTGAGCAGGACGCCGGTGGTCTTCTGGACAGAGGTCCAGTGGACCGAGGTGCAGAGCAGCACCGCGCCGACGACGCGGAACAGGGTGCTGCAGACCTGTGCTGCGGGGACATCGGGGAGGGCCGCGGCGACCAGGAAGGGGAGGGTGAGCATCAGGAGGGGGACCAGGGGGTGCACCTTGCCGCGCCGGGCGGATGCGACGGCGCCGCTGCCGGCCGGGGCGCCGGTGGCACCGTTCCCCGCCTCGGCCAACGCCGTCGCCGCGATGGTGCGGGGGTCTCCCAGCTCGCCGAGGATCTGCCCGATCGGGGTGTCGGGGCGTTCGGCGCGCGTCACCTCGATGTGTTCGGCGAGGTCGGCGAGGAGTTCCTGGCGGCGGTCGGCGGGGAGCGCGGAGGCCTCGCGCTCGACGGCGGCGAGGTAGTGGCGTATGGGGTCGGCCGAGGTCTTCATACGGGGTCTCCGGGGGAGGCGTGGGGGGTGTGGGGAGTGGTCAGGAAGGCGTCGACGGCGTTGCGGAAGCCGGGCCAGATGCGGGTGAACTCATCGAGTGCGGCCCGCCCGCTGTCGGTGAGCGCGTAGTAGCGGCGGGGTGGGCCGGAGGCGGATTCCTGCCAGGTCGTGGTGACCAGGTCGTCGCGGCGGAGCCGGGAGAGCAGCGGGTAGACGGTGCCCTGGCTGGTGGCCAGGGCACCGGAGTCCTCCAGGGCGTGGAGGAGTTCCACGCCGTAGCGCGGGCGGTCGCGCATCAGCGCGAGTACGCAGTACTCCAGGACGCCTTTGCGCAGCTGGGCGGCTGCCCGGGCCTGCTTGGTCGAATCACCTGGTTCCATGCGATGCAAGATACCTGGTGGAGCAAGCGGATGGGGGAGGGGGGCGGACTTTTCTCGACGTTCAGTCTGGCGGCGCTGGTGCCGGGGCTGCCGGCTGCGACGGTTCGGGTCGTACCGGACCGTGTCGCGGCGGCCCGAGCGAGGCGGGCCCGTGCGGGGATCGTCGGCCAAGGACCCTCATCCTCAGACGAGAAGTGCCTCTGGCGGCCCACCGCGGCTATGGAGTTGAGACGGGCCGGGGTCGCCTTGATCCGCTCGGCTAGTGTGTCGCCGCACATGGGAACGACATGCCTGTTGGGGGAAACGTATGTCTGCCGTCGTCGGCCCGGCCGGGGCGACCGAGAGCGCCGCGGGGCGCCGGGTCTCCACCCTGGAGCTCTTCTTCGACCTCGTCTTCGTCTTCACGATCACACAGCTGACCGTGCTGCTCACCCATGACCTGACCTTCGCCCAGGCCGGCCGGGTCCTGTTGATCTTCGCCGTCCTGTTCTGGATGTACGGCGCCTACGCCTACCTCACCAACCAGGTGCCGCCCGAGACCAACGCCCGCCGCATCCCGCTGATCCTCGGTATGTGCGGCTTCCTCACCTGCGCCCTGGCCATCCCCCGGGTGTTCACCACGGACGGGGTCGCCTTCGGCCTCGGCTATCTCCTGGTCACCGTGGTCCACGGCGCCCTGTACGCCCTGCTGCACGGGCGGCAGGTCCTCAGTTTCGCTCTCACCAACGTCCTCGCCGCGCTGTGCGTCACGGCGGCGGGCACCGTGAGCGGCCGGGCCGCCGAGGCCCTCTGGGTGGCCGCGCTGGTTCTGCAGGCCATCACCCCCGTCCTCTCCAGCCGCGTCACCACCGATGTCGACGGCGAGCGCGTCCCGGTGACGGGCCGCGTCGGCGCACTCGACCCGGCGCACTTCGTGGAGCGTCACGGGCTGCTCCTCATCGTCGCGTTCGGCGAGTCCGTGATCGCCATCGGTGTCGGCTCCGGCGACGTCCCGCTGGACTGGGGCCTGTTCGGCGGCGCGGCCCTCGCCCTCGCCCTGGCCACCGCGCTGTGGTGGACCTACTTCATCCGCGACGAGGAGGCCGCCGAGGAGGCGCTGCGGGCGGTGTCCGGGCCGGCCAGGTTCCGGGTGACGATGCTCGCGTACTACTACTGCTTCGTACCGATGCTGCTCGGCGTCGCGGTGCTCGCGGCCGGGGTGAAGAAGTCCATCGGGCACCTCCCGGACCATCTGCCGACCGCCCCGGCCACCGCGTTGGCGGGCGGTGTGGCGCTCTTCCTCGCGGGAAACGTCGCCTTCCGCGCGGTGCTGCACATCCCGCCCCTGCGTTTCCGGGCGGCCGGAGCCACGATCGCCCTCGCGACGATCCCGCTGGGGACCCAACTCTCCGCGCTGGCCGAGCTGTTCGCCCTGGTTCTGGTGCTGGTCGCGATGCTGCTCGCTGAAGCACACTGGGCGCCTTGCGCGCACGGCGACAGAGCGCACACCGGCTGATCGTGGTGTTGCACAGCGTCAGTGTGTGCTCGCCGTGGCAGGCTATTTTGCGCCATGAGGGCGCCATCTCGCCTCATCCGGCCGCTCTCTTCTCATACGCAGCGGTATCCCTCACGCTGAGGAGAACCATTCTGAGGAGAACCGTCGAAGGGGGACCGTCATGCGTCGCCGCGGGAAAATGACCTCGCTCCTCACCGCGCCGCTGCTACTGGCCAGTGCGGCTGTCGCGGTGCCCGTCGCGCTGGCCACTCCGGCGAGCGCCGCTCCGCACGGTTGCCAGTTCACCAAGTTGGACCATGCCACCGCCAGTTCCACCTGCCACTACGGGCCTGGTCAGCAGCGGGTGGTGATCACGTGCCTGGATGGTGTCAACGGCGACAGGTACACGTTCTACGGCGCGTGGGTGCAGTGGTACCAGAACTCGAAGGCCTCGTGCGCGGCGCCGTACCGGCAGAACATCTCGTACGTCACCATCGAGGTCCGCTGACCCCTCCGGGTCCCCGCATCGGGGCTCACAGCGGGAGCGTCAATGCTGCCAGTGGGGCGGGTCGCACCGCGTCGGCGGCGGCCGAGCCGCGCAGGAGCTCGGTCAGGTCGTGGATCCCCGCCCGTTCCGCGGTGGGAGTCGCCGCTGTGATGCGGTCGAGACGGAAGCCCCGGCCGGCCTGTCGGCTGCGGCACCAGGCGATGAGGTACCACCAACCGCTGGCGGTGAGCAGCCCGGCCGGCTCCACCGCGCGTTCGCTCTCGCGCCCCGCCGCGTCGATGTAGGTCAGCCGCAGCACGGTATGGGTGGTGAGGGCCTGCTCCACCGCGGTACGGACCGTGGAGTCGGCCCGCGCGGGCAGCGCGACGATCCGCGCCGCGAGATGGTGGGCTGCCGCAGTGGCGGGGCCGGTCATCGAGGCCGCGATCTTCTGCGCCGCTGTGCGGGCCGCGTCGGCGTACGGCGCGTGGGCGCCGGCCGTGGCGAGCGCGGTGGTCAGGGCCGAGGCCTCGTCGGCGGTGAAGTGGATCGGGGGCAGGGTCAGGTGCGGGTCGATCGACCAGCCACCGCCGCGCCCGGGGGTGGTGCGTACCGGGACGCCGGTCTCCATCAGGGCCTGCAGGTCGCGCTGGACCGTGCGGGCGCTCACCTCGAACCGCGCGGCGAGCGCCGCGACCGTCCGTGGTCGCGGCGCCGCCGCGCGCAACTCCTCCACCAGTGCGTAGAGCCGAGTAGTGCGGTTCATCCGGGTGACGCTACCTGCCCGTGGTGGCCAGGAAGTCCCGTTGGCGCCGTAGTTCGCGCTCGGTGATGGTCAGGGGGAAGAGGGTGAAGCCGTGCATGGCTCCGGCGACGACACCGAGCCGCACGGGCGCGCCTGCCGCCTGCCACCGCTGGGCCAGGAACAGCGAGTCGTCCCGCAGCGGGTCCTCGGTGCCCACCACCATCCGGGCGGGCGGCAGGCCCGACAGGTCGGCGAACAGCGGTGAGACCTCCGGGTCGCGGCGCTGCTCCGGCCCCATGGCGGGTGTGAACAACTCGTAGGTCCGCCGTATCGAGTCGGTGTTGCTCAGCAGTCGACGGGAGCCGAAGGACCGCTGACTGGGCGTCATCGACAAGTCGTAGGGACCGAACAGCAGATGGGCCGCTCGGAACGCGCCGGTGATGCCGTGCCGGTCGCGAAGACGCAGCAGGGTCACGACGCTCAGGTGGGCACCGGCCGATTCGCCCCCGATCAGCAGCCGCCCGGTGCCGAACTCGGCCATGGCGTTCCGCACCAGCCACCGGGCGGCCGATTCACAGTCGTCGGGCCCGGCGGGAAAGGGGTGTTCCGGTGCGAGGCGGTAGTCCACGCTGACCACGGCCAGCCGCGCCTGCTCGGCGAGCTGCCACAGTCTCTCGTCCTGTCCGTCCGCGGAGCCGAACGCCCAGCCGCCGCCGTGGATGTGCAGGTAGACGCCGTCAACGTGGTCGGGCACCAAGACCCGTACCCCGACTCCGCTCTCGGTGACGCGGTCGTGGGCCTGTGGCAGTCGTACCGGCGGTGTGTCCCCGCCGAGCCGGTTGCGCCGGAGGGCGGCCAGCAGGGTCGCGTCCGGCGCCTCTTCGCGCGCGGGGCGGTTCGCGGCAGCGGCCTCGAACTGGTCGTTGAACGCCAGGGTCTCGGCGAGGCAGTCCTCATCGGTGATCATCATGGTGCCGACGGTCGCAGCCGTCCGCGACAACGTCCTGTCACCCTTTCCCGGTGAGCTGTGTCACAGACCAGTTCCGGCCGGACGGCGCTCAGCGGCGTCGACCGCACGCGCCCTCGTGATGGCCACGGGCGGCCATGGGGGAGACGGTCATCGGCTACATCCGGGCGCGACGCATGGAACGGGTGCGGTGGTGCGGGGAACGCTGACCGTGCGGAGAGGCTGCGGGGGACGCCGTGGGCGACCCTGAAGGTCGAAAGTTTCGAACTGCGCAGCGATTCTGTCGCTGACCCTAGAGCCCGGCTGATGCCCCGTCAACCGTCCGGGGACGCTTCTGCGGCGGGGCCGTGCTGGAGCGCTCGACCAGGCTGGTGGCGAGGTCCACCCGTCGGCTGCCCGGGCGGGCGCCCCGGGCGAGGTCGATCACCATACGGGCCGCGACCTCGGCCATCTCGGTCAGCGGCTGGCGGACGGTGGTGAGCGGCGGACCGACCCAGCGGGCCAGCGGCAGGTCGTCGAAGCCGACCACGCTGAGGTCCTCGGGGACGCGCAGTCCCAGCTCGCGGGCCGCCTCGTACAGCCCGAGGGCCTGGAGGTCGTTTCCGGCGAACACGGCCGTCGGACGGTCGGGCAGCTTCAGCAGCTCCGCCCCGATCCGGTGCCCCGACTCATGGTGGAAGTCGCCCTCGCGGACCAGCTCCGGGTCGTACGCGATGCCCGCCATGTCGAGCGCCGCCCGGTAGCCGTCGGCGCGCGCCCGGCTGCACATCATGTGGCCCGGACCGCCGATCAGGCCGATCCGGCGGTGGCCGAGGTCGAGCAGGTGCCGGGTGGCGGCCAGGCCGCCGTCCCAGTTGGTGGTGCCGACGGCGGGCACCTCCTGGCCCGGGTCGCCGGCCGGGTCCAGGACGACGAACGGGATGTCGCGGCCGGCCAGTTGCTCCTGCTGCGAGCGGTCCAGTCCGGACAGGACGAGCAGTACGCCGGTGGGGCGGCGGGCGAGCACCCCGTCCACCCAGGACTGGCCGGGGGTGAGCCGTCCGGAGGATTCCGAGAGGACGATGCTCAGGCCTTCGGCGCGCGCCACGTTCTCGACACCGCGGATCACCTCCATCGCCCAGACGCTCTCCAGCTCGTGGAAGACCAGTTCGAGCAGGGGGCTCGCCTGGGTGCCGCGCCGCCGCCGGTATCCGTGCCGGCGCAGCAGCTCCTCCACCCGCTCCCGGGTGGCCGGGGCGACGTCGGCCCGGCCGTTGAGGACCTTCGAAACAGTCGGAGCGGAGACCCCCGCCTCGTGTGCGATCTCAGCGAGTGTCGCCGCTCTCTTCACGTCTTTCCTCCTGCCCTGCCCCGCTGGGCGAGCTGCGCTGTGGGTGGCCGACGGCACGGATGCTAGCCCGTCGGCCGCTCGGATCGGATCCTGCCGGAACTCTTGACGGGCGATCAGGCCGGTTCTAGGGTCCCCGCAACATTCGCTAATTCTTCCGCAACATTCGAATGAGGGGTAGGGGCATGGGACTGAGACGTGCCGTGATCGCCACCACCACCGCACTCGTCCTGGGCGCGACCGCCGCGTGCGGCTCGGACGGCGGATCGTCCGGCAGCGGCTCGGGGACGATCCATGTGATGGTCTACGGCGACGCCGCCAACAAGGTCGAGAAACAGATGGCCGAGACCTTCAACAAGACCTCCAAGGTCAAGGTGGTGATCGACACCGTCCCCGGCGCGGACTACCAGCAGAAGCTGCAGACCGTCATCAACACCCCGCATGCCCCGGACGTCTTCTTCAACTGGGGCGGCGGTTCCATCCAGTCCTTCGTCAAGGCGGGTCTGCTGCTCCCGCTGGACGGTTACATCGCCAAGGACCCGGGTCTGAAGAGCAACTTCCTGCCGGCGGTGTTCAACTCCGCGGTCGTGGACGGCAAACCGTACGGCATACCGATGCGCGGCACCCAGCCGGTACTGCTTTTCCACAACAAGAAGGTGCTGGCCGACGCCGGTCTCACCCCGCCCCGGACCTGGGACGAGCTGATCGCCGCCACCAAGACGCTCAAGGCCAAGGGCATCACCCCGATCGCGCTCGGCGGCGCCGACCAGTGGCCCACCCTCATGTGGTTCGAGTACCTGTACGACCGCATCGCCGGACCCGGACTGTTCTCCCGCGCGGTGAGCGGCGACCGGGCCGCCTGGGCGAGCGAGGACAGCCGCAAGGCGCTGGCCACCCTCGGTCAACTGGCCGGCTCCGGCGCGTTCGGCCGCAGCTTCGACTCCGTGAAGTTCACCGACGGCGGCTCCCCCGCGCTGGTGGCCAGGGGCCGCGCCGCCTTCGAGCTCATGGGCTCCTGGTACTACTCCACCCAGCAGGACGCCAATCCGGACTTCGCCGGATCGGGCCTCGGCTACACCGGCTTCCCGACCGTGAGCGGCGGCAAGGGCGACCCGGCCGACGTGGTGGGCAACACCAACAACTTCTACTCGGTACTGAAGAAGACCAAGCACCCGGAGACCGCCGCCGCGTTCCTCAAACTGATGTACTCCGAGGAGTTCGTCAAGGCCCAGCTCGCCATCGGCAACCTGCCCACCACCGTCAACACCGTGGACTTCCTGGACAAGGCGGCCAGCCCCGCCTACTCCAAGTACCAGTACGAGCTGGTCAAGGCCGCCCCCTCGTTCCAGCTCTCCTGGGACCAGGCCTACCCGCCGAGCGCGGCCACCCCGATGCACACCGCCGTCCAGCGGTTCTTCGACGGCAAGCTCGACGCCGACGGCTTCATCAAGGCCATGCAGGCCTTGCCCGCCTCATGAGGGCCGCCGCGCAGGCCGGTGCGGGCGTGAGCCGCCCCGGGTTCGCCTGGGCGGCGCCCGCCGCGGTGTTCTTCCTGCTCTTCGCGATCCTGCCGCTCGTCCTGGTCGCCGTACTCTCCTTCACCAGCTGGGACGGCGTCAGCGAGCCGCACTTCAACGGACTGGCCAACTGGACCGCGCTGATCCACGACCCGGTGATGACACAGTCGGTCTGGACCACCCTGCTGCTCACCGGACTCGGCGTGGTCACCCAGACACCGGTCAGCCTGCTGCTCGGCGTCTGGGCCGCCGGACACCAGCGCAACCGGGCCGTGCTCTCCGCGATCTACTTCATACCGCTGCTGCTGTCGGCGACCGCCGTGTCCGTGGTGTGGCGGGCCGTCCTCGACCCCAACTTCGGCGTGCCCTCCCAGCTGACCTGGCTCTTCGGCGACGGCAACCTGCTCGGCAGCCGCAGCGGCGCCCTCGCGGTCCTCACCTTCGTCGGCGTATGGCAGTTCACCCCCCTGCACGCGCTGATCTACCAGGGCGGCGCCCGAGCCATCCCCCAGGTCCTCTACCAGGCCGCCGCCGTCGACGGCGCCGGCACCGTACGGCAGTTCTTCCACATCACCCTGCCGCAACTGCGCAACAGCATCATCACCTCGACGGTACTGATGGTCGTCGGCGGCCTCACGACCTTCGACACGGTGCTCATCATCACCCAGGGCGGCCCCGGCACCGACACCACCGTGAGCGCCTACTACATGTACCAAAAGGCCTTCAAGAGCTACGACTTCGGCGCGGCCTCGGCCATCGCCCTGGTCCTGGTCGTCGTCGCCACCCTGATCTCGCTGGCCGTGGTCAAGTTCTCCGGCTACGACCGGATGCGCGGCACGACGGAGGGCCTGTGATGCGCGCGCGCCCCAACTACCTCGCGGGACTCGGTTCCCTGGTCTGGCTGCTGCTGGTCGGCCTGCCGCTGTACGTCCTGGTGCTCGCCACCCTGCGCACCCGCGCCGACTACTCCACCAAAGGTCCGCTCAGCACGCCCGCCCAGTGGACCGTGCACAACTACCTCACCGACCTGTCCAACGGCTTCGGCCAGGACTTCCTCAACACCCTCACCGTCACCGCCAGCGTGGTCGCGATCGTGCTGCTGGTCGTCCCGCCACTCGCGTACGCCATCGTACGAGCCCGCGGCCGGGCCACCGGCTGGGTGTTCCGGCTGTTCCTGCTGGGCCTGGCGATCCCCGCCCAGGCGGTGATCGTGCCGATGTTCTACCTGATCAGCAAGGCCGGGCTGTACGACCACCTCATCGGGGTCATCCTGCCGACCGCCGCCTTCTGCCTCCCGGTCTGCACGCTGGTCCTCACCGGCGCGATGCGCGACATCGGCCCCGAGCTGTACGAGGCGATGGCGATGGACGGTGCCTCCCCGGCCCGGGTCTTCCGGCAGTTGGTGCTGCCGCTGTCCAGGGGCGGCCTGTCCTCGATCGTGGTCTTCGCCGCCCTCCAGGCGTGGAACGGCTTCCTGTTCCCGCTGATCCTCACCCAGTCCGAGTCCACCAAGGTCATCACCCTCGGCCTGTACGACTTCCAGACCGAGCACGGCGTCGACGTACCCGGACTGCTCAGCGCCGTGGTCCTGTCCATGCTTCCCATCTTCGTCGTCTACCTGTTCGCCCGCCGTGCCCTCGTCCAGGGCCTGACGGGAGTGGGAGGAAAATGAGCGGCACCCCGAACCCCGAGTCCGACACCACCTCGAACCCCGCCCCGGACACCGTTCCCGCCTGGCGTGACACTACGCTCGGCGCACAGGACCGCGCCGACGCGCTGATCGCGGCGATGACCCTGCGGGAGAAGACCGCCCAGCTGTTCGGCGTCTGGGTGGGCGTCAGCGACGACGGCGGCGACATCGCCCCGCACCAGCACGAAATGGAGGAGCCGCCCGACCTCGACGCGCTGCTGCCG
The DNA here is from genome assembly GCF_055580545.1 of Streptomyces sp. NPDC031670. Taxonomy (NCBI): domain Bacteria; kingdom Bacillati; phylum Actinomycetota; class Actinomycetes; order Kitasatosporales; family Streptomycetaceae; genus Streptomyces; species Streptomyces sp. NPDC031670. The sequence goes on along the minus strand of NZ_JBVILC010000008.1, from coordinate 219,582 downwards.
TACGGGCTCGGCCAGATGACCCGTCCATTCGGCACGGCGCCGGTCGATCCGGCGCTCGGCGCCCTCTCGCTGCTGCGCTCCCAGCGCCGGATCGCCGCCGCCAACCGCTTCGGCATTCCCGCCCTCGCCCACGAGGAGTGCCTGGCGGGCTTCGCCGCCTGGGGCGCCACCGCCTACCCCGTGCCCCTGTCCTGGGGCGCCGCCTTCAACCCACCGCTGGTGCGCCGGATGGCCGCCGCGATCGGCCGCGACATGCGGGCCGTCGGAGTGCACCAGGGCCTCGCGCCCGTACTCGACGTGGTGCGCGACGCCCGCTGGGGACGGGTGGAGGAGACCATCGGCGAGGACCCGTACCTGGTCGGCACCATCGCCACCGCCTATGTGCGGGGCCTGGAATCGGCCGGCGTCGTCGCCACCCTCAAGCACTTCGCCGGGTACTCCGCCTCCCGCGCCGGACGCAACCTCGCCCCCGTCAGCATGGGCCCGCGCGAGCGCGCCGACGTCATTCTGCCGCCGTTCGAGATGACCGTCCGCGAAGGCCGGCCCGGCTCGGTCATGCACGCCTACACCGACACCGACGGCATCCCCGGCGCCGCCGACGAGGCACTGCTCACCGGGCTGCTCCGGGACACCTGGGGCTTCGACGGCACCGTCGTCGCCGACTACTTCGGCATCGCCTTCCTCAAGGCGCTGCACGGTGTGGCCGAGGACTGGCCGCAGGCCGCCGCCCTGGCGCTCACCAGCGGAGTCGACGTCGAACTGCCGACCGTGAAGACCTTCGGACAACCCCTGCTCGACGCCGTCGCCACCGGGCTCGTACCGGAGCGGCTGATCGATCGCGCGCTGCGCCGGGTCCTGGTCCAGAAGGTCCGGCTCGGGCTGCTGGACCCGGACTGGAACCCCGTGCCCGAAGCCCTCGCCGGAGCCGATCCGAGCGAGCCCGAGGCACTGCGCGGCCTCGTCGACCTCGACCCGCCCGCCAACCGCGCGCTCGCCGCCGAACTGGCCGAGCAGGCCGTGGTGCTGCTGCACAACGATGGTGTGCTGCCGCTGGGCCGGCCCGCCCGGATCGCGGTGATCGGCCCGAACGCCGACGAGCCCACCGCGGTACTGGGCTGTTACGCCTTTCCCGTACACGTGGGGAACCAGCATCCGGAAGTGCCGCTCGGCATCGAACTGCCCACCCTGCGCGAGGCGTTGCAGAGCGAGTTCCCCGGCTGCGAGCTGTGGACGGTGCGCGGAGTGGAGGTCGACGGTGAGGACGCGAGCGGTATCGCGGAGGCCGTCCGGGCCGCGGACCGGGCCGACGTGGTGGTGCTGGCCCTCGGCGACCGGGCCGGGCTGTTCGGCCGCGGCACCAGCGGCGAGGGCTGCGACGCCGCGTCCCTGGAACTGCCCGGAAAGCAGCGCGAGTTGCTGGACGCACTGCTGGACCGCGGCACCCCGGTCGTGGTCACCCTGCTGGCGGGGCGGCCGTACGCACTGGGGCGTGCGGTGAGCGAGGCGGCGGCGATCGTGCAGTGCTTCTTCCCCGGCGAGGCGGGCACGCAGGCCGTGGCGGGCGTGCTCAGCGGGCGGGTCAACCCGTCCGGGCGGCTGCCGGTCAGCATCCCCGCGCACCCCTGTGTCCAGCCGTCGACCTACCTCGCCGCGCGGCTCGCCCACGCGAGCGAGGTCTCCAGCACCGACCCGACGGCCGCCTACGGCTTCGGGCACGGGCTCGGCTATACCGAGTTCACCTGGTCGGGGCTGGCGGTCGAGACGGCGGAGACCGGCACGGACGGGGAGTTCCGGCTCGCCTTCGACCTGCGCAACACGGGTGACCGGACCGGCAGCGAGGTCGTCCAGCTCTACCTGCACGATCCGGTGGCGTGCGTGGTGCAGCCCGTGCAGCGGCTCATCGGCTACCGACGCATCGAACTGGGCGCGGGCGCGGGATGCCGGGTGGAGCTGGTGGTCCCCGCCGACCTGGCCTCCTTCACCGGTCGCGAGGGGCACCGCATCGTGGAGCCGGGCGCCCTGGAACTGCGCATCGCCGCCTCCAGTACCGATGCCCGCTTCCGCGTACCGCTGCGTCTCACCGGACCGGTGCGCCCGCTGGACCACACCCGCCGTCTCCACCCGACGCTCACCGTGCGGGCCGCGCGCCCGTGAACGGCTGCCGAGCGCACCCTCGTGATCCCGCGCACCGACGGCCCCGGCGAGGTGGCCCGCTTTCCCGGCCGGGGCGCGGGCGCGCGGTCACGCCAGGGCGGTGGTCAGTGGGAGGACCACCAGGTCGACGCGGTGACGGCGGTGAAGCCCAGCGACTCGTACAGCGGGCGTCCGAGCCGTGACGCGGTGAGTGTCACCGGCAGGTTCGCCATGGGCGCCAGCGAGCCGAGCATGACGGCCCGCCCGGCGCCCCGGGAGCGAAGCGTCGGGGGCGTACCGACCCAGTAGTGGCTGCCGAACCCGTCGTGGACAACGGTCACACCGGCTCCGACCACCTCACCGTCGAGGACGGCCACGAACACGTCCACGCCCGGCTGTTCGGTGAGTGTCATGGGGAACAGCTCGCCGGGACGGTAGGGGGTGAATCTGTCCAGCTCGAAGCCCGCGATCACGATCTGCTCGGCAGCCTCCAGCTCTCGCGCCCGCTGGACGCGGACCACCTCCATCGCGGGGTCCGGGACCGGGCCGGGCGGGCGCACCATGATCGGCATCTGCCAGTTGCGCATGCCCAGATGACCGAGGTCGGTGGAGCTGAACGGATCCTCCGCATCCACCGGCCCGGCCGACCGGCCCGCCAGCTCGGTCAACTCGGCGAGCTCGTGTACGTCGAGGTCGGGTTCCTGCACCAGGAAACGCGATCCGGCGCGCTTGTCGCCGAGCACGGCGAGGAATCCGCGCCGCTGGATCACCTCATGACCACGGGACTTTCCGGTCGCGGCCCAGAACGCGGCGGAGTTACGGGCCTGGCGTATCGCCGCGTCACCCGGGGTCGCGGGAAGATCCGGATGGTCCGGGCCGGTCGGCTGCCCGGGGCGGGCGTCGGGGGTGGTCTGCCAACTGTCGGCCATGGGTGGCTCCTGTTCGGTCACTGTGCGGTGATGCGGACGAAGGGTCGGGCAGCACTGGTGGCGAAGCCGACGCGGGTCTTCGTCATGCCTCCAACCCAACGGCGCAATGTGCCCCACAACTGGGCCAATCTCAACCGGTATTCCTGAGCCATTCGCGTTCTGCGAGCGCGTCCTGCCGTTGCGTACCTTCGGGGACCCGTACGGCACGGTCACACATCGCGGCGCCTCACCACCAGCACGGCCAGCGCGACGGTGATCAGCGGCCAGAGGGCGTACACGATCCAGGAGCCGGCGACCGTGGCGGTGTAGCCCAGGGAATGGGGGTCGGGCTCCCAGGTCTGCATCAGACGGTTCCAGGCGGCCGACACCAGCGTGTGTTTGAGGTCCGCCGACCAACGGTCGCTCTCCGAGAACATGGTGGGAAGCATCAGCAGGGCGAAGACGCTGGTGATGACGGTTCCGGCCGCGTGCCGGAGCAGGACGCCGAGACCCAGACCGACCAGGGCGCACACCGGAGCCAGCGACGCGGACGCGAGGAGCGCGCGGAACACCCCGGGGTGGGTGACCGGCACATCTGCCTGGTGCCGCGCCAGTACGGCCTGGGAGACGAGGAAGGAACCGACGGACGCCGCCGTGCCGACCGCCGTCCACAGCGCGGCGGTGACGGCCGCCTTTGCCAGCACGAGCGAACCTCGGGCGGGGACGGCCACGGTGGTGGTGCGGATCAGTCCGCTGCTGTACTCGCTCACCACGGTGAGGGCACCCATGGTGCTGGCGACGAGCATCAGCGTCCAGTAACCGGCCGCCGGATAGGCGTCGAAGGGCAGGAAATCGGCCGGATGCGAGGCGGCGTCCTTGTCCGCGAGTGTGGCCACGGCCGCGGACCCGAGGACGAAGAGGAGGGTGAGGGCGATCGTCCACGGGGTGGACCGCAGGGACCGCACCTTGATCCACTCGGCGGCGATCAGGTCGCCGAAGCGCGTGGGCGGATCGGCCTGGAAACCGGCCGGAGTGGTGGCGCGTGCGGTCATCGTGCTTGTCCTGCCTGGTATTCGACGCTGTCGGCGGTCAGTTCCATGAAGGCCGCCTCCAGTGAGGCGTTACGAGTGGTCAGTTCATCCAGCCGGATGCCGTTCGCGAAGGCGAGCGCTCCGATCCGGTCCGCGGGGAGCCCCGTCACGGCGAGCCTCTCGGCACCCACCGAGCCCTCCGGCTCGACCGAGGCACCGGCCGCGCTCAGCACGGCCGCGAACTCGGCGGCCTGCGGCGTCGCGACCACCACGCTGCGCCGGTTGCCGCGGGCCGCGAACTCCCGCAGGGGCTCCGCGGCGATGAGGCGGCCCCGGCCGATGACGACCAGGTGATCGGCGGTGTTCTCCATCTCCGACATCAGGTGGCTGGAGAGGAAGACCGTACGTCCCTCGGCGGCCAGGCGACGGAAGAGCGTACGCACCCAGCGCACGCCCTCCGGGTCCATGCCGTTGACCGGCTCGTCGAACATCAGCACGGGCGGGTCGCCGAGCAGAGCGGTGGCGATGCCCAGCCGCTGCTTCATACCGAGGGAGAATCCGCCGATGCGACGGCTCGCCACCTCGGCGAGACCCACTTCCCCGAGCACCTCGTCGACCCGGCGCCGCGGGATGCCGTTGCCGCGGGCCAGAGCGGCGAGGTGGGCCGCGGCGCTGCGCCCGCCGTGGATCTGCGCGGCGTCGAGGAGGGCGCCGACGTGACGCAGGCCGCGGGCGTGGCGGTGGAAGGGGACGCCGTTGACGGTGGCGGTCCCGGTGGTGGGTGCGTCCAGGCCGAGGATCATGCGCAGGGTGGTGGACTTGCCGGCGCCGTTGGGCCCGAGGAATCCGGTGACCTGGCCGGGCCGCACGGTGAAGGACAGATGGTCGACGGCGGTGTTGCCGCCGTAGCACTTGGTGAGTTCGCTGACTTCGATCACGGCACTCACACTGCCCGGGGAACCCGCGTGCGGTCATGGGGCCGTGGGCGGCAGTCGCGCGGCGCTGTCAGCCCGGGGGCGTACGTCCCCGGGCTGATGCGAGGGTGGAGGTGGCCGGTTAGTCTCACGGCGTGAACCCCTTGATGATCATTTGGCTGCCCGTGCGCGTCGCGCACCCCGGTGCGGTGCACGGGACGGAACGTCGCCGATGACGAGAGCCAGGGCCCTGGCCTGCGCGGGGGCCGCCGTTTACCTCCTGGTGGTGGGTCTGCTGGTGGGAGGCGCGCCGCGGGCTTCGGGCACGGTCCACGGTGTCGGGGCGCTGCTGGCCGTGAGCCTGCTCGCCGGGCTGCTGCGATGGGCGCCGCTGACGGCACTGACCGTGGTGCTTTTCGGATCCACGGCGGTGGTGGCGGGCCGGCCGAGTGCGGCGGGGGAGGGGTTGGACGCTTCGTACCAGGGCCAGTTCCTGGCGTTCCTGGCGGTGGACCTCGTGCTGGGCTTCATCGTCGCCACGTGCGCACGGCGTGCTTCGATGGTCGCCGTGGCGGTGTCGGCCGCCGTGCAGGTCCTGGTGATCGGGGGCTTCGCGCACGGAGACGGTGTGACCGTCAACGTGGTGATCGGCCTTCTGGCGCTGACCGCGTCGTGCATGGCCGGTCTGCTCAGCCGTGAGCGCCGCGAGCACGCGGTGGCGCTGCGGGCCCAGGAGGTGGCCGAGGCCGTGACCGCCGAACGGCTGCGCATCGCCCGGGAACTGCACGACATGGTCGCGCACAGCATCGGCATCATCGCCATCCAGGCCGGTGTGGCCGGCCGGGTCATCCAGACCCAGCCCACCGAGGCGCGGGAGGCCCTGCGCGCCATCGAGGCCACCAGCAGAGAGACGCTTTCGGGCCTTCGGCGCACCCTGGTGTCGCTCCGCCAGGCAGACCGGGCCGGGACCGCCTCGCAGCGCTCACCCCTTGAACCGGCGCCCGGCCTGGCGGACGTCGAACGGCTCGCGGCGTCGACCGCGGACGCGGGAGTACGCGTTGACGTCCGCCGTAGCGGGGAGCAGCGCGCGGTACCGGCCGACATCGACCTGTCCGCCTACCGGATCGTGCAGGAGGCGCTGACCAACGTGGTCCGCCACGCGGGCACCGGGCACTGCCGGGTGATCATCGACTACGGAGACGAGGAACTGTCCGTGGAAGTTCTCGACGACGGACGCGGCGGTACCGCGAACGGCTCACCCCACGGCTTCGGCATCATCGGCATGCGGGAGCGGGTCGGCCTCCTGGGCGGCCACCTCAGCACCGGACCGCGCCCCGAGGGCGGCTTCCGGGTCGCGGCCGGGCTGCCGCTGCCGGCACCCGTCGGCAGCCTGGTGGACACCCGATGACCGTACGGGTGGTGCTCGCCGACGACCAGCCGCTGGTGCGGTCCGGCCTCCGGGTGCTCATGGCCGATCACCCGGACCTGGAAGTCGTCGGTGAAGCCGCCAACGGCGCCGAGGCCGTCCAGCTGGTCAGGGACATGTGCCCTGATGTGGTGGTCATGGACATCCGTATGCCCGGCATGGACGGGATCGAGGCCACGCGCCTGATCACGGCGAGTGCGGCAACCACACGCGTCCTGGTCCTGACCACGTTCGACGAGGACGACTACGTATACGGCGCCCTCCGGGCCGGAGCAAGTGGCTTCGTGGTCAAGGACATGGCCTTGGACGACATCCTCGCGGCGGTCCGTGTGGTCGCAGCCGGTGACGCACTGATCGCCCCAGCGGTGACGCGCCGCCTGATCGCGGACTTCATCGAGCGCCCACCGGCCCTTCCGGAGCGCCCCGCCCCGCCGGTCGAGGGCATCACCGAGCGGGAACGGGAAGTGCTGACCCTGGTCGGGCGCGGCCGGTCGAACACGGAGATCGCCGAGGACCTCTTCATCACGGTGGCCACCGCCAAGTCGCATGTGTCGCGGCTGCTCAGCAAACTGGGCGCCCGGGACCGGGTCCAACTGGTCATCAGCGCCTACGAGATGGGACTGGTCACCCCGCCCCGCTGACGCCGGAACCGGCAGATGCCCGAGCGTGGCGTGCGTACGCTCGGGTCCGCTGTGCCGGAACGGCGTGGGGAACGCCGAGTGGGACAGGGGCCACCGGCCCGAAGCGACCGGCTATTGGCAGAACTGCCCGTGGTGTTCGCGGAGGAACGCGTCGAGGGTACGGGGCGGCCGGCCGAGGAGGTCGGCGACCGTGGTGGTCGGGGTTTCGGGCCTGGCGACGGCGAGCTGCTGGATTTCCACCACATGGTCGGCGAGCCACGTGGGCATGTGGGCGTTGCGGACGAGATCGTCACGGAGCCGGTCCGGAGTGAGGTTGACGTAGCGGATCTGTCGGCCGGTCAGGGCGGACAGCCGGTCGGCGAGTTCGGCGTAGGAGACGGCTTCCGGTCCGGTCAGGGTGTAGGTGCCGCCGGCGATGTCGGGCCTGGTGAGAGCGGCAGCGGCGATGTCGCCGATGTCGCGGCAGTCGATGTGGTTGCAGGGTGCGTCGCCCGTCGTGCCGAAGATGGTGCCCTGAGCGGCGGTGGGCGCCAGGCGCAGGAGGTTCTGCATGAAGGCGTAGGGGCGCAGGACGGTGTGGCTGAGGCCGCTCGCGCGCAGATGTTCCTCGACGGCGTGGTGTCCTCGCGAAATGGCCACCGGGGAGTCGGGTTCGGCGGCGGGCGCCGAGATCTTGACTATGTGCTCGATGCCGGTGCGGGTGGCGACATCGATGACCCGGGTTTCGAGCGCCACCTGAGCGGGGCTGTTGGCCATGGCGAGGAAGAGCTGTCGCGCGCCCTGGAACGCGGTGTGCAGGGAGTGCGGGTCGGTGGCGTCGGCGTACCGCACCTGGAAGGGCGGTCGTGCGCCGGTTGTGCCAGGGATCAACCTGTCGGGGGTGCGGGTCAGGGCGCGGACGGGCGTGCCGAGGGGGAGGAGGCTGTGGAGCAAGGCGTTTCCGGTCGCTCCGGTTGCTCCCATGACGACGATCATCGTGTGCTCATTTCCTGTCGTGACTGTCCGGCAGGGCATACCGCCGGGCGCGGGTGGGGTCTGGCTGCGTGGAACCGGTGGTCGTGGGGCCGGGTCGGCTACGCCGGGGACGGTGTGATGGAGCCGCGCCAGCGCAGGGTGACGATCGTGGTGGCGAGCGCCGTGGAAAGTGGCAGGTCGATGCGCAGACGTTCCAGCCATGGGGCGCTGGGGACGGGGGTGTGGGCGGGGATCCACTGGGCGGTGAACCACCCCAGCAGGGCCGCCGCGCCGGCGGTGGTGATGACGAGCGCGGTGGTGAGGGCGGTGCGGGGAGCGGTGGTGGTCCAGGGCCGGGGCTGCCCGCCGTGCGCCAGCCAGAGGCCGACCAGCAGCGCCACCACGGCGGAGGTGCCGGCGATGGACGTACAGGCGGCCACGACGAGGTCCCGCCGTCCGGTGACGATTCCGGGGGCGCCGGCCATCAGCGCGGGGGCGGCGTAGGCGGTCAGGACCTCGCGCCACAGCGTGAACCGCCGCGGTGGCCGGGAGGGTGGCTGGTTCCGGTGGGTCGCGTCCTTGGTCGCGGGCACGTCGGCCTCTTCCTGTGGTGATGAGTGAAGCGACGGGGAGCCGTGCGGAGGCCCCGATGCCGTCGGATGATTAGGTGCCTAACTATTACGGTGTGAAAACGGCCCTGCCCGAAGGCGGGGCCGAATCGGCTGGAAGTCGGGTCAGTCGGCGGCGAGGGCCGCACTGCCGCGTACGACGCGGGACAGGAGGTCCAGGAATACCGCGCGCTCGTCGACGGAGAGTCCGTCGACCATCGCCTCCAGTCGTTGAAAATGGTCGGACGCCATGTCGCGCAGGCGCTGCGCCCCGCGGGCGGTCAGGACGGCCACTGTGCCCCGGCCGTCCTCCGTGGACGGGCGGCGGGCGATCAGGCCTTCCCGCTCAAGACCGTCCAGCAGGCCGGTGACCGTGGCTCTGGAGACGCCGAGGTCGGCCGCGAGGCGTGAGGGGGACTTCTCCCCGCCGTGGTCCTCAAGGTCGGCGAGCAGGCGGTAGCGTCCGGTCGACAGGCCGAATCTGGCGAAATGCGCCTCCGCCGCCCTCCCGACCCTCGCCCCCGCCGAGATCAGGCGCACCGCGACCAGTACCGCCTGTGGATCGACCTCCAGGCCGTAGTGCTCCACCTGCCGTCTGGCCTGGTCGAGCGTGGGCGCCTCGCCCTCGATCTCGTCCCTCGTCATGCAAGTAATATGGTGCCTAACCACTTGGCGTGTCAAGGCGTGTCAGGTGCCCTGTGCTTCGGCCGGCGACATCGGTCGGTGGGGCGGGGGCGAGGGGCGGTGGTGAGGGGGCGGATGGCCCGACGTCCGGGCGGCCCCCGGATACGGAAAACCGGGGGCCTCGGATGATGCCTGCGTTCGCCCTATTGGCTACCACTGGTCCCGACTGTTCCCGGGGGCTACTGGGTGGCGCTGGGTACGTCGAGGGGGTTGGCGGGGGCCTTCGTCTTGGCGGTCTGCATCTGCTCGCCGAGCTCGGTGAGACGGTTGCGCCCCATGGCCTTGCGGACCTCGGGGAACCAGTCGTCCTCTTCCTCTTCGACGTGGTGGCGGACGTTTTCGATGAGGACGGTCATCTTGGCCTTGAAGCGCTCATCGGCCGGATCCATGTCCTTGAGCTCCGACAGCATCCACACCACGGCATGGTGTTCCTCGACGCTTTCGAGGATGTGGTCGGTGGTGTCGGGGGCGGATTCGCGGGCGGCGGGATAGAAGATCTCTTCCTCGATGAACGCGTGAGTGGTGAGTTCTTCGATGATCTTGTCCGCGAGCTCGCGGCGTTCGGCGTGGTCGTCGTCGCCGGTCTTCTCGAACTGTTTGAACAGCTTCTCCACATTCTTGTGGTCCTCACGCAGCAGCACGATCGCGTCCATGAAGGAGTTTCCCTTTCCTGATCTGTCCCCGGTTCGGGTCCCGGTTCGGGTTCGGGGGTCCGAGTCCGGGTTCCGGTGTTCTGTGAGGAATCCGGTGCCCCGGTTACGCGCATTGATGCACCGAAGCGGAAAGGGCCACTCGGTCGGGCTGGGCCGGGGGCGGGGAGGGCGCGTGAAGATCGGGGCGGGCTCCGGACGGCCACACCCTGGGCTTCGACCTCCCACGGCTTCGCCGCGCCACACCTGGACCTGCCACCAACGGTCCGCCACTGCCCGGGTCACTTCCCCGTCGTACTGGTCGGCATCAAAGCAGAGCGTCGACGGGCGGCCACGCCGGGTGGCGCGCTACGCCACCCGGTGCTCTCCGCGTCCGTATCAGTGCATCGCCACCAGAACGGGCTCGAAGTGATGGTTGGTCTTGCAGCCGAGGTTCTTGTAGGTGTTGACCTTGGTTTGCGGGTCGGTCCTCAACAGCCGGTACTTGCAGGCGCTCTTGATGTAATTTCCCTGGATTCCACCGGGGAAGTCGATCTCCTTGTTCCAGAGGTATGGGGACTCGTAGCCGTTGAGCTGGGCGGTGGCGTTGACGTCGATTCCGCCGGGGGCCGCGATCTCGTAGACCCACCCGGTCTTTCCCCCGCCGTACGTGGCGAACTTCTGGGCCACCCACTTCTCGCAACTGGTGCTGAGGTGCGCGGTGTTCTGGCCTCCGCCCTTGACGATGTACTCGGCGAGCGGGGTGACCGTCTCGCCGCGCGGGGTGAAGCCGTCGTCGAAGAGCTGCTGCACGTTGTCCCGGGTGTCGCCCCGCCACAGTGTGTTGGCGTCGCGGCGCCACTGCCAGTTCTCGTCTTCCGCGGCATGCCGGATGGCCGGGGCGATGGACGGGGAGGTGGTGGTGTGCCACCAGTCCGACGCGTGGAAGTGGCCGACCGGTCCGCAGGGCCCTGTGTCGGGCGCTTGGGGCTTCAGCGTGGTGGGGCGATGTACTGTCGCGTCGGCAGGGGCGGCGACGGTCAGCGAGGCGACCGCGAGGGATGCGGAGGCGAGGACGCGCAGAGCGGCCTTGAGCATGGTGAGGACCCATCGGTTGCTCAATATGACAAGGCCCATCTATAGCGAGCACGGATCATGAGCGGGATGGGGTGACCGGGAGATCACCCTCACGGGGGAAGTGGTCATACCGGCACCCGGCCACCCGGCCAACCGGTCCTGGAAGTGTGGGTTGCCGCAGCGGAGGAGAAGCCGGCGGTTGTTGCCGCCCAAGTCCAGGCCGACTCCGGGCCGCGTCCCGACCCCGGCACTCCCGAGAAGGAGAAGGAACCCCACGTATGGGGCCAGGCTGTTGCCGCGGTGGCCGTCGTCGGGGCGCTCGTGGCGGCGGTATGGGTCGTTCCCCACGTCCTGCCGTCCTCCGACGACAGCAGGACGCAGCCCGCCCCGTGCCCGGGCGGGGAACACCAGGAGCTGCCGAAGGCCTACAAGGCGACGCCCCGGGCCGCGACCGGCGGCGAGCTGTGCAAGGCGCTCAACCGGCCTGACCTGGCCCAGATGCTCGGCAAGTCCGGAGAGATCGCGACCACGGTCTCCGGTACCAACAACACCGCTCCCCTGACGGGCGAGAGGATCGCCCTGCCGGAGGCGGAGGTCAGGTTCGCCACGTACACCGTGCATCTTTCGGCCACGTACAACGAGCTGTCGTTGGCGCAGTACAGGAAGTTCATGAAGTTCGGCAATGAGAGGGACATCAAGACACTGACGGTTCTCGGCCGGCCAGCGGTCCTGTCCTCGGATCACACCATGGCGATCAAGGTCAATCTCGGGGGCGGCTCCGGTGGCCAGGTCGGTGAAGGGCCCCTGGCCAGGACGCTGCTCGTGGCCCTCGACCGGGCGGACCGGGGCGGCTACTACGAGGTGACCGTGTGGAGTACGTCCGGCGCCCTCCCGGACGACAGTGTTCTCGTCGGTATCGCGCAGAAGGTTCTTCCGACCATCCCCGAGCGGGCGGCTGCCCGCTGAGATCTGCCCGACGCGGCTGCGTGAACGATGGGCGAGGACGCGCCCCGGCGAAACCCGCGCTCAGGAGACGAATTCGTCGGACAGCTTGCAGCCCGCGACCAGGGCGGGAGCCGTGGCGGTGTCACCGGTGGCCCGGTGGTGGGGATTGCAGTTGAGGACCAGGAGCAGCGAGCCACCGAGCTGGCGTACCGTCCTGGGGTTCGGGGCGACCACGGCGAAGTCCTTGCCGACCGCGAAACCGCCTTTGTCTCCGGCGCTCGGCGCGGACTTCATACGCTCGGCGATGTCGGCGCGGTAGGCGGCCTGGAACTTCTTCATACCGGCCCCGGGACCGGTCCAGAACACGCGGATCCAGCCGCCGTGGCCGTCGTCGCACGTCCCACGGAACCGGACGCCCCACTTCTTCTCGTCGAACTCCTCGTCCATCGGGTAGTAGCGGTCGTCGGAGGGGTCGATGCTGTAGCGCTTGCAGGTGGTGAAGCGCTGGACGTACTCGCCGGCGGCCATGACCGCACCCGCCTCGGGCAGGTTGTCCAGCATGAACCGCTGACGCGTGGTCAGCCCGTCGGCTCCGACCGCGCCCCCGGTGCCGCCGTTCCGGCCGGCGCCGGCCTCGTCGGCCGGTGGGGCCGCGGGCGGGGCGGTGTCCGCCTCGGCGGAGCCCGGGGGCTTGGCCAGTCCGCCGGTGCCGCGCGAACCGCCGGTCGAAGCGGCGGAGGCGGAGGCGTCACCGGGGGCCGCCCCCTCGCGCTTCTCCTTCGGCTCGCACCCGCTCAACGCCATGCCCAGCACACTGATGGTTGCCACGACCGCCGACATCCGTACCGCACGCATCACTACACCCCGTCGGATTGCTCTTGGAGCACGCGACCTTAGGGCATGGACATGCCGAAGATCAAAAGCGGTCGCGCGACGCCGCCCATCTGGTCCGACCATCGCGGTCGCCGCATATTGTCCGTCCATTACGCGGACGGCCGAAAGCGAGTGCCGAGCGCCCCAACTGCCCACCCCGCCAACAAAGTTCCCCGTTCCCCAGGGAACGCATCAGCGCGATCCGCCCTCTTACAGGGCGTACACCCTAAAGGTAACGAAAGGGGAAGACATGTACGTATCTGCCATGCGCAAGGCGGTCGCCGCCGGAGCGGTCGCGGCACTTGCCGGAACGGGGATCCTGCTCGGCGCCGGCGCGGCTTCGGCGGCGCCCGCGACGGCGACCGTTACCGCCGCTCCGCAGACCCCCACTCCCGCACCCGCACCCGCCCCTGCCCCGGCGACCGGGCCCACGGGCCGGGTCATCGCCAACGGCGGTCTGTGGGTCCACCAGGATGCGACCACCGCGTCCAAGCGGCTCAACCTGCTGCCCGAAGGCACGGTGACCGCCCTGCAGTGCAAGAAGAACAGCCAGAACGTGGACGGCAACCGGCTCTGGTACAAGCTCGGCGCGGGCAAGCCCGGCTGGGTCACCGCTCGCTACGTGAAGAACCTCGCCCCGGTGCCGTACTGCAAGTGACCTGATTCGGCGTCAATGGGCGTCTGTTCTCACCCCGCCGGAACAGACGCCCGTCCCTCTTCGGTGCCGAATGCGGGAAGCGATGGCCGTCGTGGTGTGTTGTCGGAGAGACTCATGGCGTGTCTGACAACGCACTGCTCGTCGCGGGCCTCACGGGTATCACGGCGATCGCGGCCAGCTCACTGGCAAGCTGGCTGACCAGCAGGGGCAATGCCCACGCCGCCCGGGTCCAGGTCAGTGCCACCACTGAAGCGCAACGTCGGGAAAGTCTGCGCCAGACCCGACGGGCCGCCTATCTGGAACTCATCGACTGGGCGCACGCCGTTGCCGACGGGCTGCGGGGAGTCGACGGTCTCTCCGCCGCCGAGTACCAAGCCGCCCTGGCCGCTCACCGCGAACGGCATCAGCACTTACGGCGTGCGGTCACGCTGATCGGCCTGGAAGGTCCGTCCAGCGTCGACGTCGCGGCATCACACCTGTTGATCATGTCGGGCATGCTCGGTACCGCACTGGCCGCCGCGGCCGAGAACGTCAGCCGGGACAACCGGCGCGAGTTCCAGGATGCCCTGCGCGCGTATATACGCCTGATCAGGCCGGTCGTGGACGCGGCTGCCACGGCGCTCAACGAGACGTAGGTGCGGTGCTGTTGGGCGGGGTGCGGCAGTTGAGGCCGCACCCCTTCAAAGAGCCCGCACTCCCATCAAAGCCCGCACCCCTTCAAAGAGCCCCCACCCCTCGCCCGGTCAGCTCAGGACTGCCACATGAGCCAGGGGTCGTCACGGCAGTCCTGTTGCAGTACCGGCTCGTTGTCGCGCGAACCCGCACGGGAGCCGGCACACTTGCCGCTGTTGACGTTGACCAACTGCCAGGCCCGGAACGCACTGCGGTAGCGCAGCGTCCAGAACTGGTCGGGGAACAGGCCCTGCCGGTCGCCGCACAGATAGTGGGTCACGGGGACGTCATTGTCGACCCTGGCGCCCTCGACGGACAGACACAGGCCGCTGGACCGGTTGCGTATGGAGTAGACGGCGGGCGGCCCGGCCGACTCCCGGGTGAGATGCCACTGCTGTTCGGAATTCTCACCGCAGCCGGTCTGGACCATACCTGCCGCCGGCCCCTGGCTTTGGGGCGAGACGGACAGGCACAGATGGCTGCCCGCGTTCGCGAGCCGGAACAGGCCGTTCGGGGCGTCGGGAACCTCCGGCGTCTGCGCGGGCGGCGACGTCGAGTTGCTGGGAGCAGGCGCGACCGGGACCGCGGGGGAGGGCGGCGCCAGGAACCCGCCTCCCCGCGCCGGCACTGCCGGGGCCCCCGGAGGTGACGCCTTCGGTGGGCTCTGGCTCACGGAGGACGGGCTCACCGGGGAGGGGCTCGCCGGCGGGGTGACGGGAGGCGCAGAGCGTGCCGTGTCGCCCGGGGACGGCAGGTACTGCACCCGGTACGGCTGGACGTCCCGGGAGACCGGCGCGGGCGCGGCGGGCCGCTCCCGGCCCACGACGACCACGGCCGTCGCCGCCGACACCGCGACGGCCAGGACGGTGAACACGGCGAGGACGGCGGCCACCCCGAGGGAGGAGCGGACCGGGCCGCGGTGCGGCTCGGCGACCGCGATGTGCCCCGTCGTCGCACCCGTCACCGCCGGGGTCGGCGGGAAGATGCCGTACGGCAGAGGCGGCAAGGCCGTGTGGGCGATCACTTGCGCCACAGATGGGCGGTCGGTCCGCTCCAGGACAACGCCCTTCAGTGGCTCGCTCGTTGCGGTCCGGTGCTCCTGCCACAGGCACTCGACCTCATGCCCGGTGTGAGCCAGTGCGTCGGCCGTGCGCGCCAGCGCCAGCACCAGGTCGGTGCCCGCCGACGGCGACGTCGTGGACCCGGTCGGCAGGGCGGCGCGGCTCTCCGCCCGCGCCCGCCCGAGGATCTGCCGGGCACCGTCATGCAGGAACCGCACGATTTCCAACTGCCGCAGCGCCCGGTCCACCAGACCGTCCGCCGCCGGGTCGGAGTGAGCGTCCGCCTCCGGCGCGGCGGACGGTGACGGTGTCATCGGTGCCGACCCGTCGGTCGTCTCGCGTTCGTGGGGCCGTTGCTCCGGATCCGGTACGGCGGCCCGGAAGACCTCGTTGTTCCCCAGCAGTGCGCTCAGGAGGGCGAGGAGGCTCCGTACGAGCCCTTCGGCCTCCGCGAGGTCGGCCTCGGCGCGCCGCAACGCCTCGTCGAGTTTCAGCTCCGGACCCGCTTCGGCCTCCGCGACGAGAGCCGCCTCGTGCAGCCGGTGCGCCCGCTGGAGCAGCGTCTGGCGTCCGCGGGGGTCGCGTACACGGTCTCGCACGACGGAGTTCAGCCGGCCAAGAGGTATGACCCGGGCGCCGCTGCGGTAGTCGCTCCACGTCGTCTTGCTGCCGCCGTACCGCTCCGCGAGCTCACGGACCGTCAGCTCAGCCGTCAGTTCCCCCAGAAATCCGGCCAAAGCATCGGCCGCTCGCGTCGCGCCCTTCAGCGCCCCTTGTGGTCGTCCTTTTCTAGGCATGGTCGTTCCCCCATTTGTCCGCGGACAATCCCCCGTTGTCCGGCCCTTGACGCGGGCTGACCTGCGCGGATCGCATCGGGGCCACGCGGCCAACTCCACTCCCCGGCAGTGTCGGGCCGCGGAACGCCACCAGGGAACACCCGTTCCCCGGTGCCGTCCAGCGCACGGCCTGCCGTTGTCTCGATTGCACCAGACAATCGGCGCGCGTGCGACCCACTCGTCATCGGTTCCGCGGTCCGACACCCGCGGGCACGGGTGGCCGGCCCATGCGAGCCGTCCGTTCGCAGGCGTGTCGGACGTCTGTCGGCGTCGGACGTGCTCTGTAGGCGGTGTGTCGGTGGAGCTTGCGACCGTGGTCGGGACGGTGCTCCTCACGAGCACACGTTTCCCCGAGAGCAAGGAGCCCGTCCTCATGCATCCCACATCCCCGCGCCGACCGTGGGACGTTCACCGGCTGCCGTCCGCCGAGGGCAGGACTGTCCTGGTGACCGGAGGCAATGCCGGGATCGGCTATTTCGTCGCGGAGCAGCTCGCCGCCACCGGAGCCGTCGTCGTCCTCGGCAGCCGGGACGCCGCGAGGGCCGATGCCGCCATGGCCTCCATCCACGCGCGCGTCCAAGGTGCTCGCGTGCGGCATCTTCAACTGGACCTCGCCGACCTGTCATCCCTGACGACCGCCGTGGACGCGCTGGACCTCGACCAGCTCGACGCGGTGGTGCACAACGCCGGGGTCGCGCTCGACGATCCGCCGCGACGAGAGACCGGCGACGGCCACGAGTTGATGTTCGGCACCAACCACCTCGGCCACTTCGCGCTCACCCGGTGGCTGGCCCCCCTGCTGTCCGCGGCGCCGGAAGGCCGCATCGTGACGGTGGGAAGCTTTGCCGCTCGCTCCGAGCGACTGGACTTGGGCGATCTGCAGTCGAGTCAGGACTACCGGCCCAAGCGCACCTACGGCCGGTCGAAGCTGGCGCAGATGAGCTTCGGTTTCGAGCTGGACCGCCGCCTGCGCGCCGCCGGCAGCACGGTACTCAGTGTGGTGGCCCACCCCGGCGGTGCGCTGGACGCCCTCACACCATCGCGCCCGCCGGTACACGTGATCACCCGCGCCAGGCGTCTGCGGGCCGTGCCTGCGGGGCTGGTGGTGCAGGGCAAGGACGCCGGAGCATGGCCCGTCGTCCGTGCCGTCCTCGACTCGGAGGTGGTGGGGGGACAGTTGTGGGGACCGAGGGTCTTCGGCCTGCGTGGCTCACCACGGCGCGAGCCCGTCCCCTCTCACATGGCCGACCGGACCGTCGCGGCCCGCCTGTGGGACGCCAGCTGCGAGCTGACCGACATCGATCCGCACCTCGGCTTCCGCCTCCGGTAGACGCGGAATCCCACGGCCGGATAGCCCTGGGCGACTCTCACCCCCGGGGCGGGTCAGGCTCCCGCATCCCCTCCGGGAGTCGGTTCCTCCCCGTCCGTGAGGCGGGCCAGCAGCGTACGGGCCTCTCGGATGCGAGGGTGGGCCGGGTGCAGAGCCTCTTCACAGGCGAGTACGGCCCGGCGAGCGGCCTCTTCCGCCTCCTGGTCGCGGCCGAGATGGTGCAGGGAGGTGGCTATGAGGATGTCCAGGGCGCCGGTGGAGGCCCGGGTTCCGGCCACAGGCCACTGGTGTGCCTCGGTCAGGGCTTCCTCGTAGCGGCCCCGACCGTTGAGGCTGCACACCAGAACGCGACCGAGCGCGGCTGCTGCGAGGCCGTCCGCGCGCGGCAGATTCCCGCGTGCGATGGCCTCCGCCTCCTCGTGGCGGCCCTGACCGTTCAACGCCGCGGCCAGCTTGGTCAGCGCGAAGAGTTCGGTCTCCCACACCTGCGTGAGGTGTGCGAGGCGGGCCGCGGCGCGAAGGATGTCCCGCGCCTCGGACTCGGCTTCCTCGTACCGCTCCTGCTGGAGAAGGATCTCCACGTAGTGCGCCCGGACGGCCAGCAGGAGCGTCCGCAGAGTCGGGCCGGCGTACGACGACCGCGTCATCTCGGCGATCAGGGCTTCCAACTCGGGCAGCACTTCCTGGCCGCGCCCATGAGCGACGGCGGCGGTCACCGCCAACGCCTTGGCCAACCATGTCGAAAGCTCGGAATCCGCGCCCCGGACGGGTGGCATCGCCGCGAGGAACCGTCCGCCCTCCTCGGCCTGCTCGAACTCCCCCGCCGCGAACAGTTTGTGGCCCCGCTCCAGCACCGCGCTCTGGGCCGGCGCCAGTTGTCCCTTGGTCCGCCTGTGCCGCAGACGGTCCCACTCCGCTCGTATCCCTCTCACACCGAGTGAGGCTACGCGACGGGGGCACCGCCGCGACAGCAACATCATCTTCCGGCGGCCTGAGAGGCGGGTTGAGGAAGGTGGGTTGAGGACGGGCGGTCCGGAGGGGGCCGCGGCTGGTGCGTCCCGCGCCGCCGTGCGCCATGAACGCGTCACTCCGGTGCGGGACCCGCGATGCGTTCGATACGTGGCTGGGCGACCCGGGCGTAATCCTCGCCGGAGATGACCAGCGAGCGGTCGAGGCGAGCGGCGTTGAAGTGGAGGCGGGGCAGGGCGGTGACACCGGGGTCCGCGATGAGTTCGAGTTCCGGGTCGAAGCTGAAGGGCAGGACGGTGCCGGGGACGGCATGGGCCAGTCGCTCCGCCGTGGCCGCGTCACAGAAACCGACGTAACGGGCCGCGAACAGCGTGCGGACGGCGTTGAGGTCGACGCGCCGGTCACCTGGGACGACCGCGAGCACGTAACGGGTGACCCGCCGGTCGATCTTGACGATGAGGATCAGGCATTTCGCTGCCTCCGACACCGGGTGTCCGCGCAGCGCGCTGACCGTTTCGGTCGTGCCTTCCGGTTCATGCTCAATGATTTTGTACACGGTCGCCGTGCTGTCGAGCAGGTCGATCAGACGCTGGTAGGTGCCGCTGTCCGACATGGTGACTCCTCCTGTTGAGTGGTGCGGTGAGTGCGTTCGATGCTCTGGCCCCAGTACGTTCCGGTGACCATGAGCGCCGCCCCGAGACCGGCGAGAGCGGTGAACTTCTCGCCTCCGAGGCCGATGCCGACCGCGACGGCCCAGACGGGTTCGGTGCCCAGGAGCAGACTGGCCCGGCTCGCGGAGCTGTTCTGTACCGCCCAGGTCTGGGCGAGGAAGGCGAACACGCTGCAGAACAGGGCCAGATAGGCAAGCCGGCCCCAGACCGCAGCATCGACCTGCGTCAGCCTCGGCAGTCCGCTGGAGGCCGGCACAGCCAGCAGCACCGAACCGAGAACCGTCTGGACGGCCGTCAGTTGCAGGGGCCGGACGGCGCGCCCCTTCGTCAGGTGTCCCACGAGTGCGACGTGCCCGGCGCGCACCACCGCGGCGGCGAGCATCAGCAGGTCGCCGATGCGGAGCGAGTGAAAGCCACTCCCGGACATGAGGAGGGTGACGGCCAGCAGGCACACACCGGTGGCGGCGAAGAAGCGCGGGGGCAGTGGGCCGTTGCCGGCCGTGCGGTCCATCAGTGGCGTGAGCACGATGGTGAGGCTGATGATCAGGCCGGCATTGGCCGCGCTGGTGTGCGCGACCCCGTACGTCTCCAAAACGAGGACAGCCGCCTGGGTGACCCCCAGGAAGGACCCGACACGCACTTCGTCGCGCGTGTAGCGCCGCTCCTGCCGGACGGCGACGAGGACGAGGCAGGCGAACCCGGACAGGGCATACCGGGCGAACAGCACCACCAGGACGGGCAGGGCATAGGTGGCCGTCTTCGCGGCCAGATAGCTGGAGCCCCAGACGATGGCGACAAGCAGAAGCACTGCGTCAGTGCGGCGGGTGTGGAACACCCCCCTACGCTGCATTGCTTCCACCGTGAAGCCAAGGGCGTACTTCTTAAGAGATCTTGAAGGATCCCTACACTGTGACGGTGAACGAACGACAGTTGCAGATCTTGCGGGAGCTCGGCGAGCTGGGAAGCGTCACCGCGACCGCCGAGGCGCTGTTGATGACTCCCTCGGCGGTCTCCCAGCAGCTACGACTGCTGCAACGCTCGATCCCCGTCCCCCTCACCGAGCGCGAGGGGCGGCGGCTGGTGCTCACCGATGCCGGGAACGCCCTGGCCGGCGCGGCCATCGAGGTGGAGACCGCGCTGGCCCGGGCCCGGCACACCATCGAGGAGTTCATCGACCAGCCGGACGCGGGGGTGTCGGTGGCGGCTTTCCACAGTGCGGCCTCCGCGTTCTTCCCCCTGCTGCTGCACGGCCGGACCGGCTCTGGACGCCCGGCGCTTTTCCTCGCCGACGAGGACGTCGCGCAGGACCACTTCCCGCGGCTGACCCGCCACTACGATCTCGTACTCGCCCACCGCCTCGACCAGGCGCCGCCCTGGCCCGCCACGGTCACCGCCAGTACGTTGCTGCGCGAGCCGCTCGACGTCGCCCTGCCGGCCGACCACCCCCTCGCCGCCAAACGACGCCTCACCCCGCGCGATGTCGCCGACCAACCGTGGATCACCGTTCACGACGGCTTTCCGCTGATGGCGACCATCGACGCCATCGCGACCGCCGCGAACCGGCGGCTCGACATCGTCCATCGCATCAACGAGTTCACCGTCGTCGCCGAAGTCGTAGCCGCCGGAGGCGGTCTGGCCCTGATGCCACGCTGGACCACGCGCCCGCACCCCGCACTGGTTTTCCGACCACTCAGCGGTGTGCACACCCGACGCCACATCGACGTGCTCCACCGCCCCGAACGCTCCGCGCGACGAGCCGTACGGACGGTGCTCGACGAACTGCACCGTGCAGCCGCGACGATCCGCAGCCGCGACGCCGAGGCGGGGGCCGGTGCGCAACGGGCACGGGCTTGAGGAGGAGGGTCTCGCCCAGTGGACACGATGGTGATTTCCGACCCGCTGGGGCGGGCAGCCAGCGCGGGATGGCCGATCTGGCTGCCCTCGTCAAACCCCCTGACTCGTCATTCCCTCAGCATCGCTCGCGCCCGGTCAACGACCCTGGACGCGGCGGACCGTTCGGCGCTGAGGCGACTTCTCTCGTGTTCGATCGCCGTTTCCTGGTAGGCCGCCTCGACCGCGAACCACTCGCGGACCACCCCGGAAGACCGGTTGCACCGTACCTCCGCGACGGCCTGTGCCCGCTCCGCCGACGCGTTGGGCAGCGCCTTGGCGGGCGTGTCCACGGGGGAGGAGAAGTGGTAGCCGTGCGCACTCATGCACGACGACCACCTGGCCACCGCCGCGACGACACGTGGGTCCTTGGCCGACGCGTCCCACGTCCTGCGCTGCAATTCCATGGCGATCGGCGTCTCGCGCGCCCGGGAGACGTCGCCGAGTTGCCGTACGGCCCAGCCCGCACAGCCTGCTGGAGGCTGCCCCCCACTGGACGCCCCGTCGTAGATCCGGCGCTGTGCCGTCGTCAGCTTCGGCGCGGCGGGTGGCGCGGTGTTTCTGGACGGAGGGAGCCCGTAGCCGTACTGCGAGGCCTGTTCCAGGTCCGTCAGGCCGTAGCGCCGCTCCAGGAAGTTCTTCAGGGGCGGCCGTACGTGCGGCAGCGGACTCACCGGCGCACCTCGTTCGCGCATACAGCGTTCCACCAGTCGCTCGTACGCCCTGTTCACGTCGTCACGCTGCTGGTAGCTGAGCAGATACGCCTGGACGGGCAGTTCCGCCGGCCGTTTGCTTCCGGCTGCCTGCGAACCGTCGGCAGTCGCCACGTATCCCACGGCGCCGCCGACCGTCACACACACGGCGACAGCACACGCCATGGTCACGGTTCGAGTGGTCACGGCCCGAACAGCACTGACGCGTCTTCGTTCTTCGTGTTCGGCAGACTGCTGAGGAAGTTGGTGGGAATGAAGTCGCTGGGTCCCTTGTACTCGAACCTGTAGAACACCGTGGCGGCGTAGAAGTCGTTCGTGTTGCGCGCCGATCCCGCGTTGTTCCAGACGCTCTGCCCGATGCCGTTGCAGTTCGTACCGCAGGCGTTGAACACGGTGTTCGACAGGTTGGGGATGTTCCCGCCGATCCTGACGAAGGCGCCGCCTCCGCCCGAGTTGTAGTAGAGGCAGAACCACCCGTCGACGCAACTGTCCGCGCTCGCCGGGGAGGCCGCTGCCATGGAGCCTGCCGTGAGGCTCAGCGCGGCCAGTGCCGTGAGTATGAGACCTCGTCTGCGCATCTTTGCTCCTCGGTCGGTCGTGAAACGGGACGGGGCCGTGGCCGTGACGGTGTCCGTGGCTGCACTTGCCCCTGTGAGAAGTCTGCGTTTCCGCGCCCGTCGACGTCATTGACCCTCGGCGCAGTCCTCGTTGATTCTGCGCGCAGCGGTGGTCGTGCCGGTGTGAGGGGATGTCCGGCCGGCGACAGCCGGGAAGGTCAGCGCTGTCGTCGGCCGGTGGCCCGCAGACGGTCCATGGTTGCTGAAGGCGGCTGCCTGGCACGCGCCATGCGCGGGCGCCTGCCCGTCAGGGGAGAGAGCGGGTCAGGAAAGGGTCCCCAGCACCGGCGCGCCGTAGGCCGCTGCCATGGGGGAGCTGCCCGTGGTGACGAAATCGCGGATGCCCGTCAGGTAGGCGGCGCGGTCGATGAGGCCGTCCCGGTCCTCATCCAGTGCGTCGAATGCCGCGTCGACGTCGGTTTCGGCGTTGCCCGCCGCTTTACGCAGGCGGGTGAATTCGGCACGGTCCAGACGCCCATCGGCGTCGATGTCGGCGATGTCGAACAGCGAGCCCAGAGCGCGCCGACAGGAGCGTTCGAAGGTCTCGTGCCCGACCCATGTGCGGTATTCCTCGAAGGTGACGCGTCCGTCGTGATCGGAGTCCATGTCCTCGAAGACCGCCTCATGTGCCGTCCGGGATTCGGTGACGACAGGGTGGTGGGCGTCGCGGCCCATCGCGGCTGCCACCCGGTCGACCCGCGCGAGGTATTCCGCGCGGGTGATCACGCCGTCGCCGTCCACATCCAGCATGGCGAAGATGCGGTGTTGCGGTGAGTCGGACACGGTACTGCCTCCTGGTGCCTCTACGACTGTCCGGGCAGCTGACCGGCCGCCCTGTCGCTGCCTACCCTTCCGCCGCGCGTCCTGGACGCCGACGGGGCCGTACGGGTAGCGAGGTTTCGTTTCTGCTTGGGCCGTGTGGGTGAACCGGTGGGTAGCTGGCCGCCCCCGCCCCTAGTCCCCGCCGTCTCCGCCCCCGCTGTCCCCTCCGCCTCCATCGCCGCCGCCCCCGTCCCCGCCGTCTCCGCCGTCGGAGCCCCAGCCGTCCGAGCCGCCCGCCTCGTTGTCCTCACCACCGCTGCCCAGGTTGCTGAACCAGGGGCGGCCCCAGGAGTCGTCCGTGGCGACCGGCTCGCCCGCGCCGGTGTGCGAGCGCTGGAGCCGGAAGCGGGCCGTGCCCGTGGTGTCGCCCAGGCCGAAGGTGACGGCGAAGGCCTGGGCCATGACGGCGTCCAGCGGGTCCGGGCTCTCGTAGTGCACGGGCGCCAAGGGCAGCAGTACCGTGCCGGGGTCGAGGTCGGGGCGGCGCGGCGGTCGCTCCAGCAGGGCGACGCGCCGCTCGTCGCGCAGCAACCAGGAGCTCATGGGGCTTGCCCGGCGCAGCTCCCAGGTGCCCTGGGGCAGCCGCGCCTGTGCGTAGCTCTTGGACTTGCGCAGTTTCCTTTTGAGGACGAGGACGGCCGGTACGTCCCCGACCGTCATCCGCAGCCCCTGCGCCTGGTCGGCGTTGCTGCTGAGGAAGCCGCGTGGCGCCCGTATCCGTACGGTTGGAGCGCCCGGCCCCCACACGTCCACGCGGACCAGCCGCCGGTCCACGGCCACGCCCACCTGGCCGGCGGGGCCGGGGGCGTACCGGCGGGCCATCCACAGTGGCACGCCCTCCATCCGCGCCCGCTCGGCCAGGGCGTTCAGCTGCGCGGGGCCGCCACAGTGCCGTACCGCCAACTCGCCGAGCCGCTGGGCGAATTCGGCGGTCTGGCGGACTTTGACGAGAGTGGTGGTGCCGGTGACGCGGGTGACGGGGATGATGCCACTGCCTGCGGGCAACTGGTCCAGCGGACGTTCCGTTCCGCCCCCGCCGAGCCAGTGACCGCGCTGGAACGTCTCGGCCATGGCCGCCAGGTTCAGCTCGCTCAGCGGCGTGACGTGGCCGCCGCGCCGCAGGTCCTCCTCCGTCAGCTCAACGGTCCGGGCCAGCGGATTCCATGACCGTTCCGTATAGAGCGCCTGGCTCATGCCATCTCCCGTTTTCGTGCAGTGCAGCCACCGAGCCTATCGAGCCTCAGGACGCGTTCGATCGGTGTGCGGTTTCCGGAGGCCGCTGACTTCGTCAAGGCCCGCATCACCCATAGGGGTTGTCGCGGTGCGAGGACGCGCCATGCCCCGCGCACGTGCCGTACGGTTTCCTGACTGCGCCTGCCCCGGGGAGCCCGGCGGGCCGGACCGGGGAGAGGACGGCGTCGGGGTGGTTGGGGACGATCAGGAGACCTGGGCTGCGCGAGCAACCTGCCGTACCGCGGAACCGGACGAACTGTTCGTCGAGGGCGCGGCACAGAACAGGGCCAAGGCCGTCTGCACGGGCTGCCCCGTGCGCACCGAGTGCCTTGCCCACGCCCTGGACGAGCGCATCGAGCACGGCATCTGGGGCGGTATGACCGAGCGGGAACGGCGGGCCCTCCTGCGACGGCGCCCCCTGGTCACGTCCTGGCGCCGCCTGCTCGAAGCGGCCCGGTCGGAACACGAGCGGAACAGGGCTGCTGACGGTGGCGGGGCACCCTGGGAGGCCATCGGATGACAGGAGGTCGAAGGACGCGGCGTCAGTAGGAGGCCTGCGCGCTCAGGCCGAAGAGCAGCTCTGACCTGGTCCTGAGCGCGCGGTGGGCGGATGCGGGCCGTAGTGGGCCGACTGTCTATGCTGCTCCGATGGCTGTAGTGGACATGAAGAAATCGCAGGGCTCGACCGTGGACCGGGGTTTGTACTTCCTGTTCACCCTCGTCGTGATGGGGCTCGGTTGGGTCATCGCCGCGGCCAATACGGGGATCTCGTATCTCGCGCTGGGCATGGACGTGATCCCGATCATCACCGGCTTCATCGGGTGCTTGGTCTTCGTGATCGCCCTGCGCTTCCTGCATCGCGCATGGTGGCTCGCCTTCCTCTCCTTTCTGCCGGCCGTGTTCGTGCTCGTGGGTTCGGTCCAGTACGCCCCCGAGGCGGCGCTCGACAACCGAGGTGTGCGCGAGACCGTCCGTATCGCGGCCGACAGCGCCGCCGACGGTGACTCGAACCACCGCTTCACCCTCATCGGCCCGTCGGGTCAGCTCAAGTCGACCCTGGACTACGACGGGGACCACCCGAAGTGGAAGGTGGGCGACCGCGTCGAGGTCGTCCGCGACCCGAAGAACGTCGTCCCGATGGAGGCGGCCTCCGACGTCGATCCTGGCAGCCGACTCGCCACTCTCCTGATGGGCGTCGCCGGATGGACGGGCATTACCCTGCTGGCCGGCCAGCGCGGTTTTGTACGACGTCGCGCCGGTCGGCGTCCCGTATTCGAGACCATCGACTGACACGGACTGACACGGACTGACGGCTGGCGCCTGATCGCCAGAGCCCTCATCGCCGCTGTCTCGCCACATAGTCGTCCAGCGTCTCCAGCGCACCCCAAGCGCGGTCGAACATGGACGCGAAGTGGGCCAGGAATACCGGCCCTTCGACGCTGAACCCGGTGAGCTGCTGGCGGCCGGCGCCGGAGAAGGAGAGGAAGGTGACGGAGTCGTCCAGCAGGCCGGTGTTGTACCAGGCGCAGGAGCTGTTCCAGGGCATCACCCGGGCCTCATAGGCATACACGTCCCTGATCTCCGTCTGGTGTTTCCGCAGCCAGGCCAGATACGTCGGCGGAGGTACGCCGTCGCGCTCCGGAACGCCGATGATGCGTCGCACGCTCGTCGACTCGTCGGCGTGTTCCCTGGCCCACTGCAATACCGCCTGGTAATAGGTGGCCACCTCCGCGGAGACCCAGTGGTCGGGAGGGTGCAGCCGTACGTACGTGAGGCGGATCTCGCGGCGGGCGGCGCGAAGGCGGTCGGTCGCGGCCCGGTAGAAGGCGGGAGCGTCGGCGTAACAGACCATCTGGGCTTCGTGTGTGCGCGGTGGGGGGTCCCCTGAAGGGTGTTTCAGGTCATCCTGTTCGGTTCGGACCGTGCGCCAGAACTCCTTCCACCACTCCCAGTCCCCGCCCAGGGCGGTCACCAGCCGACGGGTGAGCGGCTCACTGGGCAGTCGGTGGCCGTTGAGCGCTTCCGAGACCGTTGCCTGACTGCACTGGGCTCGGGCGGCGATCGTCCTGAGCTGAGGATCGCCCGCGCTGATGCGTAAGCGCCGCAGCTCGGCGGCGAACCGCTGCACGGGTGACAGCGGCCCGCGTGAGTAGTCCTCCACGCCCCCTCCAGTGCCTGACAAGAACCGGATGGCCGAGATACTCGCACTTCGCGCACCGGGGGTGTGGAACTTCACTGAATTCCGCTGAAGAAGACCGAACTTCTGGTCCCTTTCCCGGTCCCTCGAAGCTCGTGGGATTCCGTGGACGGCGGGCACGGCGACCGGTCGAATAGGGGATGACTCGGTTCAAGAGCCCCAGGAAGGTGAGATGCACATGTCCATGGACATCGCGGGGTCACTCCGCCGCCACTACTCGACCTTTTTAGCCGTTCTGGTGACGGGTGTCATCCTGATCACTCTGGGCGGGGGGGCCTCGCCGTACACGACCACCTGGTTGAACTGCGTGCTCGGTGTCGCCAGTCTGGTCAGCGCCTACGCCCTCGCGCCGGCGCCACCGTCGACCGGCAAGCCCTGACGGGCGGCCTGCGCGGGGGTGGACGGGGGCGTCGGACAGGGGATGACCCCCGTCATGGGTGCGCTGGTGCCGGGCAGGTGACACCCATAGCGCGTTCGAGATTTCGGTTCACTTTCGGTCCAGTTTCGGAAAGCTGAGTCTCTTTCAGCGGTGGTGAAGAGCGGCCGGTCAGCCGTCTCGGCACGTCTGATCGGCAAGGATCAGGCGCTGCGCGGCTGGCCGTCGTGCACCTCGGCTTCTCGAAACATTTCGGAGACCTAATCGAATCATGCGAGAGATATTGACGGGAGCCGTCGGCCTCGTATGATCCCTGGTGATCGATGAGTCGACTGGTGTTCGCAATACCGAACGTCGCGGAACCAATTCACCGACCCAGGCGCGCCGCGCCCTCGCAGGGAGATCGACACATGGATATGTCATGCTCTGATCAAATGCCGGGTCGGCGCCGGGTCCTGGCCGTCGCCACCGGTCTGGCCGCCGGAACCCTGCTTCCCCACACCCCGGCCCTCGCGGCTGCCGCGACGTTCACGAATCCGGTGATCTGGCAGGACTTCGCGGACCTCGACGTCATCCGCGTCGGCACCACCTACTACGCCTCGGCGTCGACGATGCACTACTCGCCGGGCGCACCCGTCCTGCGCTCCTACGACCTGGTGAACTGGGAGATCGCCGGCCACGCGGTGCCCCGCCTGGACTTCGGCGCCAAGTACGACCTGAACGGCGCCCGGGGCTACGTCCGGGGCGTCTGGGCGTCGTCACTGGCCTACCGGCCGGGCAACAGGACCTTCTACTGGCTCGGTCAGATCGACTTCGCCAGGACATACGTCTACACCGCCACCGCGGTCGAGGGGCCCTGGAGCCGGCTCACCGCGATCAGCACGCCTTACTACGACGCGGGGCTGCTGGTCGACACCGACGACACCCTGTACGTGGCGTACGGCAACACCACGATCAACGTGGCCCAGCTCTCGCCCGACGGCCGCAACCAGGTCCGCAGCCAACCGGTGTTCACCGCGCCGTCCAGTGTCGGCACCCTTGAGGGCTCCCGCTTCTACAAGATCAACGGGCAGTACTACATCTTCCTGACCCGCCCCGCGAACGGACAGTACATTCTCAAGTCGTCGAGCGGCCCCTTCGGCCCCTACACGATGCGGCAGGTCCTCCTCGACCTGCGCGGGCCGATCACCGGCGGCGGCGTCCCGCACCAGGGCGGACTGGTGCAGACACGGAACGGCGCCTGGTACTACCTGGCCTTCGTGGACGCCTACCCCGGCGGCCGGGTCCCGGTCCTGGCGCCGATCACCTGGACCCCGGACGGCTGGCCCCTCGTCCAGCTGGTGAACGGCGCATGGGGCGCGTCCTACCCCCTGCCGGCCGTACCCGCCGCCCATCGCCAGGTGGCGCCCATGACCGGCGTCGACACCTTCGACGGGCCGGGGCTCAATCCGAGGTGGGAGTGGAACCACAACCCGGACGACTCCAAATGGTCACTGGGCGACGGACTGACCCTGCGGACCGCGACCGTCACCGGCGATCTGTACTGGGCCCGCAACACGCTGACGCACCGCATCCAGGGCCCCACCTCCACCGCGACGGTCCAGCTCGACTTCTCCGCGATGCGGGACGGCGACCGGGCCGGTCTCGCGCTGCTGCGGGACTCCTCCGCCTGGATCGGTGTCAGACGCGACGGCGGAGCGACCCGGGTGGCCATGGTCAACGGGCTGACCATGGACGGCAACTGGAACACCACCGGCACCGGTGCCGAGGTCGCGAGCGCCCCCGTCTCCGGAGGCCGCGTCTGGCTGCGCGCGAACGCCGACATCCGCCCGGGCGCGGCACGTCCCGGCACCTTTTCCTACAGCACCGACGGCACCACCTTCACCCGCCTCGGACCCGCCTTCACCATGGGCAACGACTGGCGGTTCTTCATGGGCCACCGGTTCGCCCTCTTCAACTACGCCACCCGGGCACTCGGCGGCGCGGTCCGCGTCCCGCGGTTCGAGCTGTCCACGCCCTGACCCGGACCCACCGAACGCACCACCCAACCCCCCGCCAACGGCAGAGGAGAACCATGAACCCGCTGAAA
Source organism: Streptomyces sp. NPDC031670 (assembly GCF_055580545.1). Classification (NCBI taxonomy): domain Bacteria; kingdom Bacillati; phylum Actinomycetota; class Actinomycetes; order Kitasatosporales; family Streptomycetaceae; genus Streptomyces; species Streptomyces sp. NPDC031670. The sequence continues at coordinate 190,625 of NZ_JBVILC010000008.1, read as the reverse complement.
CGGCTCGGTCGTCGCCGAGCCTCCCTGTTATCCCTGCTGGCCGTGGCCGCCCTGGTGACACCCGGGGCCGCGACCGCCGCGCCCCATACCGTCCGGGCCTCCACACTCGGCGCACAAGCCGCCCAGTCCGGACGCTACTTCGGGACCGCGGTGGCGGCAGGACGGCTCGGCGACGGTACGTACACCTCGATCCTGGACCGCGAGTTCAACTCGGTCACGCCCGAGAACGAGATGAAGTGGGACACCACCGAGCGCTCCCGCGGCTCGTTCAACTTCGGCCCCGCCGACCAGATCGTCAACCGCGCGGCGGCCCGCGGTCAGCGCGTGCGCGGCCACACCCTGGTGTGGCACTCCCAGCTCCCCGGCTGGGTCAGCTCCATCACGGACCCGAACACCCTGCGCAGCGTGATGAACAACCACATCACCACCGAGGCGAGCCACTACAAGGGCCGCATCCACTCGTGGGACGTGGTCAACGAGGCCTTCGCCGACGGCGGCAGCGGCCAGCACCGGCCCTCGGTGTTCCAGAACCTGCTGGGCAACGGCTTCATCGAACAGGCCTTCCGTACCGCGCGCTCGGCCGACCCCGCGGCCAAGCTCTGCTACAACGACTACAACATCGAGGACTGGAACGCCGCCAAGACCCAGGGCGTCTACCGTATGGTCCGCGACTTCAAGGCGCGGGGCGTGCCCATCGACTGCGTCGGCTTCCAGTCCCACTTCGGCGCCGGCGGCCCGCCGTCGAACTTCCCGACCACCCTGGCGAACTTCGCCGCCCTCGGCGTCGACGTCCAGCTCACCGAGCTCGACATCGCCCAGGCCTCACCCGCGGCCTACGCGAACACCGTGCGGACCTGCATGAACGTCGCCCGCTGCACCGGCATCACCGTCTGGGGCATCCGCGACAGCGACTCCTGGCGCAGTGGGGAGAACCCGCTGCTCTTCGACCGCAACGGCAACAAGAAGGCGGCCTACCAAGCCGCACTGACCGCACTGGGCGGCAGGGCGGCGGCGACCGGTACCCCGGCGCCCCGGTCCGCCGCCGCGCTCCCCTCGTCCTTCCGCTGGAGTTCGAGCGGATCGCTGATCGCCCCCAAGCCCGACGCGACCCACAACATCGCCGGGATCAAGGACCCGTCGGTCGTCTACTACAACGGCAAGTACCACGTGTTCGCCAGTACGGCGAGCGCCGCCGGATACAACCTGGTGTACCTGAGCTTCTCCGACTGGTCGCAGGCAGGCTCGGCCACCCACCACTACCTGGACCGCACCGCCATCGGCCCCGGGTACCGGGCCGCGCCGCAGGTCTTCTACAACGCGCCGCAGCGCCTGTGGTACCTCGTCTACCAGACCGGCAACGCGTCGTACTCCACCAACCCGGACATCAGCAACCCCAACGGGTGGAGCGCGCCCCGCAACTTCTACGCGTCGATGCCGGACATCATCCGGCAGAACATCGGCAACGGTTACTGGGTCGACATGTGGGTGATCTGCGACAGCGCCAACTGCTACCTGTTCTCCTCCGACGACAACGGACACCTGTACCGCTCGCAGACGACCGTCGGCCAGTTCCCCAACGGCTTCACCAACACCGTCATCGCGGCCCGGGACTCCAGGAACGCGCTGTTCGAGGCGAGCAACGTGTACAAGGTGCAGGGCACCAACCAGTATCTGCTCCTCGTCGAGGCCATCGGTTCCGACGGGCGGCGCTACTTCCGCTCCTGGACCTCGGGCAGCCTCGCCGGGTCCTGGACGCCGCTCGCCGCCTCCGAGAGCAATCCCTTCGCCCGGGCGAACAACGTCACCTTCCCGGCGGGTGCCTGGACCCGGGACATCAGTCACGGTGAGATGATCCGCGCGGGCTACGATCAGACTCTGACGATCCCCTCCTGCCGGCTTCAGTACCTGTACCAGGGGCTGAACCCCAACGCGGGCGGCGACTACAACTCCCTGCCGTGGCGGCTGGGCCTGCTCACCCAGACCAACTCGGCCTGCTGACCGTCCGAAGAGAAGCATGGGCCCCGCCGTTCGCGCGGGGCCCATGTTCCGTGGTCGGGACGGGTCACCGGGGTACTGCCACCGGGCTCGAAGCTACCGCCGGAGGCGGTATCCGGCGCGCTCTCGTCGACGAGCAGGCCGACTCGCTGCATGGTCTTCCTGCCGTGTGACCGGAACCCACGGCTGACGGTGGGCCGGCCCCTTCGCCCGCGCTTACCACTCACACGAGCCAGTTGTCCGCGGACAACCCCACTTGTCCGGCGGCGTCGCTCGCCTGACCTGCGTGAATCGCATCCGGCCGCGCGGCCAACTCCACCGCCCGGCAGTGTGAGATCAACCCAACCCGATGAATCCACGGAGGAATCATGATCTCGCTCATCATGCGCTACGGGCGCTACGCGATCAGCACGATGGCCGCCGCTGCCTTCACGAGCGGCTGACATCGGACACGGGAACCGTCACTGACTGAACCCGAGCGGGTGGCCGGTGTCCCACCGGCCACCCGCGCCAACCGGAGGGAGGCCGAGGCACGTGTTCGGGACCATGGTCCGGCAGCTCCAGTACGGCACGCAGATGCTGCGCGGCGGGCGGCTGAACGTGCGCGGCCTGCAAGGCACCGTCGCCGATCTGCGGGCGACGATCGAGGAATTCGGCGAGCCCGGCGAGGAAGCCGCCGTGATGCTGCCCGGCGGCACGGAACCGGATCCGGAGATCCAGCGGACGATGGCCGAGCGCCGACTGAAGCTGACGGTACGGCATGCCGCGGCCCACGTTCCGTACTACCGCCGCCTCTTCGCCGAACTGGGCCTGAGCCACGGTGACATCTCCCTCGACACCCTCGCGCTCCTGCCGCCGACACCCAAATCGGCGCTGCGCGCCGCGTCGGCGGCCTTCGTCTCCGAGCGCTCGGAGCCGGTCCTGCTGGCCCAGACGACCGGCACGACCGGCACGCCGACGAGTGTGTGGTTCTCGCAGTACGAACTCGAACTCGCCGCCGCACTGTCGGCCATGTCGTTCCTGATGGGCTCCGCCCTGCGCAGCAGACACATCGTGCTCAGCACGATCAGCTCGCGGGCGACCCTGGCCAAACTCAACGTCCAGCGCGCCCTGGCGATGGTCGGCGCCGGATTCGTCGCCATGGGGACGGTGGACCCCCGGATCATCATCGACCGGCTCGCCACCCCGATGCGGCTCCCGGGCAAGGAACCCCAGGTCACCCACCTCATAGTGACCGCATCCGCGCTCGGTGGCCTCGTCCAGACCGCGGAACGCGACGGCTGGGACCCCGCCGACTTCGGTCTGCGGCAGATCCTCGTCGGGGGAGAGGTGCTCAGCGATCCGCTGCGCCATCGCGCCGAGGAGGTGTTCGGCGCGCAGGTCATCGACACGTACTCGATGACCGAGACGATGCCGACCGCCGGGCTGGCCTGCGAGGAAGGGCACCTGCACCTCTCGGCCGAGCAGGCCCACATCGAAGTGCTCGACCCGGTCACCCGCGCCCCGGCCGGCCCCGGCGAGGCGGGCACGCTGGTCGTCACGCCGTACAGGCAGTACCGCGACACGACGCTCCTGCTGCGCTACGACACGGGCGACCTCGTCCGACGCCTGCCGGGCACCGAGCCACCCACCTGTTCGCTGCGCGGCATGCCCGCCACCTCGCGGATCCTCGGGCGGCACAGCAGCGGCCCCGCGGAGCTGAACCCGCGTGCCGTCCTCGACCGTCTCCAGGCCGAACGGGAGCTTCCGCTGCCCACGCGGTACGCGCTGTCCGCATGCTCGGACGGCGGCCCCCGGCTGTACGTGGTCGCGGACCGCCCGTCCGCGGCGCTGCTGGCCAGGGTCGAGGAACGGTTCAGCGATCTTCCTGTGAGCGGTGTGGTCCTGGTGGAGGATCGGGACGAACTCCCCGAACCCTGCCGTGTCAGAGCGGATCTGATCGAGCACAGCTTCGAACTGCCCTCCCCGCGTCGCCGGCCGGTACGGAGTGCCCCATGAGCAAGCTCGCCCAGGCCCTGACCCTGCTTGTCTCGCTGGCGACGATCGTCGCTCTCGCCGCGCTGTACCTACGACATGTCCGCATGCCGCGCCCACCCGTGGGCCGTTTCGTCGGCTCGGACATCGCGGTGATGACCGCCACCCTGGTCTCGATGCCCTTCCTCTATCTGCATCTGCCGCGGGCCCTGGTGACGTGCGCGTTCGGGGCGGTCTTTCTGGGCGCGTGTTCCCTGGCCCTCGCCCCCGTCATGGGCGGGCGGCGCAGCGCGGCCGTGACATTCGCCCTCGGTGGGTTCATCCTCGCCGCGCATCTGGCGGGATGGGTGCCCGCGCGGATCGCCGGGGGCGATCTGCTGCTTGCCCTCGCGGTGATCGGGGTCAGCAATCTGTGGGCTCAGACCGGTATGACTGCCGGGCAGGTCGCGGTGCTGGCCGGTCTTCTCGCTCCGTACGACCTGCTGGCCACCGGGTTGACGTCGGTCACCGAACGCCTCGTGCACCACTTCTCGGGCATGCCGCTGGGACCGATGCTCGCCGTCAACGACGGCACCTCACCGATCGGGGCGGGCCTCGGCGACTGCCTGATGCTGGCGCTCTGGCCACTCGTCGCCGCCAAGACCTTCGGGCGGGCGGCCGGCTGGTGCGGGGCGATCGTCGGACTGTGTGTGGTGTCCGTGGTGCTCGCGGGCGCTGTCACAGGCCGGGTTCACGGCGGTGTACCGCTCCTGACGGGGCTGGGGCCGTGCATCGTCGCGCAGTACGCCTACTGGCGTGCTCGCCGCGGCCCCGAGCGCCGCACGGTCGAGTGGCGCGGCAGCGTAGTGGATCCGCCCACCGACCCCTTCCGGGGGCAGGATGTGGCCGCCGCCCTGGCGATCGCCGACCAGCACTCCGACGCGGGATGGCTGGCCGTGGCCGACGGCCGAGTTGTAGGCCGGGCCCCTTCCCCCGGCGGCGCACGCCGCGCGGCCCGCGAGGCGGGGCACGCCGCCGTGCCGGTGGTCGTCGCCGTGCGGCCACCGGGGGCAGGGGCGGGGTGAGCGGCTTCATCCATCGGGCCATGAGTACTCCGAGGGGGACGAGGAGCTGGTACCGGCGAGGTGATGCGGGCTATCGAGGGGCGCCGCTGCGCGGAGGCAGCGGAGAATTCACGCGTCGGGTCTTGCCGGTCGTGTCAGTCTGTGGGCGTGGCGAAGATCGAGACAGTAGACGCGCTGACGGCCGGATGCCGGGGCGCAGGCGGGGATCTCTACGCCTATCGGGTGCGAGGAACCGCCCGCAGCGCGGTAGTCCTATGGAGTGGCGGCGTCGGTGGCGAACCCGATCGGGTGCTGGCGTTGCCAGTCGCTGGACGTTCGCACGTGCCGGTGCTCGTGACTGTTCGCCAGGCGCGGGTGTACGTGAGCCGCCGGGGACGGAGGCTGGTCACCCCTGAGGCCGACACGTTGGAGCTCGCCCGTGTTCAGCACTGGCTGGAGGACCCGATACGCCGAGAGGTCCCGCCGGGCGCAGTGCTGGACGCATGGAACTTCATCGAGGATCTGGCCCGCGGCCTGGACGCGGCCCACCGGCTGCCCCAGCAGGGAGCGGTGCACAACGGCGCCTACGAGAAGCTGTTCGCGGGGGAGTGCGCCGCGTGGACTCCCGGCGAACGAGGTGCGGTACGGGAGCTGATCGCGGCCGGGGTGGAACTGTGGAATTCCTGCCCCGTGATCGTAAAACCCCGCACAGGCGTTTTCGTGGACGGCGGACGGACCGGCGTCGTTTCCGCGAAGGCCCACAGGTAGGGGTTGCGCGCACCGCGGTGGGTGACCAGGGGGCTACGCATGGTCGGCCGCCGCACCAGGGAGGGGGTATTTTGCCCGCCATGCGGTTGCTAGGGCGGAAAGGGCTGGTTTGTACGACGTCTACGCGTCTCACGCGGGCGCCGTGCGGCCATGCCGGGGCCTGTAGCCTGGATTCGCGGGCAGAAGTGCCCATGCGACCAGAAACCCGCACGGGGGTACGGGGCGCGCGGGCTGTCAGACCCGGGAGGCCCGTGGGCCGCATCCCCCCACTCGACCGGGCTGGGCGCCGACGGTGCCTGACCGGGTATCGTGCGAGGTCACTGATATATGGGCCGCCGTGTGGCCGAGACCGGGGAACGGGGGAAGGGCGTGGATGTTCCACCTGGCGTGGGCGGGTCCCCCGTCGCGTCGGCACGTGGCGCGGTCCTGCACATCAATCCGTTGCCTGACAGTTCTGGGCTGAGGGCGATCGGGGAGATCAGTATGGACACACGGACCGTTTGGCAGCAGGCGCTCAGGCAGCTGGCCGAGCGGCGCACCGATGTGCTGCATGTGGATCTTTCCCAGGTGAAGTTCGTGGATGTGGCCGGAGTGACGGACTTGGCGGTCACCGCCCAGGGCCTTCCCGAGGGGCGGCGGATGGTGCTCCACCGGCCTCCGTCGCAGCTGCCGCGTATTCTTGAGCTGTTCTGGCCCGGACTTGACGTGATTGAGGTGGCTGCGTAGTGAGCACAGTCACCCCGTACGAGCCGTTCGTTCACCCGGCGCTCTTCTACCGCGGTGCGGACCAGTACATCGCCGGAACGGTTCCCTTCCTGCGCGAAGGGCTGGACGCCGGTGAGCCCGCGGCCGTCGCCGCGCCCCCGGACCGGCTGGAGCTGATCCGCGAGGGCCTGGGCGAGCGGGCGTCGGCCGTCCACTTCATCGACATGACCCAGGCCGGCCGCAACCCCGGCCGCATCATCCCCAGCGTGCTGCGCAAGTTCGCCGACGCCCAGACGGGGGCCCGCCGGGTCCGGATCATCGGTGAGCCGATCTGGCGGGGACGCTCCTCCGTCGAGTACCCGGCGTGCGTCCAGCACGAGGCGCTGATCAACACCGCTTTCACCGGGCGCGCGGTGACCATCCTGTGCCCCTACGACGCCGATCAGCTGGAGAAGCAGGCCCTCAGCGACGCCCTGGCGACCCATCCGGTCGTCATAGACGCGGACGGCGAGACGGTGTCCGCCGCCTACAGCCCCGAGCAGATCATCGCCCGCTACAACGAGCCCCTGCACTCCCCGCCCGGCGCCGCGGCATACGCTTTCGGCGCCCGGACCCTGCCCGACGCCCGTGACTTCGCCGTGTCCCAGGCGCGGTCCCTCGGCGCGTCCGGCGTGAGCCTGGGCGACGTGGAACTCGCGGTGGCGGAACTGACCACCAACAGCGTCGTCCACGGCGCCGGCTGGGGGACACTGCGGATCTGGTCCGAGAGCGGCCGGATCGTCTGCGAGGTCCACGACGGCGGACAGCTGACCGATCCCCTGGCTGGCCGCCGCCCGCCGCACCCCACCCAGCCCGGTGGCCGTGGACTGCTGCTGATCCACCAACTCGCCGACCTCGTACGGGTCCACACCGGCCCCGACGGAACCACCTTCCGCTGCTACCTCCCCGCCTGACCGCGACCGGCCGCCCGGTCGGCTCCGCGCTGCCGGCAAGCCGACCGGGGCCGCACGCATGGGGGACACCTCATCGGCGCGCGGGCATGAGCGCGGGATGCACGGGCATGAGTGCGGCATGAAGGGGTAGACGCTGCGACATCGGCCGTTCGTGCAGGCCGTAGCGGTTGGCTCGACCTTTGGGAGGGACAGTATGGCGCTCATGGGCATTCCGGCAGTGGACACGCGGCCGAGCGAACTGCCGGAGGTCGCCGAGCCCTCCCGAATGGCACCCAGGGACGCACGCGAGCTCTCCAGGCTGTTCTTCGAGCGGCTCGCGGTCCTGGAGGAGGGGACGCCCGAGTACAGCTACGCCCGCGGCACGCTGATCGAGATGAACATGTCCCTGGTCCGCTACGCGGCCGGCCGGTTCCGCAGCCGCGGCGCGGAGGAGATGGAGGACATCGTCCAGGTCGGCATGGTCGGTCTGATCAAGGCGATCGACCGGTTCGAGCTGACGCGCGAGGTGGAGTTCACCTCCTTCGCGATCCCCTACATCGTGGGCGAGATGAAGCGGTTCTTCCGCGACACTTCCTGGGCCGTCCACGTGCCGCGCCGCTTGCAGGAAGCCCGCGTCCATCTCGCCGGCGCCACCGAGGAGCTCCGCAGCCGTCTGGGCCGTACGCCCACCGTGAGGGAACTTTCGGAGCTGATGAGCCTGCCCGAGGAAGAGGTGCGGGAGGCCCGTCTGGCCGCCAACGGCTACAACTCCGCTTCTCTGGACGCCGCGATCGGGGGCAGCGAGGACGGCGAGAGCGTCCTCCAGGACTTCATCGGCGCCGAAGACCAGGCGCTGGAGCTGGTGGAGGACTTCCACACCCTCGCTCCGCTGATCGCCGAACTCGACGAGCGGGACCGGCAGATCATTCACATGCGGTTCGTGGAGGAGCTCACCCAGGCCCAGATCGGCGAACATCTGGGTGTGTCCCAGATGCACGTCTCCCGGCTTCTGTCGCGCACACTCGCCCGTTTGCGGGACGGCATGCTGACCCAGCGTTGAGCCCCGCGCCGTCGGTGAGGACCCGGTGGACTCCGCTGCCGCCGAGGCGGACGACAGCCGGCAACCGGCGTCCACGACACGGGGCCGTGTGGGGGCGGCAGGCGGGATGTGGAGGATGGGCAGGCACATGGGCTACTGAGCGGCGTCTGAGAGACTGTTGGGTATGGATATCGTTCGCAGAAACAATGTCAGGGTCACCGGCAACCCGCAGGGGCGGACGGTGGTGCTGGCTCATGGGTTCGGCTGCGATCAGAACATGTGGCGGCTGACCGTGCCCGCCCTGGCCGAGGAGTACCGGGTGGTTCTCTTCGACTACGTGGGTTCGGGCGGTTCGGACGCGTCCGCGTTCTCGGAGGAGCATTACGCCTCACTGTCCGGTTACGCGCAGGACGTGGTGGAGGTGTGCGAGGCCCTGGATCTGCGCGATGCCGTGTTCGTCGGGCACTCGGTCAGCGCGATGATCGGTGTGCTGGCGGCCGGCAGGGCTCCGGAGCGGATCGGGGCACACATCATGGTCGCCCCCTCCCCCCGGTACATAGACGACGACGGCTACCGCGGCGGCTTCAGCGCAGACGACATCGACGAGCTGCTGGAGTCCCTGGACTCCAACTACCTGGGCTGGTCGGCGGCCATGGCGCCGGTGATCATGGGGAACGCCGACCGGCCCGAACTCGGCGAGGAACTGAAGAACAGCTTCTGCGCGACGGACCCGGAGATGGCGCGTGTCTTCGCCCGGACCACGTTCCTCTCGGATTCGCGGGACGACCTGAAGGGCGTACAGGCCCCGACGCTGGTGTTGGAGTGCACCGAGGACGTGATCGCCCCCCGGGAGGTGGGTGCCTTCGTCCACGCGGCCATCCCCGGCTCGACGCTGGTCACACTGGACGCGACGGGGCACTGTCCGCATCTCTCCGCGCCCGAGGCCACCAACGAAGCCATCCGGAGTTTCCTGGCGGACCTGCGGTGATGTGCCGCACCGGGCACCACCCCGACCCGCACGAGGCCGACGACGAGAAGACCTCCAGCGCGGCGTTCGCCGCACTGCTGGAGGACAGTGCGGAGGAGCTCTACGAGAGCGCGCCGTGCGGGTATCTGTCCACGCTGATGGACGGCACCATCGCGAAAATCAACACCACGCTGCTGAACTGGCTCCGCCTGGAACGTAAGGCGGTGGTGGGCCGGATGCGGTTCACCGACCTGCTGACCGTGGGCGGCAAGCTCTACCACGAGACGCACTTCGCGCCCTTGCTGCGGATGCAGGGCGAGATCAACGGCATCGCCCTGGAGCTCAAACAGACCAGTGGCGGCCGGCTGCCGGTGCTGGTCTCCTCCTCGGTCAAGCACGGCACCACCGGCGAACCCCTGCTGATCCGCACCACCGTCTTCGACGCCCGGGACCGCCGCGCCTACGAAAAGGAACTCCTGCGCAGCCGGCAGGCGGCCGAGGAAGCGCGCAAACAGGCGGAGGCCGACCGGGCCCGGCTGCAGGACGCCCTCGCCGTGCTCCAGCAGTCACTGCTGCCCGCCACCCTGCCGGTGGTACCGGGGATGGAGACGGCCGCCTACTACCACATCGCCTCCTCGGACCGGCTCGGCGGCGACTTCTACGACGTCTTCCCCCTGGACGGCAAACGCTTCGGGTTCTTCCTCGGCGACGTGTGCGGCAAAGGGCCCCAGGCGGCTGCGGTCACCTCACTGACCCGCTACACCCTGCGCGCCGCCGCGCTGCACGACCCCGATCCCGTCTCCGCCCTGACCACCCTCAACAAAGTGCTCCACGAGCGGTACTCCGGTGGCAGCGGTGACCCGCGCTACTGCACCGCGGTCTTCGGCACCCTGGAGCCGGACCCCTGCACCGGGCAGGTCGCCGTCCACCTGGCGTCGGGCGGCCATCCGCCGGCCATAGTGGTGCGTGCCGACGGCAGCGCCGACTTCCTGCCCACCCCCGGCGGCCTCCTCGTCGGCATCCTTCCCAGCGCGCGATTCACCGCCGCGCGGACGGTCCTCGCCCCCGGCGACAAGCTCGTGCTCTACACCGACGGCATAACCGAAGCGCGTACCGGCGAGGACCGCACCAGCCTGTACGGGGACGAGGCCCTGCTCGCCTTCGCCGCGGACCACGCCTGCGAGCCCCCGTCCGCCGTGATCGAGGCTCTGACCGGGCTGCTGCACAGCTTCGGTGACGGCCTCGACGACGACACCGCCCTGCTCGCCCTCGGCGTCACCGCCCGGACCCCTGGAAACAGCAGCCGATGAGTCCACTCAAGATCACCACTCGAGATGCCGCCACCGGTCCCGTTCTGGAAATTCTCGGCGGACTCGACTACGACAGCACCGGCCAACTGCGCCGACTGATCCCCACTCTCGCCCTGCGTCCGGGACAACGCCTCATCCTGGACCTGGGCGGCATGGAGTTCTGCGACTCCAGCGGCATCACCGCCCTGATCGCCGCGTACAACCACGCGCGGGCCGCCCAAGCGGACATGGCACTCGCGGCCGTACCCGAACGTGTCCTGCGCACGCTGCGCATCGTCGGCCTCGACCAGATCTTCCCCATCGAGCCCGACAGCGGCGCCGCCGACCCTTCCTGAGTACGACAACGCAGCGGCATCCTCCGCGCGTTGGGGCCGGTGACGGTCACGGGGCGGCGTCGTTCCCCCGGTCGCTCGTGAGCCACGCGTCGATGACGGTGGTGAGTTCGTCCTGTCCGGTGAAGGTGTGTCCGTTCATGCCATGGGCTCGCGCCGCGCGGACGTTGTCCTCCCGGTCGTCGACGAAGAGGAAGTGGGCGGGGGCGGCGTTGAGGGCGGCGGTGCAGTGGTGGAACGCGGCCGGGTCCGGCTTGGCCGCGTGGATCTTTCCGGAGAAGGCCACGTGGTCTAGGTGGTGCAGCCAGGGCTGGGCGGCGAGAAACGCGTCGGCGTGATCGGCGGGGATGTTGGACAGCAGGGCGACCTCGGCGCGGCCTCGCAGGGACCGTACGTAGGCGACCATGCGGTCATCGACGCGGGACCAGCTGTCGATGTCGGTGAGCCGTAGTTCCTCGATCGTGTCGCCACAGGCTGGCCGGGACAGTGCCCGCAGGACACGCGTCCAGTACACCGTTGCGGAGTGCCGGCCGGCGTCGTAGGGCGGGCGGTGGGCCCAGTAGGCCGTGGTGTAGGCGTCGACGGGGGCGTGGCACAGAGCCGCCATCTTCTCCTGCGCGCCCGGGCGTTGGTGGCGGGCGATGACCCCGAAGAGGTCGAAGAGCAGGATGCGGCGGTCGGTGGACATGTTGGTGGTCCTTCACGCGTCGGTTGTCCGGTTCACGGACGGCGGGGCAGGGCGAGGGCGAGCGAGTCGAGTGCGGCCAGGGCGTCCGGGCCGGTGGGGACGAGGACGACGCCGGTCGCGCCGGCCGCGTGGCGGGAGGCGATCGCCGTACGGGCCAGGTCGGGGGTGCCGACGATGCTCAGCTCGCGGACCCAGGCGGCGGGCATGGTCTGGGCGAAGTCCCGGCCGTCACGGCAGGCGGCGCGGTGTGCGCGCAGTGCCGCGGCGAACGGCAGGGGGTCGATGTGCGCGGCCCAGTCCGCCTCGCCGATCGGTTCCAGAGCGGGTCGGACGCGGGCGAGGGCCGCTTCTTCGTCGTCGTCGACGGCCGCGGCGTCGTAGGTGATGATCTCGGGGCGCTCGGGGATGACGGTGGCGCGGAGGTGGTGCAGGGAGGTGGTGATGTAGGCGGGGGCCGCGGGCTCGGCCAGGAGGAGTCCGTCGGCGGCCTCGCCCGCGGCTGCCTGCGATCTGGGGCCGCGGACGCCGAGAACGACCGGTGGAACGGCCTCGGGGTTGGCTGGGGTCTCGGTGATGACGACGCCTTCGCAGCGTACGTAGCGGCCGTTCGCGGGGCCGGGTTCGCCCCGCAGGAGCAGACGGAGCGCGGTGGCGTACTCCTTGATCAGGGTCAGGGGGCTGGCGGGGCGGGATCCGGCCTGACGCATCCAGTGGGGCATGCCGTGGCCGATGCCGGCGATGAGCCGCCCGGGGTGGAGCTGGGCGAGGGTGGCCAGTTCCATCGCGGTGAAGCACACGTTGCGGGCGCCGGCGGGCAGGATGCCGATCCCGACCGTGATGCGGGTGGTGGCGGCCAGGACGGAGGCGGCCTGCGCGATGCCGCCGCGCCAGCCGAGGTCTTCCACCACCCACACCTGGTCGAAGCCCAGTTCCTCGGCCTGGCGGGCGTAGGCGAACATCTGGTGGGCGGGCAGGTCGCGAGGGAGCATCACGCCGACCTGTCCGTCGGGGGAGAGGGTTTCTTCCTGAGTCATCACGGGCTCCGAGCGATGGGTGCTGGGTGCTGGGTGGTCGTTTGCGGCGGGGAGGGGGTGCCTGTGCGGCACGCGTCAGGACGTGCCGCACAGGCGGTCAGTGGCTGCTGCGCGCGCTCTCGCGGGCGCTGGGGGTTGTGGCGGTACGCAGGATCCCGGCGGCCCCGCAGGCGGTCAGGCACAGCAGAGTCAGCAGAACGAAGGCGTGGTTCAGGGCGACGCGTTGGGTCAGCCAGCCGATGACGGCGGGACCGGCGAGCATGCCGACGTAGCCGAGGCCGGCGACGCGGGACACGTTGGCGCCGGCCGCCTCGGGGTCGGCGTGCCCGGCCGCGCTGAACAGCTGCGGGACACAGCCCGACAGGCCCAGGCCGAACAGCGCCCAGCCCGCGAAGGCGGCCCATATCCACGGCGCGAGCACCACGAGCGTGATGCCCGCGGCGGCCGTGGCCGAGCCGTAGCGCAGGATCGCCATGGACCCGAACCGGGCGACGAGGCGGTCGGTCAGCAGCCGGCCGATGGTCATGGCCGCCGCGAAGACGCCGTAGGCGAAGGCGGCCGTTCCGGCCGGAGCGCCCAGGACATCCTTCAGGTGCAGGGTGCTCCAGTCGTTGGCCGCGCCTTCGCACAACATGATCATCAGTGCCAGGACGGCGAGGAGCCAGACGCGCCCCGTGGCGCCGCCGCTTTCGGCGGCCGGTGACACTTCCGCCCCCTGTGCAGAGCCGCCACGCTCAGAGGTGGGTGTGACCGGCAGCAGGGCGCGTGCCGAGGCCAGGGCGATCGCGATGCCCGCGGCTCCCACGGCGGCCATGCCCACGGCCAGGTTCAGTCCGGCGCCCGCGGCGCCCGCCCCGACGAGCGCGGCGAGGACGCCACCGACGGAGAACGTGGCGTGGAAGCCCGACATGACGGGGCGACCGTATGCCTTCTCCACGTGCACGGCATGGGCGTTCATGCTCACGTCCAGAAGGCCGTTGCAGAAACCGAAGATCAGCAGGGCGCCCGCCAGCGTCCATGGATCCCGGGCCAGACCTGGCAGAGTCAGGGTGGCGCCGCACAGCACCCCGCCGGCGGGCACCACCACGCGGGCACCGAGGCGGTCGGTCAGCAGCCCGGCCATCTGCATCCCGGTGAAGGCCCCGACGCCCAGCAGCACCAGCAGGCCGCCCAGCGTCGCGTGACTGATGCCCGCCTGTTCCTCGATGGCCGGAATGTGCACCACCCAGGCGCCCATCAACGTGCCGCACATGACGAAGTAGACATAGGTCGCCCTGCGGGCGGCTCGGAGTGAACGTTCCATGCCGCCCACCGTAACGAACATTCCTGATGTTCGAAAGATCGCTGTACGAACACTTTGCTTGTTCGGTTTGGCGTGGTGTTCAATCGCCGTATGAGCAACGCAGACCGGCACGGACTGATCGCGAAGGCCGTCAGGGACTCGGGTGCCGCGACGGTCCAAGACCTCGCCGAGCTGACCGGCGCCTCGGAGATGACCATCCGGCGCGACCTCGACACCCTGGCCGCGCAGGGCGTCCTCGAACGCGTCCGCGGCGGGGCACGCACCCTGCTGCTCCGGGGCGAGGAACCGCCTTTCGCGCTGCGCACCCGCGAGGCGGTCGACGCCAAGCGACGGATCGCCGCCGGGATCTGCGCGCTCATCGCCGACGGCGAGAGCGTCGTGCTGGACAGCGGCACGACCTGCCTGGAGGTCGCCCGCCTCCTGCGCGAGCGCCCCGTCACCGTGATGCCCCTGTCCCTCCAGGCCATCCACCTGCTCGGCGAGACACCCGGCCGGGCCACACTGGTCGTGCCCGGCGGGCAGCCCCGCGCCGCCGAAGGAGCCCTCACCGGCCCCCTCACCCTCGCCTCCCTGGCGGCCCTGCGCTTCGACACCGCCGTCATCGGCTGCTGCGGTCTGACCGCCGCCGACGGGCTGACCGCCTACGACCTCGACGACGCAGCGGTGAAGAAGGCGTGCATCGCCTCCGCCCGCCGCACCCTCGTCGCCTCCGACGGCAGCAAACTGGGCCACACCGCGTACGCGTACGTCGGCCGCTCCGCCCTCCTGCACACCCTCGTCACCGACACCGACGCGCCCGCCGACGAAGTCACCGCTCTCGAAGGCGCCGGCACCGTCGTCCAGACCGTGTGACGACCCTTGTGGTCGCACGGTGTTGAGGTAGGCCTCGCGGCGTGCGCGTGGCCGGCAACATGTCCGTCGAGGCCGTAAACCTGTGGACAGCCCCGCGGTTCTGGTTGAGCATCTCCGCGATGAACAACGAATCTCTCCCCACCCCCAAACGCGTCCGCTTCGTCGAGCTCAACGCCAAGGCGCTGCGGGCGCTCGCCGACGGTGACCTCGCCGCGGGGAGCGCCGAGGCCGGAGTCGCCCTCGACGAACACTTCGTCGGGGAGCGAGCTCGCTGGATCTTCGGCTACCGCGCCGACCAGCTCACCAAGGACCCCTCGGTCGCGCCCTGGACCGTGCGGGCCGCGGTGTCCGAGCCGGACGGGATCGTCGTCGGCGACGCCGGGTTCCACGGGCCGCCGGACGAAGCCGGCATGGTCGAGGTCGGCTACACCGTCGTCCCTCAGTACCGCCGCCAGGGCTATGCCCGCGCGATGCTGCGGGCGCTGCTCGCCAGGGCCGCCGCCGAACCCGGTGTCAGGACCGTGCGCGCCAGGATCAGCTCCGACAACACCGCCTCCCTGGCCTCCATCAAGGGCTTCGGCTTCACACGCGTCGGCGAGCAGGGGAGTGAGCGCGACGGACTCGTGATCATCTTCGAGGTCCCGGCGGACGCGATTCAGGCCGGGCAGCTGAAGCCGTAACGGCCGGCTGCCGACGTGCCGCCCGCGGTCACGGCCTCCGTCGGGTGTCCGCCGGTCGTGCGGTCACGCCAGCGCCACCGTCGTGGTGACCCGGGTAAGGGCCGGACGCCGAGGGGCTGAGGCGAACCCGAAGCGGACCGGCGGCGTGACGGGGGCCATCGGGCCGAGGTCGGCCCCGTCGAAAGTGGCCGAGGCCGCTCGGAGATACCGCAGGTCCTGGGCTCCGTACCACTGCGTGCGTCCCGCTCCCGCACTCCCGCGGGTCCGTACCCCGTCGAGCAGGACGCGAGCCGGCAGGTCCGTCAGGGCGCTCCACGCCGGGCGGCGGGCCAGCGGTGCCGGAACGGCGCGCAGCAGCAGCCCCAGAGGACCGCGGCGGCCGACCACGAAGCGCAGGTCCAGCGGCGGTGCCGCCACGGTCCACATGTCCTCGGTGACACTCACCTCGACCGGGGTGATACGTACGGCGTCGAAGGTGTAGGTGCTGCTGATGAAGTCGGCCGTCTCGTGAGTGGGAGCCAGCAGCAGCCTTTCTCCGTCGGCGTTTTCGAGCATCACATCGCTGAACGGACCGAACGGGGTCTGCTCCCAGTGGCCGAGCACGATCCTCATGCCGCTCGACGTGCCCAGGCCCGCGATCCACCCGTCGAACCGCAGCCGGGGCCGCCGCTGCCGTGTTGTTGCGGGGATCCACTTCATCCTGATGCTCCCGTGCGTGGGCCCGTGGTGTCAGTCCGCGGTCGGCGACCAAGGTACCGGTCGATCGGTCACGCCTGAGGCACCTGCCGGCCGTGTCCAACGGTGTGCAGCCGCGCGCGCCCTGACCCGCGGGCGCCAGGGTGGAGCGACCGCCGGTCCGCGCGGCGGGCTCCACCTCACGTCATCGGTCGAGGAACTCCGCGCACCGATAAGGACCCAGCGCGGCGCCGCCGTCCGGCCGCAGGGTGACCTGGACGTCGTCGGCCCTGGTGCTCGGGTCCAGTACGGACTGGGCGCGCGCCAGGGTGCACACCAACTGGCCCGTGCCCTGGTCGCGCCCCGACAGCGCATAGGGGCCGTCGAGGCGCACCGTGACACGGGCGCCCACCCCGGTCACCGTGTAGCCGCCGAGCTGGACCAGTGAGGTGAGGCCGTCGCGCTGCTCGGCCGGCGGTGGACCCACCGCCAGCAGTTTCACTACCGTATTGAGGTCGTTGACCTGCCGGTCCAGCAGCGGCACCGCGCGCAGCCCGCTGTCGGAGGCGAAGTACAGCCGCATCCCGCGCGTCAGCCCGGACGCGGGCTCGCCCGCGCCCACCACGCCGCTCGGCTGGACGCCGCAGCCCGCGAGGGCGAGCCCCGCGATCCACAGGAGGGCGGCTCCTCGGCGCAACCTCATGCGCGATCTCCTTCGGTGCGCCGTGCGGGCAGCCGCAGGGTGAACACCGCGCCGCCCTCCGGACCGTCGGCCACCTCGATCGTGCCGCCATGGAGGCGCGCGTTCTCCAGCGCAATCGCCGTGCCGAGGCCGCTGCCGGGGCCACTCTCGTCGGACGCGCTCCGCGTACGGGCCGCGTCCGCCTTGAAGAAACGGTCGAAGACCCGCTCCCGGGCTTCCGGGGGCAGCCCGGGCCCGTGATCGGCGACTTCCAGCGTGAGCCACTCGCCGTCCGCGGCGGTCACCGTCCCCAGGGTCACGGTGACCGGCGGGGCGCCATGCCGCAGCGCGTTGCCCACGAGGTTCGCGACGATCACGTCGATTCGGCGCCGGTCGACGACCGCCCGTACGCCTTCGGGCAGGCGAGCCTGCACGCGGTGGGTCCAGCCGCGCAGGGCCAGGGACGCGCGCACGGTGTCGGCGAGGTCGGTCTCGGCCGCGTTCAGCCGTACCGCCTTGGCGTCGAAGCGGGAGATCTCCATCAGGTCCTCGACCAGCCGGGCCAGCCGGGCCGTCTCCGCGCCGACGGTACGGGCCGCGCGCGCCGCGTCCGGCGGCAACTGGTCGGCGTCCTCCTCCAGCACGGTCGCCACCATCGTCATCGCCGCCAGCGGGGTGCGCAGTTCGTGCGACACGTCCGCGACGAAGCGGCGCGCTTTCGCCTCCTGGTCGCGCAGTTCCGCGTCGGAGGTCTGGAGCGCGTCGGCGGTCTCGTTGAACGTCCGTGCCAGGTCGGCGAGTTCGTCGTGTCCGGTGACGGCGACGCGGCTGCCGAGGTCACCGGCGGCGAGCTCGCGCGTGGCCCGGTTGAGTTTGCGGACCGGACGCAGCACGGTGCCCGCAGACAGCAGCGCCAGGACGGCGGCGAGCAGTACCACCGGCGCGGTGCCCGCCCGTACCGAGTCGAGGAGTGCGGCCGTGTCGTCGCGCTCGGCCCGCAGGTCGGTGATCGCGTACACCTGGAGCCCGGAGCTGTGGTGGTCGCCATCGGCGTAGGTCACGGGCATGCCGACGGTCAGATAGGGCTCGCCGCGCCACATCACCCGCTGGAACCGCGTGCCCCTGCCGGTCTGTACGGCGGCGCGCAGTTCGGTACTGATCCGGCCTTCGGTCTCGGCGAGCGTGCCGGACGCGGCGACGAGGTCCTGGTAGCGCGCGACCACCGGGCGGGCGCCGATGCCGTCCGAGACCTGCGCCGCGAAGCGGGACAGTGAACGGTGGTCGGGCGGCAGGTCGAAATCCGCGGCCACGGTGGTGACCCGCTTGCGGAGGTCGTTCACCGCGGTGTTCTGGGTGCGTTGGAGGACGGCGGTGCGGGCGTCGCGGTAGGCGAGGGCGGTCGCGGTCACCGCGCTGACCAGGGCGACGAGGACGAAGGTGACGACGAGGCGGGTGCGCAGCCCGCCCACGAGCCGCCGGGAGCGCTGCCCGTCGGTGACCCACCCTTTTCCGTCCTTGGACCCCCCGGTGTCCGTCGGCTTCACAGCGGTCCGAAGCGATAGCCGAAGCCGCGCACGGTCTGGACGTACCGCGGCTTGGCCGGAAGGTCCTCCAGTTTGGCCCGCAGCCGTGCGACCGCCGCGTCCACCAGCCGGGAATCGCCCAGGAAGGTGTGGTCCCAGATGGATTCGAGGAGCTGCTCGCGGGTGAAGACCCGCCCGGGGGAGGCCGACAGCTCCAGGAGCAGCCGCAGCTCGGTGGGTGGCAGCGGGACCGGGGCGCCGTTCTTGGTGACGGTCAGCCCGGCGCGGTCGATCACCAGCCCGGCGAGGTCGGGGTCCGCCTCCCGCGTCCGCGCGGACGGTTCCGCGCGCCGCAGGGCGGCGCGGATGCGGGCCTCAAGCACGGGTGCGGTGACCGGCTTGACCACGTAGTCGTCGGCGCCCGCCTCCAGGCCCGTCACGATGTCGGCGTCGTCGCCGCGCGCGGTCAGCATGATGACCGGCAGGGTCGCGGAACGGGCACGGATGCGGCGGCACACCTCGAAGCCATCCATACCGGGCAGCATCAGGTCCAGTACCGCCAGTTCGACCTGTGTGCCACGGTCCCCGGAGAGCAGGGCGAGGGCCTGCTCGCCGGTGGCGGCGGTGTCCACGCCGTACCCGTGCCGGCGCAGCACGAGCTCCATCCCGTCCCGTACGGAAGCGTCGTCCTCGATGAGCAGCACATGCGGCATGGGGCCGATTATGACCATGCCGGGACCGCTTGGAGCTACTCCACAGGGGAGCACAGGCGCAGGTGGGAGGCATTGTTACGTTCCCATCACATGGCCATGGACAGGTCATCATCTGCGGTGGCGAGCGTGAAGAGCATGAGCTTTCTCGGGATGAACCGAACAAACCATGGGATTCCCCGTCTCTCTGTACGGATGCGGCTCGTCGGCCTCGCCGCCGTGCCCGTGCTCGCCCTCTGCGGGGCCTGCGGCAGTGGCGACGGCGGCGGTGGCGACGCGGGCAAGAAGGGTGGCGCGATCGCCGACGTGCCCGACGCGCCGGGAGCCGATGCCGCGAAGGAGGCGAGCGGACCGAGCGATAAGCCCGCGGGCAAGAGCGCCTTCTACGACGCACAGATGCGATACGTCCAGTGCATGCGCCTCAAGGGTGGTTACAAGGACTTCCCCGACCCCAGACTCAGCGGCTATCTGGACTGGGCGAAGGTCAACGCGATCGGCGCCCAGCCCGGTCGCAACGATGGCATCAAGGGCGGCAGGAGCGGCGCCTGCGTCACCGAGCTCCAGGCCGCCATGAACGCGGAACCCAAGCGCGACCAGCAGAAGGCCTATGAGTCCATGCTCGCCCATGCCCAGTGCATGCGGGACCACGGCGTATCCAAGTTCGCCAACCCCACCATGAGCGGCGGCAACGCTCAGCCGGGCGGCGACCCGGACCCGGTGTCCCGTTCCCTCGACACCGCGTCGCCCGCGTACAAGCAGGCTCGCGGCGCGTGCGAGTCGAAGCTGCTCGACGGTCTGGACGGTATGCAGTGAAACGCCGCACCGCCTGGATCGCGCTCGCCGCGGCGGCCACCGCCGCGGCGTCGGTCACCGGGGGAGTACTGCTGCTCGGCGACCAGAGCGACGCGGGTGCCTCCGCGAGGAACGGCGAGCTGCCGCCCGCCACGGCGAAGGTCGTCCGCACCGACCTCGTCCTGTCCAAGACGGTCGACGGCAAGCTCGACTTCGCCCAGCGCCGCACCGTGAAATCCGCCGTCGAGGGCACCGTCACGGTGGCCGCCTCCGAAGGCCGCACGGTGAAACGGGGGCAGGCGCTGTATGAGCTGAACGACAAACCCGTCACCCTCCTGTACGGGCCCGTCCCGATGTTCCGCGAGATGAAGGCGGGCGACCGGGGCAGTGACGTCCTCCAACTGGAGCGCAATCTGCGCGAGTTGGGGTACGGGGTCGGTGTCCCCGTGGACACGGAGTACGACCGGTTCACCGAGGCCGCGGTCAAGCGGTGGCAGAAGTCCCTGAGACGCGAGCCCACCGGCAGGGTGGGCAAGGGCGATGTCGTCTTCCAGCCGGCTGAGGTGAAGGTGGTCGCCGCCGACGCGGCGCTCGCCGACCAGGTCGCCCCGGGCGGAACGGTGCTGACCATCGCCGCCACCCGGCCCGTCGTACGGGCCCAGCTGGAGCAGACCGACGGGGCGCTGACCTCAAGGAACACCAAGGTGGAGGTCACCCTGCCGAGTGGGAGAACGGCGGGCGGACGGGTCGAGGGGACGGTGCGCCCCCAGGAGTCCGAGGCCGGGGGCGGTGCGGGCGCGGGCGCGCAGAAGGGCATCACCGTCGAGATCGTCCTGGACGGTGGTGCGGGCGCGGTGTCCGGCGAGGACGCCAAGGCGTCGGCGAGCGTGAAGTTCGTCAGCGAGGCACACAAGGGCGTCCTCGCGGTCCCCGTGGAGGCGGTCGTGGCCCTGCGCGGCGAGAACGGCGGTTACGGCCTCCAGATCGTCCAGGGCACCACCTCCAAGATCGTACGGGTGCGGACGGGCATGACCGCCGACGGGCGGATCGAGGTCTCGGGCGCGGACGTGCGCGAGGGCGCGCTGGTCGGAGTGGCGGCCTCATGACTCCACCCCCGGTGATCGAACTGCGGAACGCCGGCAAGTCCTACCCCGGCGGCGTCCACGCCCTGCGCGATGTCAACCTCACCGTCTACCAGGGCGAACTGGTCGCCGTCGTCGGCCCGTCCGGCTCCGGCAAGTCCACGATGCTCAACGTCATGGGCACCCTCGACCGGCCCACCACGGGAACCGTCGCGGTGGCCGGGTACGACGTGTCCGAGCTCTCCGACTCCCGGCTCTCCGCCCTGCGCGCCCGCCACATCGGCTTCGTCTTCCAGCACTTCCATCTGGCGGCGGGGCGCGACGCGGTGGACAACGTCGCCGACGGACTGCTGTACGCGGGTGTGCCGCTGCGACAGCGTCGCGAGCGGGCACGGGAGGCGCTGTCCAGGGTGCGCCTGGAGCAGCGCTTCTCGCACACGCCCGACGAGTTGTCCGGTGGTGAGAAGCAACGGGTGGCCATCGCCCGCGCGCTGGTGGGCGAACCCACGCTGCTGCTGGCGGACGAGCCGACCGGGGCGCTGGACACCGTCTCCGGTGCGGTCGTGATGGAGCTGCTGCGTGAGCTGAACGACTCCGGCACCACGATCTGCGTCATCACGCACGATCAGGCGATCGCGGACTCGCTGCCGCGGCAGGTCCGGTTCAAGGACGGCGAGATCGTCTCGGACTCCCGGCCCCCGCGCATGCCGGGGGAGGCCCGCGCGTGATGGACGACTTGACCAAAAACACCACCAGCGAACACGCGGCCCACCCTGGGGCCGTCAACGACCTCAGACCGTCCCGCCTCGCCCCGCGCGACATCCTGCGCGTCGGCGCGGTCGGCCTGCTCGCGCGGCGGGCGCGTGTCGTGCTGTCGGTGCTCGGTATCGCCATCGGCATCGCGACCATGGTCGCCGTCGTCGGCCTGTCCGAGTCGAGCCGCGCGGACCTGATGGCCCGGCTCGATCGCCTGGGCACCAACCTCCTCACGGCCGAGGCGGCGGACGACGACGGTACGGGCCGCCCGGCCGAACTCCCCAAGAACGCGGTGGCCATGGTCGAGCGCATCGGCCCGGTGCGGCACGCCACGGCCACCGCCAACGTGGACGCCCGCATCCGCCGCAGCGATGTGGTGCCCGAGGAGCGCGCCGCCGGCGTCACCACCCAGGCGGCCCGCCTCGACCTGCTCTCCGCGCTCGGCGGCGGGGTCGCGAAGGGCGTCTGGCTGACCGCCGCGGGCGAACGCCTCCCGACGACGGTTCTCGGCGCGGTGGCGGCGGACCGTCTCGGTATCACCCGCACCGGCGAGACGATCATGATGAACGACACACGGGTGGTGGTCGTCGGCATCCTCGAACCGATCGAACTGGTTCCGACGCTGGACCGGGTGGCCCTGGTCGGATTCCCCGCAGCCGAACGCTACTTCGGCTTCGACGGCCACCCCACCACCGTCTTCGAGCGGTCCACCGATGCCTCGGTGGAGGACGTCCGGGCAGTCCTCGCCCGTACCGTGAGCCCCGGCAGCCAGGCAGGCATCAAGGTCTCCCGCCCCTCGGACGCGCTGGCCGCCAAGGCCGCCGCCGACAAGGGCCTGACGACCCTGATGCTCGGGCTGGGGGCCGTGGCACTCCTGGTCGGCGGGGTGGGCGTCGCCAACACCATGGTGATCTCGGTCCTGGAACGCCGTCAGGAGATCGGCCTGCGCCGCTCCCTGGGCGCGACCCGCAACGCGATCCGCCTCCAGTTCCTGACCGAGTCGCTGCTGCTGTCCGGACTGGGCGGGGTGACGGGCGCACTCCTGGGCACGACGGCCACGTACGGCTTCGCCAGGGCCCAGGGGTGGACGGCGGTGATCCCCGCCTGGTCCCTGGCGGGCGGCCTCGGTGCCACGCTGCTGATCGGCGTGATCGCGGGCCTCTACCCGGCGATCCGGGCCTCACGCCTGCATCCGACGGTGGCTCTGCATGCGGTGTGAGGAGGCGACGGGCAACAGTGAAGCCGCACGGTGAGTCCTTCGCCCTGCCCCGGTGCGCCGTCGCTCTCACTGTCGTCAGCCTGACGAGGATGTTCAGGCCAGGGTCGAGATGCAGAAGGGATGGCCGGCCGGGTCCAGTAGGACCCTCCATCGATCGGGCTGCGGCTGTTCCGCTGGCTCGGTGGCGCCGAGGGCCAGCAGCCGGGCCTGGGCGGTGTCGAGGTCGTCGACACCCAGATCGATGTGCGCCCGCTTCTCCTGGGACGGGTCCGGCCACGTGGGACGCCGGTAGTCGGCGAGCCGGGAAAAGCCCAGTCCGGGCGAGCCCCCCTGGCCGAGCAGGATGAAGTCCTCGCTGGAGTACGCGACGGGCAGGTCGAGAGCGCTGCCGTAGAAGCGGGCCAGCTCGGCCGGGTCCGGACAGTCGAAGGTGACGGCGGAGTAGCGGATCGCGGGTGCGGATGCCGATGCGGATGCGGATGTGGTTTCGGTGTTCATGGGAAGACGCTAGGACGGGACCAGGACAGTTCCAGTCCTGGTCATGGGAGAGAATTCCGGATGTGATCAGCACATCCGCCCGTCTGCTGCGCCTGGTTTCGCTGCTGTCCGCCCGGCCGTCCTGGACATGCGGCGAGTTGGCCGAGCGGATGGAGGTCACCGAGCGCACGGTCCGCCGGGACATTGCCAGGCTGCGGGAACTGGGGTACGGCGTCGAGTCCGAGCCCGGGCCGTGGGGCGGCTACCGCCTGGGCGGCGGAAGCCGGGTGCCGCCGCTGGTCCTCGACGACGAGGAGGCCCTCGCCGTGGCTGTCGCCCTGCGCGAGGCCGCGCTCAGCGGCGTCCTCGGCAGCGACCAGGCCGCGCTGTCGGCGCTGCTGAAACTGCGGCAGGTCCTGCCGCCCCGGATCGCGGACCGGCTCGCCGAGATGGATGCCGCGTTCGTGCACACCCCCAGGCCCGACGAGCCGCAGATCGCGCCCGGCATGCTGCTGCGACTGGCCACCGCCTGCCGCTGGGGGGAGCGAACCCGACTGTCGTACTGCGACCGGGAAGGGAAAGCCACCGTCAGGGACGTCGACGCGTACCGCCTCGTACACACCGGGCGCCGCTGGTACTTCGTCGCCCGCGATGTGGCGCGAAACCAATGGCGGACCTTCCGGGCCGACCGGGTGACGCAGGCGCAGTCGACCGGGCATGCTGCCGAACTCCTCGATCCGCCCGACCCTGCGCTGCTCGTCTCCCAAGGCATCGCCGTCGGCGCGTACCCGCTCTACGTGACGATTCGTCTTCCACTGCCCATGGAGCGGGCGCTGCGGCTGGTCCCGCCGACCGTCGGCACCCACCGCCCGGACGGCCCCGACGCCACAGTCGTCGAGATCGGCGGCCCCGACGCGGACGGACTCGCCACCTACCTGCTCAGCCTGGGCAGCCCGCTCCATGTGCTGTCCCCGGACGAGGTGCGCCAGGCGCTGCTGCGCCGCACCCGGGAACTGTTCGAGGCCAACGCGGTCGGTCAGCCGTCGGAGGAGTGACGCCGCATACCCGCACCGACCCAGACGGGGCGGAGGGCCACTCGGTACTTCGTGCCCTGTTCGCCGTAGCTCCGCGAAGACACGCGTCCTTGCCGATGCGGGCTGCGGGTCCCGGCGGCGAAGTCGCAGGGGCGCTCACCGTGCGGGCTGTTCCCCCGAGCCCCGTACGACCAGCCGGGTCGGGACCGTGACCGTGCGGGCGCGGGAGCGGTCGCCGTCGAGCCGGGCCAGCGCAATGGTCGCCGCCGCCCTGCCGATTTCGTCGGCATCCTGGGCGACGACCGTCAGGGCCGGCTCCAGGGCTTCGGCGAGCGGCACGTCGTCGAAGGCGACGACGGCGACATCCTTCCGCTTGCTGCGGACGAGTTCGGCGACTACCCCGAACGCGGTGATGTTGTTGCCGGCGAACAGGGCGGTGGGGGGATCGGACAGGTTGAGGAGCTGCGCTGTCGAGGCCGCTGCCGCCTGCTGGTCGTGGGCGTTGGTGAGCAGGGCGCGATCGTAGGGAAGGCCGGCCTCCTGGAGGGCTTCGCGGTATCCGGCCAGCCGCTCCCGGCGGGTGTAGAGCTTCAGCGGCAGGTCGCCCACGAAGCCGATGCGTCGATGGCCGTGGGCGACCAGGTGGGCGACGCCTTCGTGGGTGCCCGCCCGGTTGGAGCTGACGACGCTGTCCGTGGAGAGGCCGACTCCCGGACGGTCGATGAAGACCACGGGCAGGCCCGCGGCGCGGTGCGTCCTGAGGGCGGAGTGGTCGGCACCCACGGACGGCACGACCATCAGGACGCTGACGCGGCGGGCGAGGAACGTGTCCGTCAGCGCGCGCTCGCGTTCGGGATCGTCGGCCGAGGAACCCACCAGAAGGGTCAGGCCACGGTCGCGGACGGTGTCCTCGATGCTGCGGGCCACGGCACCGAAGAAGGGGTTGCCGAGGTCCGGGATGACCAGACCGATGGTGGTGTCGGGGCCGCCGACACGGATGTTGCGAGCCATGAGGTTCGGCTGGAAGCCGAGTTTCGCCACCGCGGCGAGCACCTGTTCCCTGGTCCGGGCGGATGCGGGTCCGTCCTCGTTGAGGACGCGGGAGACCGTCTTGGCGCTGACCCCTACTTCGCGTGCGACGTCGGCCAGCGTGGGGCGGCGGTTCGCTGCCATGGAGGAAAACCGTCTCCTGTGCTCTCCGGTTCCGGCCGCGGCCTCGGCCGGAATCCTTGAGTCTGAGTGCGTGCGGTCAGGTGGCCTGGACCCCCGCGGCTTTCACCGCTTCGGAGTCCGCGACGACAGTATCTCCTGTCTCGTCGACGGCGAGAGCACCGGTCATGATGGCGACGACCTCCGCCATCGAGTAGTCGGAGGGCTTGATCAGGGCGGCCCTGCGGCCGAGCCGGTGGACGTGGATTCGGTCGGCGATCTCGAAGACATGCGGCATGTTGTGACTGATCAGCACTACCGGCATGCCCTTGTCCCGGACGCGGCGGATGAGGTCGAGAACCTGGCCGGACTCCTTGACGCCGAGCGCGGCGGTGGGTTCGTCCATGACGACGACACTGCGGGCCCATGCGACGGAACGGGCCACGGCGACGGCCTGTCGCTGCCCGCCGGAGAGCGTCTCGACCGACTGCGTGAGCGAGCGCAGACCGATCTTCAAGTCCGCCATGTGTTCGGCGGCCTCCTGCCGCATGCGCTTCTTGTCGAGCATACGGAGGGCGCTGCCGAGGACGCCGGGGCGACGCAGCTCGCGGCCGAGGAACATGTTGGAGGCGATGTCCATGGAGGCGGCCACGGCGAGGTCCTGGTAGACCGTTTCGATGCCGTGGGCGCGTGCGCTCTGCGGTCCGGAGAAGTGGATGGGCTCTCCGTTCAGACGTATCTCGCCCGCGTCGGGGACCACGGCGCCGGTGAGGGTCTTGATGAGGCTGGTCTTGCCGGCCCCGTTGTCGCCGATGACGGCGAGGACCTCGCCGGGCAGCAGGTCGAAGTCGGCGCCGTCGATGGCGGTCACGTGTCCGTAGCGCTTGACCAGGCCGCGGGCCTGCAGAACGGGGGTCGGGGAGGGGGTGGCGCTCATCGGGCCTTCTTCCGGGAGGTCTGGTCGACGGTCACCGCGAGGATCACCAGGACTCCGGTGATCAGGGTCTGGTAGATGGAGGCGACGCCCATGAGCTGCAGGCCGTTGCGGAACACACCGACAATGAGGACACCGATGAACGTGCCGAGTACCGAACCGCGTCCGCCGAAGAGGCTGGTGCCGCCGAGCACCACCGCCGTGATGCTGTCGAGGTTGTCGGTCTGCCCCGCCTGCGGATCGCCCACACCGGTACGGGAGATGAGCAGCAGGGCGGCGATCCCGTACAGGATGCCCGCCGCGGTGTAGATGCCGATGGTGAGCCGGGAGGTGCGGATGCCGTTCAGGCGTGCCGCCTCCTGGCTGTTGCCGAGGGCGTAGACGTGCCGTCCCCAGCCGGTGTTGCTCAGCGCGTGGGCGAGGAGGAGGAACAGGGCGATGGTGACCAGGGAGCCGTAGGTGATGTCGGTGTGTCCGAGCGGGAAGGTCTGTCCGAGGGCGGTCAGCGGGCCCGGCAGGCTGCTGATCGTCTGCTCCTCGGAGTAGATGTGGGTCAGCGCGAACGCCACGTTGAGCATGCCGAGGGTCACGATGAACGGGGGCAACGGGATCTTCTGGACGAGCAGCCCGTTGAGCAGGCCGAAACCGCCGCAGACGACCAGGCCCAGGGCGATGGCGAGGAACGGGGGCAGGGAGCCCTCGGCGGCCGTCTTGGCGATGACGATGCTGCCGAACGCCATCACCGCTCCGCACGACAGGTCGATGCCCGCGGTGAGGATGATCAGGGTCTGTCCGATGGCGAGGGTGCCGACGACCATGACCTGCTGCACGATCAGGGAGAAGTTCCCCCCGGTGAGGAAGTGGTCCGAGGAGACGGAGAAGAAGGCGCACGCCAGAAGGAGGGCGATCAGCGGGCCGGTGGTCGGTGCCGTGAGCAGCCTGCGGGCCACGGTCGGCGCGGCGAGTCCGGCGTAGGGCGAGGATGTGCTCGGGGGTGTGGATGTAGCGGTCATACGAGGTCCTTGAGGTCCTTGTCGGTAGACCGAAGTCCTTGTCGGAGGACCGGAGTCCTTGTCGGGGAAGGATGCGTACGGCGGTGGGAGCGCACCGAGTGGCTCAGCCCCAGCAGTTCTCCAGCCCGTAACCGGTGTCCTTGGCTGTGACGCCCGCTTCGGCCCTGGCGGCGATCAGGGTGGCGCCGGTGTCGGTATAACCGGACACCTTCGTGCCGCCCTTGGCGTACGCCATGACGGCCTTGACGCCCTCGGTGGCCATTTTCAGCGGGTACTGCTGCGACGTGGCGGCGATCTTGCCGTCCTTGACGGCCCGGGTGCCGGTGCAGCCGCCGTCGACCGAGACGATCAGGACGTCCTTCTCGCGGCTCTTGGCCTTCAACGCGGTGTACGCGCCCAGGGCGGCCGGTTCGTTGATCGTGTAGACGACGTTGATGCCGGGCTCCTTCTGCAGGCAGTTCTCCATCGCGGTCTGGCCCTTGGCCTGGTCGCCGCCGGTGTCCTGGGCACACGCGACGTCCTTGTCGGTGGCGCCGAAGCCCTTGAGGAACCCGTTGTGCCGCTGGACGCCCACGGAGACACCCGGTGCGAGGTCGAGCGTGGCGATCTTCGCGGTCCTGCCTTTCAGGGCCGCCTTGGTGTACTCGCCGATCAGCTCGCCGGCCTTGAAGTTGTCGGTGGCGAAGAGGGCGTCGACGGCGCTCTGCGGCTCGGTCGGGGTGTCGAGTGCGATGACCATGACGCCCTTGGCCTTGGCCTTCTCGATCGCGGGCACGATCGCCTTCGAGTCGCTCGGAGTGATCAGGATGCCCTTCACCCCGGCGGCGACCATGTTCTCGATCGCGGCGACCTGACCGGCGTTGTCCCCGTCGAACTTGCCCGCAGCCGTCATGAGCTGGGCGCCGTCCTGCTTGGCCGCCTTCCCCGCGCCCTCCTTCATCTTCACGAAGAACGGGTTGGTGTCGGTCTTGGTGATCAGCCCGATCTTCACCGTGCCCGAGCCGGAGGACGCCGAACCCGAACCTGATCCGCAGGCCGTCAGGGCGAGGGCCGTCACCGCGGTGCACGCGGCGACGGTGAGAAGAAAGGAGGGCGGACGAGGGGCGCGAGACATGAACGACTCCTGCGGGATCGGGGACGAGCGGCGGCATCGGAGTGCGCCGACCGGAAGTGTCATCGTTGACTTATGTCATCGTTGACACTGCTTGACGAGGATGATGGACTCCGCTTCCGGGAAACGTCAATGCCTTGCGGTTGTCACAAATCGGCAAACCCCGGTGTGCGTTGCCGCCGTGCCCGTCCGGCAGCCGCACCCACCACGCGACCGTCGCGTCCCACCCTCCCTCGTCCGTCCGGCAGAGAAGAGCAGCCCATGAACCCGCGCCAGATCACCGTCCTCGGGGAGTGTGTCGCCGATGCGTTCCCCGAGCCCGCGAGCGCCTCGAACGAACTGGCTCTGCGCGTACTGCCGGGTGGAGGACCTGCCAATACGGCCGTGTCCCTGGCCCGCCTCGGCAGCCCGGCCCGCCTCCTCGCGCGCCTGTCCGACGACGTGTTCGGCCGACTGTTCCGCGCCCATCTGGAGTCGTCGGGGGTTGATCTGTCGGACGCCGTACGGGCCGCGGAGCCCAGCACCCTGGCGGTGGCGGAGCTGGATGCCACAGGGCAGGCCGCGTTCTCCTTCCACGCGCAGAACACCGCCGACTGGCAGTGGACGGCCGACGAGCTGGAGCGCGTCGACCTGTCCGAAACGGCCTGTCTGCACACCGGATCCCTGACCCTGGTCCGCGAACCCGGCGGAGCCGTGGTGGAGGAATTCCTGGCCGCGGCAGCACCGCGCACGACCATCAGCATCGATCCCAACGTCCGTCCGCATCTGGTGCATCCCGACGTCTATCGGGCGCGGCTGGCGCGCTGGTGCGGCCTCGCCGATGTGCTCCGGCTGAGCGAGGACGACCTCGAACTCCTCCTGCCGCAAGCGTCTCCGGAGCGGGCGTGCGACCTCTGGCACGCCGCCGGGGCGCGGCTCGTCGTGATCACACGCGGCGCCGAAGGAGCTTTGGCCTCGCTCGACGGCGAACGGCTCCACGTACCCGCTCCGGCGACGCGGGTGGTCGACACGGTCGGTGCCGGGGACTCCTTCACCGCCGGCCTGCTGCACCAGCTCGGCGTCCGCGGACTACTCGGCGGCCGACTCACCGAACTGCGTCTCGACGACGTCGCCGACGCCTGCGCATTCGCCGCTCGCGTGGCAGCCCTGACCTGCTCTGCAGCCGGCCCCAACCCGCCGTGGCGGGACCAGCTGACCCAGTCCGTGGCAGCGGGCACCGCGTGATCCCGGTGGAAGCGCCACGTGCCCTGGCGCATCGTGAGCTCGTCATAGTCGGCGCGCCCGGGTGGACGGAAGGATCCGGGACGGCCGTCATCGGCGTGGGCAGCGGGTCGACGTACTTCGCCGAGGGAGGGGTCTGCGACACCGGGGCGTCCAAAACAGTGCCGCAGTACGCCGGTCCGGTTGCTGAGAACTCGAACGCCCTGGCCATCGACGATGCGCTGTTCCTCGTACGTGGGTCAGGTCAGGGCCTGCGTCCCGATGGTGGTGAGCAGATCCAGCTGGTCGGCTGTGGGGGTGCCAGGCGGTGCGGAGCAGACAGCGATACGCAGATCGCTGCCGGGGACGGTGAGGGTGTCGCAGTCGATGCTGACGGGTCCGAGGCCGGGGTGGTGGACCGTTTTGCTGTCGGTGGTGTGAAAGCCCACAGCGTGGGAGTCCCACAGGCCGTGGAAGCGGTCGCTGGTACGCCGAAGATCGGTGATCAATGCTCTCAGCGGCTTGTCCTGGGGGTAGCGGGCGGCGGAGGAGCGCAGGTCGGAGACGAGGGCTGTTTCGAACCGCGCCTGCTGCTCGGGGGCGTGGGTGACGCGGGTGGGCAGGGCGGTGAAGTGCCGCCAGGCGATGTTGCGTTCTCGGCCGCGCCAGGGGGAGGGGTCGCCGAGGAGTGCGGCCCACAGATGATTCCAGGAGAGGAGGTTCCAGGCAGCGTCGTGGACGCTGAGGGGCGTGGCGCGGAGCTGGTCGAGCAGGCGCTGCACGCTGGGTGGGACATGGGCGGGGACCTGGCCGGAGGTGGGAGGGGCGTGCTCGGCGAGGAGGTACAGGTGGTCGCGTTCGCTCTCCGTCAGGCGCAGGGCGCGTGCGAGAGAGGCCAGCACCTGGGGGGAAGGCGAGGTGGCGCGGCCTCTTTCCAGGCGGACGACGTAGTCGACGGAAAGGCCGGCGAGCCGGGCGAGTTCCTCGCGTCGCAGTCCGGGCGCGCGCCGCACTCCGCCGAGGGGGAGTCCTACGTCATGGGGGTCGGTGCGGTCGCGCCAGTGGCGTAGCGCCTGTCCGAGGGCTGCGGGATGGTCGTTCACGTAGCCATTGTCCGCCCGCCACCGCACAGACGGCCTGGTACTGGCCGACCCCCCGCTGAGGAGGGCTCTCCCTGTTCGTCGCCGTGGGCGACAGGCTCAGCGACATGACAGTCACTGTGATCACCGGCGCCAACAAGGGCCTCGGCTTCGAAACAGCCCGTCGCCTCATCGAGCAGGGCCACACCGTCTACGCCGGCGCCCGGGACCCGCTCCGCGGCGAGCAGGCCGCCATCGCCCTCGGGGCCCGGCCGCTCCTGATCGACATCACCGACGAGGCTTCGGTCACCGCCGCCGCGCAGCGGGTCCGGGAGGAGACCGGACACCTGGATGTTCTGATCAACAATGCGGGCATCGCCGGGCCGGCGGCTTCGGCCGGCGAGCTGACCGCCGCCGACCTGCAGCAGGTGTTCGACACCAACGTCTTCGGAGCGGTGCGCACCATGCGCGCGTTCCTGCCGCTGCTGCGGGCAGCCGGGCACCCCGCGGTCGTGAACGTCAGCAGCAGCCTCGGCTCACTGGCGATCAACGCAGACCCTGCTGCCCACACCGACATCCTCCCGGCCTGGGCACCGTTGCTGGCCTACAACTCCTCCAAGGCCGCCCTGAACATGCTCACCGCCGTATACGCACAGGCCTTCCCGCAGATCACCATCACTTCGGTGGATCCGGGCTTCACCGCGACCGACCTCAACGGCCACCACGGCACCCAGAGCGTCGAAGAGGGGGCGGCTGTGATCGTCGCCGCTGCCGTGGCCGGCCCGTCGGCGCCGACGGGCACCTTCAACGGCGCTTCGGGCCCCGTCCCCTGGTGACCACTCCCTGACATCCCCAGCGCACGGGCGCCGGGGGGGCGTCCGCTTCTACCCGTCAGGGCGGCGCTGCCGGGAGGAGCGTGGGCCGCCAGATCCAGGGTTCGGCGCCGCGGGACAGCGCCAGGGCGCCGATCGGCACATCGTGCGGGGCGGCGTGGAGTGGCGTAGGCGGGCCGGCGGGTACGAGGTGGTGGGCTGGGCGCAGGACTTGGCTGTTCGGATCGGTGCCGACCAGGAGCTGTACGCCGCCGTCGAGGTCGGTGCCGAGAAGTACGGTGCGGCGGTCTCTGTTTCGCATGGCCGCGACGGGCCCGTAGCCGGGGAACCTTTGCGGGGAGGCGGGCCCGAGGCCGGTGTACAGGGAGGGGGAGGACGCGGCGGGGGAGCGGTGGACGACGCCGGTGGCGCCGTCCGGGGTGGTGAAGGCTGAGGGTTGTTCGCAGGACGCGGGCAGGGCCGCGTCGGGCCGGTACTCGACGGACTGGCGCGGGTGGTTCTGTGACCAGTGGTGGACGGCATCGCGGCCCGCCCCGTAGACGTGTACACAACCGTGGGCGTCCACCAGCGTGGTGAGCCCGTCGTGGACTTCCCCTCCGGGGAGCGAGCGCCAGTCGGACCAGCGCCCGTCGTGGTCCCGCACGCGCGTGCTGATGGACTTCCGTGCGTCGCGGACGAACAGGTGGATGTGCCCGTCGGGTGCGCGGACCACGACCGGGGAACCGATCCGGCGGCCTCGCTCGGCGCTGTGCTCCGGATTTCCGAGGCTTCGCCACGTACCGAAGTCGGAGCTCCGGTAGGCACCTTCGAGGACCACGATGTCGCGGGTGTCTGCTTGGCCGAGGCCGTGGACGGTGGAGAATCGCAGAGCGCACAGCAGCAGCCGGCCACTCGCGCTCGTCACACTCACAACGGGGGCCAGGGGGCCACCGCCGAGGTTGCGAGGTGCTCCCAGGCGACCGCTGCCGGGGGAGGTCTCGCGCCATTCGGCGGCCTGAGTGCCCAGCACTCCGTAGCAGAAGACGCGACCGCTCCGCTCGACGACGGCGGCCAGTGGGGGGCCGGCGTGACGGGGACGGGTGCTGCGGATCCAGCCCTTGCGGTTGGTCATGGCGTGGCCGCGGCCTTGGCTGTAGTCGCCGCAGCCGCTGGGGTCGCCGCATGCCCAGTCCGGCGCGCCGCCGTAGGCGTCGAGGACGCGGCCCTTCTCCCGCAGGATCTCGGGCGGCAGGTTGGGGGGCCACCGCTGGTGGTAGTAGCCGCGGAACGCGCGTGCGGCGAACCGTGGAGTGCGGCCGGTGCGGGCGGCCACGGTGGTCGCCCAGTGGCCCATCGCCTTCCAGGCGAACAGTGCCGCAGGAGTGTGGTCACGGTGGTCGGAGTGGCCGGGCTGATCATCGTCCCGGGGGTGGGCCGCATCATGGACCTGGAGGTCCGGGTCGGGGTCCAGGGTGTGCATCAACGTGGGCTTGAAGCGTTCCATGACCTGCACGAGGGCATCGACCAGGGTCTCGTGCCGGTAGGTGCTGACCCGGCGGACGGCGGAGCCGGGGGCGGTCAGGGTGTGCATGGACGCGCCCGGCTTCTTCCACAGCGCGGGCAGGCGGGTCGAGCCTTCTCCGTCCCGCGAGAGCATGGCGATGTTCAGGTGAATCAGCCGGGCCTCACGGCCCGCGTGGACCAGAACGTTCTCCTCCGCTTCGACTCCGCCGTCGAGGCCCCATACGGAGCGTTGCCAGCGGGTGAACCTGTCCATGCCGAGCATTTCGGCGTACGCCTGGCGCAGGCCCTGGTGGCGGGCCGCGGAGTAGGCCTCCTTGTCAGGGGCAGGACGGGGCAGGCCGTAGGCCCTGTTGAAGCCTGCCGACTCCCCCGCGGTGATGTAGACGGACACCACCGGGATTCCGTCGCGCAGGGCGTGAGCGGTGTGGGGGTTCATGAAGTACAGGTCATCGTCCGGGTGGGCGAGGATCTGCAGGACGAGTGGCCGGCCCGCTTCCTCGAAGGCGGTCGCGGTGCCCATGGTGGCGGCTTGGACGGAGGGGAGAGACACGTCGGATCGCGCGGCGGGGGTACAGGCGACCGTTCCGGTGCCCGCGGTGGCCGAAGCCGCTGCCAGTGACGCGAGGACACTTCGGCGAGACGGCCCCGCGCTGCTGCGGCTCAAAGGTGCTGTGCCTCGTGGGGTCACGGCCGTACCAGGTCGGGGACTTCAGGGACAGCGGCGTCGCGCTGAGTCGGCAGACTCACCGGCGTGTCGCATCGCTGCGAGCCGGACACGGTGACTCTGGCCCGGGCCAACGCCGACACCGCCCGCTGGAAGCGGATACCGGCCGAGGGCTCGTCCGGGCCCAGCAGATGCCCCCTCAACTGCTCCCGAGCTGCCGCCAAGGGGTCGCCGGCTGTTCCCCGCACTGACGCGAGGAGCCCGGCGACGTCTGCCGCGCCCGCGGTCAGGATCGTGGCGGCCCTCGCCGTAGGGAACGCCGCACGGAACGCGTCCTCCGACAGCCCGAGGGTGTTGACGATCGCGTGCGGCTTCCCGGTGGCAAGGTAGTCGGCCACCACACTGGACACATCGCCGACCAACACATCCGCCGCGTCGAAGCACGAGAAGAGCGACGGGCGCGTACCGTCCACCACTTGATGCCGACAGGCCGGAAGCGCGCCCCAGTACGCCTTCTCCCAGGCAGCCGTCGCCGCTCTCACCGCCTCGGCGCGACCGCTCACCGGGCCTCCGCCCCGCCGCATCCGTTCGCCGTCATCGCTGCCCCGCGCGGCGACCGCGCGGGTGAGGGCGTCCAGTGCGGCTGTCCGGAAGGCGAGTTCCCGCCCAGCGGCAGCGGCTGCGTCCCCAGGGAGTACCGAGGCGGAGTTGGCCTTCCGGACAAGTTCCCGGATGCGCAGGTCTGCGTCCCTCGCCAACGGATCGACGGAACCGGTCAAGGGGTGGGGTTTGTACAGCAGGCGTACTTCCGGTTCCGCCAGCAGTGCCTGGACCAGTTCCTCTCCGCCTCGGGTGAGGGATGTCGCGCCTGGCTGATCGAGCCAGCCTTCCCAGGTCGGCGCGTACAGGACTGTCAAGTGGTGGTGACGCGGCAGTCCCGTGGGGCGCCGGAGGGAATCAAGTTGAGGGCGGCCGATCTCGACGATGTCCTGGTCATCGACGCCGGCCCCGGCCTGCGCGTAGCGTTCCCGGGCGGCCGGGCCGGCCACCCATACCTGGTCGTAGACCCTCGCGTACGGATTGCAGCTGGAGCGTTTGTCGCTCTCGCCGTGGTTCACGAACGCGTGGCGGATGGTGGGAATCCGCAGAACGTGCGAGGTCTTTCCCGAGTTGGAGGGGTGAATGAGCACCCGCAGAGTCGAGTGCTCCAGGCGCAGCAGGTCGGCCGCCTTCGGAATGCAGACGACCGGCAGATCTGTCGTGCCCAGTTGGTGGACCATGAACCGTTCCCGCAGCACGATGACGGAGCGCTCGTTCAGTATCGCCAGCGGAGCGAGCCACATGTCGGCCTGGTAGGTGGAGGCGTGTCCCCCGGAGAAGTACATGCCCACCGGCGGCCGGTAGTCGGCGAGCCACTTCTCGAACCATGCCAGCACCTCCTGTTCGCCGGGAGGCCGCCTCGACGGCAGGAGGTGGAGCAGCAGCCACCCAAGTGCCGCCGTCGTCAGGGCCGCGGAGACGGCGATACCAGCCAACGCGGCGCCCGGGACGCCGTACACGACCGCGGTGAGTATGCCGGCGGTGCCGGGCGCAGCAAGGAGGAGCAGCTGCGGTCCCCGCTGGTACAGAAGCCACGCGGGGGGAGCGCGCCGCAGTCCGAGCGCCGACACATCGATGTTCCGGGTCACCACGGGCAGAGTCCGCGAACGCTGTACGGCCACGGCGCATCCACGTGCGATCACCTGCAGCCCTTGAGTCGACAGCAGGCCGCAGACCGCCGCGAACACCCTCGTCCTCGGTCCGTGCGGGCAGGCTGCGAAGAGCACGGCCAACAGCAGCCCGTCACGCAGGACTTGGCGGGTCCAGACGTCCACGCCGATCCGTGTGAGGAACTCCATAAGGTTTGGCCGCCGATGGTGCAGGGCGATGTCCACACTCATACCTGCCACGGCAGCGGAGACCAGAAGCCTCGCGTCGCATGTCAGTACCCCGGCCATCTGCACCACGAACGAGGCGACGAGAACGGTGGGGGCGATCGCCGAGGCGAGAGGGCTCAGGTAACGCACGCTCGACACTCCACGTGGCTCGCGAACAGCAGAGGGATGAGCTGTAAACGCACTCCACCGGACATCGGACACGGCCCAGCCCCGGGTGCTCCGCGCCGTCGCGGCACTTGTTGCCTGATGGGACGACCTCGCGGGTACCGCAGCGGCAGCGTCCGGCGCGTCAACACCGACCGTCTTTCAGCGCAACCTCAGCGGCGCAGCACCGTTTTCCTGGAAAGCATGCCTACCCGACGACGCATTCGGACCAAGGCCCCTATGAAGATCACGTTCCTGCTGCAGAACGCCTACGGGATCGGCGGCACCATCCGCGCGACGTTCAACGCCGCGAGCGCCCTCGCCGAACAGCACGATGTCGAGATCGTCAGCGTCTGGCGGACGCTGGACGCCCCCTGTCTGGCCATGGGCGGGGAGGTCCGCCTCACCCCGCTCATCGACAAGCGCGCTCACTCCCCCCGCAACGACCTCCGTCACAGACTTCTGGGCGAGCCGACAGCGCTGATCCCCCCGGTGGAGGCGCGGGGAGCCTCGTTCGACCGGCTCACTGATCAGCGAGTCGCCGCATTTCTCGCTCGCACCGACGCCGACGTCGTCGTGGCCACGCGCCCAGGACTGGTCATCTACCTCGCGGAGTTCGGACGCCGGCACTATCTGCGCATCGGGCAGGAACACCGGATTTACGAAACCCACGAGCCTGCCATCCGTGCTGCCCAGGACACCGCGATCGCCGCGCTGGACGCGCACACCACCGTCTCCGAGGCGGACGCCGCCACTCACCGTACGCGTCTGGCGGCTACCGGCACCTTGATCGTATGCATCCCCAACGCCGTCGCCCCACCGCTCGTCAGCCCCTCGGACGGGACGGCCAGGTTGGTCATCGCCGCGGGCCGGCTGATTCCCGTCAAACAGTACGGCCGCCTCATCAGCGCCTTCGGAGCCGTCGTGGCCGAACGTCCGGACTGGAAACTGCGGATCTACGGCCGGGGCCCCGAACAGGCCACACTGCGCGCCCACATCGACGCTCTGAAACTCAACCACCACATCTCCCTGATGGGCGCCAGTTCCTCGCTCGCCGCCGAGTGGGCCAAGGCCTCGATCGCCGCCGTCACGTCGAGCGAAGAATCCTTCGGTATGACGATCGTCGAAGCCATGCAGTGCGGCCTACCCGTGGTCGCCACCGACTGCCCGCACGGTCCTCGCGAGATCATCAAAGACGGCGAGGACGGGCTTTTGGTCCCCACGGGCGACACCAGCGCCATCGCGAAAGGCCTCATGGCCCTGATCGACGACGAAGCCCTGCGCCGCTCCATGGGCAGGGCTGCCCGCGTCAACATCCAGCGGTACACGCCTCGGGCCACGGCCAAGCTGTACGAGGACCTGGTGGCCAGGCTCCACAACGCCTCCTCCACGCATCGCCGGACGCCGACGCGCCTGCGCCTGGCAGCCGAAATGAGACGGGCCAGAGCGGCCGGTGGGCGGGCGTGGCGTTCATCGGTACCCATCGCAAGACGCGCACTCGCACACCCCGCTGAGGCTCTCCGGCCACTGCGCCCCCAGGCCACCTGCCACGTGGACGCCGCAGGTGATCTGGTCGTTCTCCTCGACCGCACCGGCATGCCCGGCAGCCGGTTCACGCTGACAGCAACACCAAGGGTTGCCCGCGACCCGCGGACCGAGCAGATCGCCGTTCCCGTCCACCGGCCGGAATCCGCCACCGGCCCCTGGAGGGCAGTGCTGGAACGCCGCACCCACGAGCTCGCCGAAGGCCGATGGGACCTCCATGTGGTCCGATCCGACGACAATGCCCGCCGCCGGGTCGCCTCGCAATGCGTCGAACAGAGCAACCTCCTCCAGTTGCACCCCCTGACCGGGACGCCGTTCAGCTGGTGGATCCCGTACACCACGGACAAGAACAACCTCTCTGTCCGCACCTGGCATCGCCCGGCCCACGCGGAAGCCCACACACTGACCACGGACGACACGTCATGCACAGTGGAAGGCACCCTGCACGGCACGGAATCCGAGCACCTGCAACACCCACGGCTGCTCGCTGTACCCCGTCGAAACCCCGCGGCGGCATTCGAAGGTGACGTCACCCTCCTTTCCACCACCGACTTTCGCTTCACGCTTTCGTACTCCCAAGCCCGAACCTCCTGCGAGGGAGAGGAGGAGATCTGGGACCTGTCCCTCCGGCTCGCTCCCCACGCCCAGCCCATCCGGCTGGCCCGGATCACCGGCGACATCGTCAACCGCAAGCGGACGGACGTGTACCCAGCGGTCGAGACGCCCGGCACCACCGCTGGCACGAGCGCACTCGTACGCCCGTACTTCACCGAACGCAACGATCTGGCACTCAAGCTGAGCGGCCGGCCAAGTGACGGACTTCCGTTGCCGCGGTAGCTCATGACTCGGCGCGCGTATATCGAGCCATTGGCACGAAGGGCCGACAGTAGGAGCGCCCACGGCCGTGTCATACGGTCGGCCCAGTGCCTCTCGGGATATGCGCACGCCAGACGCAGTGAGGTGCACCCGGTTCGCTCCGGGGTGTCCACCGCCATCCCCAGGGCTGCTGCAAGCCTTTCACTGCCGGTTTCACTCGTCTGAGCAGGGCATTTTCCTTCCTGCTCCCACTCTGTCTGAAAGTTCCTTCAGAAACTTGCGCAAGGCTTGAGGGCGTCACAAGGATGGCTTCTGTCAGGACCTGACAGACCTTTCCGCCACCATCCGAAAGGCCATTCCTCATGGACCGCAGCCGTCCTCGAACCCGCCTGCGCCTGGGCTTCGCAGCTGTTCTCGCCCTGTTCCTCGGGGCGCTCCTGACCCCACCGGCGCTGGCCGCACCCGCCACAGGAACGAACCAGACCTCCGTCGTCGCGACCTTCAACGTCACCGCGTACACCCAGTGGGGCCAGCAGGTCTTCGTGACAGGGAACCGCCCGGAGCTCGGGTCGTGGAATCCCGACAAGGCGGTGCCGCTCTCCTCGGCCTCCTACCCGACCTGGTCGGCGACCGTGATCCTGCCGACCAACACCGGCGTGGAGTACAAGTACATCATCAAGGCCGTCAACGCCCCCGTCATATGGGAGAGCGGCCCCAACCGCACCACGGTCACCCCGCCCACAGGCACCTACATCACCCACGACGACTTCCGTCACTGACCACGCGCAACGAGGGCCGGCCGGGCACACCGCCCGGCCGGCCCTTCACGGGCTGCGGTAGTCAGGTCCGGTCGCCCGGCTGCCTCCCATGAACCGTGGTGCCGCGAGACGAACTCCGGCCGCGGACCGCCTCCGTCTGCTCCTCGTCTTCGTCCCAGGCCAGTGGCAGACGGTGGACCCCGTAAATGGACATGTCGTCGCGCATCCGGATCTCGCGCACCGGCTGCGCGAGACGGAGGCCGGGGAACCGGCGGAACAGTTCCCCGAGGGCGATCCGCATCTCCAGCCGCGCCAGTTGTTGGCCGATGCACTGATGGATGCCGAACCCGAAGCCCAACTGCCCATGTGCCGCGGCGCCGGCGATGTTCAGTGTGTCCGGGGCGGGGAAGCGCTGTGCGTCGCGGTTTGCCGCCACCAGGGACACCGTCACGACCTGACCGGCCTTGATGACCTCACCGGCCAGTTCGACGTCCTCCAGAGCGGCCCGGGTGGGGCCCGCGTGGATGATGGTCTGGTGCCGCATGAGTTCTTCCACGGCGTGTTCCGCAAGTGTGGGATCGGTGCGGAGCCGGGCGAGCTGATCAGGGTGTTCGAGCAGGGCGAAGACGCCGAGGGACAGCATGTTCGCGGTCGTCTCGTGGCCCGCGACGAGCAGCGTGATGCCCATGAAGGTCACTTCGTCGTCGGTGAGGTCGCACGTCGTGAGGTAGCCGAGCAGATCGTCGGCGGGCGTGGTGCGTTTGGTCAGGACCAGTCGGCGCAGCCGGTCGTAGAGAGAGCCCCAGGCGCGGCTGGACGCCCCGACCTCCGCCGTCAGGTCGAACAGGGTCGCGCTGTCCCTCTGGAAGCTCTCGTGGTCCTCGTACGGAATACCGAGAAGATCGCAGATGACCCGCGAGGGCAGCGGCAGCGCGAACGCCTCCACCAGATCGACGGGAGGCCCCTGCTCGGCCATCCGATCCAGTAACCGGCTCACGACCTCGGTGATACGCGGTTCGAGTTCTCGCATGCGCCGCACGTTGAAGTACGGAGCCAGCAGCCGCCGGTAACGGGTGTGATCGGGCGGGTCCATGCGGCTGAACAGCCCCGGAGGGGTGCGTGACGCCTTCGCTTCGGCGCGGGGCAGCGGGATGGGGGAGTGGCGCAGGTCGTTGCGGTTGCTGAAACGGAGGTCGCCCAGCACGGCCTTGGCCAAGTCGTAGCTGGTCACCAGCCAGCCCTCGTGGCCGTCCGGGTAGATCATGCGGGCCAGCGGGCGCTCCTCCCGGAGCTGGGCGAGCTTGGCAGGTGGCGCGAACGGGGACTCCCGTTCCAGCGGGAGCCCTTGTAGCCCGGCCGCCGGCGTCTCGGTCATGTCCTGCACCGTCCTTCGGCTGTGAGCATGTCGCCCGGATGCGGCGGTCCGGTGGGGCTCAGCACCGCGGGCGACCATGTCGTACGGGTGATCGGATCGGCGTCAGAAGAACATCGTGGCGCTCACGGCTCGGTGACCTCGACGCCGAGCTTCTCGCCGTTGCTCCGCCGCTGGGCGTAGACCTCTTCACGGAGAGAGGCCATCTGCCGCAGGGCGTCCTTGCGTTGGCGCTTGTCGAGCCGGTCGAGATAGAGCCGGCCGTTGACGTGGTCGGTCTCGTGCTCCAGACACCGGGCGAAGTATCCGGTTCCCTCGATGACCAGCGGGTTGCCCTCGATGTCCGCTCCGTGCACCACCACACGATCCGGGCGGAGTACATTCTCGCGCGCCCCCGGCACCGAGAGGCAGCCCTCCACCTCGTCCAACAGGTTGCGGTCGCCGGGGGTCTGCTCGGTGATGACCGGATTGACGAGGTGGCCGACGTGCCGCAATCCGTTGTCGTCGTGGCAGTCGTACACGAACAGCCGGAGACCGACCCCCACCTGGTTGGCCGCAAGACCCGCGCCTTCGGCGATGTACATCGTCGTGAACATGTCGTCGACGAGGGTGCGCAGTTCATCGGTGCCGAACTCCTGGACCGTGAGGCAGGGTTTGCTCAGCACGTCTTCACCCACCACGGTGATACGCCGGTACTTACCGCGCTTCGACTCGGGGGCGAGGTCGGGATACGCGTCTACCGGAGCTCCCTGGAGCCGGACCCTGCGGTCCGTCGCGGAGGTTGCCTCTGTGGACACCGTTCATCACCTTTCATCACGGAAACCGAGATCCGACAGGTTCATTCCGGTTCGTCTGTGCGGCCCCGGCCCTCTGGCTCTCTCCCGGGCCTCGGCATTTCCCGCGATCGAACCAGGTGCCAAGCCTATCGTCTACGTCCGGCACACCGTATGCCCCTCACAGGCGGCCGGCGCGCACGCCAACTGCGCCCGTACACACGGGAGATGACCGTCAGTTCGTGGACAACTCAGGGGGCGGTCTGCGAAGCTGGCACCTCGTTGGGCTCTGCCGGCCCCACCATCAGGAGTGACGCGTCCAACAGGTGCCCCTTTGGGAGGGTTGCGTTCCGTGCCGATATCCGATTCCGCCGTGGCCGCCGTCAGTGAGACCGTCACCAGGGTCATTTCCGAGGTGCTCAAACAGCCGGTCGCGTTGACGGACAATTTGCTTGAGCTGGGCGTCGACTCGCTCGTCGGTACCCGTATCGTCGTCAATCTCCGCTCCGAGCTCGGAGCGGATGTCCCTCTTCTGCTGCTTTTCGAGAACCCGGTGCTCTCCGACTTCGTGGATGTGGTGGCGGAAGTCGTCGAAGACCAGCACGGCTGATTCCCTCTCCGAACCGTCACGACAGGGGAGGCTAGATGTGGGGGAGCAAGCCTGCTGCGCCGCTGACGTTGGCCCAGGAGTCGATCTGGCTGGAGCAGCTGAGGCATCCCGACCGGCTGAACGCGGGGTTCTTCTTCGTCACCATCAGCGGCGCCGTGCGGGCCGAGAGCGTGGCGTCGGCCTGCGCCGCCGTGTGCCGTCGCCATCCGGAGCTTCGCGGCACGGTCGTGGACCGGGACCAGCGCTACTGGTTCCAGATCAACGACCTCGACGACGTCTTCGAGTTCGAGTCGGTCGCTCTGCCGTGCCCTCCCCTCGGCGAGCGAGAGGCGACACGCGCCTGGTTTCTCGCCCGGCGTCCGCTGGAGTGGGATCTGACGTCCCGTGCCCCGATCCGGCTCATCCTGCTCGATCACGGCGGGGACCGGCGGACCCTGGTGGTGGTCGTCCACCACATCGCCTTCGACGGCCGGTCCAAGTTCGTCTTCGCGCGGCAGTTCAGCCAGGCCCTGCGCGAGGCCCGTGAACACGGTGACGGGGCCGCCCCGGACTGGGAACCCGCCGCGCCCCTCACGGACCCGGACGAACTGGACGAGGCGGCCCTCGCGGCGGCGACACGCTACTGGCAGGACCGCGATCTGCCGTCCTTCCCCAGCCTGGTGCTGCCCCGGCCCGACCATGCGGATCCGGCACCGGGAATGGCCGCGACACCGCGGTTCGAGCTGCCCGAGTCGCTGTTCGACCGGCTCGGAGCCGTCACGGCGAAGGCGGGCACCTCGTTCTTCTCGGGGCTGCTCGCCGCCACAGCCGCCCATCTCGGCCGCTACGGAAACGAACAACTCGCGCTGTGCATCCCGGCGGACACGAGTACCGAAGCCACCCGCGACCGCATCGCCATGCAGGTCGGCATGGTTCCGTGCGCGATCACGCTGGAGCGGGGAGCCACCTTCCGGGACGCCGTCGCAGCCGCCGGGCGCGCCATGTCCGACGTCGACCGGTTCCGGCGTGTCCCGTTCCACCTGCTGATGCGCGAACTGCGCAGAAGCTACGGAGCCGATGTGGGCGCGGGCGTCTTCGACCGGCTCGGCGTGTCCTATCCGCGGGTCGCCGCCGACGTCGGGGAGGTACCCGGTCTGCGGCTGGACTGGGAGTTCTTCGCGCCGAACTCCTCGCAGTCCTTCCAGACCACGCTTCAGCTGCGCAAGACCCCGAACGCCGTCTTCGGGCGCCTCGACTACACGATCCCCGTCCTCGACGCGGACACCGCGCAGGAGTTCATCGACGGCTGGTGCCGGACCCTCGACGAGGTGCTCACCGACCCCGACGCGCCGGTGGTGCGGCGTGCGGTCGCCGGGCCCGGGTTCCAGGCGTCCCCGGAGGCCGTGCCCGCCTCCGGGGCCGGCACGGCGGTGGTGGCGGTGGAGCGGTTCCTTCCCACCGAAGACCGGCACGCGTACGTGAAGGCGGGCGGCCGGGTCGTCCTGGTGCTCAACCACCCCCGGGCGGGGACGGTCGCCTGGGGGGAGTGGCAGCCGGATGGCGAGACCTCCGACTCCGCCCTGCCCCTGCCCCACGTCGCCCGGGCGTGGCGTCCCGTCGTGGTCACTCACGATCACCGGGAGCTGCCGGCGCGTACCCCGGGTCTCCTCGTCCTCCGTCCGGCCGGTGGGGGAGCCGATCTGGAGACCGGGTACCGCGCCCGCATCGACGGGCGGGGACGCCTGTGCTACCTGGGGCCGGCCGAACAGGCCGCAGACGTGGGCGGTCGGCTCCTCGAAGGCGCGCAGGCCGAGCGTCGCGTCGCCGCCCTGCCGGGCGTGCGGGATGTCGCCGTGGTGCCGGGGCGGGACGCGGCCCATCCAGCCCCGGGCGTCCTGCTCGTACCCGTGAACCCGCCTGACGCCGAGGCCGTACGGAAGTGGCGTCGGCAGGTGCTGCGGGTGTGGCCCCCGGACGCACCCCGGCCCACCCATGTCGCGTTCGTCGACGAGCTGCCGCGGGACGAGGCGGGGAGGCTGGACGTCGCCCGTGTCCGTGCGCTCTGCCGTGACGCGGCCCAGGCATCGGGCCGGTCCCCGGCTCCTGGTGCTCCGTCCGTCCACTGAACCGTCCGGCCGGGCTCCGTGCCCCCCGCTCTTCCTCCAGGAGTCACTGTGTGCGGTATTGGCGGCATCATCTCCTTCACCACGGACCTTTCCGGGCGCGACCGGACCGCGGACGATTTCGCGGCGGCCCTGCACGACCGCGGCCCCGAGTCCGGCGGGCGCTGGCTGGGGCGGCACGCGATGCTCGTCTTCACCCGGCTCGCGGTGATCGACCCCGTGGGCGGCGGCCAGCCGATGGTGGGCCGCAGCGCCGCGGACGGCGGCGACCGCGCGGAACCAGTCGTCCTGGCCTACACCGGGGAAATCTTCAACTTCACGGACCTGCGGCGGGAGTTGACCGGGCGTGGCCACCGTTTCGCGACGGACAGCGACACCGAGGTCGTGCTCCGCGCCTTCGAGGAATGGGGGCCGGCGTGTGCCGAGCGGCTTCGCGGGATGTTCGCGTTCGCGGTCTGGGACGCGGCCGGCGAACAGCTCCACCTCATCCGTGACCGGTTCGGCATCTACCCGCTCCACTACACGCTGACCGACGAGGGATTCGCCTTCGCGTCGGAACCCAAGGCACTGTTCCGGGCCGGCCAGGCGCGGCCGGTGGTCGACCGCGACGGGCTGCGCGAACTCCTCGGATACACGCCCACCCCCGGCCTGACCGTCTTCAGGGACGTACGGGAAGTGATACCGGGCGAGATCGTGACGTTCGGGCGGAACGGTGTGGCGCGCCGCCGCTACTGGACCCTGCCGGCGCGCACGCACTCCGAGAGCCTGTCCGAGACGGTCGCCACGGTGCGGGAGATCCTGCACGACAGTGTGCGCCGCCAAGTGGTCTCCGATGTCCCGCTC
This sequence comes from Streptomyces sp. NPDC031670, assembly GCF_055580545.1. Lineage (NCBI taxonomy): Bacteria > Bacillati > Actinomycetota > Actinomycetes > Kitasatosporales > Streptomycetaceae > Streptomyces > Streptomyces sp. NPDC031670. The sequence goes on along the minus strand of NZ_JBVILC010000008.1, from coordinate 145,667 downwards.
GGCGTGATGCTCTCCGGCGGACTCGACTCCAGCATCGTGTCCGCGCTGGCCGACCGCGAGGTCGGCGCCGCGGCCGGGGGCGACCCGTTGCGCACCTTTTCCATGGAGTACGCCTACAACCTGGCCCATTTCCGCAGCGACGAGATGCACGAGTCCCCCGACAGCCCGCATGTGACCACGATGGTCAAGCGTCTGGGCGCGGAACACCGGGAACTCCTGGTGACCACGGACGACCTGATGGACCCGGCGCAGCAACTGGCCGTGGTCAACGGCATGGATCGCCCCATCATCGGTCTGGAGACGCATGTGGCCTTCCGCCGGCTGGCGGCGCGGATGCAGCCGACAGCGACCGTCGCCCTGTGCGGGGACGGCGCGGACGAGCTCTTCGGCGGCTACATCTGGTTCCAGGACCCGTGGTACGTCAAGGCGGCGACGTTCCCCTGGATCGGGCCGTTCCACGGCATGGAGATGCACTCGGGACTCATCGACCGCCGGCTCTACAAGGAGCTGGACGTGCCGGGTTACATCGACCAGCGCTACCGGGAAGCCGTGTCGGAGACCCCGCTGACCGGGGAGGAGAGCACGGAAGACCGCCGGATGCGGGAGATCACGTATCTCAATCTCACCCGCTACCTGCGCACCGTCCTGGACCGCCGCGACCGGATGGGACAGGCAGGGCCCCTGGAGGGCCGGGTGCCCTTCGTCGACCATGTGCTGGTGGAGTACGTCTACAGCGTCCCCTGGGCGATGAAGAACCTGGACGGCAAGGAGAAGGGGCTGTTGCGTGCCGCGACGGGCGACCTGCTCCCGGACAGCATCGTGCGTCGGGCGAAGTCGCCGTTCCCGACCGCGCAGGACCCGGCCTACCGCCAGTCGCTGTGCAAGCGGCTTCAGGAGATCAGTGAGGACCCGGCCGGCGGTCTCGCCGCCGTGCTGGACGCCGACCGCGTCAAGGCGGTGCTCACGGAGCCGTCCCAGGGCCTGGGCGCCGGTGTCAACCGGCCGAGCATCGAAGCCGCGGTCCAGCTGCACTACTGGGTGACCGAGTGCGGCGTGGAGTTCGACCTGTGACGCTCTCCCACGCCCAGGAGCAGATGTGGTTCCTGCACCGGATGGAACCCTCGCCCGCCTACACGGTGCCGGTCGCCTACGACATCACCGGGCCGCTGGACGTGGACGTGCTGTGCGCCGCGCTGCAGACGGTGGTCGACCGGCACGAGATCCTCCGCACGGAGTTCGTCGACGTCGACGGGCGTCCCACGGCACGGGTGCATCCCCCCACGCCGCTGCCCTGCCCCCTCGTGGAGCTGACCTCGGGCGAGTCCGAGCTGCGCGAGGCCCTGAAAGCGGCGTGCGCCCGGCCGCTCACGCTGGACGGGCCGCACCGTATGTCCGCCCGTGTCTACCGGCTGGCCGCCGAGCACCACGTCCTGTTCCTGATGTTCCATCACATCGCGGTGGACGGGATGTCCGTGCAGTGCGTCCTGGACGAGGTGCAGCGGTACTGCGGGTCCGGCGGTACGGGCGCGCCACTCCCGCCGGCACCGCAGTTCGCCGACCACGTCAAGGCCGAGCGCGCGGCGGACAGCGACCCGGCGTCCGACGACGCGCACCTGTCGTACTGGCGCACCAGGCTGGCCGGTGTCGACGAGGTCACCCTGCCCGCGGACCGGCCGCGCCCGACCGGGGCGGCGACACACAGGGGCCGACTGCTGCGGCATGATCTGCGGCCCGGCTTCATGGCCGCGGTGGAGGGCCTGGCGGTGCGCGAGCGGGTCACGCCGTTCATGGTGCTGCTCGCCGCCTTCGCGTGGACGCTGGGCCGCACGATGGGCAGTACCGACATCCCGGTCGGCGTGGCTACCTCCAGCCGGGCCAGCGCCGAATCGTTCGAGACCGTCGGCCTGTTCGTGAACATGCTGACCATCCGTAACCGGATCGACCCCGCTCTCACCTTCCGCGCGTTCCTCCAGCAGACGCGGCATGATCTCCTGGCCGACCTCGAACACCGAGAAGTCCCGTTCAGCCAGGTGGTACGGGCCATCCGACCCCCCCGCCGCCGAGGGGCGAACCCGCTGTTCAACGTGGCCATGGGCTACGAGCGCAGGAGACCGGACCAGAGTCTGTCGCCGGGAGTGGGTCTGCGGCCCCGGGACGTGCGTGACGTGGCGACCGGCCGCGTCAAGTTCGACCTCGACGTCCAGATCTCCGCGGCCGGAGAGGACTCGGTGCTCTACGTCGAGTACTCCAGCGACCTGTTCGACCAATGGCGGATCGAGCAACTCCTGCGCCACTTCGAGCACGTCACGGCGACGGCCGTCGCCGACCCCACGCTGCCCCTGTACGAGATCCAGTTGGCCGGTCAGGAGGTCCGGGACGACCTCGTCGAGCGGCTGACCGGGCCCCGGCGGCCGACACCCGCCGCCCTTCTGCACGAGCTGTTCGAGCAGCAGGTGCGCGTCGCCCCCGCACGTGTGGCCGCGGAATGCCCGGACGGCACGGTGTCCTACGCAGAGCTGAACACCCGGGCGGACGCCGTCGCCGAGAAGCTGCGCCACGCCGGGGTCCGGCCGGGGGAGCGGGTGGCGGTCCGGTGCCGGCGCGGGGTGGGGCTGCCGGCCGCCGTCCTCGGCGTACTCAAGGCCGGCGGCGCCTATCTGCCGGTGGACCCACAGGCCCCGCCGCTGCGCGTGGAGCGCCAGTTCTCCGACTCGGGGGTACGGCTCGTCGTGGACGACGGGGGTGTGCACACCCTTGAGGCAGGCCGAGAACGCAGACCTCCGGCACTGGGGCACCGTCCGGCCTACGTCCTGTACACCTCGGGGTCGACCGGCAGCCCCAAAGGCGTCGTGGTTCCCCACAGCGCAGCCGTGGACTTCGTCACCCAGTTCGGTGACCGCTTCGCCATCGGCGCCGCCGACAGGGTTCTGCAGTTCTCCAACCTCACCTTCGATGTCGCGGTCCTGGAGATCTTCACGGCTCTGTGCCGTGGCGGAACGGTATGCATGCCGCCGCTCGACACGATTCGCGCGCCGGACGAGCTGCTCACCTATCTGGGTGAGGCACGCGTCGACGTGGCCGCGCTGCCGCCGACGGTGGTAGACCTCATGCCGACCCGCCCCGACCTGCCGCTGCGCGTGCTGTCCATCGGCGGGGAGGCCGTACCGGCGTCGCTCGCCGCCCGCTGGCGCGCCCCGGGACGTGAGGTGCTGAACTCCTACGGCCCCACCGAGACCACCGTCATCGTCGCGTCGCACCAGTGCGCACCGGACGAGACCGACCCCCTGCCCTTCGGACGGCCGCGCGCCAACACCTACGCCTATGTCGTCGACGGCTTCGGCGGACTGGCACCGCTCGGCGCCCCCGGGGAGCTGTGGATCGGGGGAGCGGGAGTCGCCGACGGCTACGAGAACGCGCCCGACGCCACCAGGGAAGCCTTCGTACCCGACCCGTTCGTCCCGGGCCGGGGGACGGTCTACCGCACGGGCGACCGCTGCGCCCTGGGCCCGGACGGTGAGCTGACCTTCCACGGCCGGCTCGACGGACAGGTCAAGGTCCGTGGCTTCCGGGTGGAACTCGGCGAAGTGGAGGAGACCCTGTCGGCGCACGACGATGTACGGCAGGCCGCGGCCCGCGTCATCGGGTCGGACGCGCAGGCCCGGCTGGCGGCCTGGGTGGTGCCCGCGGCGGACCGCTTCGACAGCGGTGAGCTGCGACGCTGGCTCGGCCGGAGGCTTCCCCCGTACATGGTGCCGAGCACTGTCGAGACGATCGAGGCTCTCCCCCTGACCCCGCACGGGAAGATCGACCGAGCCGCCCTCCCAAACCCGCGGCCCGCCCCCCGCGGTCTGCCGGCCGAGCAGGCGCGGACGCCGCAGGAGGAGGCCGTGGCCACGGCGTTCGCGGCGACCCTGGGCGTCCAGCCGGTCGGGGTCCACGACGACTTCTTCGACCTCGGCGGCACCTCGCTGCAGATCATGCGTGTCCTGGCGGAGATCGAGCGACGGCTGGGGGTCTCGCTGCCCGTGGGCGATCTCTACGCCGCACCGAGCGTCGCGGCACTCGCGGAGCGGGTCGCGTGCGCTCCCCAGGAAGTGCTCCCCGCCCAGCTGTCCGCCCTGAGCGGCAGCGTCCGGCCCGGCGGCGACGGCATACCGCTCTTCCTCATCCATCCGAGCGCGGGGTCGGCGCTGTGCTACGCGCCGCTCGCCCAGCTGGTGGGCGAGGAGCTGCGGTGCTGGGGCGTGGGAGCGGAGGCCCTGCACGGGGGGCCGCTCCCGGCCTCGGTCGCCGCCATGGCCGATCAGTACGCGGACCTGATCGCCGGGGCCGCCCCCGACCGGCCGGTGTACGTGGGCGGGTGGTCGTTCGGCGGGATCCTGGCCCATGCGGTGGCGTCCCGGCTGCGGCGGCGCGGTCCCCGTGCCGTCGCGGGCCTCGTCCTGATCGACGCGGTCCTGCCCGAGGGAATGCCTCCCAGCGGCCCCGAGCTCGCCGGGAGTTTCCGCGCCGAGGTCGGGCTGACGCTGGGCGGCTCCGCCCCGGCGGTCGCGGGAAGCGATGTGCTTCCCGAACTGCGCGACCGGTTCCCGGTCTACGCCGCGGTCGTCGACGCGGTGTACCGCCACCGGCCCGGCCCCCTCGATGTGCCGACCCTGCTGGTGTCCGCCGCGCGGACCGGCCCGTCAGGAAAACCGTGGGGCGAGTTCCTGACCGGACCAGTGAGGGAGGAGGTGGTGGAGACCGACCATTTCGGCCTGCTCCGTCGACCCTCGGTCGCTCAACTCGCCCGGGCGGTCACGGACTTCCTTGCCCAGGACCGGTGACGCCGAGCCGGATGGCGCCCATGGGGCACGTGTAGGCGGCTTCCCGCACCGCCTCGTGCCACCGGGGGTCCGGCTCGGGTGTCTTCACGATGACTGTTCCGTCGTCCTCGCGCTGCGTGAACACCGCGGGAACGGACATCGCGCACACACCCGTACCCATACAGACGCCGCTGTCCGCCTCCACCGTCAGACGCTCAGCCATCCCAGGCCACCGGTAGCGACTTGACGCCCCACACGCCCATGTCGTCCCGCATGACGATCTCCTCCTGCGGTACGGCCGTACGGAGGGTGGGGAGCCGTCGGAACAGTGCCGCGTAACTGATCCGCAGTTCGGCCCGCGCCAGGTGCTGACCCGGGCACTGGTGGACACCGTGGCCGAAGCCCAGGTGGCCGGTGGTCGTGCGCCGCAGATCCATCCGGTCGGGGTCCTCGAACCGCTGCGGGTCGCGGTTGGCGGCGGGGAGCGAGACGAGGACCACCTCGCCCCGCTTGATGTGCCGGCCTGCCAGCTCGACGTCCTCCAACGCCCCTCGGAACGGTCCCATGTGGAAGACGGTCTGGTGCCGCACCAACTCCTCGATGGCGTTCTCCAGCCCGGTCATGTCGTTCAACAGGAGGGCCAGCTGCGCGGGATTCTCCAGCAGGGCGTACACACCCAACGCGATCATGTTCGCCGTCGACTCCATGCCGGCCACCAGGAGGGTGACACCGACCCCGGTCAGCTCCTCGTCGGTGAGGTCGCTCTCGGTGAGGCCGCTGAGCAGGTCGTCGCTGGGGTGGGCGCGTTTGTGGACGATGAGCTTGCCGATGTAGTCGTAGAGGTACGCCCACGCCCGGGCCGAGTCGACGGTGGAGGTCTTCATGTCGACGAGCACGTGCGTACGCTGCAGGAACGCCTCTCGGTCCTGTGCCGGTACGCCCAGGAGCTCGCAGATCATCTGGGCGGGGATCGGCAGCGCGAAGTCCCGCAGGAGGTCCGCGGGCGGCCCGGTGCGGATCATCGCGTCCAGGCAGCTGTCGGTGATCTCCGCGATTCTCGGCTCCAGCAGCGCCATCCGGCGGACCGTGAACTGGCCCGCCAGCAGCCGGCGGTAGCGTGTGTACTCCGGCGGGTCGAGGCGGCTGAACATGCCCGGCAGGGTCGGCATGTGGCGGGTCGTCACCCTGGCGCGGTCCACCGGCCACCGCCGGTACTCATTGCGGTTGCTGAACCGGTTGTCGGCAAGGACGGCACGGGCCAGTGCGTGCCCGGTCACGAGCCACCCACGGTGGCCATCGGGGAACACGAGCCGGGAAAGCGGTGCCCGCTCTCTGAGACGGCCCAGTTCATCGGGCGGATGGAAGGGGCAGGAGCGGGCCATCGGGAGACCGTGGGTCTCCGGGGTGATCTCCACCATGCGGCCCAAGATAGCCGTCATCCGGGGCCGCGCCAAGACATGGCCACCGGTGGGGGTCGACGGCTGATGCGACATCAAATCGCTGCCTGCGGACTCCACTTGGCGGTGAGGAGGTCGTAGGCGGACTCTCCGTTGGCGGCACGGAACGCGTCGCGGTGGTGGCGGTTGTGCTCGCGTACGGCCGCGGACCAGCCTGCTTCTCCTTGCGTCGAGGGCTCGACCAGCGCCCACTTGGGCTCGATGGTCATGCCGCGCAGGACCTTCGCGTGCAGCGCGTTCACCCCGAAGTCCATGGTCGTCGCGCCGCGCCGCAGAGCGTGCTCGATGGGGAGGTAGTAGCCCAGATTGAAGTAGAGGGCCGTGCGACGCGCCACCTCGTAGTCCAGCCCCAGCCAGGGCACGACCCATCGCGTTCCGTGCGCGAACCCGCTCACCGCGCCGACGAGACGCCCCTGGTCCCGGCAGACCAGGACCAGGATGTCCGCCCCGAAGATACGGGCCTGCGCCTCCAGGTTCTCCCTGATCCCCGCGGGATCGACCGGCGGATAGCCGTGGTGTTCGTAGGTGGCCGCGATGAGCCCCGCGATCTCGTCGAAGTCGTCGGGCACCGCGGCAGGACCCCAGGTCAGGCCGCTGTCGTGGAACATACGGCGCTCACGGCGGATCTCCGAACGGCGGCGGGCCGGAAGCCTACGGAGATAGTCGTCGAAGGTGTCGTCCGGCAGGTCGAGGGTGGCCACGGTGCTCAGCAGAGCCACCGAGGAGTGTCCGTAGCCGGCGGCGGCGAGCTCGGTGAGCCGGTCCTGTGGCACGCACAGGAACGCCGTGTGGTCGGCGCCGACCGAGCGGGCGTAGGTCCGGAACTCGCCGACCATGGCCTTGGCGAGCGCCGTTCGCTGCGACGGCGGTACGTCGGGCCGGATGAGCGGGCCGTCGTTGTGGTAACCGTAGGCCGCCCCGCCCAGGACGCAGTACCCCTCGGGGACCTGTGCCTCGGCGTGGATGACATGACTGAGCGTGAAGGGCCTCGGCAGCACATCGGGGCCGCCGGCGTAGGTGGGCAGCGCGGCGACCAGGCGTCCTTGCCTGTCGTGCCACAGCAGGTACCGGATGTCGGCCGTGAGCCGCTCTTCGAGGAACCGCTGCCAGTTGTGGCAGGCGAAGAACGAGGAGCCGGCGGCCACGGCGTCCCAGTCGGCGGGCGTGATCTCGTCGACCGAGACCGCCGCGGTGCACGCCGCGTCCAGCTCGGCGGACGTCTCGGTGTTGCGGTCCACGGAACCGCCCTTCCAGGGGGAGTGGGCCTTTCGGGCCGTACGGGGCAAGGGAGTTGGCGTATGCCGATGCGCTAGAGTGCCATAGTATGGCGGCTCGGATCTTCACTGAAGCCTCGCGGGACGAGTCCGACACACACCGCAGAAGAAATCTGGTTCTGTGGCTGTCGGGCGTCAGCCTCTCGCTGTTCGGTGACTGCGCGCTCTGGCTGGTCGCGGGCCTGTGGGTGAAGACGTTGACGGGCAGCGACGGCGCGGCCGGCATGACGTTCCTCGCCTACCTCGCGCCCGGCATGATCGCCCCTCTTCTCGGCGTCGTGGTCGACCGTGTGCGGCGCCGCCGTCTGCTGATCACGATCAATCTGGTGATGGCCCCCACGATGTGCCTCGCGCTGCTGGCCCACACCCGGGACGATGTCTGGCTCATCTACACGGTCCTGCTGCTCTCCGGGCTCGGCTCCAGCCTGCACGCCGCGGCCGGCAGTGCGATGCTGCCCAGGATCGCCGGGATGGAGGGAGTCGGCCGGGCCAACGCGAAGCTGCGCACCCTGAAGGAAGCCAGCCGGCTGTGCGCGCCGGTCGCCGGTACCGCGCTGTTCACCGCCTGGGGCGCCACCCCGGTGGTGGTGATCGACGCGGCGACGTACCTCGTCGCGGCCGTGTGCGTCTGGCTCGTGACCGTGGAGGACCCCAAGCCGCAGTACGAGCGGGACGAGCCGCTGGCGCGGCAGATGAGCACGGGCGTGCGCTTCATGTGGCAGTGCCTCCCGCTGCGGGAGGCGGCCCTCACGCTGGTCGGCGTGCTGGCCGTCTTCGGTCTGATCCAGCCGACGGTGTTCGCCCTCGTCTCCCACGGTCTGCATCTTTCCGTCGCCTTCGTGGGCGTACTGAGCACCTGCCAGGCCGTCGGGGCCATCGCGGGCGGGATCGTCACCGTCCGGCTGGTCGACCGGCTCGGCGCCCAGCGTCTGCTGTTGTGGGGCCTGCTGCTGTACGTGGCCGGGTTCGCCGCCCTGATCATTCCGGCGCCGGTAAGCGCGATCGCCGGGTTCGTCCTGATCGGCGGCGGCGTGGCCCCGGTCATCGTGGGCTTCTACACCCAGGTGCAGCGACTGTCTCCCGACGCGATGCTCGGCAGGGTCTCCTCCGTGGCCGACTCGCTCATCAGCCTGCCCCAGACCGCGTTCATCGCGCTCGGTTCCGCCACGATCACGGCGGTCGGCTACCAGCCGATGCTGATCTTCATGGTGGCGGTGCTGGCGCTGTCGACCTGGTACTACGCCGTTCGGCTCCGGGCGATGCCGACCCCGGAAATCCTCAGCCCACAGCCCCTGCGGAGCGGCGGCCGGTCCTGAGGGCGACCCGGGTTCAGCGGTCGACATCGCACCAGAAGATCGTAACTGCCGTACGTGCATGGCGATTTGGCCGTTGCCCATAGCCTCGGACTTCGGCAGGATGAGGCACCGCGGGGGACGGAAGTGTGGGCGACCCCTTCCTTCCCGCGCCGGTGCCCGGTTCGCGAACGAGGGGGTAAGCGCACGTGTCGGCGTCCACATTCCGCTCCGCTTCCGCAGTCCAGCCGTCCCACGGACACCAGACCCACCCGCGGCGGGGACGGACATCCGCGCGGCCACGTGCCTCTTCCTGACCCTCTCGCCATGTCCGGAACGGGCGCACGGTACGAGCGCACGGGAGCACCGGCCGTCCGGCCCGACGCGCTCCTACTCCCTTGAGACCATGGAGGTACCACCGATGGCAGGCGAGTCAGCGCCCGGTGAACTGACGGCGGACGTGGTGGGGATCGGCTTCGGCCCCGCCAATATGGCGCTGGCCATCGCCCTGGAGGAACGCGCCGGCACCGGCGCGGTCCGGGCCCGCTTCTTCGAGAAGCAGCGGGAGTTCGGCTGGCACCGCGGCATGCTGATCGACGGTGCGACGATGCAGGTGCCCTTCCTCAAGGACCTGTCCACCCCGCGCGACCCCACGAGCAGATTCGGATTCCTCTCCTATCTGCACGCCAAGAACCGCATGATGGACTTCCTCAACAGGAAGTCGTTCTACCCGCTGCGTACCGAGTTCCACGACTACCTGGCCTGGGCGGCCGAGCAGCTCGCCGACCGGGTCGCCTACGGAAGCGAGGTGATCGCGCTGCGGCCGGTGAAGGACGAGCGTGGCGTCACCCGCTCAGTCGACCTGGTCGTCCGCTGCCAGGGGACGCTGTCGACCGTGCGGACGCGTACCGTCGTCCTGGCCTCCGGGCTGGAACCGGTCCTGCCCGACGGGGTCGCGGCCACGGACCGCGTCTGGCACAGCGCTGACCTGCTGTACCAGACGGAGAAGATAGCGACGGGCGAGCCACGGACATTCGTCGTGGTGGGAGCCGGGCAGAGCGCCGCGGAAACCGTCGGCTTCCTGCACGAGCGTTTTCCCCACGCCGAGGTGCACGCCGTCTTCGCGCGGTACGGCTTCAGCGTCGCCGACGACAGTTCCTTCGCCAACCAGATCTTCGACCCGGTCGCCCGCGACGAGTACTTCGGCGCGCCCGAGCAGGTGAAGGAGATGCTCTCCGGCTACCATGCCAACACCAACTACTCGGTCGTCGACGACGACCTCATCCGCGACCTGTACGACCGGGTCTACCGCGAGGGCCTGAGCGGAACCCGGCGACTGCATCTGCACAAGGTCTCCCGGGTGCGCGAACAGACCGCCGGGCCCGACGACGTGCGTGTAGACATCGAGTTCCTGCCGACGGGCGAGCGGACGGCCGTACAGGCCGACGCGGTCATCTACGCCACCGGCTACCGCCCCGGCGATCCCCTGACGCTGCTCGGTGACCTCGGCGGCGCATGCCTGCGCGACGAACGCGGACGCCTCCGAGTCGGCCGCGACTACCGCATACAGACCACCGACGACGTGGAGGCCGCCATCTTTCTGCAAGGTTCCACCGAGCACAGCCACGGCATATCGTCCAGCCTGCTGTCCAACACGGCAGTGCGCGCCGGGGAGATCGCCGAGGCGCTGGAGGCATGCCTGTGACCGGCCGCACCCCACACACCGACCAACTCGGCACGGCCGCCCAGTGCGTGGTCGCACCGGCAGGTCGCTGCGCCGCCGGCACCGCCGCGACGCGGCGCTGAGAGGCGGCCTTCGTGTTCGTCCCCAAGATCTACCGCGTCGACGGCGACGAGTGGCCGCGCCGCATCATCCGAGAGCACGCCCTCGCCACACTGACCACCAACGGCGAGCCGTTCCCGTACGCCACACACCTGCCTGCCCTGCTCGCCCCCGACACACCGCATGACGCGCCGCTGACCGGCTCGGAGGTGTGGGGCCATATGAACAGGGCCAACCCACACTGGCGCGCACTCGCCGACGGCTCGCCGGCGCTGCTGGTCTTCCAGGGACCGGGCGCCTATGTGACCCCGGCCGTCTACGGCGTCGACCCCGCGGCGCCCACCTGGGACTTCGTCTCCGTCCACGTACGCGGGCGACTGCGTCCGGTACTGGACCGGGAGGAGACCCTGCGGATCATCCTGGCGACGGTGCGACACCTGGAGGGCTCATTGGGCGACGCGTGGGATCCCACCTCGTCCCTGGACTACTTCCGCCAGATCCTGCCGGGGGTCGGGGCGTTCCGGCTGGAGGTCGAGGAGGTGGATGCGATGTTCAAGCTCAGCCAGGAGAAGGACGCCGAGGTGCGGGAGCGGGTGGTCCACCGCTTCGAGAACGGCCACGGCGACCACCCGCGGCTGGCCCAGCTGATCCGCTGCCACGCAAACGGCCCGAGCGGCAAGGAGGAGGCGTGACCACCGCGTCGCTGTGGGGCGGGGAGTCGAACCCTCCCTGCCTGTTCACCGCTCTGCTGAGGACCGTCACCGCACAGCCGGACGCGATCGCGGTCGCCGACGGAAAGAACGACATCACATACACCGGCCTCCTTCGCTGGGCCCGGGGCATCACCCTCCTGCTCGACGAGCAGGGCGTGGCGCCGGGAGATCCGGTCGCCGTCACGGGGGAGCGCAGCGCCGCCATCGTCGCGGCCATGCTGGGAGTCACCCTCCTCGGCGCGGTCTACGTTCCCCTCGACCCCGAGTACCCCGCGTCGCGGCTGCAGTACATGCTCCAGGACAGCGGCGCCAAGGTTCTGCTCCACCACGGGACCGCACCCGCCCTGGACAGCGCGGCCACACCGCTGGCGATACCCGCCCCGAACACGCCGGCGTACTCCGAGGACGAGCTCGCCGCACGGGAGCCGGTCGCCTGTGATGCCGACACGGCGTTCTACTCCATCTACACCTCGGGCAGCACCGGCTGGCCCAAGGGCGTCGCGATCCCGCACAGCTGCCTGGACAACATGGTGCAGTGGCAGGCCGCGCACTCACCCCGCCCGGACCTGCGGACCGCCCAGTTCGCCCCGCTCAACTTCGACGTCTTCTTCCAGGAAGTCCTCGGTACGCTCCGCGGGGGCGGCACCGTGGTCATCGTTCCCGAGCGGCTGCGCCGGGACCCCGTGGGTCTGCTGGACTGGCTGGCCGAGCAGCGGATCGAGCGGCTCTTCCTGCCCTTCGTGGCCCTGCAGATGCTGGCCACCGTGGTGGAGGCCACCCCCGACCTCGGCGGTGTCCGGCTCGTCGAAGTCAACACCGCGGGCGAGCAACTGGTGGCCACCGAGCAGATCCGTGCGATGTTCCGGCGGCTGCCGAACGCCCGGCTCGTCAACCACTACGGCCAGAGCGAGTCCGCCATGGTGTCCTCGTACGTCCTGGCGGAGGACCCCGGGACGTGGCCCGCGCTGCCACCCATCGGCGTCCCGCTCCCGGGCTGCGAGCTGCTGGTCGACCCGGAGGACGAAGACACCCCCACCACGGGTGAACTCCTCGTCGCCGGTCTGCCCGTCTCCCTCGGCTACACCCGTCGACCCGAGCTGACCGCAGAGCGGTTCGTCACCGTCGACCCGACACCGCGTGGCCACACGCGGGTCTTCCGCACCGGTGACCTGGTGAGTCTCCGGGACGGCGTGGTGCAGTTCCTGTCCCGGATCGACGACGACGTCAAGATCCGCGGGTACCGGGTGAACCTGACCGAGGTCGACGTGCACCTGCTGAGCCAGCCCGGGGTCAAAGCGGCGGCGTGTGTGGCCGTGGAGACGAGCACCGGGACGCGAATCCTGCGCGCCGCCGTGGCCGCCGCGCCCGACGGGCCACCACCGGATGGGCCCGCCGTCCTGGAGCGCCTGCGCCAGGTACTGCCCGAGGCGTCGGTACCGCTGTCGCTGAGCATTCTGCCCGACCTCCCGCGCACGCCGAGCGGGAAGACCGATCGTGACGCCGTGGCCGAACTGATCGCCGCGGACATCCGTAACCGCCAACAGGGAATGGGGTCATCATGGACGCGCTCGCCGAGGCCGTAGTCAACGGCGTGTCCGGGCAGGAACTCGCGCACTTACCGCTCCCCGCCGAGTACGTCGCCGTGCACACCCGTGCCGAGGACGCCGACATCTTCAAGGGTGTCGACGACAAGGACGTGCGACGCTCGCTGCGGGTCGGCGCGGTGCCGATGCCCGCGCTGGCGCCGGACGAGGCGCTGATCGCGGTGATGGCCAGCGGCATCAACTACAACACCGTGTGGTCGGCCACCTTCGACCCCGTGCCGAGTTTCGCCTTTCTGAAGCAGTTCGGACGGCAGGGCGGCGACGCGGCCCGCCACGACCAGCCGTTCCACGTGCTGGGCTCCGACGCGGCCGGCGTGGTGGTCCGCACGGGTGCCGGTGTGCGCCGCTGGTCGGTCGGCGACCACGTCGTGGTGGCCACGGCGCACGTCGACCACGAGGAGCCGGCCACCCACGCGGACGCCATGCTCGGCGGAGAGCAGCGCGCCTGGGGCTTCGAGACCAACTTCGGCGGTCTGGCGCACTACGCGGTCGTCCGGGCCAGCCAGCTCCTGCCCAAGCCCGCACACCTGACCTGGGAGGAGGCCGCGGCGAACCCGCTGTGTGCCGGTACCGCCTACCGCATGCTGGTCAGCGACCGCGGAGCCCGGATGAAACAGGGCGATGTCGTCCTGATCTGGGGGGCGACCGGCGGCCTCGGCGCCTACGCGGCGCAGTTCGTCCGCAACGGAGGCGGTATCGCGGTCGGCGTGGTCAGCTCCGAGGAGAAGGTGGACAGCGCCCGGCGGCTGGGCTGCGACCACGTCATCGACCGGCGTGAACTGGACCTCCACGGCGATCCCGCGGCGGCGGGCAAGCGGCTCGGCAAACGTATCCGGCAAGCCGTCGGCGAGGACCCGCACATCGTCTTCGAACACGTGGGCAGGGCGACGTTCGGTATCTCGGTCTTCGTCGCCCGGCGCGGCGGCACCGTCGTCACCTGCGGCTCCAGCACCGGTTACCACCACGAATTCGACAACCGCTATCTCTGGATGCGGCTGAAGCGGGTGATCGGCAGCCACGGCGCGAACCTCGAAGAGCAGGCGGAAGTGAACCGGCTCATCACCCTGGGCCGGGTCAATCCCGCGCTGTCGGTGACCTATCCGCTCACCGAGGCCCCGGAGGCGGCGCGCCTGGTGCAGAACAACCATCACATCGGCAAGGTCGGAGTGCTGGCCCTGGCCCCCAAGGAAGGCCTCGGTGTCACCGACACGACACTGCGCGACCGACTGGGCGAGGCGGCCATCACTCCGCTGCGGGTCTGAGAGGAGCGGCCATGGCACGGCCCGGAGAGTATCCGTACGACGCGGGAATCCACCCCACCGGATACACCACCAAGGTGTGGACCATGCGGCAGCTCGCGGGCCTGGCCAGCGCGGCTTCCACCAACGAACGCTTCCACTACCTTCTGGACCTGGGGGAGACCGGTCTGTCGCTGGCCTTCGACCTGCCCACGCAGCTCGGCCTGGACCCCGACGACCCCCGGAGCGAGGGCGAGGTCGGCCGTACCGGGGTCTCGATCGCCACGGTCGACGACCTCGCCGCCGTGTTCAAGGGCATCCCGCTCGACCAGGTCTCGGTGGCGATGACCGTCAACGCGACAGCGCCGATGCTGCTGGCCATGTGGGTGGTGGTGGCCGAGGAGTCGGGGGTCGACCCGGCCCGGCTGCGCGGAACGCTGCAGAACGAGATGCTGAAGGAGTTCCTCGCCCGCAAGGCCTGCGTCTTCGACCTCGACACCAGCATGCGGTACTCCCTGGACGTGCTGGAGCACTGTATGCGCCACCTCCCACGGGTGAACCCCGTGTCCCTGTCCGGCGGACACGCCCGCGAGGCGGGGGCCAGCCGCCCGCTGGAGATAGCGTGCGGCATCGCCGACGCGGAAACCTACCTTCAGGGCATGCTCGACCGCGGCATGGAGGCGGACGACGTGGCTCGCCGCTTCACCTTCATCTTCGGCGCACACATGGAACTGTTCGCCGAGGCCGCCAAGTTCCGCGTGGCCCGCTCGCTGTACGCACGGCGGCTGCGCGAACACTGGGGCGTCACCGACGAGCGGGCGATGCGGATGCGCATCCAGGTCAACACCTTCGGCTCGGCGCTCGCGCACCAGGAACCGCTCAACAACGTGGTCCGGGCGACGCTCCAGGCGCTGGCGGCGGTGCTGGGCGGTGTGCAGTCGCTGCATGTGTGCAGTTTCGACGAGGCGTATCAGACGCCAGGAGAACTGGGTGCACGTATCGCGTTGCGTACCCACCAGATCCTGGCGGAGGAGACCGACCTCGCGCGTTACGTCGACCCCCTCGGCGGCTCGGAGACGATCGACCGACTGGTGGCCGAGCTGACGACGGATGTGGAGGGCTGGCTGCGGCAGATCGAAGACCATGGCGGCATGCTGGGAAGCATCCGCAGCGGCTGGCTGGAGTCCGAGATCAACGAGATGGCCTACAACGACCCCGGACCCCGGGTGGGCGTCCGAGACCGCTTGCCCTCCGAAACCGAGCGCGAGGTGCTGCGACGGGAACGGCACGAGGTGCCGACATCGGTGGAACGAGCCGTAGAGCGCCGCCCGTGCGGGGTCGAGCTGGCGGCCGTTCGCGAGGCGGCACTGACCGGGGCCAATGTCCTGCCGACGCTGATCGAGGCCGCCCGGGCCCGCGCCACGATCGGGCAGATGCGCGAGGCGATGGCCCCGGGGGCTCAGTGACCGCGCCGCCGGACACCTGCGCCGCGACCACTCCCGTACGCGAGAGCGCAGATCGGCCGTAGGGGGCCGGCCGGCTTGTGGTGCGAGCGAGTCCGGGGCCTGCTATCCGATTCCTGTGATCACGGCTGTGGCGGACAGCGCCGGCGCGCCGAGGGCGCCGACGAGGCCCGCGGTCATGGCGGGCCGGCGATCAGCCACCTCACTCAGGTGAGCCCGTGCGGCCAACACGAAGGTGACCCCGCCGGCCACGAACCAGGCGGCTTCCTTGTCCAGGCGCTGTCGGGGTTCTCCGCTTCCGAGTAGCGTGCGTGCCGCGCACCACCTGGACGACCGCCCTTGCCCTCACATGGCACTCGGGGGCGTCTTTCCCCGGGAACCATGACGACCCGGAAGGAACTGCCAGTGGTCCTCGAACGAGCAACCCGGAACAGACCCCGCTCCGGACGGCGCGGCCTGCTCGCGCTCGTCACCGCCGTACTGTCGGTGCTGATGATCGGCCTGACCGGCACGCCCGCGCAGGCCGCGGGATTCACCCCGATCAACGTCTGGAACTCCAGCCACTGCCTCGACAACGCCACCGAGAACGCCGCGAGGCTTCAGATGTGGTCCTGCACTGGCGGCAGTGAACAGAAGTGGCTGGAGGGGTTCAACACCCAGACGGGCCTGTTCACCTTCACCAACCAGCGCACGGGCCGGTGCATCACCGCGCCGGCGTCGGGACCGGGAACGGCCACCATGGCGTTCTGCAACGCGGCCGACACCAGCCAGCAGTGGCGCGTCTTCTACGCGGACAACCCCAATGGGCCGCCCTCCGGCTGGTACGACGTCTGGCAGAACGTGTCGAGCGGGTACTGCCTGTCCACCCCCAGCGTAGGCAACGGCACCCTGGTGCAGACGACGACCTGTGACGCCTCCGTCAGATACGAGAGGTGGCACACGCAGTAGCCACCCTGCGGCGAGCCGGCCGATGTGGACGGTCGGTCGGCTCGTCGGCTCGTAAGCCCGTCGGCCCGGTCCGTCGTCGACGCCCCGCACCTGCGGTACGGATGCGTCAGGTGGCGTATGAACGGCGGCGCCACTCTGAGGCCGCCCAGGTCCGCGGAGGCCGAGCTGGCCCCCCCCATGTCGACGTCATGGCAGGGGAACTGGCCGGCCGGATCCACGCCCGCGATGAGTGGGCATGGACTCGGGTGGGCGGGGTAGATGGGCGGGGCCGGCCGGGAAGGGGCTGTGACCTGGGGAGGTCGAACACGCCCCTTCCCGGCCGTTGGCGCTCCCGACTGGGTGGCCGAGCTGCGACGAGCGGAGGGCGGCCGTCTCAGTCGACGGTGACGGTCATCTTGCCCAGCGCCTCACCTGCCTCCATGATCCGGTGTGCTTCGACGATCTCGTGGAAGCGGAAGGTCCGCACCGGCCGTGCGGGCAGCGTTCCTGCCTCGACCTTGGCGTAGATCTCGTCCAGGGGGACGTCGCTGAGCGGAAAGTCGGGGCTGCCCAGGACGAAGGCACTGCCGAAGAAGCTGAGCTGGACGCCGGTGGGGAGGTCGGTGATCGGGTTGAACTCGCGCACCGGCTCGAAGCCGCCGAGAAAGCCCAGCTGGCAGACCCGGCCCCGAGGGCGGACCGTGGCCAGACTGTCGCGCAGGACGCTGTTGCCGACGAGATCGAACACCGCGTCAACGGGGTTGTCTCCGTTGACCTGGGCGGCCAGGTGGCCGTCGTCGATGAGGACGTCCTCGGCGCCGAGCTCCTTGAGGAGCGCGGCGTGCGCGGGGTTGCGCGTGGTGGCGAGTACGTTCGCGCCGTGGTCGACGGCGAGGTTGACAGCGGCCTGGCCGAGGGAGGACGTCGCTCCCCGCACCAGGACCCGTTCGGCGGGGCGCAGGCCCAGGTTGCCGAACAGCCCGTTCCACGCGGTGGCGTAGACCTCGGGAACCGCCGCCAGCTCGGGCCAGTCCAGTGATGAGTTCACCGCCGCCACGTTGGTGGCCGGTACGGTGACCAGCTCGGCGTAACTGCCGTTCCGGGTGCGTCCCATGCCGCCAAGGATCGCCACGACCCGGGTTCCGGGGGCGAGCCGGCCCGAGGGGTCGGCCTCGACCAGTCCGGCGCACTCGATCCCCGGGACGGCCGCGACATCACCCCAGGTGCCTGCGCGCATATACGCCTCGGCGTGGTTGAGGCCGAAGGCCTTGACCCGGATCAGCACCTCTCCGGTTGCGGGTACGGGGTCGGGCAGGTCGGTGATGTGCAGCATCTCGGGGGCGCCGTAGGCGGAGATGACGATGGCCTTCATGGATCAGGCTCCGTTCTTGAATGGGTATTCAACTATCGGGTCCGAAAAAAGAGCCACCGCTCGCGGTGGCCCATCGGGGGAGAAGTCGTCAGTCGAGGACGGCGAACGCGGCGTCGACGATGGCGCGCAGGACCTTCTCGTCGGGATTGGCCTTGCCCACGACCATCAGCCCCTGGCACGTCGCGACCAGCAGCTTGGCGTTGGCGGCCGGGTCCACCGAACGGCGCACCTCGTCGGCGTCACGGGCGTTGTGAAGGGCGGTCGCCATGCACTGTTCCAGGCGGGCCAGATGGCCGCGTACGACAACGGCGGCCTGGTCGTCCTCGGCGGCGTTCTCGATCGCAGTGTTGACCAGCAGGCATCCCTGACGGCCCGCCGGGCTGAGCAGGTCGCTCACCAATCCGTCGAAGTAGCCTCGCAGTGCGGCCAGGGAGGCGCCGGGCGCTGCCAGCTCGCCGAGCTTCTGAGGAACGATCAATTGCGAGTAGCGCTCCAGCGACTTCAGGAACAGTGTGCGCTTGCCGCCGGGGAACACGCTGTAGAGACTGCCGGGCTTCACCCCGGTCGCCTTCACCAGGTCCTCGATGGAGGTGGCCCGGTAGCCCTGCTGCCAGAACCGCAGCATGGCCTGGTCCACTACGGCGTCGGGCTCGAACTCTCGCGGTCGGGGCATGCCACGAAAATACATGAATGGTTATTCAAGAACAAGGTCCGGCGCCAACCCGTCTTCGTTCGACTGCCGTTGCGGCCGACCGCATGTGCCGCGCCCGGCAAAAGCCCTGGTGGCGCGATTGCAACGGCTCCTGTCGCGGCACCTGAATGTTCGGATACTTTGGCATGATCGCCGCGTAGCGGCCAACGAGATGGAGCTGAGTGTGGAACCGTCATCGCCTGCCCGTGCGCCCGAGCGGACGGGCAGCACGATAGGCCTGTTCTGGGTCAGTGGGGAGCGCGTGTATGTGGGCACGCCTCCCGCGCCGGGAGGAGCCGGTGTGCTGCTCTCCCCGGTGGGGATACGGATCACCGGGCTCGACCCACAGGCGTGGCGCTGGTCGGCCGTGATGGATCTGCGGGTGACGGAAGCGCCGGTCCGCTCCACGCTCGTACGCTGGGCGGCCCGTGGACTGTCGGTGGCCGCAGCGGCCCTGGACGCGTGGGTTCCCGGCAGCCCGGCAGAGATGACGGCCGTCATCACCACGACGGAGGGGGACCGCGTCGAGTGTCCCGTGTACTCAGGCGCCGCGGTCGCCTACACCCAGCGAGAAATTGATCTCTCGCTGGGGCTGCTCGCCCGCTTCACGCGCGGTGAGTCCTCGCCTGCCGTCCTGACGACCTGGTGGAACGAGACCCAGCCCGCCGAAGTCCTGCGGTCCCGTGAGCGTGAGGCTGTCCTGGAGAGCTGGCTGGGCATGGCATGAATCCAGCCAAACGCCGGCCCGGCCAGGTTGCAGCGCGGGGACTGCTTGCGTGATGACCGGACGGGCTTCTGACCGGGGTCACGCGCCGCGGGTGCGGGTGGTGAACAGCAAAACCAGTGCCAGCGCCTGTATCGCGGCGACCACCGTGATCATTACGGGAATCGAGTAGCCGTACAGGGCGCCGACCAGCGCCCCGCCCGCCAGGCTCGCTGCGCCTACGGTGCCCGCGAAAACACCGTAGGCGGTCGCCCGACGACCGGCCGGGACGAGGTCGGCGACGGTGGCGCGCAGGGTGGACTCCTGGATGCCCGTCGCGGCGCCCCACACCAGCGCGCCGAGCACCGCCGCGGTGAGCGTGCCGGTGAAGGCGAGTGCGGGCACGGCCGCCGCCAACAGGGGCAGCACCGCGAGCACCCGTGGCCCCAGGCGGTCGTACGCCCAACCCGTGGCCAGCGCCGCGACCGCGTCGGTCGCCATGGCGCCCGCATACAGCACCGGCACCCAGGCCGCCGTGAGCATGCCGCGCTGGACCAGGTGGAAGGAGAGCAACCCGAAGGTGGCGAAGCCGCTGGTGGTGGCCGCCGTGAACGCGGCGTACCGCCAGAACGTGGCGGGAAGCCGACCGTCCGGGGCCGCGTACCCTCCGGGCGCAGCCGCCGGCTCGTAGGCGGCCGGGTCCGGTACGCGTCGGCGCAGCCACATCAGCAGCCCGAGCACTGCGACGCCCGGCGCCGCGAGCACACCGAGCGCGGGTGCGTAGTCGTCGTGGGTCAGCGCCAGCACTCCGGCGACGGTCAACGGACCGATCAGAGCGCCGATCTGGTCCATCGCCTCGTGCACGGCGAACCCGCGCCCGCGCCCGGTCGCGGCGGCGGCGTAGGAGAGCAGGGTGTCCTTGGCCGGGGAGCGCACCGCCTTGCCCACCCGCTCCCCGATCACCAGCGCGCAAGCCGTCCACACCACGCCGACCAGCCCCAGGAGCGGCACGGTGATGACGGTCAGTGCGTATCCGGCGATCGCCCAGGCCCAGAACCGGCCGCTGCGGTCCGCCAGCGGGCCCGAGACGAGCCGCAGTCCGAGAGCCGCCGCCTCGCCCGCCCCGGTGACCACACCGACCACCAGGGCCGAGGCGCCGAGCGAGGCGAGCAGGGGCCCGGTGATGGAGCGCGCACCCTCGTACACGAAGTCGGCGAGGAGACTGACCATGCCGAACCAGACCACGAACCGCCACGGCCGCATATCCGCGGGCGCCCTGTCCTGCCCCGTCACGCCCACACGGCCTCGGCGACGGCGACACCCACGAAGACCGCCCCGAGCCCGGCGATCACACTCACGATCACATTGGCGACCGCGTAGAACTTCGCCCCGTTCTCGACCAGCCGGAACGTCTCGTAGCTGAAGGTCGAGTACGTGGTGAGTGTCCCGCAGAGGCCGGTTCCGAGGAACAGCCGCAGGTGCGAGGAGGCCGCACCGGCCGTCGCCGCACCGGTGAGCAGTCCCAGCACCAGGCACCCCACGACGTTGACGGTGAAGGTGCCCCAGGGAAAGACGGTGTCGTGCTTCTTCTGGACGGTCAGATCGGTCAGGAACCGCAGGGGCGCGCCGACCGCTGCCCCCAGCACCACGAACAACCAGTTCACTCGGCCTTCTCCCGCCCGGCGTACCGGATGACCTCGCAGTCGTCGAGGATCACCAGCCCCTCCGTGACCAGCTCGTCCAACTGCGGCAGGAAGCCGCGGATCAGGGGTTCGCTGTCCACGATCACGATCGCCACCGGCAGGTCCTCGCTCAGCGAGAGCAGCCGCTGCGTATGGATCAGGGAGGAGGCGCCGAAGCCCTCGATGCCCCGGAACACGCTCGCACCGGCGAGCCCCGCCGCGTGGGCGCGGTGCACGATCTCGGTGTAGACGGGTCTGTGGTGCCACAGGTCGGTCTCACCGATGAAGATCGTCACCCGTAGTGCACGACCGGTCAGCCTGGTCATGATCGCCTCCACGCCAGTACGCGGCGCGTCACCGACACCGCAGTCCACACCGCCGCCAGCGCCGCCAGCAGCGTCAGAGCCAGGTACGCCAGAGCCGCCGGCGCCCGGCCGCCGGTCACGAACCTCTGAATGTCCACGGCGTACGTGGAAAACGTCGTGAAGCCGCCCAGGACACCCGTACCGAAGAAGGGCCGCACCAGCCGGTGCGCAACCCACACGTCCGTGATCACCACCATGAACGCGCCCATCACCGCGCAGCCCACGACGTTCACCAGCAGCGTCGTCCAGGGGAAGCCGTCGGGCGGCATGGGCCATATGAGGGAGGCCCCGTACCGGGCCGAGGCCCCGATGATCCCGCCGAGCGACACCACCGCCACGACCGGCGCGAGCCCCCGGGCCCACTGACGGCGCCGCGCGGGCTCGGACAGACCGGCATCGGGATCGGTGGCCTCCGCGGCCACCCGGGACGGCTGGGCTCCCCTGGACATACGTCTCCTACCTGCAGGGCACCCGCATCCGGGCACACGCCATCGCAAGTAGGGACCGTTGGCGGCACTGATGCCGCGGTTCGGGTACGGCGGGCCCCACCACCGCGCGGCAACCCCAAGGGATCACCGCTGTCACCAGGCTAGCGCCCCCGGTCGGCCGCCCGCGAACGGGAGCGGGCCGGGTGTGGCCGCCGGGCGGAACCGGACGGCGGGCTTGTCCAGTGCGAAGACGGCACCGGTCCGCGCGTGCATGTCGCACTGGTTGGCGAACGTTTCCCGGTAGTGCACAGGGTGCCCGTTCCATTGACCACGTGCCTCGGCCGTGACGGGGCTGTAGTTGAGGTCGCACGGGATGTCCTGCTGGGGGCTCTCCCGGAGCTCGCGGATCTCGCGAATGTCGCCGTCGACCCTGTCGAGCTGCGCGCACGCTTGAGCAGCGCGGGCGTGGTGCCCCTGGGGGGTGGGGGTGCACTGGAGCAGGGTGCCCCGGGTGCTGGAGGCGTGGCTGTCGCCGGTGGTGGTGCTGAGCTGGAGCCAGTTACCGGTAGGGGCGGCGTGCGCGGGGCCGGGAACCAGGGCAGCGGCGAGCGTGAGTGCGACCAGGGCGAGAGGAGGGCGGTGAGGGGCCTTCGCGGAGGGAGAGAGATGTGCCATGTCTTCGGCGTCGGCAGGACGCCCCGCGCAGGTGAGCCCGCTCATCCGAACGTGTCATCCCCGGGCGGGCGAACCCGTTCGAAATGCCCCTCGGGGCGCTGCTGGAGACGACGTGGACCGCCGTAGCCCGCCGCAGTCGAAGAACAAGCTCAGTCGATGTCCTGTCCATCGATGATCCAGCTGACACCCTGACGTCCGTCGCCCATGGCGAGGTGGACGAACCAGATCTCGTCGTCGGCCAACTCCCACGTCAGGCAGGTGAGTCCGGCGACGAAGGCGGAGACGTCCGCCGCGGGAGCCATGGCGTCCAGCCCACCGAACTCCCTGAGCATGCGCCACAGGGCCATGCGGCCGAGTGCGGGGGAGACGACCGTCCCGTACGCACTGCTGCCACCCAGGGCCAGCACCAGATCGGGGTACGCGGCGGCGAAGGCGACCGGCGTCGCGTACGTGGGCCGCTCACTGGCGGGGCGCCCTTGGAGGAACCGGGCGACGGCCTGCTCCGGCTCGCACGGCACAGGTCCGGAGATCTCTACGAAACAGTACGAGGGAGCACCCGGCACCAGCGGTTCGGGCACGGTCGGCGTGGGCGCGCTGCCGCCTATGGCCCGGGGAAGCCGGAGGCGCCCTTCGCGCCCGACGGCGGACAGGCCGGGGACGGCGGCGGCACCACCGCTCCGGCCCGCCGAACCGGCATGGGTCTCGGCGTCCCAGAACTCAGCCTCCCAGGCGGCGAGGGACAAGGGCGCGCCACCGTAGGCGCCCGGTTCGAGCGAAGCGGGCTCGCCGACGGGGGAGGACAGGTAGGGGGAGAGTTCTTCTCCGCGCAGGATGCGTGCGTGTGCCACAAGGTGGCGCAACAGCGGGTGACGCAAGTGGGGTCCGACCTCCTGCCAGGTCCGGACCTGGGCCATTACCTCCCAGAGAGCACCCGAGTGGGCCGGCCCGTCCTCGAACTCCCGCTCAAGGATCCGCGCGGCATCCGCCACCCGTGAGACGGGCAGCTCGACCACGGCGACCCGCGCCACTCTGCCCCGGCACTGCCGCAGTTCGCGGTCGTCCTCGGGAGAGGGTAGGCGCGCGGGATCGGCACATGCCGCGTCCAGGGCGTCGTAGAGCCGGACCAGTCCGTCCCAGTCGCGCTCGTCCGCGAGCCGGTCGCTCTGGTTGAAGACCTCGCCCCAGGTGAAGTGGTGTGCCATGTCAGGAAAGTCTGTCACCGATGGAGTGGAGCCAGGCAGCCGGTGTGTACGGGGCCGGCGGGTCGACCTCCATCCCGAGTTCGGCGGTGGCCACGGCGTAGTCGGTCTCGGTGAGGTGGAGGGCGAGGAGTTCGTGGACCTCCCCGGCGACCTTGGCGATAAGGGAGCGGTCGGTACTGTCCAGGTAGTCCTGGAGCGCCGCGTCGTGATCCTCGAACTCGGCGGCCATGTCCTGCGAGAACCAGCCGCCGAGCAGTTGGGCGAGCTCGGGGAAGCGGGAGTGCCATTCCCAGTGGCTCAGGGGAGGGCCGGGCGGCGGCAGCTCGCCCTCCTCGATGCTCTGCCGCACGTGGTCGGCGAGGACCAGCAACCAGCTCTGCACGTCCCCACCGGGGCGACCGGTGTCGGGCACAGGGTAGAACTCGCCCAGGCGCTGCCGCAGTCGCCCCGGCGGGTTGCGGGCGTACTCGCGCAGTTGGGACTCGGCGGTGGCCAACGCCCAGGGGCGGGTGTGCCAGGTGTGGCGGAGATAGGTGTCGAGGGCCTGGCTGCGCCGTTCCGGGGTGTCATCGGCGGACATGCCCAGGTAGGCGCGCATCACCTCGTCTAACTCGCCGTAGAGGCGGTCGTGTTGGAAGGGCTTGAGGGGCATGGTCGGCCTCAGACGTGGATGGGGAACGTGTGGTGGACGGTGAAACCGTGGGGACTCGTGTCGCTGCGCTTCAGCACGACACGTGCGGCACGGACGTCGACCGGGTCTCGCCCGGCCAGCATCATCGCCTGGAGCAGGACGCGCCCGACGGGCTCGGGACGGGAGGGCCAGCCCGCCTCGATGGTGAGCCGCTGCCGTGTGGATTGGGCGAGCCAGCGGTGGATCACCTGCTCATTGCGCGTCACGACCGCCTGGGTGGCCCACTGCGCGGTGGCACGGTCGGTGTATGTGGCGGAGCGGGTTCGCATAGATGGCTGCCTATCGCGGAGTCGGGGCGGTACCCAGTGGTCCGGGGGCTGTTCGGAGAGCGTACGGCTTCAGGTTCACGGCGGCGGCTGGCGATCGGAGGGCATGGCGGTGAAGACGACGTACGGGGGGTGGCCGCCCGGGACGGGGCGTATGACGACGAGGACGTTCATGGACGGGTGCGGTGTCGCGTCTCCGTCCGTCCAGGTCGTACCGGTCGGCTGGGCGAAGGTCAGTCCGAGGTCGCGACTGGACGGCGGCGCGGGATTTTTGGCCAGATAGTTCTGGAGCTTCTGCTGGTTGGCGGGGTCGTCCAGGACGGCCTGGGTCAGCCGTTGGGCGGTGGCGAGATCCACGAAGGTCGAGGCCCTGGCGGGCACGTTCGGGTTGCGGCTCGGGGCGTCCCGCAACCGTTGTCCGAGCTGCTCGTCGGTCAGCCCGACGTGCCGGTCGACGACATGGGCGCCGCTGACCCCTTCCTGGTTGGCGAGATCCACCGGAAAGGTGTGGTTGCTCTCGTGGTCTCCGGCGACGGTGTAGATCGGGTTCCCCTGAAACTTGGTGAGCGCGCGCGCTCCGAACACCTCGGCGCGGGCTTCCTCCTTGCGGAACTCCGGGGCGCTCAGAAAGGCCTCGTCGAGCGCGGCCATAAGCCGGTTGAGTTCCGGTATCTGCCGGGTGACGCGGTTGTCGTAGGCCTCGACGGCCTCGTTGAGCGCGTGCTCGTCGAGGTGCAGGACGATGCCGGCGCTGAGTTCTTCGAGTGACCTGCCCACACTCTTGGAGAAGTCCTTCCACGTCTTCACGGAGAAGGGCTTGCCGAGATTGAGGTGCGGGAGGGAGTCGAGTACGGCCTTGCGGTAGATCTGATGAAGGTCGTGCCGTACGTCCTGGGCGGCCAGGGCGTACGCGTGGAGGGCCTGGCTCACCGCGTTGCAGGTGTCGACGATCACTGCGAGGACCGGATGTGACATACCGGTGTTGTTGGCCCGGTCGTGGGACCAGACGTAGCCGTCGCGGTTGGTTCCCCACGCGGTCGTGCCCCATACCGCGCTGGAGAACTCGCGCATGGCGGTGTACCAGTCGCTGTTCGTCTGGTCGGTGATCCTGGCCAGCACGGTGACCAGGTTGCCGTCGGTATTGCCGGCCGCCGAGCCGGGGACGATCCAGGCCTCGGCGACGTCCTGCAGCCGCTGGTGGTTGGGCAGCGGCAGGATGGTGGCCGCTTTCCCGAACCGGCAGGCGTGCTCCAGCAGGGGGCGCAACACGACGAGGAAGACGTTCTCGATGTGTTCGAGGGCGCTGTCGATGAACTCCTGGGCGTCGTCGTGGGACCCGTACTTGAGTCCGGGTACTTGTCGGTACTGCGGCGGTCTGTCGATGACCGCCGGGGGCTGGTGGTGCGGGATCCCGATGTTGCCGGAGGGACCGGCGGGCAGGGTGGCCATATCGGCGACGGCGTAGTTGTTCGCCGTCACGGTGAGGCCGACGGCGGCGCCGCCGATGCTGGCGACGGATTTGGCCCACACCTCCAGCAGCCGGTTGCCGACCTTGGTGTAGGACTCGGCGAACTGCCGAGCGGAAGTGCCGAATCCACCGCAGTCGGGATGTTTCTCCAACTCGTCGAGGAAGTGTTCGGCGGCCTTGTGGAAGTGGTCCTGCTGAACACCGATGTCGTCCGAGGCGGTGTAGAGCTTGGTGGGCGTCACGGAGAAGCCGCCGCTGGGTGAACCCGCGGCGGGAACGGTGGCCGGAACGGTCATCAGGCCGCGCCCCAGCCCCGCAGGACACCCCGATGCGCTGCCGCGTAGTTGGCGTGCCCCGTGGTCACCACGTGGTGGAGCCAGGCCTGTCGGGCCTGGAGGTCCTGCATGTCGCGGTCCCACCGGTCGAGTTCGGCGACGAACGCGTCACGCGCCTCGCCGTCCCAGGTGAGCACGACCTTCTCGGTACGGGTGTACAGCGCGTCGAGCTTCTCGTTGAGTTGCTTGAGGATGTCCTCCAACTCGCCTGCGGACTCGCGGAGGGTGCTGAAGCGGACGGTTATGTGATCGTCGGGGCCGGACATTGCGGGGCCCTCCTGGGAGTCTGGGAGGCGGGGCGGTGCGGGGCGGGGGCAGGGCGCGGCGGTGCGGGAGGAGCCGGGGTCTACAGGTCGGTGATGCTGCTGCGTGGGCCGGTCGCGCTCGCGGGAGGGGAGGACTGGAGGGCATCGGCTTCCCGGGCGACGTCGATGTGGTCCTGGATCTGGCGCATCTGGGCGAGGACGGCGAGGTCCTGGTCACTGAACCCGTCCCGGCCGAGACGTACGGCTTCTTCGACGACGGCGAGGATCTCCCGTATCCGTACGGCGTCCTTGGCCGCACCGCGGTGCAGATCGCGGTAGGCGGCGGAGGCGGGGCTACGCCATCCGGCCTCGATACGGTCGACGATGCCGTCCATGCGACGGACCTGTTTGTCGAGGTGGACCTGCATGTCGTGCAGATCACGGGCCAGCGTGGCCAGCCCGTCTTCCTCGGGCACACCGAGATCCGGCTTGCCGTGCATCACGCCCACCCCCCGGAGACAGCTGACGGGGACTCTACAACTGCGGTGTCTGGCAGGGGAGTTGGGAATGCGCCAGATGTGCAGGGTGAGGTGGCGAGGTGCGAAATATCTTTGCCGGGGGAATGGCTGCTATTGCACGCGTTCTCCTTGGGTGCGGGGCTGGTGCGAGTCGAGCCGCCTGCCGCTCCACTTCGCTGATCGCTAGCGCTCGTCGGAGCGCTTGTTGTCGGCGGCGATCAGCATGCCGAAAACGGGTTTGCCCTCAAGGGGGCGGAGTGTCTGCCGGGCGTCGGTGGACCACACGCTGGGTCCCGATGAGTCGTTGCCGTCGGACATGGCCGGCCATTCCTGGGTTCGCACGGCGCGGGCGTAGCAGACCGCGTCTGCCTGGATCCGTGCCCTTTGCGCGTCGGGCGCGTACTCGGCGGTCTCCGCAAGCTGGTCCAGGGCCCGGGCCTCCCCGCGCGAGGCGACTTTGGCTTTGCCGTAGGAGCCGTTGGCGGTGACCAGGACGAAGGCGAGCAGTAGGACGGTCAGGGTGAGGAGGGGATTGACGAGGTCCTTGACGGCCATGCCCATTTCGTCGTCCTCGCCGAGCAGTCTTGGCTGCAGCCAGCGGTTGGCGGCCAGACGGAGAGTAGGGCAACGACGGCGACGGCAATGACGAGGACCACGAGGGGCCACCTCCGGGGGGGCAGGCGGGAGTCTCTTGCAGCGGGCGCGGCAAGGCGCCGCGAGCATGTCGTGCTCGCCGGTGCCCCCCGACCGCAAAACGATCATCGCCCCCGGGCGAGGAACCTCTGTTCCGCCAGAAGGATCGCTCACCTGGAGGGCGGGGTCTCACCGGCCATGGTGTTCGTCGAGAGGTGGAGCTCACCGTTTTTGCCACGGTGGGCTGTCCGGTCGACATGAAGGCATGGGGCGGCGGACCTTGGGGAGGCTGCCGCCGAGCGAACAGTACTCAGGGAGACGCGGACCTCGGAGCAGGCTAATCTGAAAATAAGGGACATTCGAGGTAGAGGGGCGTTCCCTGAACGCTGGGTAAGGCGGCCCCTGAGGGGATGCGCGCGGTCGGCGCGGCTTTGGGCAGGTCACCCGAGACCGGCCCCGGTGAGCCGGGTGTGGCAGGAGCCTCTGGGGGCGAACCACCTTGGTTCGGCATGGGCCCGAATCGCCAGGAAGGTCGATACGCATGGCAACGCCTCAGATGGAGTTCGTCCACTGGAAGTCGGCCGACCCCAACGGCGCGACCGGGTGTCTGGGCCCCGTGACACTGACCGGACCCATGGGCACGGCTTTCTTCTTCAAGGACGACTACCCCGGCTTCGGATCCACGGCCTTCAACCCGCCGTTGGCTGCCACCGGCATGGTGGAAATCGTCGGAGCCGCAGGTCACGAATTCAAAGCCACGTTCACTATCCCGTTGAAGGATCCTGTCTTCTATCTGGGATCACTCAGCTCCACGCTGACGTTTACGCAGGTTGCGCCGGCTACGACGATCATTCAGGTCACCCGGGTCAGCGGCGACACCGATTTCAAGGTGACCGGCAACCAGGTCACCGGCAAGGCGTTCCAACCTCCCCCCG
The DNA here is from genome assembly GCF_055580545.1 of Streptomyces sp. NPDC031670. NCBI lineage: Bacteria > Bacillati > Actinomycetota > Actinomycetes > Kitasatosporales > Streptomycetaceae > Streptomyces > Streptomyces sp. NPDC031670. The sequence goes on along the minus strand of NZ_JBVILC010000008.1, from coordinate 116,902 downwards.
GGTCGACCGCGCTCACTGATTCCAACGGCATTGTTCGCCTCACTGGAACCTTGACGTCGGTCACCTTCACCCTGACTCCCAACCCCGGCAGCACCAACCCCCAGGAAGGGGTCTTCCTCCAGATCGGCGGGACGCCCTGACCATTGGTCACCTTGGAGTCCGCGCCCAGGGGCGGCCCGTCTCTGAGTTCGCACAACGAAACCGTCAAAGTGGTTGGGGGCGCGCGCGTTGCCCCGGAGAGTCCTGATCTTGCCGATCCGTCGCACGCGGTTCCGGCTTGCGATGGTCACGGACACGCACGGCGGGGAGCCGACCAACCATCCCATACCGGAGGATAGCGTTCCGATGACCGGTGGCTGAAGTTGTCCCCTGCGCAATCACGGCTCCCGAGCGGCGTGCTTGCATGTGTTCATGATCGTTAACGCGCAGGAAACTTCCGGACCGCGAACATACCTGGACCACATCCTGGAGCACTGGCACAAGGACGAGGACGCAGAGGCGCTTGCCCAGGGGACCCAGCGGCTGACCCGGGGGGAGGCTCGGCGGCGGCTGTTCAGTCTGGGGCACGCGCTGCGCCGGCAGGGGCTCGCGCCCGGCGACGGAGTGGGGTTGTTCCTGGCCAACCGCGTGGACTCCGTCCTGGTGCAGCTCGCGGTCCATCTCATCGGCTGCCGCGTGGTGTTTCTGCCGCCCGAGCCAGGACCCGGCGAACTCGCCGCGCTGGTCGAGCAGTCCAAGGCGCGCGTCGTGGTCACCGACCCGGTCTTCGCGGCGCGCGCCGCCGACGCGGCCGGCCGCAGTGTCCACGCACCCGTGCTGCTCAGCGTCGGTCCCTGTGAGCAGCGGTGTACGGACCTGCTGGCCGTCGCGGCCGAATGCCCTGTGGTGCGCCCCGAAGGCGTGCCCGCCCCGGCGGCGGACGAGGCCGTCACCGTCCTCTACACCGGCGGCACCCTCGGCCGCCCCAAGCTCGCCGCGCACAGCCACCGGCTGTACGACGTGGTGCTGGATCTCGTGGAGGACGGCCCGCAGGACTCCCCCTCCCCGGGGTTCTTCCCGACCATGGAACCCGGTACGGACCGGGTACTCGTCTCCACGCTGCTCACGCACGGCAGCGGCCACCTCACATCGATTCAGGCGCTGGTGCGCGGTTGCGCCCTCGTCGTGCTGCCCGAGTTCGAGGCGGGCGCGGCACTGGCGGTACTGAGGGAGGAGCGGATCACCGCCACCATGTTCGTCCCGCCCATGCTGTACGCGCTGCTCGACCACCCGGAGTGCGAACCGGGCGTACTCCCCGGGCTGCGGAGCATCGTCGTCGGCGGCGCGGCTTCGTCACCCAGCCGGCTCCAGCAGACGGTCGAGGTCTTCGGGCCCGTACTCAGTCAGGGCTACGGGCAGTCGGAGGCGCTCGGCATCGCCGCGTTCGGTGCGGAGGACCTCGCCACCGAGGGAGCCCAGCGCCCCGAACTCTGGCGCAGCTGCGGTCGCGCGATATCCGACACCGAGATCGAGATCCGTGGTGAAGATGGTGCGACGGCGCTGCCCGCCCGGCAGATCGGCGAGGTGTGCGTCCGGGGCAAGTCCGTGATGCTGGGTTACTACGAGGACCCGGAGCGCACCGCGGAGGCGTTCTACGGTGACTGGCTGCGTACCGGGGACATGGGCTACCTCGACACCGACGGGTACCTGTACCTCGTCGACCGGGCCAAGGACATCATCATCACCGGCAGCACCAGCGACAACGTCTACTCCCGGGTCCTGGAGGACTTCCTGCTCACGCTGCCCGGTGTGCTCAACGCGGCGGCGCTGGGCGTGCCGGACGAGGACTACGGGGAGGCCGTACACATCTTCCTGGCCACGGCCGAGGGCGCTGATGTGGACCCGGACGTGGTCGCCGCCGCGGTCACCGCCGAGTTGGGGGAGCTGTACACGCCCCGGAGGACGGTCCTGCTCGATCGGCTGCCGATGACCAAGGTCGGCAAGGTGGACAAGAAGACGCTGCGCGCCACATGGAAGAGCACGGCCCCGGGCACTCCGTAGGGGGCCCTGCCACCGAAGCAAGTGCTTGGATCACCAGCCCCGCGAAGCGTCGGGAGGCCGTGCCCTGGGTGGCGGCCGATGCGGCGGGCATCCCCTTGTCGGCCATGAGTACGAGAATCAGGTCGTCCAGGTCCCGCACGCAGTCGAGCCGGAACCGCAGGTCCGCGGCGAAGTCCCTCGGAAACGTCGTTGCTAAGCGGACGTGGTCCTTGAAGCAACCGGCTGTACAGAGGGCTGCGCGGGGGGCGTCGCTCCGTTGCGCGCCGTGTCTTCGAGAAAGCTCAGGAGCAGTTGGAACTTGGTGTGTCGGGACAGGAAGTGGTCGGAGAGCGGATTGACGATGCCGCGCAAGACCCCGACGGACTGCCAGCGGCGCGGCACCGTGATGCGTGTCGCACGTCGCTCGATCCCCCGAACCGCTCGGCACGCCACTGTCTCCGGGGAGATGGGGGCTGCGAGGAGGCGAGGGAAGGCGACCTCGCGCATCCGGGTCGTGAGTTCGTGTCCGCCGAGCGCCGATCGGCTCATCGGAGTCCGCACCCACCCCGGATAGAGAACGCCGGCCGTGGCTCCGTGCATGGCCAACTCCACGCGAAGGGCTCGGGTGAACTGCTCGACCGCGGCCTTGGACGCCGCGTACGGAGCGTTCACGGCGCCGTTGATGTACGCGTACGTGGACGAGGTGACCAAGACGTGGCCGCGGCTGGCGATGATGTACGGGAGTGCCTCGCGCACCGTGCGCCACACTCCCAGGAGATTCACCTCGACGATGCGCTCGAACAACTCCGGGTCGATGGTGGCGATGGTGGCAGGCAGGTCGGGGCCGATCGCCGCGTTGGCGAAGACGACGTCAAGGGCACCGAACCGGTCGACCGCGGAGGCCATCGCGTTCCGCAGGGATGGCCGGTCGGTCACGTCCACCGGCAGGGGCAGCGCTCGTTCCTCGCCCAGCTCGCGGGCGAGCTGGGCGAGTGAAGAGGCGTTGCGACCGGTAAGGACCAGGTTGGCGCCTCGGGCGTGCAGGACCCGCGCGCCGGCTGCCCCGATGCCGCCTGCGGCTCCGGTGATGAAGACGGTTTTGTTCAACAGGGAGTACGTGGCCATGGGCCGTGTCCTTGTCGTGGGGGCGGGGGAGTCTCCGGAACGCGCTGCCCTCTGCCGGGCCCGGCCCCCGGGCTGGAGTTCGGAACGCCACTCATACCGGCTGCGGGACGTCGTCGGGAGTGAACCGGATGGCCGTGCCGTACAGGTCGAGCAGACCTTGGAAGGGCTGGGCGGGAAGGCTCGGCTTCCACAGTTCGACGGCCATCTCCCCGTGGTACAGCAGGGGCCAGCGCACATAGGTCCGCGGGTCGGCCGGATCGTTGACGGCGCGTGAACGGCGAACGGTGTCGCGGGCGATCTCGACAGTGAGGTCGGTACCGCAGCCGAAGCCGTAGGGGAACTGCTCGCGGTCGGCCTCGACGGTTTCGATCACCGTGTGGTCGCTGGAGACGACGCCGACATGGGCGTGGATGCCGGCCCGGATGAGAGGCACCTCGCGTTCTCCGTCGGAGTCCAGCACCCAGGTACCTGACGGGTCCTTGGTGACGCGGACGGTGGGGCAGGCTTCCATCAGGGCGCAGATCTCCCATGTCTCCACTGACGGTTGCATCGGCAGCACGCCGCTGGGGGCCAGGACGCGCAGGCGCCGGCCGTCGGCCAGACGCGGCTCGACGGCCACGGTCTGCTCTCGTGTCAGGTTGCGCTTGTCGACGTCCCAGGAACCTGAGGCGCTGACCACCAGGCAGTTGAGATCGGGGTCGAAGGCGAACAGCATGCCTTCGCTGAAGCCCCGCATCCCCATGTAGACCTCGTACATGTCGGCCAGTTGGTCGGAGACGAAGTCGGACACCTTCACCGGCGCAGGCAGCAGTCCCAGCTCGCCCATCCGCCGGCCGGCCCGGGCCAGTTGCTCGGGGGCGGCACCGGCCTGCCACGCCTCGGCGGTGATCGCGTCGCGGACGGTGTCGTAGTCCTCAGCGACCTGCCGGGCGCACGCCGCGGTGACCAGCCGATCACGCATGCGGTCGGCGACATCCGTGGTCTCGGTGGGATGGCCGCCCTCCATGTTGCAGAACGTCACCTCCGCCACCTGCCCGGGAGCATCGCCGCGGGACACGAACAGGACCTTCGGCGCGCCGAGCCGGCCCATGGCTGTGCGGGCGGTGGCGACGACCTCTGCGTGGGGCAGTGCACTGAGTCGTTCGGGCACCTCGACCACGGCGACGACATGACGGGGGTTGCGGCGCAGGCCGTGCTGCTGGCGCAGCATCGCGCTCAGCGGCGGATAACCATCGGGGATCCTCTCCCGCAGAGGCTGCGGACCTTCGGGGATCTGCCCGCACATGAGCATCAGGTCGACGTCGCCGTAGGAGCGGTCCAGGACGGTATGGCCCTGCGCCTCGAAGGATGCGACCAGATGGTCCAGGAAGGACCGCAGCGCCTGTTGTCCTGCCGACATCTCACCGATGACCTGGACCGTGCACGGACGCCACCAGCCGCACGCGGTCACATCGGTTTGTACGACGGGTACGGCGACCGGTGAAATACTCATGGCCTACCTTCCGGGAACGTTGCGGCCGTCTCGAAAGAGGCCTTCGTCGGTTGGGTCGCGGCGCGTGAAAACGCGGCAGCGACAAAGTCTTGCCGTGGATGGGTGAGAAGCCGCTTGTGGGGACGGGCTCAGGACGTCGGTGACCCTACCGGCGGCCCAAAGGAACACCTACTGAAAGTCACCCTTTCCGGGATCGAGGGATGATCAGTTGACGCGCATGCGACGTTTTTGCACGTCAGCGGTGTGAAGGAGTCGCGACCTTCAGGCTCTCGGGTGAATGGCGGAGCTGCCGCGGGCCGCCGGACATGCCGAATTCCCGCCCCGTGCGCTCAGGAGTTCTTCCCCGCCTTCACCCGCACGCCGCAACGCGTGCGGGGATTGTTCGTCGGTCTCCCTATGATCACGGCGTCCCCGGCGGCGGAAGCACCCCTCTTATGTCATTGCCTGCGGTCTTCTGCTGCCCACTCCTCTTTCGAGCACCGGGAGAACTCCGTGATCGTGGCTCCCACGAACCCTGACAGGCCCGCCGTGGCGATCGTGGGCCTCTCGTGCCGGCTGCCGGGCGGCATCGATGGACCACAGGACCTGTGGGAGGCGCTGGGGGAGGGCCGTGACCTGGTGGGCGAGGTTCCACCGGACCGTTTCGACCCCGAACGGTTCGTCGACACCGAGCGGCGCAGGAAGAACAAGAGCTACACAGCGGCGGGCGGATTCCTCCAGGACGTGACCGGCTTCGACAACGGCTACTTCCAGCGGGTCTCACCGCGCGAGGCGGCGCGCATGGATCCGCAGCACCGGTTGCTGCTGGAGATGGCGGTCGAGGCCCTGGACGACGCCGGCATCGATCAGATGGCCACCGCCGGTTCTGACACGGCGGTGTTCGTCGGCATGTCGAGTCACGACTACGCCGACTTGCAGTCCACCGGCGGTGACGCGCCCAACGCGTACTCGATGGCCGGACTGGCGGCCACCAACGCCGCCAACCGCATCTCCCATCTGCTCGACTGGCACGGGCCGAGCATGACGGTGGATACCGCCTGTTCCTCGGCCCTGACCGCCCTGCACCAGGCGTGCGAGACGCTGCGCACGGGCCGCGCGCGTATGGCCCTGGCCGGAGGAGTGAGCGTCCTGCTCAGTCCGTTCGGCTTCACCGGCTTCTCGGCCGCCTCCATGCTGTCGCCGACCGGCCGCTGCCGTGTCTTCTCGTCGGAGGCGGACGGCTATGTGCGCGCGGAGGGCGGTGGCGTGGTGGCCCTCAAACTTCTGTCCGAGGCGCTCGCGGACGGCGACCGCATCCATGGAGTGATCCTGGCGAGCGGCGTCAACAGCGACGGCAGCACCACCGGGCTGGCACTTCCCAGCGCCCGGGCGCAGGCAGCGTTGCTGGAACGGGTCTACGCCCAGGCCGGCGTGAGCGCCGACGACCTGTCCTATCTGGAGGCCCACGGGACGGGCACCCCGGTGGGGGACCCGATCGAATGCGACGCCATCGGCCGCGCCCTCGGCACCCGGCGCACGATCGGGCCGCTGCCGATCGGATCGGTCAAGAGCAACACCGGCCACCTGGAGGCCGCTTCCGGCATGGCCGGACTGATGAAAGCCCTGCTCGTCCTGCGGCACCGCCGCATCCCGCCGACCCTGCACGCACAGCCGCTCAGCCCGCACATCGACTTCGAGGGCTGGCAGCTCGATCCGTGCACCGAAGCCAGGCCCCTGGCCGGGCAGCGGCCGGTGGTCGGCGTCAACTCCTTCGGCTTCGGGGGCTCCAACGCACACGTCGTCCTGGCCGCCGCGCCCACGGCCCCTGCCGCCACCCCGAGCGAGTCTCCCGCCGGTGTGCTGCCGGTGGTGGTCTCGGCCCGCACCCCGGAGGCGCTGGAGGCCGCAGCCGCAGGCATGGCCCAGCGGCTGCGGGAGGAGACCCCTCAGGGGTTCTACGACATCGCGTGGACGGCCGCACGTCGCCGTACCCTGCACCCGCACCGGGCCGTGGTCCTGGCTCCCGACGCCCGGCAGGCAGTCGAAGCCCTGGAAGCCGTCGGCCAGGGCGCACTGCCCCTGCCCGCCGCCACCGCCACCGGACAGGCGGTGACGGACGGCCGCGTGGTGTTCGCCTTCGGCGGCAACGGCTCCCAGTGGGCCGGTATGGGGGCGGACCTGCTGCGCGAGGAACCCGACTTCCGGGCCGCGCTCGACCGGGTCGATGACGCCCTCCGGCCCCACCTGGGCTGGTCGGTGCGTGCGGAAATGGCCGCAGCCGACCCCGCGCGCATCGAGGCCACCGAGATCGCCCAGCCGCTGCTGTTCGCCTTCCAGATCGGTCTGGTGGAACTGTTCAAGGCCCGCGGCATCCGTCCGGCCGCGGTCCTGGGCCACAGTGTCGGAGAGATCGCCGCCGCCCACGTCGCCGGCGCCCTCGACCTGCCGGCCGCCGCCCGGGTGGTCGCCGAACGCAGCCGCGCGCAGGCAGCCACACGCGGCCGGGGCCGCATGGCCGCGGTCGGCCTGTCCGCGGAGGAGGCGACCAAGGAACTCGCCCCGTACGCCGGGACGTTGGAGATCGCCGCCGTCAACGGCGACCGGGACGTCACCCTCTGCGGTCCCGAGGAAGACCTCCGCGCCCTGGGCGCGGACCTGGAGCTGCGCGCGATCTTCTTCCGCATGCTGGAGCTGGACTACGCCTTCCACAGCCAAGCCATGGACCCCGTACGGGACGGCCTGCTCAAGGACTTGGAGGGCTTGCGTTCCAACGCCACCGTCCTCCCCTTCGTCTCGACGGTCACCGGCGCCGTATGCCCGGGCGAGGATCTCGACGCCGATTACTGGTGGCGCAACGTCCGTGAGCCCGTGCTGTTCGGACCGGCCCTGAACACGCTGCTCGACGCCGACTACGACATCTTCGTCGACATCGGCCCTCACCCCGTCCTGCGGCCCTATCTGCGCAAGGCGGTCAAGGACGTGGAACGGCCGGTGCTGGTCACGGCTACCTGTGCTCGGGCCGTGCCGGGGTCCGCCGCCGTCGATACGGCGGCGGCCCACGTACTGGCCGCCGGCGCCCAGACCCACTGGGACGTCTTCTTCCCGCGGCCCGGACGCATCAGCGACCTGCCGGCGTACCCCTGGCAGCGCGAGCGGCACTGGCACGGTGACCCCCAGTGGTGGCTGCGCGTCGGCGGCGAGACCACCCCCGTGCAACACCCTCTGCTGGGGGCACGCGTCCCCGTGCAGCAGCCCGGCTGGTCCAACCTGGTGGAGCCCGCCCGGTTGCCGTGGCTGGCCGACCATCAGGTCGCGGGCTCCGTCGTCATGCCCGCCGCCGCCTACCTGGAGATGGCCCTCGCCGCGGGCGGGCTCGTCCACGACGCCCCCGTCGAGGTCAACCATCTGCTCATCACCCGGGCCCTCGATGTGCCCTGGGACGACGAGGCCGCCGATGTGCGCGTACAGGTCTCGCTCAGCGAAGACGACCAGGCCCTGACGATTGCCGCGCGTACCGGCGACGACCTGCCCTGGCAGCCGTACGCCCGTGCCCGCGTGCGCCGCCTGCTGGCCGCCGCGCCGCCCTCCCTCGACGTCGCCGAGCTGCGTTCGCGTCTCCACACCCGGATGGACGCCACCGAGCACTACGCCCGCGCCCGGCGCGTCGGCCTCGTATACGGACCCGCCTTCCAGGTCCTCACCGACCTGCGGCTGCACGAGGGTGAAGCCCTCGCCTCCTACACCCTCGACCAACCCGCCGACGGCTACCACGTCCACCCCGCGCTCCTGGACGGCGCGCTTCAGGCAGGCGGCTGCCTGACCAGCGTGGAAGGCGAGTATCTGCCGTTCCTTCCCGTCGCCGTCGAAGCCCTGCGCCTGTGGCACACCCCGCCGCGCAGCGGCCTGATCCACGTACGCCTGCGCGAGAGCAACCCACAGGAAACGTGCTGGGACATCACCCTGTCCGACGCCGACGGCAGTGTCTGCCTCCAGCTCACAGGCTGCCGACTGCGCCGCATGGGCAACACCCCCACCGAACCCGTACAGCGCCTCGTCAACGTACTGCGGGCCGCTCCAGGAACCGCAGGACCGGCACAACCGAGCCCTCTGCCCTCGCCCACCGCTCTGGTACGGGCGTGTCTGCCCTACCGCGACCGTCTGGAGAAGACCTGGCGCGAGGAGGGGCACGAAGCCGGGCTGCACCGTCTGCGCGAGTGCTGCTCACGCCTGATCGCCGACGCGTTCGCCCAACTGCTGCCGGAGGGGCAGAGCGAGTTCGACACCGATGATCTGGTGGCAGGCGGCATGCGGCCTCACCACGCCCGCCTGGCCGAGCTTCTCGCAAGTGCCACCCGCGGGCTGGTGCACCGGATCCAGCCGGCCGGAGAAGGCCGCCCCGCACGCTGGCGGCTTCCCGACACCGACGGCCCTCCGTCGCTGGAGCTGTTCCAGCGACTCGTACGCGACTTTCCCCAGTACGCGATCGAGACGTCCCTGTTCGGCCGGTGCTGTCTGCACCTGGCCGATGTCCTGCGCGGCGACCAGGACCCGCTGGCGCTGCTGTTCGACGAACCCGACCGCCATATGATCGAGTACTTCTACAGCGATGCCGTCCAGCCCCGCTTCCACAATCAGCTGCTGCTCGCCCTGGTACGCGAACAGGTCCGCACCTGGCCCGAGGACCGGCCACTGCGCATCCTGGAGGTCGGTGCCGGTACCGGCGGCAGCACAGCCCTGCTCCTGCCCCACCTGCCGCCCGAGCGCACCGCATACACCTTCACCGACCTGTCCGCCGGCTTCTTCCCCTCGGCCAAGGCCCGCTTCGCCGACTTCGACTTCGTCGACTACCGCTGCCTGGACCTGAACCAGGACCCGGCCGAGCAGGGCTTCACCGCGGGCTCCTTCGACGTGGTGATCGCCACCAACGTCCTGCACGCCACCCGGGACCTGCGAGCGACGCTCGCCCGCATCACCCACCTGCTTGCCGACGGCGGACAGCTCCTCGTCCACGAGACCCACGAACCCGGGCTGCTGGCCCCCTGCTTCGGCACCCTTGAGGGGTTCTGGGACTTCACCGACGCCCCGTTGCGCGAGGACTCCCCGCTGCTGCCGGGGGAGGCGTGGGCACCGCTGCTGCGTGAGTGCGGCTTCGACGAGGTCGCCCAACTCGGACATGACCGAGCCGCGCCGGAACTCGAGTACTCAGTGCTCTGTGCCCGTCGCGCGACACGTACCACCGCCCCCCTCGCCCCCCTCACGCCGCCCGCCACCCCGAACGCGCGCTGGCTGCTGGCCGGGGAGAACCCCGACAGCGACCTGCTGCGCGACCTCGTCGACGTACTCTTCGAGGCGGGCGCCGATGTCCGCGTCGCGGGTCTGGACCAGACGCCCCGGCACTGGGCACAGACGGCGGGGGAGCAACAACCCCCGCACACGGTCCTGGTCTTCGACGCCCACCCCGGCGACAGCCCCGCCGAAACATGCGACCAGGCCGTCGCCCGACTCGGTGTACTGCGGGACCTCGCCGAAGCCGGCTCGCACCTGCCGACCGGGGGAGCGGCCCACCTGTGGATCGTCACCCGGCCCAGCGGCATCCACCCCGCCCCCGAACGACCGGGCGCTCCCCAGGACGCGGCGCTGTGGGGCGCTACTCGCTCCCTGGCGAACGAGGTCCCCCAGCTGACCGTCCGGCGCATCTCCCTGGACGCCGGGGACCGGGCCGCCGACGACGCGCGGCGCCTGGCGGCCGAACTGTTCCAGTCCAGCGACGAGGACGAGATCGTCCTGACCCGCGGCGGTCGCTTCGTCCCGCGCACCGTCCCCCGGCCCGCCTCCACCACCGCACCCGATGCCTCCGCCTCAACACCCTTCACGCTGCGCCTGCACGACGCCGGTCTGCGCCCCCGGCTCACCTGGACTCCGGACCGGCCGCAGCAGTGCGCGGACGACGAGGTCACCATCGCCGTCGCAGCGGCAGCACTCAATTACCGCGACGTCATGCTCGCCGTCGGCCTCCTGCCGCCGGGCGCGGAGACACCGCTGCCGGACGGGCCGGCCCTGGGCCTGGAATGCGCCGGCACGGTCACCGCGGTCGGCGCCAACGTCACCCATCTGACAGCGGGCGACCGCGTCTACGCGCTGGCGCCCCGCAGCCTCGGCTCCCACGTGACCGTCAACGCCCGCCTCGTCGGGACCGTCCCCGACGGCATGACGTTCACGGAGGCCGCCACCCTGCCGGTGGTCTACTTCACCGTCCACCACGCCCTTGAGCGGCTCGCGCGTCTCCAGGCGGGCGAGACCGTCCTCATCCACGGTGCCGCCGGCGGCATCGGCCTCGCCGCCCTCCAAGTCGCCCGGGCCCGCGGCGCCCAGGTCATCGCCACCGCCGGCACCCCCGCCAAACGCGACCTGCTGCGCATGCTCGGCGTCCGCCACGTCCTGGACTCCCGCACCCTGGACTTCGCCGAGCACGTCCGCGACCTCACCGGCGGACAGGGCGTCGACGTCGTCCTCAACTCCCTGGCGGGAGAGGCCATCAGCCGCACCCTGGAACTCCTGCGGCCCGGCGGGCGCTTCCTGGAACTCGGCAAGCGCGACATCTACACCTCCACCCCGCTGGCACTGCGGCCCTTCAGCAACAACATCGCCTTCTTCGGCGTGGACGCCTACCAACTCATCTCCGGCCGCCTGCCCCAGGCCGGGACCTGCTTCGACGAAACAGCCCGGCTCATCGCGGACGGTACCTACCGCCCCCTGCTGCACCTGGCCTACCCGGCCACCCGGATCGGCGAGGCCCTGCGCGTCCTGCAACGCTCCCGCCACCTCGGCAAGGTCATCATCACCTTCGAGGAGCCACCACCCCTGGAGCGCACCCGCCCGCCCCTGCAACTCTCTCCGCACGCCACCTACCTGGTCACCGGCGGACTCAGCGGCCTCGGCGCGGCCCTCGCCCACCATCTCGCCGACCACGGCGCACGCCACCTCGCCCTCCTGGGCCGCCGGGGCTCCGACACCCCCGGCGCCTCCCAGCTGATCCAGACGCTCGCCGAACGCGGCGTCATCGCCACCGCCCACGCGGCCGACGTCACCCGGGAAGAGGACCTGCGGCGGACATTGGCCGCCATCGACGCCGACGGCCGCCCCCTGGGCGGGGTGATCCACGCCGCGATGGCCCTGGACGACGCGCCGCTGGCCGGGCTCACCGACGAACGTCTGCGCACCGCTCTGGAGCCCAAGATGCTCGGCGCGGCCACCCTGGACGCGCTCACCCGCGACCGCGACCTCCATCTGTTCGCGACCTGTTCGTCGGTCACCGCCTGGTTCGGCAACGCCTACCAGGCCAACTACACCGCGGCCAACGCCTACCTCGAAGCACTCACCCGCGCCCGGCGCGCCACCGGTCTGCCCGGCACGACCGTGGCCTGGGGCGCCGTCGGCGACACCGGCTACGCCGCCCGCCACGGCATCACCGACATGCTCACCCGCCTCGGCCTGGACAACCTCACCCCCGCTGAGGCCTGCACCGCCCTCACCGAGGCCGTCGCCCAGGACACCGACGTCACCGCCGCCGCCAGGATCGACTGGGCCCGCATCCGCAGCATGATGCCGGCCGTGCAGACCCCCCGCCTCGCAGCGCTCATCCCCCTCCACACTCCCCAGGACGACGGCCCCGACCAGCTGCGCCACAGCCTGGCCACCGCCACCCCCGACGAAGCACTCGCCCTGGCGGCGGACGCCATCACCCAGGTTCTGGCCGAGATCCTGCAGACCGACCCCGCCCGCCTCGACCGCGATCGCCGCCTGGACCAGCTCGGCCTGGACTCGCTGATGGCCGTCGAAGCCGTCGTCGCCGCCCGCCGCCGACTGGGCTGCGAACTGCCGACCCTGGAATTCCTCAACGCCCAAGGCATCACCGACCTCGCCCGCCGCGCGCTGATCCGCCTCGGCCACCAGACCCCGACCGTGCCGGCGCCCGCCGCGCCCAGCTCCACCGCGCCGGCTCTGACCGTGCCGGGCCCCCGCTGAGCGCTCACACCCCCTGACCCCATCGACCCCTGCACCCGCAGTAGAGAGGCCAGCCGTGATGGGCGAGCCGTCCCCGCACCCCGACCGCTCGCACATCACGGGCCCCCTTGCCACGCTCGCCCGATGGGCCGCCCGCCGCAACCGGTTCGTCCTCGCCGCCGCCGCACTCTTCGTCGTACTCACGGGCCTGCTGTCCGCAGGAGTCTCCGCACACCTGCGCAGCGGCGGCTGGTTTGCCGAGAACACCCCGGCGGAGCAAGTGCGCAACCGGTTGGCACAGTCCCCACACGGGGGTATGCCACCCCTCTTGCTCATCGCCCGTACCACCGGGTCCGTCGACGAGCCGGCCGCGCGCACCTCCGGTGCCGGCCTCGCGGAGGACCTGCGCCGCGTACCCGGTGTCACCGCCGTCGACTCCTACTGGACAGGCCCTGTCGGCGCGACCGCCCACGCTGCGGCACCCCCGCCCCCGCCCGATCCACTGCTACGTGCCGCTGACGGCCACGCCGCCCTCGTCGCCGTCTGGCTCGACGCAGGCGAGCGTGGCCGGCACGACGCCACCGAACACGTCCTGGCCGCTGCCGCCACCCCGCACGGACCGCTGGAAATGCGGGCGGCCGGCGAGGGCGCCGTCACCCGTGCGTTCCAGCTGCACAGCGAGGAGGACTTGCTGCGCACGGAACTTCTGGCCATGCCCGTGACCCTCGTCGTGCTCCTCCTGGTGTTCGGCAGCATCCCCGCAGCTCTCCTTCCCCTCGCCGTCGGCGCCGTCGCCATCACCGGCACCACCGCGATCCTGCGTGCCCTCGCCGCCGTCACCCCCGTCTCCACCTTCGCCCTCAGCCTCACCACAGCCGTCGGCCTCGCCCTGGCCGTCGACTACAGCCTCTTCCTCATCGCCCGCTACCGGGAGGAGACCGCCGACGGTCGCCCGCACCCCGAGGCGGTGGTCCAAGCCGTCAGCGCCTCGGGACGTACCATCGTCACCTCCGCCGGTGTCGTGGCCGCCTCGCTGCTGGGACTCCTCCTGCTGCCGCTGCCCCTGATGCACTCCCTGGCGATGGCCGGCATCAGCGTCGTCCTGCTGGCCGCCGCGGCGTCCCTCTTGATCGTGCCGGCGGCCCTGGCCTGCCTCGGCGAACGCCTGGCCGGCCGTGACGTCCTCGCCCGCCGTCGGCAGGCCGCCCGAGCCGCGGCCCGCTGGCACACCCTGGCCACCGCCGTCATGCGTCGCCCCTTCGCCGTCCTCACGCTCACCGGCGCCCTGCTTCTCGTGCTCGCGCTGCCGTTCCGTGACGTGACCTTCGACCTGAGCGACGAACGGGCTCTGCCCGCCGGCTCACCCGTCGTCACCGCCACGAAAGACCTGCGTTCCGGGTTCCCGCAGGTGGGAAGCGAAATCGACGTCATCCTGCCCAGCTGGCGTCCTGCGGACCCGGCCGCCGCTCACCGCCTCGACGCCTACGCCCGCCGCCTCTCCCAGCTCCCGGGTGTTCAGGGACTGCGCACCGCGACCGGCACCTACCTGAACGGCGAGCCCCTCGGCGCCGGTTGCGATCCCACCGCAGCCGATGCGACCGCGAAGCAACCGTGCGCCGCGGTACGGCGGTTCACCCTACGGTCCGGCACCTGGCTGGCCATCAGCTCCAGCCCCCGGCCCTACAGTGCCGCCGCCGCCGACCTCCTGCGCACCATCCGCGCCCAGCCGGCCCCGGCACCCGCCCTCACCGGCGGAGCCACGGCGGACTTCCTCGACACCCGCGCCGCGGCCCTCCAGCGGCTGCCCGCGGCCCTGATCGTCGTGGTCCTCGCGACCCTGGCCCTGCTGTTCGTCTTCACCCGCAGCCTCTTCCTACCGCTCAAGGCCTCGCTGATCAATCTGCTCAGTCTCACGGCGACCTTCGGTGCGATGGTCCACATCTTCCAGCAGGGCCACTTGCGCTACCTCGTCGGCGACTTCACCGTCACCGGTACCACCGACCTCATGCTGCCTTTCGTCGCGTTCTTTCTCGCTTTCGGCCTGTCCATGGACTACGAGATCCTGCTCCTGGCCCGTATCAACGAGGCGTACGACCGTACCCGTGAGACCACCCGGGCGACGGCCGAGGGGCTACAGGCCGCCGCGCCACTGTTCACCGCCTCGGCCGCCGTGGTTCTCGTGGTTCTGCTGGCGCTCGCGGTGACGGACGTCGTCCAAATGAAGATCATCGCTGTCACTGTGGCCCTGTCCGTCCTCCTGGACACGGTGGTGATCCGCCCCCTGATGGTGCCGGCCGTCATGAAGCTGGCGGGGCGGGCCAACTGGTGGCTGCCGGCCTCCCTGCGACGTCTCCTTCGACTGCTGCACCCGGCCACCGAGCCGTCTCGGCACCAAACCGGCGGCAACACCGTCCCCAAGCCCAAACCCGAAACCGAGGCCCCCGTCCCCACATGACCAGACGCGAACAACCAGGCACGGGGATCAGGGTGCTAGCCGGGGAGCGCCGTGGACTGTGCGGTGCTGGCTCGGTGTCGTTCCGTAGTGGTCGAGAAACACCTGCCTCATCGTCTCGGCGGAGCTGAATCCGCAGCGCCTCGCGATCGACGCCAGCGGCAGTGCTGTGGAGATGAGGAGTTGTGAGGCCGCCTCGGCGCGGGCGGCCCGTACGAACTGGGCCGGTGTCTGTCCGAGCTGGTCGAGGAACAACCGGGAGAGGTGACGTCCGCTGACCCCCGCGTACTGGGCGAGCGCGGTGGTGGCGAGGTCGCCGTCGAGGTGTCCGGTGATGTATTCGACGGCCTGCCGCACGGTCCGGTGCTCCGGGGCCGGCGCGTCGACGAACATGCTGATCTGGGCCTGATTGCCGGGCCGTTGGAGGTAGGTCACCATCATCCGCGCCAGCGTCCGGGCGAGGGCGGGGCCGTGGTCCTCCTCGACGAACGCGAGGGTGAGGTCGAGCGCTCCGGTAACCCCGGCCGATGTGCAGACGTGTTCGTCGCGGATGACCAGCGGAGCGGCGTCGACGTCGACGGCCGGGTGGCGCTGCGCGAGGTTGCGGGCGTACGCCCAGTGGGTCGTGGCGCGCCTGCCGTCGAGGAGTCCGGTCGCCGCCAGCACACTGGCGCCCGTGCACACCGACGCGACCCGGCCGCCGATACCGGCCAGGCGGCGCACGTGCTCGACCAGGAGGGTGTTCTGCGCCGCCGTGGCATGGCCCGGCCCGCCGACGACCATCAGTGTGCCGACGGGGCCGCGCGTACGCTCCAGCGCCGCCTGCGCGGCCAGGACCAGTCCTGATGAGCAGCGCACCGGGCGGCCCTGCGGAGTGACCAGGCGGACGTCGTAGGACGGACTCGCACCAAGGCGGTTCGCGCCGTCGAGGGCGCTGGTCACGCAGGCGATCTCCACCAGTTCCGCATCGTCGTAAGCCACGACCACCACGCGGTGGGGGACAGCTGCCGTCATGCCGACGACACTACCGGGTCCGTCCACAGGACAGGCATCCCAGGATTTCGGACAGGACGTCCGAAGGTCGCCATCCGCAGTGCAGGCGGTGGGTGAAGGTGGTCAGGGCAACGGCCCGCTGCCGGGCCGTGGGCCACCCACCGACCTGAAGGAGTCCCGTCATGACAGAAACCCCGCCCGAGCCGTCCGCGGAGCCGGTGAAGACCATCGCCTTCGTCCTGTACCCGGGGCTCACTCCACTCGACATCGTCGGTCCGCTGCAGGTCCTAGCGGCGCTGGGTGATCTCGTTCCCGGCTACCGCACGATCGTGGTCGGCGAGCGCATCGAGCCGATGACGAGCGACATACCGCTGTCCCTGGTGCCCAGTCACACCTTCGAGGAGATGGCCGACCCGTACGCAGTGATCGTGCCCGGTGGTCTCGTCCCCACTCTGGCCGCGATGGCCGACGAGAACCTGCTGCGGAACCTGCGCGAGACCGCGGAGCGGTCCCAGGTCGTCGGCTCGGTGTGCACCGGCTCCCTGCTGCTCGGGGCGGCGGGTCTCCTGGAGGGCCGGCGGGCCACCACGCACTGGATGTACCGCGACCTGCTCCCGCGCTTCGGGGCCACGCCGGTCACCCAACGCTGGGTGGAGGACGGGCACGTCATCACCGCCGCCGGGGTCTCGGCCGGCATCGACATGGCACTGCACCTCGTCGGCCGCCTCGCCGGCCCCGACGTCGCACTCATGGTGCAGCTCTTCATCGAGTACGACCCCGAACCGCCC
Source organism: Streptomyces sp. NPDC031670 (assembly GCF_055580545.1). Classification (NCBI taxonomy): domain Bacteria; kingdom Bacillati; phylum Actinomycetota; class Actinomycetes; order Kitasatosporales; family Streptomycetaceae; genus Streptomyces; species Streptomyces sp. NPDC031670. Next base: position 100,050 of record NZ_JBVILC010000008.1, on the reverse strand, counting down.
TTCGGCCCGATCGACTGGACGGCCGCCGACAGTGGCCAGTACACGCCCTTCGCCCAGCAACTGCTGCACACCGCCCTGGCCGACCACCCGTCCCTTCTGACGCGACTGACGGCCTGAGCCCGACCCATCACCTCCTCCACCGGCCCCCCACCGCCGACCGTCAGTGGTGAGGAGCGCTTTTTCAGCAGGCTGTAGCCGAGTACCTGCAATGGGTCATCGGCGGTTCCATAAGCGCGCCTTGGGCTTACCTAAACGGATTCCCCAAGAATGTGATCTTGGGTGAGAGTATCGACACGCTGTGCAATTGCACACAAGTGGAGCTACTCATTCCATGATAACGATCTTCCTAAGTAATGCCCCTCGGGTTTGCCGGCCATTGGAATAGACCTTTGGTTCCTGGGTACTCAAATCCCTTACGAAGAAGGGGACTTGGGGTCCTGCCGACTATTCCCGCACATTGATCCGCAGGGCCCGTTCCCATTCCCCGCACAAAGCGGCCCTGTCAGTCCGTGCATCCGTTCTGGCACACTTCCGGCCAACCACAACTCCCCCACAGAAATGAGGTGTGGCCTTGTCCGGTCGCAGAAGACAGGTTCAGCAACGGCGGCGAAGACGCGGCATTCTCGTCGCAGCGGTGGCCGTCACGGCGGGTGCGCTCGTCGGTACAGCGGCGCTCGGTGGCGTCTTCGACCACCACTCGTCCCGACCTGAGATCAGCGCGGCGGGGGCCGCCGTGGACGGTCCCGCTCCGGCGCCCGCGCACGACAAGACCCCGGAACCGGTGGCCCGAATACCCAAGGAGGACCGCAAGCGAGGCCTGGTCTACAAGGGCCTGAGTTCCGCGCCCAAGGGTGACCGGTGCGCAGGCGTCCTGCGCACCCCCGACGGCCGGTGCACGCACGGTCCCGACAAGCCGCCCAAGGGGGTGGACATCTCCAAGGACACGCCACCCGCCGTGAAGACACAGGGTGCGGCCGTAACGCCCAGCCGCCCCACCACCCAGAAACCTTCCACGGAACAGCCGTCCTCCGGCACGACGGCCGCTGTGGACGCCCGCCAGACGGGCACCGCCGCCAAGACACCGCCCGCCGCCCCCGCCCGGGGCACCGGAACCGGGAAGGCCGCGTCGGGTGGTCAAGCGGTGCAGTGCGACGGTGACGGGAGCACGGGCAACCGGGTACAGGTGGTGTACGCGCACGGTCCCGGCAACGACCGGTACGGCGAGTACCTGGCGTCGTTCCGCAGGTGGGCCGCCGACGCCGACACCATCTACTTCGCCAGTGCGCAGGAGACCGGGGGCGTACGGCACATCCGGTTCGTGACCGGTGCCGACTGCACGCCGTCCGTGCTCAACGTGGAGGTGCCGAGCTCGGCACTCGCCGAGTTCGGTGCGCTGAACTCCGCACTCGCGCAGAAGGGTTTCGACCGGCGCGACCGCAAGTACATGATTTTCGCGGACGCCAAGGTCTACTGCGGCATCGGCACCTTCAACGGTGACGAGCGCCCCGGCGCCGCCAACCTCAGCAACTTCGGCCCCTCCTACGGCCGCACGGACGCCGGATGCTGGAGCGGTTCCACCGCGGCGCACGAGCTCGGACACAACCTCGGTGCGGTGAACAACAGCGCACCGAACAGCAGCCGTGGCGCGCACTGCACCGACGAGTGGGACATCATGTGCTACTCGGACACGCCGTACTACCCCACCATGCGCAACGTCTGTACCGAGCGGAGCCAGGACGAGCGTCTGGACTGCAACCACGACGACTACTACAACACCAATCCCAGGGCGGGCAGTTACCTCGCCACGCACTGGAACGTCGCGAACAACCAGTTCCTGATGACCGGCGGTGGCACCCGGCCCGACCCGGACCCGAGCCCCACCCCGACCCCGAAGCCGACCCCCACGCCGACCGGCAGCACCGGACCGACGACGGGCCCCGTCCCGGTCCTCGGGCAGCTGACGTCCGACTCGGCCGTGGTCAGCTGGCCGGCGGCGTCCTCCGTGGCCTGGTATCAGCTCCTGCTCAACGGCAACCACCTGGCATGGGTCCAGCCCAACTCGGCGCGGGTCTACAACCTGCGGCCCGACACCGACTACAGGCTCGCCGTCTCGGTCCGCGACCAGGCCGGCCGCGACTCCGGACCCGGCCGCGCGCTGTCGTTCCACACCCCGCCCGTCGGCGGCACCGCTACCAAGCCCGGCACGCGGTATACGCTGACGAACGGTCACACGGGGCTCGCGGCGGAGATCTGGGGTGGCGGGAGCGCGGACGGCACCGTCCTGGTCGGCTCCCAGCCCAACGGGTTCACCCCTCAGCAGTGGTACTTCGATGACGTTGCCGGCGGCGGTACGCGCCTTCGCTCGGCCGTGTCGGGCAAGTGCCTGCAGATCGGCGGTGCCGCGGCCCCCGGCCAGTGGGTCGCCCAGCGGCCCTGCTCCGGCAGTGACGCCCAGCAGTGGCGACTCACGAAGTCGGGAACGGGCCTGCGCCTGACCGCCAAGAACAGCTCACTCGTCCTCGGCGTCGGCAATCGCCCGTACTACGGGGCGTGGCTGCTGGAACTCCAGGACCCGGACACCTCCAAGTACCAGGACTGGGCCCTGAAGCAAGCATCCTGACCCCCCACTGACGGCAGGGGCCGTCCTCATACGGCCCCTGCCACCCCACCCCCCTCACACCGGAGCCACCCCCTCATGCCCGATCGCCGCTTCACGGCAGTGACCGCCGCCCTCACCGGCCTGCTCCTCGTGGGCTCCGCGGCCACGGCACACGCCCACGGCGACACCATCCATCTGGCCGTCACGGGCGTGTCCGCCGGCCACCCCGTCACCAAGGCGACCTGGGAGGACGACGGTCACCCCGTCAGCGAGAAAGTCGCCGGTACCCTCACCGCCACCTCGGCCGACGGCACCAGCGTCGGGCCCTGGCGGTTCGTACCGGTAGCGGGTGAGCCAGGAACGTTCACCACCGCCGAGGCTCTGCCCGCCGGTCACTGGACCATCACGGCACAGACAGCCTTCCCGGCGCTCGGCCGCGGCGAGTCCCAGGCCGAGGTGGCCCCCGCGCCGGTCGCCCCGTCGCCCACCGCGCCGGCGGCGACAACACCTTCGGCGACAACACCTTCCGCGGCAGCACCTCCCGCGGCAGCCCCTCGTACCGAATCCGACGGCGGACCGGGCGTAGGCACCCCGTTGGCCGTCGGCGCCGCCGCCCTGTTCGTCGCCATCGGTGGCCTCGCCCTATTCCGACTGCGACGCCGCCGGAACCGCCTCTCCTGATCAGGACGACCACCTTGATCAAGACAAAGGAACCCCCCATGCACCGATTCCGCAGGACTCCCCGCATACCCGCTCATACGGCGCCCCGCAGGCCGGCCCGCAGAAGGACAGTCGCGTCCACAGTGGCCGCCGCCCTGTCCGCCGGCCTCCTGCTGGCCGCCGCCCCGCAGGCCCAGGCCACCGTCACCGGAACGGTCGTCGGCGGGCAGGGGAACTTCACCACCATCAACCAGCGTTCTCTGCCCACCCTGTCCTCCAACGTCACGGGCAGCTCTCCGGTGGGCGACCACATCCCGATGGTCTGCCGGACCACCGGCGACGTCGTGGAGAACAACACACGCTGGATCTGGTCCGGCGCGTACTACCTCGCCGACGCGTTCATCCGCGAGGACACCGGCAGCCTGCCGGTCTGCGGCTCCTCCCGGCCGGCCAGTTGGACGGTCCTGAACATCGGTATGCAGAAGCAGGTCCAGAACCAGTGGTGTTGGGACGCCTCGGGCCTGACCATCGCCAACTACTGGGGATACACCGGCTACACCCAGTACGACTTCTGCCGACTGGCCGCCCAGAACAGCTGGCTGGACTGCAACAACCAGCCCGCAACGCTCGACGACATGGCCAACGCCCTCAAGAACATGGGCTTCCGCAACAGCGGCAGCGACCTGTACCGCAGCGCGTCCTTCAGTGAGACCCAGAACGAGATCGCGAACGGGCGCCCGTTCGCCGTCCGCATCGGCTGGACCTCCGGCGGCGGCCACATGAACGTCATCTACGGCTACGACAGCACCAGCAACATGGTGGCGGTCGGCGATCCCTGGCCCAGCACCCAGACCTACACCTGGTGGAACTACTCCACCTACGCCGGAAACAACTCCTTCCGGTGGACCCACACGCGCACAGGCATCCACGGCTAGAGGACCCACCATGCACCGTACAACCACACGCGCCGCCATCCTGCTCGCCGCTGCTGCCGCCACCCTGTGCGCGGGCGCTCCCGCGCAAGCCGCCGACCGCCCCACCGCACCCGCCGCGACCGACTACACCGCCGCTCAGCAAGTGCTGCGCTCCGGCCAGGTCCACGACACCGTCTCCCGCTTCCTGACGGCCGCCCAACACCGTACGCCGGCCGCCGGCGCGGAAGGCGGCGCGGACGGCGGCACCGCCGGCAGCCCGCGCGGCCTCGTCCAAGCCCCCACCACTTCCCCCGGCTTCGACCTCAAGAAGCCCGTACCGCTCTACGAACTCGCACCCGAGTTCGTCGCCGGCAAGACCAAGCCGACCGCCGCCTCGGCTCTGCGGCTCTCCTACCTCGTCTCCCGCGTCTCCGCGGCCAACGGCCACCAGGCCGCCGTCCTGCTCTCCCAGAAACAGGGCGGGCATGACTGGCAGCTGGCGGGCATCCGCGACGGTGACGTGGACGTCAGCACCGCCGAGCGCGGCACCGATCAGGCACAGACCTTCATGGAACCTCAGATCCACGCCTGGTACCGGGTGACCGGCAATGACACCGTCGAGCCGCTCAACAAGGAGGCCGGTGTGGCCCTCCAGGGCAAGCCGCACGTCACCCTCAAGGCCTACCAGCAACTCGTCGCCAAGCGCTACAGCGACAAGCTCCCGGGCTCGGCCTACGACCGCAAGGGCCTCGCCGGCGGTTACACCCCCACCGAAGACCAGCCCGCCAACACCACCACGACGGCCGCTGCCGCCGGTACCTCCCGTCCCTGGCTCCCCGCCGCCTCCGGCGCGGTGGCCCTGTCGGCGGCAGGCGGAGGGCTCCTGCACCTGCGCCGCCGACGTCGCTCCTGACGTACCGCGGCGCCGGGACAAGCTCCCGGTCAAGGCGCAGTGGGTGAGGCGCCGGGTTCGTCAGGGTGAGTGCCGCCGCCCTGACGAACCCGGCGTCTGCCATGAGCGGCGCCGGGACGAGCGTGAGTCGGGCCGCGAGCGAAGGGCTCGCGAGAGCGGGGTGTCAGGCGCCAGGGGACCCTTCTCCAGATGTACCCGTCACTGCTCGGTCCGGACGGTGAGGGACTGTTGACGAGCGGTCGGTGGCGTGAACAGTGCCTGGATGGTTTCGGCGGCCGTCTCGCGCAGCCAGGCGTGGGCGAGGTCGTCGCCGTAGCGCTGATGCCACAGCAGGTACAGGGGGACGTCGGGAAACGGGAGGGGCAGCGGCAGCGTGACCAGACCGAGCTGGTTCCGGGCCGCGCGGGTGACCGCGTCCGGAAGGGTGACGACCAGGTCGGTGTCGAGCGCGAGTTGCAGCGCGAAGGCGGCGGTGGGCCCGGCGGCGACGACACGGCGTTCGTGGCCGTGTGTGGTCAGGGCGTCATCGATCGGGTCGTGCAGGCGTCCGCGCCGCGAGACGGTGAGGTGTTCGGCGGAGGTATAGCGCTCAAGGCTCAGCGGGCCTTCGGTGAGCGGGTGGCCCGGGCGTACCGCGACGACCAACCGGTCCTTGCCGACGAGACGGTGGCGGATGTCGGCGAGCGTCGGCTGGCTGGAGCTCGATTCGAGGTCGACCTCGCCCCGGCGCAGATCGGGGGTGTCCGTGCCGGGTTCGGCGGGCAGACGCAGCCGGACGCCGGGGGCCTGACGGTGGACCGCCCTGATCAAAGCGGTACCGCAAGCAGCGGTCAGGGCGTCGTGCCAGCGCACGGTGAACACCCTCTCCAGGCCCGCCAGATCGAGCTCCTGCTGCGCCGACATCAGCCGGTGCGCCTGCTGCACGAGGGCGTGGACCTGTGCGCGCATGGCCAACGCGCGGGTGGTGGGGACCATGCTGCGGCCGGTGCGGACCAGGATCTGGTCACCGGTGGCCTTGCGTATGCGGCCCAGGGAACGGCTCATCGCCGGAGCGGTGACATGGAGGCGGGCTGCGGCACCGGCGACACTGCCCTCTTCCAACAGGGCGTCCAGGGCGGTGAGCAGATTCAGATCCAGTTGCATGAGAGTAACTCTACGAGTAAATAGCATGCACTTGTCGTTAGTTGTCGAGGCGCCTACCTTCGAAGTGCGGGTGCGGGACAAGCCGCCTCGCATCAACCGAACCCAGGGAGCCCGCCATGAGCACAGCCATGCCTTTCGACGCCGACACGACGCTCCTGTCCGATGTGACCGAGGCGGTGAAGACCGCCGGCCGCACGCTGCGCGACCGTTACACCTCGCACAGCCGAGGCATGAGCCTGGACGAGATCGTCGGCGAGATCCACGCCAATGACGACGCGGTACTGGACGTGCTGCGGGAACCGCTGCTGCGGGCCCGGCGAGGATCGCAGTGGGCAGAGGACGAGTTGGCCGGTGGGGCTCTCCCGCTGGGGGAGTGGTGGATCGTCGACCCCGCCGAGGGCAACATCAACCACGTCCACGCCATGGAGGACTGGGCCGTCACCGCCACGTTGGTCCGCGACAACCAGCCGGTACTCACCGTCGTCCATCTGCCGCTGACCGGTGACACCTACACCGCCGTCGCCGGTGGCGGTGCCCGCCTCAACGACCGACCGCTGAAGGTGTCCGCCAAGACCGACCTGGGCGCCGCCCTCATCGGTACCGGCCAGGCCAAACCCGGCGAGGACGAGCGCACCTACCGGCGGATCGGTGACTCCGTCACCGCCATGCTCATCAACGGCCTGGTAGTACGCGTGTCGGTGCCCGCCACGATGCAGCTCATCCACGTCGCCGCCGGTCGCATGGACGCGTTCTGGCAGTTCTCCGATGTCCGCTCCGGCCTGGTCGCCGGTGCCCTGCTGGTCTCCGAGGCCGGAGGCACCGTCACCGACCTTGCGGGCGAACCCTGGAGTACGGGCAGCCGTGACTTCCTGGCCGCCGCCCCCGGCATCCACGGCGCCGCCCTCAAGGTCCTGTCGCCGATCGCCTGACCACGAAGCGGCTCCTCCGCTCCAGCCCGTCCCACCCGACACAGCAAGGACCACAACCTCATGACCACCATCGGCATCCTGGGGGCCGGCCGCGTCGGCGCCAACCTCGCCGGCAAGTTCGCCGCCACCGGACACCACGTCATCCTCGGCCGCCGCAGCCCGACGGAAGAGACCGCGGTGGGGGCCGAAGGCACGGACCCCCGCGTCACCTTCGCCGACCAGCGCACCACCGCCCGCACCGCGGACATCGTGATCAACGCGACGCCCGGCGACACGGCCCTGGACTTTCTGACCGGCCTGCGGAACGAACTCGCCGGCAAGATCCTCGTCGATGTCTCCAACGCCACCCGCGACGCCGCTGACGGCCTGCCCGGCGACCTGTGCTACCCCGGCAGCAGCCTCGCGGAGCAACTGCAGGCGGCCCTTCCCGACACGCATGTGGTCAAGACCCTCAACACCATGCTGTTCATGGTCATGACGGCCCCTGACACCCTGGCCACCCCACCGACCGTCTATGTCTCGGGCAACGACGAACACGCGAAGAAGACCGTCACCGGCCTGCTCGGCGATCTGGGCTGGCGGCCCGCATGGATCGAGGACCTCGGCGACATCACCACAGCCCGCGCCACCGAGGCCATGATCCTCGTGGTCCCCCACATCCTGCGCCGACACGGCTTCCAGCCCTTCGCCGTCTCGCTGGCACGCTGACGGCAGCGGGGTGCCGGATCCTGACCAAGGACAATTGGCGCCAGCACGGTTGATCCCTATTGGGCCGCAAGTGGGCGGCCGGGCACGAGCGTTGGCGACCCGGGCAGGGGTGTCAACCGGATCACACCTCCTGGAGGAGCAGAGCGGGATCAGGCGACGGCAGGGGCTGGTGCCACCAGAGGGCGGTCTTCGGACTCCTTGAGCCCCATCTTGAGGATGGGCGCGAGCCCTCGTGCCTGCACCCCGGCCTGGTTTGGGAGGCAGTGCGGGCATCCGCCGCCGCAGTGGACACCGAGCGCGCCGCAGACCTGATGCGCAGTCTGGACACTGCGGGTCTCATGCCTCCGCTCGAGCACCTCGCACCCGATGCACCGCTGTACCCCGACTGGTGCCAATGGGGTATCCAGCAACTTCTGACAGACATTCAGCGCACACGTGGCACAGATGACACTGATGGCGCTGCATTCAGCACGCCGGACATGAAGGAGGGCGTTGCGTACCTGGAAGGCGCCCGGGAAACCCTGCGAAGGGTATGGCCGGAAGCCGCCCTGGAAATGGACCTGCTGATCCGCGTCATCGTGTACGTACAGGGCGGCGCCTTCCGCTCCGGCACGCTTCGACAGACTTTCGGGGCCATCTACCTCGGCACAGCCAGCGTCGAAGGCACTCCCGCCGCTTTCGAGGCGCTGCTGCACGAAACCGGCCACCATGCCCTCTATCTGCGCAACCACTTCGAGACGTTCTTGACGAACGGTGACGCGATGGTGAGCCACGCTCTGCGTCCCGAACCACGGCCGGTCGCCGGCGCCGTGCACGCTGCACATGTCCTCGCACGCATGACGTACGGGCTCGCCCGCTGGGCGACGGAGCCGTCGGCGCCGCCCGAGGTCTCCGAGCGGCGCGACCATGCATTGCGACGTCTCAAGGAGACGATCGCGGCACTGAAACCGGTCGCCGAGTGGACGGAGAGGGGTCGGTTGTACTTCGACGACCTCCTCAAGTGGGAGCAGGAACTGGCAAATACCACTGCTGATGGTCCGTCAGTTGAAGCGGCTCGTCACTGATCCGGCCGGATGACGGCGGCAGCCGCCCCGGTCCAGCCACCTGACGAGGTGACCGGGCCGGGGTCGTTGCGGACCACGCACGGGATCTCGAGACCCCGAGCAGCCCGTGGCGGGCTCATGCCGCCTGATCGATGAATTCGCGAAGGACAACCTGCACGGGAGACTGCGGGGGTGCGCGCCGAAAACGAGACGCAGATCGACGAGGAAGCCGTGCGGCGCCCCCTCCTAAGGGGCTGGAGTCGGCACGGTCGACGGCTTCCAATCTCGTCTGAGCAGCCCGAACACCCACGAGTCGGATACCTCGCCGTTCACGATGCAGTCTTCGCGCAAGGTCCCTTCCCGTACGAAGCCGATCTTCTCGAGAACTCGGGCGGATGCCACGTTGCGCGTATCTGTCTCGGCTTGAACTCGGTTGAGGTCCAGCGTGTCGAATGCCCACTGAAGCAAGGCATGCGCGGCTTCCGTCGCGTAGCCGTGGCCCCACATCGCGTCGTCGAGGACGTAGCCCAACGACGCACTTCGGTTGTCCGGGTCCCATCGGGTCAGACCGCACCAGCCGACGAAGGCGCCGTCGGAAGCACGATCGATGGCCACCCGCGCCCCAGTACCTTCGTCCGCCATCTTTCCGCACATCGCGATGAACCGCTCAGCGCGAGCCCGTTCGTTCCACGGCGGGGAGTCCCAGTACCGCATCACATGGGTGCTGCTGTGCAACGCGAAGAGGAGGTCGGCGTCGGCGTCGGAGAAGGGGCGCAGTCGCAGGCGAGCGGTGGCCAAGGTAGGAGTGGGCAGAGTCATGCGCACCATCTTGCTCCCGCATGAGGTGGGCAGAACACCGAATATCCGACCCCGGGAAGGTCTGGGCCCACACCGAACAAGTCCACCGGCAGAAGCGGACCTGACACCCACACAGAACCTGACGTGCTCGCTTCGTCTTGTGGCAAGATCGCGGGATGCTACGACTAACTGACTTCATCATCGATTGCCCGGACACGATGAAGCTGGCAGCCTTCTACTCCGAGGTGACGGGGGTACCGGTCAAGGAGGGTAGTAACGAGCACTGGGCCGGTATCCGGTTCGGTGAGATCGAACTGGCCTTCATCCAGGTGGAGGACTACCGCGCCCCGCGGTGGCCGGACGCCGAGCACCCCAAGCAGTTCCACCTCGACTTCGAGGTCGACGACATCGAGGCCGAAGAGCGCCGCGTTCTGGCTCTCGGCGCGACCCTCCAGCGGGACTGCGTCGGCCCCAACGGCTACGGCTTCCGCATCTACGTAGACCCCATCGGCCACCCCTTCTGCCTCTGCCGCAACAAAGGTGTCATCTGGACCGATGAGGGCCCCGTCTGGCCCGAGCGCGACTAGGGCGAGTTCTCAATGAGCTGAGCGGCGGGGTGTCCTGATCGCAAGGACACCCCCACGCGCGCGGGGCGAACAGCTCCCGGTCCATGGCTGACGTGAGACGCAGTGCCTGGAGGAATCCGGGCTGGTCAGCGGCGGTGGCGGGGGAGTGCGCGGGTGGTGAGCGCCTGGAGGAGGATGAGGAGCGCCCTGCCCAGTGGGGGTCTGGGAGCGCTGCGCAGCAGTTTCGGTCCGTGCGTTTCCGCAGCGGCCAGGCGGGCCGACTGGAGTCGCACCAGTGCGCGCAGGAACGGTTGGTGGCGGGTGTCGGTGTGGTGTTCCAACTGCGCGGCGGCCACAAGGTCCCGCCGGATGAGTGAGGCCTGGTGACTGATCAGGGCCTGGACCACTGAGGGTTCGGGCTGCTCGGTCAGCGCGTCACGGGTCAGACCGTGGTCAATGAGTGCCTCTTCCGGGATGCCGAGGCGGCCCGAGCTCAGGTCTTCAGCGAGATCTTCGAGGAAATCGAGCCGCTGCCCGGCGAGGATGAATGCGTGGCAGGCTGCTTCGAAGGCTTTCGGTTCGCGCGAGGGAGTGAGCAGCGAAGCGATGATCATGAAGGCGGGCAGTGCGTACGTGTCGACGTAGTCCCGGAAGTCGGCTTCCGTGGTGAAGCCCGTCCAGCGGGTTTCGAGCTCGCCGCCTTCGAGGTAGGCGTCGACGTATCGCCGTAGGCGGGGGTGGGCCCTGGCGGTGTGGCGCAGGGCCGCCAGCACCGGATCCAGGTGAGATGGGTTGTCAGTCAGGGCCGCTCGCGTCTGCGTGCTCCAGTCGGCCAGGGCCGAGAGGCGCTGGTCCATCGGGCCTTCGTCGATGAGTGTGTCGCTGTGATGCATGAACGCGGTCGCGGCGATCACATGGGGGATCAGCGGCGAGGGAAGCAGGAGCCGTACGGCGGTGTATTCGGCGCGGGCGTAACGGGCGACGAGCCGGCGTTGAAGGGTGTATGCATCGCGCAGGACAGGGCTGGTGATGCCTGCGCGGTCCAGAACGTGCGGCCACGTCGTCACTGTAGTGGGCTCCTTGCGGGCGGGCATGCGTCGGGTCGGAAGTCAACGAGGTGCCCGAGTGAGTGCAGGCCTGTTGACGCGCAAGGGACCCTACATGTGGTGGCTTGCACGCTACGGGCACGCGCGTGCGGCTTGGCGAGTTTGGGTGCCCCGCGACGGCGGTGACTGCTGGCGTTGTGCGTGCTTCAGGGTGAGTGAGGGGCGGGGTTTGGCGTCGCCCGCGACGAGGTTCCACAAACGCCGCAGCCTCTTCCCGCCTGCCTCTACCCCTCTCCCCTGCGGCGCCGGTAGTGGTGCACGGTCACCGCGCCCAGCAGCGGCCCCCACGCGGCCACGGGCAGATAGCAGGCAGACAGAAGCCAGTTGCCCCACGGCGTGATGTCCATCTCAGCGTGCAGGGTCGTCCAGACGAGCAGTACGCCGTAGATGCCGCAGGCCAAACTGCCGAATGCCGCCGGGATGACCGCAGCGAGTACGGGGACAGGACGGCCCGCGAGATACGGCACCCAACGCGGCCACGTTTCCCCCCACGGCCGTACCAGCCCGAGTGTCAACCAGGCCAGACCTTCTTGGGCCAGCGACAGTAGAGGCAGGACCAGCAGGCCCCATCCGGGCAGGAGCATCGCGTCGTACTCGGACTGTCCGAGTCCAAGCGGAACACCCAGTACGACGGACAGGCGCCACAAGGCCGATGGCAGGGACATCCAGACGACCGCAGCCGCCGCGCGCCGCGCCCAGACCGGGACACCCGGGGCCGTTCGATCCGATGCGCGGTCGGGTCTGTGCTTGGCTTCGGTCGGCGCGTCGTCGGAGAGAAGAACAGTGGCGGCCATGCGGCACGCTCCTTGGTCAGCGTTGTCGTTCGGTGCCCTTGATCCTTTCGTGGTGCGCCGCCGCGCGCGTCGGACCACGGCATGAACGCCATCGGCCACACGGCGTAGCCGCATCGGTGCCCTGTCAGCCCCGAGGCGTACGCGCCGGAGTTCGCCCCGGTCCGGCGGGCGTGTCGCGCCAACTCGCGGGAGGGGGGCGTTCGTTCACGAACGCTGCCTGCCGGCTTCTCGCACTGTCGGCTTCGGCTTCTCGTCGGCACCCGCTCCCCGCAGCAGTTCCAGGCCGAGCGGCGTGCAGGAGTGCCAAACGGTCTTGCCCTCGCGCTGGGTGACGATGAGACGGGCGTCGCGGAGGGCCTTGGTGTGTTCGGAGGCGGAGGACTTGCTGATGCCCAGGTCCTTGGCTATGTCCGAGGTGCTGTGCTCACGCGGGAGCAGATCCAGGATCGCCGCCCGCGTCCGGCCCAGCAGTACGCCCAGCGGATCGGCGGGTGCCGCTCCCAGGAGCGGAAGCGGGGTGACCGCCGGGTAGATCAGGATGCTGGGCGCGTCCTCGTGCAGGGCCACCAGCGGCCTGGACCACAGGACGGACGGCAGCAGCACCACTCCGTGACCCGACAGGACGGCGTCGATGTGTTCGGGCCGGGGGAAGAGCAGGGTCGTCCCCTCCCACCGGCCCCCGGCCGCGAGTCCGGCCAGTGTGGTCCGGATTCCGTCCCTGGCCAGCAGCCTTGTGCGCCAGGCACGTTCGGCCTGGAAGGCGGCCTCGATACGACTCCAGGGCTCGTCGATCAGCGCCGAGTGGGCCGCGCGCATGGCGTGTTCGAGGGTCTGCCAGGCCTTCCGGTCCCGGGCGGCGAGATCCTTGATCCACGGGGTGACCGGCCGGTGCGTCGGACACAAACGGCCGAGTTCCCCCCGTACGCGGGTGACGGGCGTCGCCAGGACCAGGTCGAGCCCGTCTTCGAGTCCTTTGCTGAGCGGATCGAGGAACATCGGTCCGCGCGCTGTCGGAGGCACGAGTCCGAGCAGGGCTTTCGCCTCCCGGGGCAAGGCCTCCCGTGTCCTTCGCTGCCAGCGCGAGAACTCCGGCACCATCGCTCGCTGGAGCATCGCCATGGCCAGGCCCAGTTCCATCAGCGGTGCGGGCTCGTCCGCGAACGTTACCCGTAACAGGTCTTCGGCGGTGAAACGCAGGCGCAGCACACGTCCTCCCCTGTCGGCCACGCAGACCGCAGCCCGGTCAACACGCGCCCCTCCCGCGACGGTTCGGTCACAGCCGAAACCATCGCGATGCCGGGTGCCCGGCGCCGAGCATGGAGCGCACGAACACGACCGATGGTCTCGGTGGTCCCGGTACGGCGAAAGGGCGTACCCGGCCACATCACGGCACGACAGACAAACCGGTCCACCGGTCACCACCTGCCGTCTCCAAGGAGGACACACGTGAAGAAGAAGCTGGCTGTCTGCGTAGGCGCCATGGTGCTGGGTCTGGGTACCGTCCCGCTGGCCCAGGCCTCCGCGCACACCGCCAAGGCACCGGGGAGCGAGTCGGGGACGCAGGCTTCCTGCCCCTCCGGATACGCCTGCTTCTGGCCTGGTCAGAACTTCTCCGGCCAGCCGGGAAAGGTGGCGGGCGACAACCCCAACTTCGCGGCGTTGCCCAACTCGGCCCACTCCTGCGGCACCGGCTGGGAGGACTGCATCAGTTCGATCCGCAACAGCGGCACGCAGTGCACGGTCTACTTCTACTCGCTCCGCAACTACAGCAAGGCGGGCAGGTGGCACAGCCTGTCCCGTGGCGACGAGGTCGGCAACTTCGGCACGGTCTACCATGACGCCGCCTTCGACAACACCATCAGCTCGAACAAGTGGTGTTCCTCGTAGTGCACCGGTCGGCCAGGGGCATGCGTTGGGCGATGTCGTGCCTGATGCTCCTCACCGTGTCGGGCGGGTGCGCGGGGGGGCCGCCCGCCAGCCGATCCGGCACCACCCCTCCCCCAAAGCACCCCCACCAACCGCTCCGCCGCACGGCGATCTACCTCCCCCCACCCCCCTGGA
>NZ_JBVILC010000008.1:0-85806 GCF_055580545.1 Streptomyces sp. NPDC031670 | reverse complement strand
GGGGGTTGTTTTTTTTGTGGATGCCTCGGTTGTGGGGGGTGTTGTTTGGTTTTTTTGTTTCCTTTTCCTCCTCCCTGTGCTCCCCCCCCCCCCCGCCCCCCCCCCCCCCCGGCCGGTCGGGCACCACGCCGCCCGAAAGGCACCCACAACAGTCGCTCAGCAGCGCGGCGATCGACCTCGCCACGCACTCCGGGACCTGGCCGACGACCGAACGCACGCTGATGTCGGCCGAGATCAGGCTGATCCGGGCCTGCATGCGGGAGAAGGGGTTCCGCTATCCGGCGCCGGATCCTCCCGCGCGGGCCGCGCCCGAGGACGAGAGGGCCGCCGTCGAACTGACCGACCGGAGCAGAACCGGATACGGCATCTCCCGGCCCCCCTCGCAGACACCCGGTCCTGGCTCGGCGCCCGTCGACCGCTACTACCGCACCCTGCCCGCGGCCCGGCAGAGGGCCTTCGAGCAGGCACTCAACGGGCCACCCGACAAGAAGGTGACCGTAAAGGGGACCGACTGGGGTGAGGTGCGTGTGGCGACACAGGGCTGCGACGCCGAGAGCCGCTCCCGTCTGGCCGGCAGCCCGGCCGAGTGGGCGCGCATCACCTACATTCCGGAGAAGTACGACAACGAGCTGGGCCGGCGTGTGACATCGGCCCCCGCCTATCTGCGGGCCATGGACGGATGGCGCTCCTGCATGGCGGGGCGAGGACTTCCGTACCGCAGCCCGGAACAGGCCCAGGACGCCCTGCGAAAGGAGCGGGAGACGGCGGGCGGCACCGACGACGCGTTCCGGCACAAGGAGATCGCGGTTGCTGTCGGGGACGCCGAATGCGCCCTACGGGTCCACCTGCCCGGCGTCTCGCTGCACGTACAACGTGAACTCGTTGCCACGTTGAGCCGTGGCGAGCAGCAGACTCTGGCGGATCTCGCCGCACGTCGCGAGGGAGCGTTGCGTCGGGCCCACACGGTCTTGTGAGCCCGCGGGTCACGGCGGGAGCCGGCGGGTAGCGCTCCCTCACGGGTGGCACAGGAAGACGTCACCCGGGGAACCGGTGGCGAGGGCGAGCGGCTGGTGGGCGGAGGCCGCTTCGAGGTCTGGCGCGATGGCCAGGCCGCTCGCGCCCTTCTCGCCGTACGGCGCGGCCACACGGGGTGCAAGCGGCCTCCAGCTTGACGAAGCCGTCACGGAGGAAGCGGGATACGACGGTTGTGTCGTCCATGCGTCCATAGTGCGGTGTCGTCCGTCGGGGTCGCGCGACACTTTTTTCCGCACCGCTGAGGCTGCTGGACATCGCGGTGCGGTACGGATACGGCTTGGGCGATCACCGATTTCGTCCGCAGCCATGCATCGCCACGCGGAACAGGGCCGCCAGCGCGTCGTCGATGGGATGGGGGCGCGGCCTGCCGGAGGAGTCGAGCCTGTTCCACCTCTGCATGTTCACCGCGATCGCCATCTGCCGCTTGCCGTCGGCATGGGTCATGGCCAGTGTTCCACCACCCCAGACCGTGCCGCCATGGCCCCAGAAGGTGCCCTGGCCGGGGCCTTCCATCGGGTGCAGGCCGAGGCCGTAGTCGATGGTCGTTCCCTCTTGGGAGATGACTCGGACCGTGCGCCGCATCTGCGCCAGCGACGACGGGCTGACGATGTTCCCGGACAGCAACATGCCGTAGAAGCGGTTGAGGTCCGAGACGGTCGATATCAGTGAGGCCGACGGTCCCACCCATGACATGTCGTAGACGCTGTAGTCACGGGGCGGGTCGATCATGCCGAACCACGCTTCGTAGAGCTGCGAGTGCGGCCCGTCGACATCCGGTCCGGCGGGGAACCCGGTTGCCCTGAGTCCGGCGCGCTCGATGACGTTACGGGTGATGTACTGCTCGGCCGTGGTACCGGTCGCGTGTTCCAGCAGTTGGGTGAGGAGCAGGTAGTTGGTGTTGGAGTACACCCCCGGTGTGCCTCCCGGGGTGCCGACGGCAGGTGCGGCGACCCCCATCTCGATCAGTTCGGTGGGGTCGAACCGTGTGAGCCGGTGGTCGTCCAGGCTCTGAGGCCCGGTGTCCGCCAGGGCGGGGTAGGCCTTGAGGGAGGGGTAAGCGTACGGGAGGTACTCCGCGAGGCCGCTGGTGTGGTTGAGCAGCATCCGGACCGTGATCGCGGCGCCGCGTTCTCCGGGAACCAGCTTCGGAAGGTACCGGCCGATCGGTGTGTCGAGCCCGATCCGGCCGGTCTCTGCCTGCTGCAGCACCGCGGCGGCGGTGAAGGTCTTGGTGACGCTGCCGACGCGGTGGCGCATGTCGGCGGTGACGGGGCGGTCGGTAATGACATCGGCGACTCCGGCGGCCCCTCGCCAGACCTCATCGCCGTCTCGAACCTCGGCGAACAGCCCCGGCATCCCGGCGTGGTGGACGGATTCCATGGCGGCGTCCAGAGCTGCGCGATCCAGTAAGTTCTCCATGCCATGCGTCCTTTCGTCTTCCGCGGGGACGAGCTCCGCATCGGTCGCCCGCCCCGGATACCAGGGCACGTGTCGGCACGCCGGCTCGGCTTTCGCACTGCTCGGCATGCTCGTGCCGCCATTATGCACGCGGTGCGTGCAACGGGGAGTGCATAGGTAGGGTGGAAATCCTGGCCGAGGAGCAACACGGCTGGCCGACGCGGGTGATTGACCGGCGAGACCCTGCGCTGGGCACGGGGCGGAAATCCCAGATGCGTCAGCCCGCCGCGCCGTGGTGGGATGCGCCTATGAACGTCCCTTCGCTGCGTGCCCGTATCGAGCAGTACTACGCCGACGTGCCTCTGCTGTTCGCCGACGCGGAGGATTTCGGCCCCCTACGGCTCTTCGTACGGAAGGAAGCGGGCACCCCGTACTACGGCGGTCCGAGCCACGCTCAGCCCTCGGCAGGGGGAACCGGGACGGTGACCGCCGCCGACATCTCCCGGGTCCGCTCCCGGCAGCGCGAACTCGGCGTGCCGGAAGCCTTCGAGTGGCTCGCCGAGACCGCGCCGACCCTGCGCGGCCGGATCGAGGCCGCCGGACTCCCCGTGCTGGAACGCCCGTTGATGGTCATCGACCCGGACCGCCCGGTGGTTGCGCCGGCCCTGCCGGACGGCGTCACGATCCGTGCGCTGACGGCCGACGATCCAGCCCTGCCCGCCGCCCTGGCACTTCCCCGATTGGCCTTCGCGGACGCGGGCACGGCAGTCGGCGGCACAGGTCGCCAGGAGTTGGCGGCGTTGGCCGCGGAACTCACCGCGGACGGAACGGTCGAGACCGTCCGTCCCACCATCCGTGCCGGGCACAAGACGCTCATCGCCGCCCTCGCCGCCGACGGCACTCTCCTCGCCGGCGGCCATTACCACCCCATGAACGGAACCACCGAGATCGGCGGGGTCGGTACCCTCCCCGCCGTCCGCCGCCAGGGGCTCGCCGCCGCGGTGACTGCGGCCCTTGTCACCCACGCCCGCGACAACGGTGTGCACACCGTCTTCCTCGCCTACGCAGAGGACGCTGTCGCCCGTATCTACACCCGGCTGGGGTTTCGCCCGGCCGGCACAACTCTCCTGATCGCCAACCAGCCCGCACGTTCGTAGAGGCCGGCCACGACGAGCACGCGACAGGCTCCGAACAGGGGGAACGGGATGCTGACCGGCATGGTGATCGACGCGCTGGACGTCGCGCGTCTGGAGCGCTTCTGGCTGCACGCGACGCGGGGCCGGACGGGCGGCCTGCGACTGCGGTTCGTGCAGACGATGGAACCGAAGCCGGCGCTCAAGAACCGACTCCACCTCGACCTTGCCGCCGGGCCGGACTGGGAGGCCGAAGTGGCGCGCCTGCTCGCACTCGGTGCGACGCGGGTCGACATCGCCCAGGGGGAAGTCCCGTGGGACGTGCTGGCCGACCCGGAGGGCAACGAGTTCTGCGTGCTGCGCCCCGGTCACCCCGGCGTGCTCACCGACTCCGGCCTCGTCGCGATCTGCCTCGATGTCGCGGAGGAGGACCGCTACGCACAGTGGGCCTTCTGGCAGTCCCAGGCCGACTGGCACACGGTCGAGTCCCACGACTGGGGCGTCCGGCTGCGCCGGCAGCCCGACAGTGAGGTCTCGCTGGTGATGGGACCGCCCGCGGCGACGAAGGGGGCGCGGAACAGGCTGCGGCTGGAGGTCACCCAACGCGACTGGGAACCCGGCGAGTTCCTCGACGCCGGCGGAAACGAGTTCCACGTCACGGGGTGACCCTCCTCCCTCGTACCGAACATCTGCTGTCGAGATCGGCCGAGTAGTCCACGGTCGGGACGTCGGCGTCGGTCAGGGCGGCTACGAAATCGGCTTGCGCCCCTGGGCGGGCGGTGGCGAGCACGCGGGCGCCGCGGGCGGCGGCCGGCTGCACCGCCAGGGCACCCACGCCGCCGGTCGCCGCCTCTACACCACCCAAGGACTCGGCGTCTCCATGGCCGCTGTCGCCCGCGAGGCCGGCGTCGGCACGGCCACCCTCTCCCGGCGCTTCACCACCCGGGACGAACTGGTCGACGCCGTCTTCGCCCACCGCATGGACGGCTACGCCGTCGCCACCGCCCTGGCCGCCCCCGACCCCTGGCACGGCTTCACCGGATACGTCTACGCCGTGTGCGCCCGCTGCCCGACGCCCCCGCACCCGCCGCCCTCTACCGCGCCATGGTCCGCCTCACCCGCCCCAGCACTGACCACACCGGCGAAAAACTCCGCTCACACGCATATCCGGGGAGCCCCGGTATGAGCCTGCGACAGGGCCCGCCGACGGCGTCCGTCGCGCGGTTCCCGGCGCGATCAGGTAATCAGGAACGGTGAACAAGGACGCGAGCGACGCCTTCGTGCATGTCCGGGGCGCCAGCGAGAACAACCTGCGGAACATCGATGTCGACGTTCCGCGGGACGCGATGGTCGCCTTCACCGGCGTCTCCGGTTCGGGCAAGTCCTCGCTCGCGTTCGGCACGCTCTACGCGGAGGCCCAGCGGCGCTACTTCGAATCCGTGGCACCGTACGCACGAAGGCTGTTGCAGCAGGTCGGCGCACCGCATGTGCAGGAGATCACCGGACTGCCGCCCGCCGTGGCCCTGCAACAGCGCCGCGGGTCGCCGAGCTCGCGCTCGACGGTCGGCACCCTCACCACACTCTCCAATCTGCTGCGCATGCTGTACTCCCGCGCCGGCACCTATCTGCCCGGGGCCGCACGGCTGGAGGCCGAGTCGTTCTCGCCCAACACCGCGGCCGGCGCCTGCCCGGAGTGCCACGGACTGGGCGTCGTGCACGACGTCGCCGAGGACCTGCTCGTCCCGGACCCCTCGCTGAGCATCCGCGAGGGGGCGATCGCCGCCTGGCCGGGCGCCTGGCAGGGCGCCAACCTCCGCAGTGTGGTGAACGGTCTGGGGATCGACATCGACCGGCCGTGGCGCAGACTCCGGAAGAAGGACCGGGAGTGGCTGCTGTACACGGATGAGCAGCCCTCCGTGTACATCGAGCCGGAGGAGGACCGGATCGACTACGGCTACCAGGGCAAGTTCTGGAGCGCCCGCAAGCACGTCATGCACGTCCTCGCCGACTCCAAGAGCGAGAAGATGCGCGAACGGGCGCTCCGGTTCGTCAGGAGTGTGCCGTGCCCCGAGTGCCACGGCAGCGGACTGCGGCCCGAGGCGCTCGCCGTGACCTTCGCCGGACGTTCCATCGCCGAGGTCAACGCGATGCCGCTCACCGAGGCGGCGGCGCTGCTGCGGCCCGTCGCGGGGCGGTCCAAGGCCGACGCCACCACCTCGACCGCGCGGTCGGGGGAGACGACCGAGGTAGCGGTCCGGATCTGCGGCGACATGGTCGCGCGCGTCGACGTACTGCTCGACCTGGGCCTCGGATACCTCAGCCTCGGGCGCCGCTCCACGACCCTGTCACCGGGGGAGGCGCAGCGCCTGCGTATCGCCACCCAGCTGCGCTCGGGGCTGTTCGGCGTCGTCTACGTCCTCGACGAGCCCTCCGCGGGCCTGCACCCGGCTGACGCGGAACCGCTCCTCGACGTGCTGGACCGCCTCAAGGCGGCGGGCAACTCGCTGTTCGTCGTGGAGCACGACATGGACGTCGTACGGCGGGCGGACTGGGTCGTCGACATCGGCCCCGGGGCGGGCGAGGGCGGCGGACGCGTGCTGTACAGCGGTCCGGTCGCCGGTCTTGAGCGGGTCGGGGAGTCGGCCACGAGCCGGTACCTGTTCGGGCGCGCCCAGCCGCTCGACCACCGCCCGCGCACACCGCACGGCTGGCTGCGCCTGCGCGGCGTCTCCCGCCACAATCTGCACGATGTGTCCGTGGACGTACCGCTGTGTGTGCTGACGGCGGTGACGGGCGTGTCCGGTTCCGGGAAGTCGACGCTGGTGACGCAGGTGCTCGCCGAGGTCGTGCGCGGCCATCTCGGGCTCGTGCCGGAGGAACCCGACGAGGCGCGGTTGGAGGTGGATGTCCAGGACGCGTCGGGGGTCGAGTCGTTCGACCGGTTGGTGCGGGTCGACCAACGGCCCATCGGCCGGACTCCCCGGTCCAACCTGGCCACGTACACGGGGATGTTCGACGCGGTGCGCAAGCTGTACGCGGCGACGGACGAGGCCAGGGCGCGCGGCTACTCGGCCGGACGGTTCTCCTTCAACGTGCCCGGAGGGCGGTGCGAGACCTGCCAGGGCGAAGGATTCGTCGCGGTGGAACTGTTGTTCCTGCCCGGCACCTACGCGCCGTGCCCGACCTGCCAGGGCGCCCGGTACAACGCCGAAACGCTGGAAGTCACCCACCGCGGCAAGAACATCGCGGAAGTGCTGGCGCTGTCCGTCGACGCTGCCGCCGAATTCCTGTCCGCCGTCCCGGCCGCCTCCCGCAGTCTGGAGACACTGCGCGAGGTGGGCCTTGGGTACCTGCGTCTTGGGCAGCCCGCGACGGAGCTCAGCGGTGGTGAGGCGCAACGCATCAAACTCGCCACCGAACTGCAGCGGGCCCGCCGCGGGCACGCGCTCTACCTGCTCGACGAGCCGACGGCAGGGCTGCACCCCTCGGACATCGCGCTGCTGCTGCGACAACTGCACCGGCTCGTCGACGCGGGCAACACGGTCGTCCTCGTCGAACACGACCTGGACACGATCGCCACCGCCGACTGGGTCATCGACCTCGGGCCGGGCGGCGGCGACGCGGGCGGGCGGGTCGTGGCGGCAGGCCCGCCGGCCAAGGTGGCGAGAGCCCGCCGCAGCGCCACCGCGCCCTATCTCGCGGCCCGGCTCGCACGCTCCTGACGACGGGGCGCGGCTGGGCACCGGTCACTTGTCCCAAGTCCCACCATCGACCTCCTCCGACAGGGATGATCGACGCACTGGGCGTCCGGTGCGCCCCAGCGAAGCAGTCGAATCGAGGAGTGGACATGGCTGAGCGTCAGAGCGGCACCGTGAAGTGGTTCAACGAGGAGAAGGGCTTCGGCTTCATCACCCCGGAAAGCGGTCCCGACCTCTTCGTGCACTTCAGGGCGATCCAGGGCACCGGCTTCAAGAGCCTCCGGGAAGGTCAGACGGTGACCTTCGTCGCGGTGCAGGGCGAGAAGGGCATGCAGGCGGACGAGGTCATCCCGCAGGGATAAACCCGTCGGACCGGCATCGCCGCACCCCACGGCGCCGTTGCGAGGGACGGTCCGGTGGTGACCACAGCCGCCCTCACCGGCAACCTCCCAGCGCCAGCAGGGCCGTTGGAGGCACCGGTCAGACCCAGCCCAGCCGCGCCGCGCGCAGCCCCGCCTCGAACCGGCTGCGTGCGCCCAGCCGTTCGTTGAGCGATGCCATGATCCGCCGGGCGGTGCGTGCCGAGATGTGCAACTGGACCGCGGCGGACTCGTCGGTGTGGCCCTCGGCGAGCAGGGTGAGCAGGGCCCGCTCCTGCTCGCTCGGCACCTGGCGGGTCCCGGCCGGGTGGCCGCCCAGCGGGGTGGCCGCGCCCCAGACCCGCTCGAACAGGGCGAGCAGGGGAGCGATCACGCCGGGGGCGGAGAGGTGGAGCGCGCCCTTGCCGCTGTCGGCCGGGTCCATCGGGACCAGGGCGTACGTGCGGTCGACCACGACCAGTCGGGTCGGCAGTGCGGCCACGGTACGGACCTGGGCGCCCTGTGCGACCAGTGCGCGGGTGTGCTCCACGGTGGCCGCGTCGTCGCGGATGCTGTCCGGGCCGACGGTGCGGACCGCCACCCCGCGCCGCAGGGCGAGCGCGTCGCTCTCGCTTGCGGCCCGCAGCGCCGCCGACGGCTGAGGGACGTCCGCCAGGAAGGTGAGGATTTCGAGCCGGGCCTCCAGGGCCAGCCGCTCCAGCCGCCGCCGCACCGCGTCCGGCCCGGCCAGGCGTTCGACCCCGTCCGCCCGCTGCGCGGGGCCGCCCGAGCCGGCGAGGATGCGGACCAGCGCCTGATGGCTGCTGGCCATCTGGTGCTGGCGCCGCAGCAGTTCGTCGTGCTGCTGGTCGAGCAGCCGCTTCACCCCGAGGACCGGGTCGACCACGGTGAACCGGCTGGGCGCCTCGTACGACGTCTGTACCAGTTGCAGCGCGAACAGCCGGTCCAGACAGGCGTGGATGCCGTCCGGTGTGATGGCCAGCTCGGCGGCGAGCTCGGCCACGCCCAGGGCCGGCCGGTCGAGCATCATCCGGTACACCGTCCGGTCCAGCGTCTCCAGTCCGAGCGTCGCGGACATTCCCTACCCCCATCGTGTGCCGGTTCCCCGGTGGGTCCGCTGTTCCGGCGGATCCGCGCCCAGTGTGGGACGTGGCCATCTACAGCCCATAGATCTCGCGTCTACACGTATATGCGAGGTGCCCGGCGGGCTGTCACAAAGCGGCCTGGCCGCTTCTGACCAGGCAAAACGTGTTCCCTCGTGGGTGGACGCCGGTCAGGATGGGGCCATCGCCGCGGCGCAGCGCCGGGCGGTTCCCGAATCTTCTTCCTCTCCTTCTGCCGAGGGCACCTCCATGACTTCTTCCTTTTCGTGCGCCGTCCGTGCGGCCTCCGCGGTGGTCCGTACGGCCTCCGCGGTGGCCGGTCACGGCCCGGCCCGGCCCTGACGTACTCCGCAGTGGAGCTGACCGTCATCACCCTCGACGCGGCCGACCCCGCGCAGGTCCGCACGGCGGACGACGCCCACCTGGTCGACCTGCTCTGGACGGCGGCGGTCCGCGGCGAACGCCTGGAACACATCAGCGTCCAGGCCGGCCGGCCGGGCCGCCTCCACCTCGGGATGTTCATCGCGGCGACCGGGGAGGGGAGCACCCGCTCCACGGCGCTGGCCATCTGCCGCCGTGCGCTGGCGATGTCCCCCCTGCCCGGTCGTTGGCGCATCGCCGCTGCCCCGCCCCTGACCCAACCCCTCTGCCCCGACCTTCCTTCGATGACACAAGAGGAGCACCCGTGACCAACCCCTTCGAGGACGAAGAGGCCGTCTACCTCGTCCTGGTGAACGAGGAGAACCAGCACTCGCTGTGGCCCGCCTCGCTCGCCGTCCCCGCCGGCTGGCACACCACCCACGGCCCCGCCGGCCGCCAGGAGTGCCTGGACCACATCGAGAGGACCTGGACCGATCTGCGTCCGGCCAGCCTGATCGCCGCGACGAAGGAGGCCTGAGCCATGACGACCCAGCGCACCGCCCGGCCCCGGCACTACCTGATGTGCCGCCCCAGCCACTTCACCGTCTCCTACCGCATCAACCCCTGGATGGACCCGGCCAAGCCGACCGACACCGCGCTCGCGGTACTCCAGTGGGAGCGGCTGTACGCGCTGTACCAGGAGCTCGGCCACACCGTCGAGCTGATCGACCCGGTGCCGGGCCTGCCCGACATGGTGTACTCCGCCAACGGCGCCACCGTCCTCGACGACCGCGTCCTGGTCGCCAACTTCCGCCACGCCGAGCGGACCGACGAGGCCCCCGCCTACCAGGCGTGGTTCGAGCAGCACGGCTACCCGGTGGTGCACGCCGCCCGCCACACCAACGAGGGCGAAGGCGACTACCTGGTCGCCGGCGGCCGGGTCCTGGCCGGTACGGGCTTCCGCACCGACCTGGCCGCGCACGCCGAGGCCGAGCGGGTGCTCGGCGCACCCGTGGTGAGCCTCACCCTGGTCGACCCGCGCTTCTACCACCTGGACACCGCGCTCGCCGTCCTGGACGACGACGAAGTCATGTACTACCCGGGCGCGTTCTCGCCGCAGAGCCGCGAGGTGCTGCGCGAGCTGTACCCGGACGCGCTGCTCGCCGAGGAGTCCGACGCCGAGGTGTTCGGGCTCAACGCCGTCTCGGACGGGCGCAACGTGCTGCTCCCGGAGACGGCGGCCAACCTCGCGGACCGGCTCGCCGACCGTGGTTTCACCCCGATCGGTGTCGATCTGTCGGAGCTGCTCAAGGGCGGCGGCAGCGTCAAGTGCTGCACCCTGGAGCTCCGCCACGCCCCGGGTGGTGCCCGATGAGCACCGCACTGCACTGGCACACCGAGCCGGGCGCGCCCGCCACCGTCGAGGCGCCGCCGCTCACCGACGCGGCAGCCGCCCGTGACTGGCTCGCCGCCCACCGGGAGGGACTGCGCGCGGGCCTGCACCGTTTCGGCGCGGTCTACCTGCGTGGCCTGCCGATCCGCAGCGTGGAGGACTTCGCGCTGGTGCGCGACGAGCTGATCCCGACCGCGACCCCGTACCGGGAGAAGGCCACTCCGCGCAGCGACTACGGGAGCGGGGTGTTCTCCTCCACCGACCTGCCCGCCGCCCAGGCGATCCGGCCGCACAACGAGAACAGCTACACCCTGACCTTCCCCGGTCTGCTGCTCTTCGGCTGCCTGACCGCGCCCGAGGAGGGCGGCGCCACTCCGGTAGCCGACTGCCGCGAGGTGCTGCGGCTGCTCCCGCCCGAGCTGGTCGAGCGGATGCGCGCGCACGGCTGGGTGCTGACGCGTAACTACTCGCAGACCCTGTCGGTCGGCTGGCAGGCCGCGTTCGCCGCCGACCACGCCGAGGACGTCGAGCGGTACTGCGCCGAGAACCTGATCGCCTGCCAGTGGGGCGAGGACGGCCATCTGCGCACCGGGCAGCTGCGGCCCGGCATCGTGCGTCATCCGCACACCGGTGACGAGGTGTGGTTCAACCACCTCGCTTTCTGGAGCCCGTTCTCACTGGACGAGGACATCCGCGAGGTCCTCCTGGAGGAACTCGGCCCGGACGGCCTGCCGTTCTCCACCGCCATCGGCGACGGCATCCCCCTCACCGCCGAGGACCTGGCGGCCGTCAACGCCGCCTACGACCGGGCCACGGTGCGCCGCACCTGGCAGCCGGGCGACCTGATGCTCGTCGACAACGTGCTGGCCGCGCACGCCCGTGACCCCTACCGGGGCGAGCGCCGCATCCTGGTCGCCATGGGCGATCCGGTCGCGGTGAGCGACTGCGCTCCGAGTGTCGCCCCCGCCCCGGCGGTGTCCCATGGCTGAGGCTCAGGACCTGGTGGCGCGTTTCCTCGCCACCGCGGCGGCGGTGCCGGACCGGATCGCGATCCACGCCCCGGACGCCTCCCTCACCTTCGCCGAGCTGAACGAGCGCACGGCCCGTCTCGCCGGACGGCTGCGTGCGCTGGGCGTCGGCCGGGGTGACCGGGTGGGCGTCAGCGCCCGCCGGGGGGTGCACTGGGCCGTCGCACCGCTGGCCGTGTGGCGGGCGGGTGCCGCCTATGTACCGCTGGACCCGGCCTACCCCGACGACCGGCTCGCCCTCACGGCCGCCGACGCGCGGCTGCGCGCGGTGGTCTCGGACACCGGCGCCCTGCCGTGGGCCGACGGCCTGCCGGTGCTGGGGCCGGACGAGGCGGGCGCGGCGGGCGCGGACCGTTTCGAGGACCCGGCCGTGGGCGCGCTCGATGCGGCGTACGTCATCCACACCTCGGGCTCCACCGGCCGCCCCAAGGGCGTCGAGGTCACCCGGGGCGCGGTGAGCGCGCTGGTGGCGGGTCTGGAGGAGCGCGGCGTCCACCCGGCCGGGCACCGCGTGGTCGGCTGGAACGCCAGCCTGTCCTTCGACGCCTCGGTGCAGCAGTGGGTCCGCGTCTGCCGCGGCGACACCCTGGTGCTGCTCTCCGACGACGACCGCACCGACCCGGCCCGCCTCGCGGCGCTGCTCGACCAACACGCCGTCACCGAAGTGGACTTCACCCCCTCGCACTGGCAGCTCGTCGGCTCCCGTCTCGCCGGACGCGGGCTGCGGCTGCTACTCGGTGGCGAGCCCATACCGGAGCGGATGTGGCGGTCGCTCGCCGAAGGAGAGGACGCCTGGAACCTGTACGGGCCGACCGAGTGCACCGTCGACGCCACCGCGACCCCCATCTCCGGGCCCGTTCCGCACCTGGGTCATGCCCTGGCCCATGTCCGCGCCCATGTCCTCGACGAGACGCTCGCGCCGGCCGGCACCGGTGAGCTGTATCTCGCGGGCCCGGCCGTGGCCGTCGGCTACGCCGGACGGCCGGGGCCGACCGCCGAGCGGTTCGTAGCTGACCCCTTCGCGGCCGACGGGAGCCGGATGTACCGCACCGGCGACCGGGTGCGCCGCCGCCCGGACGGCACGCTGGAGTTCCTCGGCCGTACGGACCGGCAGATCAAGGTCCGCGGCTTCCGGGTGGAGCCGGGCGAGGTGGAGGACCGGCTGCGCGAACACCCTGAGGTCACGGCCGCGGTCGCCGCGCCGCGCACCGGCCCGGACGGGGACGCCCTGCTGGCGGCGTACTGCGTCACCGCGACGGACGCGGCGGTGAGCGACGACGAGCTGCGCGCGCACTGTGCGGCCACACTGCCCGGCCATCTCGTGCCGTCGGCCTTCGTGCGTCTGCGGGCGCTGCCGCTGACTCCCGGCGGCAAGCTCGACACGGCCGCGCTGCCCGAGGTCACGGTGGTTGCCGCCGCCGCCGCGGGGCGGGCGCCCGAGGGCGAGCTTGAGCAGCTCATAGCCGAGGTGTGGGCCGAGGTCCTGGGCCGGGGCAGCGTCCACGCGGACGAGAACTTCTTCGCGCTCGGCGGCCACTCGCTGGTGGCGCTGAGGGTGGTCTCCCGGCTCAAACGGGCCACCGGCATCGTGCTGCCGACCAAGGACGTCTACCGCTTCCCCCGGCTGAGCGATCTGGCCCGGCACGCGGAGTCGGTCCGGGCGGGCGGTGCCTCATGAGTGCCCCGGACACCACCGTGGTCCGCCTCACCCAGCGCACCCGGCCCGCCCGCACCCTGGTCTGTCTGGGCTTCTGCGGCGGCGGCACGGCCTCCTTCCACCCCTGGGTCCCGGCGCTGCCCGACGACACCGACCTGGTGGCCGTCTGCTACCCGGGGCGTGAGGGCCGCTTCCTGGAGGAGTGCGCGCAGAGCTGGGACGAACTCGCGGCGGACGCCGCGCACGCCGTCGCCTCGGTCGCGGCCGACGGTCCGTACATCCTGTTCGGGCACAGCATGGGCGGCTGGATGGCCTTCGAGGTCGCCGCCCGCCTCGCGGCGGCCGGCGCCCCGCTGCCGCAGTCGCTGGTGGTCTCCGCCTGCAACGCGCCCGACCGGGGGCTCACCGAGCGGGACCGGTTCCCCGCCCAGGGCCAGCACGACGGCGAACTCCTCGACTGGATGCGCACCCATGGCCTGCTGCCCGCGCACGTGCTGGAGGAACCCGACCTCACCGAGATGGCCGTGGAGCTGATGCGCGCCGACATCCGGGCCCGCGACACCTTCACCTTCGCCCCCGGTACCCGCGTCGACGTACCCGTGCAGGTCCTCTCGGGCGCGGACGACCCGGTGATCGGGGACGACCTCGGCCCGCGCTGGGCGGGCCTGACCACCGGCGGGTTCCGCCACGACGTCCTGCCCGGCGGGCACTTCTACACCCCCGCCGTCTGGGAAGCCCTGCCCACCCGGATCGCCGCGCTCGGCGCACCCGCCACCGCCACCCACTGACGAACGGCACCATCATGACCTATGCACCCGCGTTCGGCATCAGCCATGTCGAGCACTATGTCGCCGACCTGACGTCCGCCGCCGCCGAACTGACCGCGGCCTACGGCTTCCGCCCGGTGGCCCGTACGGCTTCCGCCGAGGCCGAGTCCCTGGCGCTGTGCCAGGGCCGTATCACCCTGGTCCTGACCCAGGCCCGCTCGCCGCACCACCGGGGCGCCGAGTACGTCCTGGCCCACGGCGACGGGGTCGCCGACATCGCACTCACCGTCGCCGACGTCCCGGCCGTCTTCGCCGAGGCCGTCTCCAGGGGAGCGGTGCCGCTGGCCGTGCCCAGGCGCCATGAGGACGGGCGCACCAGCGCCGTCATCGGCGGCTTCGGCGATGTGGTGCACACCCTCGTCGAGCCGGGCCCGGACGGACTGCCGCCGGGCTTCACCGTTCTGCCGGACGCCGCCGCGGCCCCCGCCGACGAACTCCTCGACGAGCTCGACCACTTCGCGGTCTGTCTGCGCGCCGGTGAACTGGAGCGCACGGTCGAGTTCTACACCCGGGTGCTGGGCTTCCGAATGATCTTCGGTGAGCTGATCAAGGTGGGCGCGCAGGCGATGGACTCCAAGGTGGTGCAGAGCGCCACCGGAGAGGTCACCCTCACCCTGATCCAGCCCGACACCAGCGCCGAGCCCGGGCAGATCGACCGCTTCCTCCAGGAGCACGGCGGCAGCGGCGTCCAGCACCTGGCGTTCGCCGCCCGCGACGTGGTCCGCGCGGTGGGCACTCTGCGCGAGCGCGGCGTGGAGTTCCTCTCCGTGCCCGACACCTACTACGCGATGCTCACCGACCGCCTGGAGCTGACCCGGCACAGCATCGGGGAACTGCACGGCCTGCACGTCCTGGTCGACGAGGACCACGACGGCCAGCTCTTCCAGATCTTCACCCGCTCCACCCACCCCCGGCGCACCCTCTTCCACGAGGTGATCGAGCGGTTCGGCGCCCGCACCTTCGGCAACGGCAACATCAAGGCCCTGTACGAGGCGGTGGAGGCCGAGCGCCTGAACGCCGGGGAAGTGCTGCGATGACCGCCCGCGCACCGGTGCGCACCCAGGACTTCGCGGACCTCGCCGAGCAGCTCCTGCCCGCGAACGTGTGGGACTTCCTCGCGGGCGGCAGCGGCGAGGAACTGACCCTGGCCGCCAACCGCGCCGCCCTTGACCGCGTCACCGTCGTGCCCCGGGTGCTGACCGGCACCGCGGGCCGCACCACCGGGGCCGATCTGCTCGGCACGGCGGCGGCCCTGCCCCTGGCCGTCGCCCCCATGGCGTACCAGCGTCTGCTGCACCCCGACGGCGAGGCGGCCACGGCCCGCGCGGCCAAGGCGGCCGGGGTGCCGTTCGTCCTCAGCACGCTCAGCAGCGTGCCGGTCGAGGAGATCACCGCGCTCGGCGCGGAGACCTGGTTCCAGCTCTACTGCCTGCGGGACCGCACGGCCACCGACGAGCTGGTCCGGCGGGCGGAGCGGGCGGGCTGCTCGGCGCTGATGGTGACCGTGGACGTCCCCGTGATGGGGCGCAGGCTGCGGGATCTGCGCCATGGCTTCGCACTGCCACCCGAGGTGGCGCCCGCCCACCTC
Source organism: Streptomyces sp. NPDC031670 (assembly GCF_055580545.1). NCBI lineage: Bacteria > Bacillati > Actinomycetota > Actinomycetes > Kitasatosporales > Streptomycetaceae > Streptomyces > Streptomyces sp. NPDC031670. The sequence goes on along the minus strand of NZ_JBVILC010000008.1, from coordinate 70,206 downwards.
GACCCGGCCGCCACCGGCCGCACCCGTCAGGGACGCGCCGGCAGCTCCGCCGTGGCCGAGCACACCGCCGAGGTGTTCGCGGACGACCTCGACTGGGACGACCTGGCGCGGCTGCGCGCGGCCACCCGGCTGCCGCTGGTCGTCAAGGGCGTCCTGGACCCGCGTGACGCCGCCCGCGCCGCCGGCCTCGGCGCCGACGCCGTGGTGGTCTCCAACCACGGCGGCCGTCAGCTGGACGGCGCGGCGGCCGGCGTCGAACTGCTGCCCGCCGTCCGTGAAGCCGTCCCCGACGGCTGCCGGGTGCTGTTCGACAGCGGCATCCGGAGCGGCACCGACATCCTCAAGGCGCTGGCACTCGGCGCGGACGGGGTGCTGCTCGGCCGTCCAATCCTGTGGGGCCTGGCCGTCGACGGCGAACAGGGCGTACGCGAGGTGCTGGCTCTGGTGGAGAACGAACTGCGCTCCGCCCTGGCGCTGTCCGGCTGCGCCGGGCCCGCCGACGCCCGGCGCCTCGACGTGCGGGGGGTGCGGCGATGACCTCACCCGTACTGCTCGGCCGCGCGGATCTGCACGCCTCGCTCGCCGACCCCGCGCTCGTGTCGATGACCTTCCTCAACGAGGTGGCGGGCCGCTACCCCGACGCGATCTCCTTCGCGCCGGGCCGGCCCACCGAGGAGACCTTCGACGTCGCCGACCTCCACCGCTATCTGGACGCCTACACCCGCTACCTCAGCGAGCACAAGGGCTACGACGAGGTGCGGGTGCGGCGGGAGCTGTTCCAGTACGGGCGGACCAAGGGCGTCGTCCACGAATTGATTGCCCGTCAGCTCGGACTCGACGAGGGCATCGTCGTAGACCCGGAGGCCATCGTGGTCACCGTCGGCGCCCAGGAGGCGCTGTGGCTGGTGCTGCGCGCGCTGAAGGCCGCCGAGGGCGACGTGGTGCTCGCGGTGACGCCCGCCTATGTCGGCCTGACCGGCGCGGCCCGGCTGCTCGACCTGCCGGTGCGGCCCGTCGCCGAGGGCCCCCACGGGCTGCGGCCCGAGGACCTCACCGACCGGATCCGGGCCGTGCGCGCCGCGGGGGAGCGGCCCCGGGCCCTGTACCTGGTGCCCGACTTCTCCAACCCCAGCGGACACTCCCTGGACCTGGCGACCCGCCACCGGCTGCTGGAGATCGCCGAGCAGGAGGACATCCTGCTCCTGGAGGACAACCCCTACGGCTACTTCCGGGCCGCCGAGGGCGAGCGGCTGCCGACGCTCAAGGCGCTCGACACCGGGCAGCGGGTCGTTTACCTGGGGTCGCTGGCCAAGACCTGCTTCCCCGGCGCCCGGGTGGGTTTCGCCGTGGCGGACCAGAAGATCGCGGGGCCGGACGGCGGCCTGCTCGCCGACGAGCTCTCCCGGGCCAAGAGCATGGTCACCGTCAACACCTCACCGGTGAGCCAGGCCCTGGTCGGCGGCATGCTCCTGGAGAACGGCGGCAGCCTGCTGCGCGCCAACGAGCACTCGATCGCCATCTACCGCCGCAACCTCGACTGCCTCCTGAATGGCCTGGAGCGCCGTTTCCGGTCCCTGCCCGGGGTCTCCTGGAACACCCCGGCGGGCGGGTTCTTCGTGGTGGTCAGCGTGCCGTTCCCCGTCACCGACGCACTCCTCGAAGAGGCGGCCGTACAGCATGGCGTGCTCTTCACCCCCATGCGCCACTTCGGCGACGACGACCGCTCGGCCCGCCAACTCCGCCTCTCGTGCAGCTATCTGACCACAGATCAGATCGAGGCGGGGCTCGACCGACTCGCCGCTCTGATCGCCGAGCACACCGGGGGAGCGCCGCATGCCTGACCGCCCCCGCCCGGACCGACGCGAAGGACATCCCATGCCCACCGACGCGAGCGGCCCGTCCCGGCCGCTCAGTCACCTCCTGGTCGCCGCCGTACGGCGCCACCACGCCTCGGTCGCCGTCGTCGACCAGGGTGTCCAGTACAGCTACGCCGACCTCGACCGGCTCTCGGCCGAGATCGCGGGAGGGCTCGCCGCCCGGGGCATCGGGCCGGGCCGGGTGGTCGCCGTCCACGCCCACCGCTCGTGGGCGCGCTGCGCCGCGGTCCTCGGGGCCTGGCGGGCCGGAGCGGGCGTGGTCAGCGTCGACCCGGCCATGCCGGCCCCCCGCGCCGCGAAGATCGCCCGGTTCAGCGATCTGGTCATCCGCGCCGACGCCACCGCGCCGACCGGTCTCGGCCCGGCCGAGTGCACGGTCGACGAGGTGCGCGCCGCCCCCTTGCGGGAACCCCTGGATGGACCGGTCGGCTATGTCATCCCGACCTCCGGCTCTACGGGCGAACCCAAGTCGGTGGCCGTGCCACCGGGCGTCCTGGCCGCGCTCGGTGAGTGGCACCGCGCCCGCTGGTCCCACGACCGTCCGCCGCACACCCTCCAGGCGTCCTCCATCGGCTTCGACGTCGGCTACGAGGAACTCGTCGCCACCTGGCTGGCGGGTGCCCGCCTGGTGGTCGTGGACGACGAGCAGCGCCAGGACCCCTTCACGCTGATGGAGGTGGTCCGCGAACACCGGGTGGCCCGGCTGTTCCTGCCGGTGGTGGGGCTGCACGCGCTGGCGACCGCCGCCGTCTTCGAGGACCGTCCGATGCCGGACCTGAGGGAGATCGCGGTGGCCGGCGAGCGGCTGGTCGTCAACGCCGAGGTACGGGAGTTCTGCGCGGCCGGCGGCGTCACGCTGGTCAACGAGTACGGGCCCAGTGAGACCCATGTCGTCACCGAGTACCGCATGGCGCCCGTGGACGCGGGCCGCTGGCCCGACCACCCGCCGATCGGCCGCGCGGTCGCCGGCGCGGAGCTGCTGTGCTGCTCCGACGGTGTGCTGCGGCCGTTCGCCCCCGGCGAGCAGGGCGAACTGTTCGTCGCCGGGGAGCCGGTGGGGCTGGGATACCTGGGCGACCAGGAACTCACCGACGCCAGGTTCCGTACCCTGCCGCACCTGGACGGCACCGACCGCCGCTGCTACGCCACCGGCGACCTGGTCCGCTTCGACGGCACCGACCTGCACTTCGTGGCCCGGGCCGACGACCAGCTGAAGGTGAGCGGCTACCGGGTCGAGCCCGGCGAGGTCGAAGCCGTCCTCGACGCCGTGGCGGGCGTGCGCCGGGCCGTGGTGGTGGCGGTGACGGTCGCGGGCTCCCCCCGGCTGGCCGCCGCCTACACACGGACCGGGACCGCCGACGCCGACGCCGAGGCGCTCGCCGCGGCCTGCGCGGCCCACCTGCCCGCCTACATGGTCCCCAAGCACTTCCAGGAGCTGGACGAGCTGCCGGTGACCGCCAACGGCAAGGTCGACCGGGCCCGGCTGCGCACGCTGTTCGGCGCCGGCCCGGCGGCCTGAAACCCCGCGACACAACCACCCGAGGAAGGAATGCGAGTGACACCGCAGGAGCAGATTGTGTGCGGCGTGCTGGCCGACCTGTTCGCCAGGCCCGGCATCGGCCCCGAGGACAGCTTCGTCCGGCTCGGCGGCGACAGCATCATCGCCGTCCAGGTGGTCGGCGCCGTCCGCCGCGCGGGCTGGGCCATCGCCGTCCGCGACGTGCTCTCCCAGCCGGACGTGGCGCACCTTGCCGCGACCGCCAGGCCCGTGGCGCGGCCCGCCCGCCCCCGCGAGGAGGACGGCGTCGGACCCGTCGTGCCCACACCGATCATGCACTGGCTGCGCGAGCGCGGCGGACCGGCCGACCGCTACCACCAGTTCATGGTGGTGCGCACCCCGGCCCGGCTCACGCTCGACGGCGCCCGCGCCGTACTCCAGGCGCTCCTGGACCGGCACGACATGCTGCGGCTGCGCGTGAGCGACGACGGGCCGCACACGCTCCCCGTCGGCGCCGTGCGGGCAGAGCAGTGCCTGACCCGGGCGGTCGCGGACACGGCCGCCGGTGTCGAGCGGGAGGTGCACGCCGCCCGAGACCGGCTCAGCCTGGCCGATGGAAACGTGGTGCAGGCGGTCTGGTTCGACGCCGGACCCGCCGCGCCCGGACGCCTCGCCCTGGTCGTCAACCACATGGTGATCGACGGCATCTCCTGGCGGATCATCACCGACGACCTGGCCCGGGCGTGGAGCGCCGTCGCCGACGGACGGGCACCCGCGCTCGACCCCGTCCCCACCTCCTTCCGCCGCTGGTCCCGGCTGCTGGCCGCCGAGGCGGACCGGCGCCAGGGCGAACTGCCGTACTGGACCGAGACGGTGCGAACGGGCACGCTAGCCCTCGGCCGCCGCACGCTCGACCCCGCCCGCGACCACGAGGACCGCGCCGCACACCTCACCCTCAGCCTGCCGGCCGCCACCACCGGGCCCCTGCTGGCCGGGGCGGCCGAGCGGCTGGGCGCCGACGCCAACGAGATCCTGCTGACCGGCCTGGCGCTGGCCCTGGCCCACTGGCTGGAGCAGCCGGGCGACGTCCTGGTGAACTTGGAGGGCCACGGCCGCGAGGAGATCGCCGAGGAGGCCGACCCCTCCCGTACCGTGGGCTGGTTCACCACCCTGTTCCCCACCCGCTTCGCCCTCGCCGGTCTCGCGGCCCCCGACGCCGAGGCGGGCGGTCCCACCGCCGGCCTCGCGCTGCGGCGGGTGAAGGAGCAGTTGCGCCGCATCCCCGGCAAGGGCCTCGGATACGGCCTGCTGCGCCATCTGCATCCGGCGGGCGGCCCGCTGGCCGCCGCCGACCGCCCGCGGCTCGGCTTCAACTACCTGGGCCGCTTCCCTGGAACCAGCGACGCCGACTGGCAGATGCTGCCCGAATACGGCGCCCGTCTGGACGCCCCCGGCCCCGGCATGCCCATGGCCCACCCCGTCGAGGTCAACGCCGTCGTCCTGGAGACGGCGGCCGGGCCGGTCCTGCACGCCGACTGGGCCTGGGCGCCCGGCGTGTTCGACGAGCCCGAGGTGCGCGCGCTCGCCGGGACCTGGTTCCGGATGCTCGCCGCACTCGTCGCCCACGCCGAACGCCCCGGCGCCGGCGCCGTCGTGGCAGCCGACCTCACCCTCGCCGCGATCGACCAGGACGAACTGGACGACCTCGCGGCCTCCCTCGAAGCCCTCTGACCCACCACCAGGAAGCGAACCAGCCATGAACACCAGCCAGTCGGCGGTCGAGGACATCCTGCCCCTGTCCCCCCTCCAGGAGGGCATGCTCTTCCACTCCGGGTACGACCAGGACTCCCGGCACCTCTACATCGCCCAGTTCTCGGTCGACCTGCGGGGCGCGCTGGAGGCGGCCCGGCTGCGCGAGGCGGCGGACACCCTGCTGCGGCGCCACGCCAATCTGCGGGTCTCCCTCACCCACCGCAAGAACGGCGACCCCGTCCAGGTGGTCCGCCGCGACATGCCGCTGGCCTGGCAGGAGAGCGACCTCGGCCACCTTGGCGAGGAGGAGGCGCAGACCCGCGCCGCCGAACTGACCGAGCAGGACTGGCAACTGGGCGTCGACAGCCGCCGCCCCCCGCTGCTGCGCTTCACCCTGCTGCGACTGGGCTCGGAGCACCACCGACTGCTGGTGACGGCCGATCACATCCTGCTGGACGGCTGGTCGTTCGCCCTGCTCTTCAAGGAGCTGTTCACGCTGTACGGAACCGGGGAGCTGCCCCCGGTCCGGCCCTACCGCGACTATCTGACCCACCTCGCCGGCAGCGACCGCCGGGCCGCCGAGACGGCCTGGCGCACCGCCCTGGCCGGCCTCGCCCAGCCCACCCGGCTCGCACCCGGCGGTCCGCTCCCGCCCGGCGCCACCCCCGAGGACGTCACCTTCCGGCTGACCGAGGAGCAGACGGCGGCCCTTACCGCACGGGCCCGCGAGCAGGGCCTGCTGCTCACCTCCGTCATCCAGGGCGCCTGGGCGGCCCTGCTGGCCCGCACCACCGGCCAGGACGACATCGTCTTCGGCTGCACCGTCAGCGGCCGGCCCGCCGAACTGCCCGGCGCCGACGACATGATCGGCATGCTCATCAACACCGTGCCGGTCCGCGCCCGTATCGAGGCGACCGCCTCCCTCACCGACCTGTGCCGTCTCCTCCAGCGCCAGCGCGCCGACCTGCTCGACCACGACCACATCGGGCTCACCGAGATCCAGCGCCTGGCGGGCTCTCCGGCAGCGCTGTTCGACACCAACCTGGTCTTCGAGAACTTCCCCCTGGGCGACTACCGGCTGGACGTGCCCGGCCTCGACCTGGAAACGCGGATCTCGTTCCGCGACACCACCCACTTCCCCCTCACCCTGGTGGTCGAGCCGGGCACCACGCTCGGCCTGCGGCTCAGCCACCACCCCGACCTCCTCGACCGCGACCGCGCCACCGACCTCGGCGCCCGCCTGGCCCGGCTCCTCGACCGCTGGAGCGCCGCCCCCGCCACCCCCCTCGCCGCCCTCGACACCCTCACCGACGACGAGCGCCACCGCGTCCTGACCCGGTGGAACGACACCGGCGCCGACCTGCCCGCCACCACCCTGCCCGAGCTCTTCGAGGCCCAGGCGGCCCGCACCCCCGACGCCACCGCCGTGGTCTTCGAGGGCGAGCGCCTGAGCTACCGCGAACTCGACGAGCGGGCCGGCCGCCTCGCGGCCGTCCTGGCCGCGCGGGGGATCGGCCCCGAGAGCCTGGTCGCGGTCGCGCTGCCCCGCTCCCTCGACCTGGTCGTCGCGCTCCACGGCGTCCTGAAGGCGGGCGCCGCCTATCTCCCCGTGGACCTCGGCCAGCCGGAGGCCCGCAACCACCAGATCCTCGCCGACGCCCGGCCCGCCCTGCTGATCGGCACGGACTTCCAGGCGCCCGGGGTGCCGGTCCTGTGCCCGGACGCCCCGCTCCCCGCGGAGCCCCGCGCGCCCCGGCCCGCTCTCCACCCCGACCACCCCGCCTACGCCATCTTCACCTCCGGCTCCACCGGCCGCCCCAAGGGCGCCCTGATCTCCCACCGCGCCATCGTCAACCGGCTCGCGTGGATGCAGCGCGCGTACGGCCTGACCCCCGACGACCGGGTGCTGCAGAAGACCCCGTTCGGCTTCGACGTGTCCGTCTGGGAGTTCTTCTGGCCGCTGCTGCACGGCGCCACCTTGGTGGTCGCCCGGCCCGACGGACACCAGGACCCGGCCTACCTCGCCGACCTCATCGCGCGCGAGTCGGTCACCACCGCCCACTTCGTGCCGTCGATGCTGGACATCTTCCTGCGCGAGCCGGGCGCCGCGCACGCCCGTTCGCTGCGCCGCGTGATCAGCAGCGGCGAGGCGCTCTCCCCGTCCACCCAGGACGCGTTCTTCGCCACCCTGCCCACCGCCGAACTGCACAACCTGTACGGCCCCACCGAAGCCGCCGTCGACGTCACCCTGTGGGCGTGCCGCCCCGGCGCCGCCACGGTGCCCATCGGCCGCCCCGCCACCAACACCCGCACCTACGTCCTCGACAGCCGGCTGGAGCCCACCGCGCCCGGCGTGGCCGGCGAGCTCTACCTCGCCGGTGTGCAGCTCGCCCGCGGCTATCTGGGCCGGCCGGGGCTGACCGCGGAGCGGTTCGTGGCCTGCCCGTTCGAGCCGGGCGAGCGGATGTACCGCACCGGCGACCTGGTCCGCTGGAGTGCCGACGGCGTCCTCGACTACCTGGGCCGCACCGACGACCAGGTCAAGATCCGCGGCCTGCGCATCGAACTCGGCGAGGTGCAGAGCGCCGTGGCCGCCTGCCCCGGCATCGCCCAGGCCGCCGCCGTGGTCCGCGAGGACCGGCCCGGCGACCCGCGCCTGGTGGCCTACGCAGTGCCCGCCCCCGGCGCCGCGCCCGCCCCGGCCGCCCTGCGCGCCGCCCTCGCCGCAACCCTGCCCGCGCACATGGTCCCGGCCGTCGTCCTGCTCGACGCCCTGCCGGTGACCCCCAACGGCAAGCTCGACCGGCGCGCCCTGCCCGCCCCCGGCCTCCGCACGGGTGGCCGCGCCCGGCGCACGGCCCACGAGGAGATCCTGGCCGGCCTGTTCGCCTCCGTCCTCGGCGTGAGCGAGGTCGGCGGCGACGACGACTTCTTCGAGCTGGGCGGCCACTCCCTGCTCGCCATGCGCCTGGTCGCGCAGATCCGCGGCGCGCTCGGCGTGGAGCTGGGCATCCGCGAGATCTTCGGCGCGCCCACGGTCGCGGCCCTGGCCGCCCGCCTCGACGGCGCCGCACGGGCCCGCCCGGCGCTGCGGCCCGCCGAGCGCCCCGCCACGCTGCCACTCTCCGCCGCCCAGCGGCGCCTGTGGTTCCTCAACCGCCTGGACGGACCCAACCCCGCCTACCACAGCGTGGTCGCCGCCCGCCTTTCCGGCCCCCTCGACACCCACGCGCTCCGCGCGGCACTGGCCGACCTGGCCGAGCGCCACGAGAGCCTGCGCACGGTCTACCCGGAGAGCGACGGTGAACCGCGCCAGCTGATCCTTGACGGCGCGGCGCCCGAGCTGGAGATCCTCGACGCGAGCCGGGCCGACCTCGCCGAGATCGCCGCCCGCCCCTTCGACCTCGCCACCGAAGCCCCCGTACGGGCCGTACTGCTCACAGACGGACCCGAGCGCCACACCCTCGTCCTCGCCCTCCACCACATCGCCACCGACGGCGAGTCCTGGGGCCCGCTCCTGGCCGACCTCTCCCGCGCCCACCAGGCCCGCACCCGCGGCGAGCGGCCCGACTGGACGCCGCTGCCGGTCCAGTACGCCGACTACACCCTGTGGCACCGGGAACTGCTGCGCGAGCAGGGCGAGGAACAACTCGCCCACTGGCGCAAGGCACTGGTCGGACTCCCCGAGGAGCTGGCCCTGCCCACCGACCGCCCCCGGCCCGCCGTCGCGAGCCCGGCCGGCGCCGCCCACACCTTCGACCTGGACGCCGCCCTCACCCGTGAGCTCGACGCCCTGGCCCGCGCCCACGGCTGCACCGTGTTCATGGTGGTACAGGCCGCCCTCGCGGTGCTGTTGTCGCGGCTGGGGGCGGGGGAGGACATCCCGCTGGGCACGGTGGTGGCGGGGCGTGGTGAGGAGGCGTTGGACGATCTGGTGGGGTTCTTCGTCAACACGCTGGTGCTGCGTACGGATGTGTCGGGCGACCCGACCTTCGCCGAACTCCTGGGCCGCGTCCGCGAGGCGGACCTCGCGGCCTTCGCCCACCAGGACGTCCCCTTCGAACAGGTCGTGGAGGCGGTCAACCCGCGCCGCTCGCTCGCCCGCCACCCGCTCTTCCAGGTCGCCCTGACCATGCGCCGGTCCGGCACGGCCACCGCCCTGGAGCTGGCCGGCCTTCAGACGGAAGCCGCCGAAGTCGATGTCACCGAGGCCGAGTTCGACCTCGCCTTCCAGCTCACCGAGCGGCCCGCCGGACTGCACACCGTGGTCAAGTACCGCACCGAGCTGTTCGACGCCCGCACCGTGGAGGGACTCGGCGAGCGACTGCGCGCGATCCTCGCGGCCGTGGCCCGCGCGCCCAGGGGCCGTATCTCCCAGCTGGAGACCGTGCTGCCGGCCGAGCGCGCCCGGCTGCTCGGCGAGTGGCTGCCGACCGAGCCCCGGCCGCAGGACGCCCCCGACACCGTGCACCGGGCCTTCGCGGCCCAGGCGGCCCGCACCCCGCACGCCACCGCCCTGAAGTCCGGTGCCACCCGCCTCACCTACCGCGAACTCGACGCCCGCGCCGACGCGCTCGCCCACCGCCTCACCGCACTCGGCGTCCGCGCCGAGACCCCCGTCGCCCTCCTGATGCGCCGCTCACCGGACGTCGTCGTGGCGATGCTGGCCGTCCTGAAGGCGGGCGGCGCGTATGTGCCGCTGCACACCGGCTACCCCGCGGCCCGCATGCGGCGGATCCTCACCGACACCGGCTGCCCGGTGCTGCTGGTGGACGAGGAGTTCCGGGCGTTCGAGGCGGATGGCGCCCATACCGTCCTGGTCACCGCCGACGGACCGGCCCGACCCGACACCGCCCCGCTGCCCCCGGTCCTGGCGGGACAGCTCGCCTACCTCATGCACACCTCGGGCTCCACCGGCGAGCCCAAGGGCGTCGCCGTCACCCACCGGGACCTGCTCGACCTCGCCGCCGACCGGGGCTGGCACAGCGCCGAGGGCCACCGCGTCCTCTTCCACGCGCCGCACGCCTTCGACATCGCCGACTACGAAATCTGGGTGGCCCTCCTGTCGGGCTGGGAGGTGGTCGTCGCCCCCGAACGCGACCTCACCGTGACAGCCCTGGGCGCGCTCATCCACGACGAGCGGATCACCGCCGTCCACCTCACCGCCGGACTCTTCCGCGTGGTCGCGGAGGAGCGTCCGCAGCTCCTCGCGACCGTACGCGAAGTCCTGACCGGCGGCGACGTAGTGGCACCGGCCGCCGTACGGGCGGTGCGCGCCGCCTGCCCCGGCATCCTGGTGCGCCATCTGTACGGACCGACCGAGGCGACCCTGTGCGCCACCTCCCATCTCATCACCAAAGACGTCCACGGTCCGGTGCCGATCGGCCGTCCCCTCGACAACACCCGCACCTATGTCCTGGACGAGCGGCTTCGCCTGGTGCCGCCCGGCACCCCCGGCGAGCTCTACCTGGCCGGGGCGGGCATCGCCCGCGGCTACCGGGGCCGGCCGGTGCTCACCGCCGAGCGGTTCGTCGCCGACCCCCACGGCGCGCCGGGGGCCCGGATGTACCGGACCGGTGACCTGGCCCGCTGGAGGCCCGACGGTCTGCTGGAGTTCCTCGGCCGCGCGGACGAACAGGTGAAGATCCGGGGCTTCCGGGTCGAGCCGGGCGAGGTGGAGACGGTGCTCGCCGGCTGCCCCGGGGTGCGCCAGGCCGTGGTCGGTGTGCGCACCGCCGACGACGGCGACAAGCGCCTGGTGGCCCATGTGGTCGGCGAGGTCACCGAGGCCGAGCTGCGCACCCGGCTCACGGGCCTGCTGCCCGACTTCATGGTCCCCTCCCACCTCGTCGTCCTGGACGAACTCCCGCTCACCCCCAACGGGAAGGTCGACTACCGGGCGCTCCCGGCGCCCGCGCTCACGGCCGCCGCCGGCCGCGCCCCGCGCACCCCCCAGGAGGAGATCCTGGCGGGCCTGTTCGGGGAACTGCTCGGCCTGGCCGCAGTCCCCGCCGACGCCGGCTTCTTCGACCTGGGCGGCCACTCGCTGCTCGCCACCCGCCTGGTCAGCCGCATCCGCACGGCGCTCGGCGTCGAACTGTCGCTGCGCGACGTCTTCCGGGCCCAGACGGTCGCCGCCCTCGCGGAACTCGCCTCCCGCGCCGAGGGCGCCCGCCCGCCGCTGCGCCGCCACGAGCTTCCCGCCCGCCCGCCGCTCTCCTTCGCCCAGCAGCGGCTGTGGTTCGTCCACCAGGCGGAGGAGCACTCCGCGAGCTACAACGTCCCCTTCGCCTACCGGCTGCGCGGCCCCCTGGACACGGCCGCGCTGGCCGCGGCCCTCGGCGATCTGACCGCCCGGCACGAGGTACTGCGCACCGTCTTCCCCGAGACCGACGGCGAGCCCCGGCTGCGGCTGCTCACCGGTGCCGACGCGGCGCCGGTGCTGGAGCTGGAGCGGATCGAGGAGTCCGCGCTGCCCGAGGCCGTACGCCGGGCGGCGGGCCACGAGTTCGACCTCGCCGAGGAACTCCCCTTCCGCGCCCACCTCTTCGAGCTCGGCGCCGAGGACTTCGTCCTCACCCTGGTGATCCACCACATCGCCACCGACGGCTGGTCGTGGGGCCCGCTCCTGGACGACCTGGCCACGGCGTACGCGGCGCGCCGCGACGGCCGCGCGCCGCAGTTCGCGCCGCTGCCCGTGCGGTACGTGGACCACACCCTGTGGCAGCGCGAGACGCTGGGCGCGGAGAGCGACCCGGACAGCCTGATCTCCCGTCAGCTCGGCTTCTGGCGCAAGGAACTCACCGCCCTGCCGGCCGAGCTGGCCCTGCCGCACGACCGGCCGCGCCCGGAAGTGGCGAGCTTCGCGGGCGGTTCGGTGCCCGTACGGGTGGACGCCGATCTGCACGCCCGGCTGTCGGCCGTGGCCCGCGAGAGCGGCTGCACCGTGTTCATGGTCGTGCAGACCGCCCTGGGCGCCCTGCTGTCGCGGCTCGGGGCGGGGGAGGACATCCCGATCGGCACGGTGGTGGCGGGGCGCGCCGACGAGGCACTCGACGACGTCGTCGGCTTCTTCGTCAACACCCTGGTCCTGCGCACCGACCTGGCGGGCGACCCCACCTTCGCCGAAGTGCTGCACCGCGTCCGGGAGGCCGACCTCGCCGCCTTCGCCCACCAGGACGTGCCCTTCGAGCGGGTCGTGGAGGCGCTCAACCCCGAGCGCTCCCTCGCCCGTCACCCCCTGTTCCAAGTACTGCTCCAGGTGCAGAGCGAAGGTCCCGCAGTGCCCCGGCTGCCGGGCGTCGCGGCCGAGGGCTTCCCCGTCGAGTCGGCGGTGTCGAAGTTCGACCTCGGCGTCGACGTCGTCGAGAGCCGTACGCAGGACGGCACCCCACTCGGCATGAGCGGCGAACTGACCTACGCCACCGAGCTGTTCGACGCGGCGGGCGCCGAACGGCTGGCGCATGACCTGGTCACCGTGCTGAAGCAGTTCGCGGACCACCCCGAGGGCAAGGTGAGCGCCCTCGAAGGGCTCTCCCGCCGGGCGCCGGACGAGAAGAGCGCGACCGCGACCGGGGAAGCCGAGCGGTCCGGCGCGGCCGACGGCGTTGAGCGACGCGTGCGCGAGCTGTACGCCGAGGTGCTCGACCGCGAGGAGGTCGGCGCGGACGACAACTTCTTCGCCCTCGGCGGCCACTCCCTGCTGCTGACCCGGCTGATCAGCCGCATCCGGGCGGAACTCGGCCTGGAGCTGAGAATCCGCGACCTGTTCCAGCACCCCACCCCCGCCAAAACCGCCGCCCGGCTCGCCACCGCCCCCGCGGCGCGCCCCGCACCGCGCCGCCTGAACGGCTGAACCACCCCGTCGTCACCACCCCGTCGTCCCCGCGCACTTCCAGGAGAATCCCGTGTACCCCGTTTCCTTCGCCCAGCGACGGCTGTGGTTCCTCAACCGGATGCCCGAGACCGGCCCGGCCTACAACTGCCCCCTGACCACCCGACTGAGCGGCCGGCTCGACTGGGTGGCGCTGGCGGCGGCCCTTGAGGACGTGGCCACCCGGCACGAGGTGCTGCGGACCGTCTACCCCGAGGTGGACGGCGAGCCCGTACAGCAGGTCCTCGACCGCACACCCGCCCTGCGGATGGTGGAGACCACCCAGGACGCCTTGGCGTCCGCCCTCGCCGCCGAGGCGGGCCACGTCTTCGAACTGACCGGTGAACTGCCGGTACGCGCCACTCTGTTCACGCTGGGCGGCGACGAGTTCGTCCTGTCCCTGGTGATCCACCACATCGCCACGGACGGCTGGTCGTGGGGCCCCCTCCTCGGCGACCTCGCCAGGGCGTACGAGGCGCGGCGCGAGGGCCGCGAGCCCGGGTTCGCGCCGCTGCCGGTGCAGTACGCCGACTACGCCGCATGGCAGCGCGAGACGCTGGGCGAGGAGGACGACCCGCAGAGCGTGACCGCCCAGCAGCTCGGCTACTGGCGCGCGGAACTGGCCGCTCTTCCGGCGGAGCTGGCGCTGCCGTACGACCGGCCGCGTCCGCCGGTGGCGAGCTTCGCGGGCGGCTCGGTGCCGGTGGAGCTGGACGCCGCCCTGCACACACGCCTGGCCGAGGTGGCCCGCGAGCACGGGTGCACCCTGTTCATGGCGCTCCAGGCCGGTCTGGCGGTGCTGTTGTCGCGGCTGGGGGCGGGGGAGGACATCCCGCTGGGCACGGTGGTGGCGGGGCGTGGTGAGGAGGCGTTGGACGATCTGGTGGGGTTCTTCGTCAACACGCTGGTGCTGCGTACGGATGTGTCGGGTGATCCGAGCTTCGCCGAGCTCCTGGATCGGGTGCGGGAGGCGGATCTTGAGGCGTACGAGTGCCAGGACGTGCCCTTCGAGCGGGTCGTGGAGGCGCTCAACCCCGAGCGCTCCCTCGCCCGCCACCCCCTCTTCCAGGTGATGGTGACCCTGGAGAGCGGCGACGGCCCGGCGTTCGCGCTGCCCGGAGTGGTCTGCGCCGAGCAGCCGGTCGGCTGGGACATCGCCAAGTTCGACCTCACCGTGGACTTCCACGAGCGGCGCGCCGCGGACGGCGCCCCGGCCGGAATCACCGGAGCGCTGGAGTACGCCACCGACCTCTTCGACCGCGAGACCGCCGCCGGCATCGCCGCCGCGCTGACCCGCGTACTGCACCAGCTGGCCACCGACCCCGCGCGGCCGGCCGCACTCGCCGACCCTCTCAGCGCCGGGCAGCGCCACCAGGTCCTCACCGGGTGGAACGACACCGCGGCCCCGGTGCCCGAGCAGACGCTGCCCGAGCTGTTCGAGGCGCGGGCCGCCCGCACCCCGGACGCGACCGCTCTGGTCTTCGGGGACACCGCGCTCAGCTTCGCCGAACTCAACAGGCGGGCCAACTCCCTCGCCCACCGCCTGGCCGCGCACGGAACCGGCCCCGAGGACCTGGTCGCGCTGGCGCTGCCCCGCTCGGCGGAGTCGGTGGTCGCGCTGCTGGCGGTGCTCAAGGCCGGAGCCGCGTTCGTCCCGGTCGACACCGACTACCCGGCCGAGCGCGTCGCCAAGCTGCTCGCCACCGCGACCGCGGTCGTCACCGACCGCGCCACCGCGCCCCACCTTCCGGCCACGGCCGCCGGCCAGGTCCTCATCGACGGCCCCGGCCGCTTCCCGGCGGGCGACCTCGGCCGCGCGATCCACCCGCACCACGCCGCCTACGTCATCCACACCTCCGGATCGACCGGCGAACCCAAGGGCGTGGTGATCGACCACGCCGGACTGCGCAACCTCTACGCCTTCCACCGCGCCGGGGTCATCGCCCGCGCCGAGGAGCGGGGCGACGGCGGCCCGTTGCGCATGGCGCTGACCGCCGCGCTCTCCTTCGACACCTCCTGGGAGGGGCTGCTCTGGATGGTCGCGGGCCATGAGCTGCACCTCATCGACGACGACACCCGCCGCGACGCCGCCGCCCTCGTCCGGCACATCGCCGCGACCGCTATCGACGCGCTCGATGTGACGCCCACCTACGCCGAACAGCTGGTCGAGGAGGGCCTTCTCGACGGCCCCGGGCACCGCCCGGGCGTACTCCTGCTCGGCGGCGAGGCGGCTGGCCGGGCCCTGTGGAGCAGGGTCCGCGCCACCGAGGGTCTGCTCTGCCACAACCTCTACGGCCCCACCGAGTGCAGCGTCGACACCCTGTGGTGGGACGCCGCCGACAGCCAGGAGCCGCTGGTGGGCCGCCCGCTCGCCAACACCCGCGCCTATGTCCTGGACGAGCGGCTGCGCCCGGTCGGCCCGGGCGTCGCGGGCGAGCTCTACCTCGCGGGTACGGGCCTGGCCCGCGGCTATCTGGGCCGCCCCGCCCTCACCGCCGGCCGCTTCGTGGCCTGCCCGTTCGAGCCGGGGGCACGGATGTACCGCACCGGCGACCTGGTCCGATGGACGGCCGGCGGCGCGCTCGACTACCTCGGCCGCGCCGACGACCAGGTCAAGATCCGCGGCTTCCGCATCGAGCCCGGCGAGGTGGAGGCCGCGCTGCGCCGCTGCCCGCAGGTCGCCCAAGCCGCGGTGATCGCCCGCGAAAGCGGCCCCGGCGGCAAGCGCCTGGTGGCGTACGTCATCCCGGCCGCGGGCCACGGCGCGCAGCCGGGCTCCTTGCGCAAGCAGCTCGCCGAACATCTGCCCGACCACATGATCCCCTCCGCGTTCGTGGCGGTGGAGAGCTTCCCCATGAACCGCAACGGCAAGCTGGACCGCACCGCGCTGCCCGCACCCGACTTCACCGCCGAGAGCGCCTCACGAGCCCCGCGCGGCCCGCGCGAGGAGATCCTCGCGGCACTGTTCGCCCAGGTGCTCGGCGTGGACTCGATCGGCGCCGAGGACAGCTTCTTCGACCTCGGCGGACACTCCCTGCTCGCCACCCGGCTGCTCTCGCGGGTCCGTTCGGCGCTCGGCACCGAGCTCGGCATCCGCGACCTCTTCCAGCACCCCACCGTCGCCGGGCTCGCCACCCGCCTCGGCGGCGGCGCCGGCCCGGACCGGGTGCGCCCGGCGCTCGCCCCCGCCGCCGAGCGCCCCGTCACCCCGCCACTCTCGCCCGCCCAGCGCCGCCTGTGGTTCCTCAGCCGGGCCGGCCAGGGCGCCGCGTACCACTGCCCGTTCGCCCTGCGGCTGCGCGGCCCGCTGGACACCGACGCCCTGGCCGCCGCCCTCACGGATGTGACCGGCCGCCACGAGGCGCTGCGCACGGTGTTCCCCGAGACACACGGCGAGCCGTACCAGCGGGTCCTGCCCGCCGAAGACGCGACGGTCCGCCCGGACGTCGTGGCCTGCGGGCCGGAGGGGCCGGGCGCCGCCCTCGACGCCCTGCTGGCCGAGCCGTTCGACCTGGCGGCCCGCCCGCCGGTGCGCGCGGCGCTCTACCGCACGGCCGACGACGAGCACGTCCTCGCGCTCGTCGTGCACCACATCGCCCTCGACGGCTGGTCCTGGGACCCTCTCTTCCGTGATCTGGCCCAGGCGTACGAGGCACGCCGCGACGGGCGCGCGCCCGAGTTCGCGCCACTGCCGGTGCAGTACGTCGACTACACCCTCTGGCAGCGTGAGTTGCTGGGGGAGGAGGACGACCCGGTCGCACCGATGTCCCGTCAACTCGACTACTGGCGCGGCGCGCTGGCCGACGCCCCGGTGGAGCTGGCGCTGCCGTACGACCGGCCGCGACCGGCGGCGCCGGGCTTCACCGGCGGGGCGGTACCGGTCGAGCTGGACGCCGCACTCCACGCGCGCCTGCTGCTACTGGCCCGCGAGCACGGCTGCACCGTGTTCATGGTGGTCCAGGCCGCTCTGGCGGTACTCCTGTCCCGGCTGGGCGCGGGCGGCGACATTCCGATCGGCACCCCGGTGGCGGGGCGTGGTGAGGAGGCGTTGGACGATCTGGTGGGGTTCTTCGTCAATACGCTGGTGCTGCGTACGGATGTGTCGGGTGATCCGAGCTTCGCCGAGCTCCTGGAGCGGGTGCGGGAGGCGGATCTTGAGGCGTACGAGTGCCAGGACGTGCCCTTCGAGCGGGTCGTGGAGGCGCTCAACCCCGAGCGCTCCCTCGCCCGCCACCCTCTCTTCCAGGTCATGCTCCAGGTCCAGGACAGTACCGACGGGACTCTGGAGCTGGCCGGTCTGGACGTGCGCTCCGAGCCGTTCCGCTTCGACGTGGCCCAGTTCGACCTGACCGTGGACATCCAGCAGCGGCACACCGCCGACGGCGCACCGGCGGGCATCGCCGGACATGTGGAATACGCGGCCGAACTCTTCGACCGGGCCACCGCCGAGACGGTGGCCGCCGGGCTGGCCCGGGTACTGGGACAGCTCGCGGCCGAGCCGCACCGGCCCGTCGGAGCCGCCGACCCGCTGACGCCGGCGGACCGGCACCGGCTGCTGACGCGGTGGAACGACACCGCGCTGCCCGTCCCGGCCGCCACCGTGCCTGAGCTGTTCGCGGCGCAGGCCGCCCGCACCCCGCAGGCCACCGCGCTCGTCCACGACGGCACCCGGCTCACCTTCGCCGAGCTCGACGCCCGCTCCAACCGCCTCGCCCGGCGTCTGATCGCCGCGGGTGCCGGGCCCGAGCGGGTGGTCGCGCTGGCACTGCCCCGCTCGGCCGACTCCGTCGCCGCGCTGCTGGCCGTCCTCAAGGCGGGCGCCGCCTTCGTCCACCTCGACACCGACTACCCCGCCGAGCGGATCGCCCATATGCTGGCCGACTCCGCCCCGTTGCTCCTGGTGAGCGACGCCGCGACCGCCGCCCGTCTGCCCCTGGACGACGCGGCCCGCCCGCCCCGGATCCTCCTCGACGACGAGCCGGCCACGGCCGCGCACCCCACCGCAGGGCCCGACCGGGTACCGCGCCCCGGCGACGCCGCGTACCTCGTCTACACCTCCGGCTCCACCGGCCGCCCCAAGGGCGTCGTCGTCGACCACGCGGCTCTACGCAACCTCCACGCCTTCCACCGCGCCCACACCATGGCCGGGGCCGAACGGGCCACGGGCGGACGGCGGCTGCGGGTGGCGCTCGCCGCCTCGCTCTCCTTCGACGCGTCCCTGGACGGCCTGATGTGGCTGGTGGCCGGGCACGAGCTCCACCTGATCGGCGACGGAGTCCGCCGCGACGCAGCCGCCTTCGTCCGCCACATCGCCGAGACCGCCCTCGACGTCATCGACGTCACCCCCACCCACGCGTCGCAACTGGTCGAGGAGGGACTGCTCGACGCCCCGCCGAGCGTGCTGCTCATCGGCGGCGAGGCCGCGGACGAGCGGCTGTGGACCCGGCTGCGCGACACCGACGGACTGGTCGCCTTCAATCTGTACGGGCCGACCGAGTGCACCGTCGACGCCCTGTGGTGGCAGACCTCCCGCAGCGAACGCCCGCTGGTCGGCCGGCCCGTCTCCAACATGCGCGCCTATGTGCTGGACGGCTCCCTGCGCCCGGTGGCGCCGGGCGTACGGGGCGAGCTCTACCTCTCCGGGGCCGGACTCGCCCGTGGCTATCTGGGCCGGCCGGGGCTGACCGCGGAGCGGTTCGTGGCCTGCCCGTTCGAACCCGGCGAGCGCATGTACCGCACCGGTGACCTGGTCCGCTGGACCGGCGACGGCGTCCTCGACTACCTCGGCCGCACCGACGACCAGGTCAAGATCCGGGGGTTCCGCATCGAACCCGGCGAGATCGAGGCGGTCCTCGCGAGCGCCCCGGGGGTCGCGCAGGCGGCCGTCACCGTACGACGCGACGGACCGGGCGGCGACCGCCTGGTCGCCTACGCCGTCCCGGTGCAGGGCGCCGCCGCGGCCCTGGAAGCGGAGGCGCTGCGGGCCCATCTGGCCGCCGTGCTGCCCGACCACATGGTGCCCTCCGCGTTCGTCGTCCTGGACGCGTTCCCGCGTACGCCCAACGACAAGCTCGACCGGGCCGCGCTGCCCGCGCCCCAGGGCCCCCGCACGGCAGGTGAAGCCCCGCGGACCCTCGGGGAGAAGGCCGTAGCGGGCCTGTTCGCCGAGGTCTTGGACCTGCCGGAAGGCAGCGTCGGCGCCCAGGACGGCTTCTTCGCGCTCGGCGGGCACTCCCTGCTGGCGGCCCGGCTGATGTCCCGGGTCCGCGACACGCTGGGCGGGGAACTGGGTGTGCAGGACCTGTTCGCCGCCCCGACCGTCGCGGGCCTCGCCGCCCGCGCGGCCACCGGCCGCACCGGCGAGGAGCCGACCGCGCCGCTGATCACCCTCCAGCCGGGCACCGCCGCGGAGCCGCGGTTGTTCTGCGTCCACCCGGGCGCGGGGATCGGCTGGGTCTACCGGCAACTCCTGGACCACCTCGGACCCGACCGTCCCGTGCACGCCCTCCAAGCCCGCGCGCTGAGTGAGCCGGGGGAGCGGCCCGCGAGCGTGAACGAGATGGCCGACGACTACGCGGCCCTCATCCGCACGGTCCAGCCGTCCGGCCCCTACCACCTCCTCGGCTGGTCCTTCGGCGCCCTGGTCGCGCACGCGGTCGCGGTACGGCTGCGCGAAGCGGGGCAGGAGGTGGCGCCGCCGGTGCTCCTCGACGGCTACCCGGGCGCGGAGGCGGGAGCGACGGCGGACCCGCTGCGGGAACTGCTGGACTCGCTCGGATACCCGACCGGGCCGCTGCCCGTCACCGGCCCGCTGTCCCTGCCGGACTTCCTGCGTACGGCCCGTACGCAGGACGGCCCGCTGGCGGCGCTCGACGAGGGGACGGTCACCGCGCTGGGCGAGACGTTCGTCCACCACGACAGGCTCGCGGCCGGCCACCGCCCCGACGTGTTCGACGGGGACCTCACCCTGGTGTCGGCCGCGCACGAGGCCGGCACACCGGCCCCGGAGACCTGGCGGCCCTACCTGACGGGCCGGCTCACCCACCATCAGGCGCCCTGCACCCACGGCGAGATGATGACGCCCAAGCCGGCCTCCGAGATCGGGGCGCTCCTGCGCCGGGCAGTGGGCGGCGAAGCGCTGGTGCGCCGATGAGCGCGGCGACGGCGGGCCGGCCGCGGAAGCCGCCGGGCCCGCTGCGTCACCGGGACTTCCGGCTGCTGTGGGCGGGGGAGTCGGTGAGCCAGCTCGGCAGCGCGGCGACCCGGGTCCTGCTGCCGCTGATCGCGGTGGACGCGCTCGGCGCCGGGGCGTTCACCATGGGCCTGCTGAACGCCGCCGCATGGCTGCCCTGGCTGCTCATCGGTCTGCCGGTGGGCGCCTGGACGGACCGGATGCGACGGCGGCCGGTGATGATCGTGTGCAATACGGTCTCGGCGGCCCTGATGTTCTCCCTGACCGCCGCGGCCTGGCTGGACGCCCTGACGACCGGCCAGCTTCTCGTGGTGTCGCTGTTGCTGGGCACGGCCGATGTGTTCTTCCGGGCGGCCTACAGCGCGTATCTGCCCACTGTGCTGCCCGCCGGGCAACTCGCGGACGGCAACGCCCGGCTGCAGACCAGCGAGTCCGCCGCCGAGGTCGTCGCCCCGGGGGCGGGCGGCGCGCTGGCCCAGGCCGGGAGCGCGGCCGTCGGCTTCCTCGCCGACGGGCTGAGCTTCCTGGTCTCCGCGGTCCTGCTGGCCCGGATCCGCACCCCGGAGAGCCCGCCGGGCGGTGAGGAGCGCGCACCCGGAAAGAGGGCGCTGCTGCGCGAGATACGCGACGGCGTCGCCTTCCTCACCCGCGACCCGTTCCTGCGGACGATCCTCGTCTGCGACGCGGCGATGAACCTCTTCCTCGCCGGTGCCCAGTCCCTGGCGATCCTCTTCCTCAGCCGTACGGTCGGCGCCGACGGCACGGTCGTCGGCGTACTGATCGCCCTGGCCGGGCTCGGCGGCGTGCTGGGCGCGGTGCTCTCGCCGCGCCTGGCCCGCCGGGTCGGCAGTGCCCGCGCGGTCCTGCTGTGCGCGTTCGGCGCCGGTCCCTTCGGCCTGCTGATTCCCCTGACCAGCGACGGTATGGGGCTGCTGGCGTTCTTGGTGGGCGAGTTCTGCCTGATGGCCGGGATCGTCGCCGGGAACATCGTCATCGTCAGCTTCCGCCAGGCGTACTGCCCGCCCGAGATGCTCGGCCGCGTCAGCTCCGGCATCCGCTTCGTGATGTACGGAACGGTGCCGGTCGGCAGCCTGCTGGGCGGCGTCCTGGGCACGGCCGCAGGCGACCGCGCCGCCCTGTGGATCCTGTACGCGGGCAACGCGCTGTGCGCGCTGCTGCTGCTGAAGGGCCCGCTGCGGACCCTGCGGGACCTGCCGGTACCGGAGGCGGAGACGCAGGCCCCTCGCTAGCGGACGCGGCGACCGCCGCCGCCGCCCCTGCGCGGCTCCCGGTCCCTGCCGTGCCCCACCGAAGGCGCCGGCGTCCCGTACGTACACGGGCCGCCGGCGCCTTCGGGTTCAGCTGTGGATCACGACAGCGGAGTGGGCTCCTCCGGGGCGAGCGAGTTGCCGCCGGCGATCCGGCCGCAGTCGGACGGCGCCGTGCGGCCGTCGAAGCGGTCGTTCAGCCAGCCCAGCGCGGCGGGCGCCCAGGCCAGGGTCGCACCCGTGTGACTCAGCAGCTCGTACTGCTTGTACTTGACCGCGGAACCGCCGGTGGCGCAGTACTGCCGGGCGAGCGAGCGCACATCGCCCGCGACCATCACACCGTCGCCCGTGCCGATGCCCGGACGGTTGCTGAAGGTCCCCTCCAGGACGCCTCCGTCGCCCTGGCCGATGAAGCCGGGGACGGCCGGGGTGCCGGTGGAGCCGAGGTTGAGCTTGTTCATCGCCGTCAGGAAGGCGGGGATCGAGTTGGGGTTGGCGTACTGCGGCTTCGCCATCTTCTTCCAGGTCAGCCCCGGGTAGTGGCCGAGGGCGTCGATGATGGAGCCGCGCTCCAGGTCCTTGTAGACCTTCAGGCCGTAGTCGTTGAGGTAGCTCTTGAGATCGATGTCGTACGAGCGGGAGACGCCGATGACGGCCATGGGGATCACGCCGGACCAGGCCAGCGAGCCGTCGACGTACTTCAGGTTGTGTGCCGGGTCCACGAGGAGGCCGCCCTCGGCGTAGCCGACCAGTCGGCGGTTCACGTCCGGCGCGTAGCGCGGCGCGAGCGCTGCGGCCCAGTTCGTCGCGATGGCTCCGCCCGAGTAGCCGATGAGGCCGAAGGACGTGGTGGAGTCCAGCCCGGTCTCGGCCGCCCTCGTCGCGGCGCGGATCGAGTCGAGGGTGTTGGTCCCGTACTCCGGTCCGGCGGCGAAGTTCGCCTGCTGCCCCTCGGTGTCCGGGATGACGAGGTTGTAGCCCTTCAGCAGCAGCGGCGCTATGAAGAGGGCCTCCGCGTTGGGGATGACTCCGCCCAGGGTGACATCGCCCGCGATCGCCCGGGAGGGGCTGTCCTCCGGGTTGAGCGAATCGTAGAACGATTGGTAGGAGACGGCCTTGCTGCTGTCGCCCGTCAGACTGCGCACCACCGTGGTCACGTTGGCGGCCGGGCGGCCCTGGGCATCGGTGGTGCGGTAGAGGATCTGGACCGCCTTGAGGGGCGTGGGGATGCCGAGGACGTGGTACGGCAGGGTCCGCGTCTTGAGTACGGTGCCCGGCGCGAACGCGGACAGCGGCTCGCTGCCGGAGTAGGCGTAGAACGGGTCGCTCGCCGAGGCCGTCGCGGAGGCTGGCGTGGCCGCGCCGGCGGTGGCGGCGGGCACGGTGGCCATGGCCGCGGCGGCGACAACGACGGAGATCAGGCGAACGGCTGCCTTGGACATGCGTTCCTCGATTCCTGGTGGGGGTCCGAGCGCCGGCGGGGGCTCCGGTGCGCGGTACGTCCGGCCGGGGCGGGCGGTCCCCCGGAAGGAAAGTGCGGTGAACGACGCGGCCGAGGTCCTGCCACATCTGGCCATTCACCAGCCAGTCGTGTTACCAACCAGTAGGTGATGTCCCGGAAACATCATGGGGCCGTTACGCGGCCGAGTCTCCGGGGTGGGGAACAGAGATGTGCGAGGTGGGTTGTGACCGGATCCAACGCCGTGGAACGGGACCGGGTGCCGCGGTTCGGCGGTGTGCCGGTCCACAAGCGGCTCCAGAGCGCGGCCGGCGCGCTGGAGCGCGCCGTGATGGTCCGGCTGGTCGAGCGCCTCCCCGTATACGGGACGCTGCCCGCGGAGCAGCTCGGCGGCGACATCGCCAAGCAGGTGGCCCACGGTATACGGGGCTTCGCGGCCGTCCTGTGCACCGGCGAGATGCCCGGGCAGGCCGAGGCGGCGGTCATCCGTGAGTCGTCGGCCCGGCGCGCCGACGAGGGCGTACCGCTGGAGGCGGTGGTCGGTGCCTACCACCTCGGTGCGGAGGAGTGCGCCGCCCAGGTCTTCTCGGCGGCCGAACCGGCTGACCTGGCCGACGTACTGCTGGTGCAGCGCCAGATGCTCGCGTATCTGCGGATGGTGAGCTGCGAGGTGGCCGCCGGGTATGTGCAGGAGCGGCAGACGGCGCTCAGCGACGAGCAGGTCGCGTTGCAGTCGCTGCTGTCCCGGCTGCTGGAGGGCGGCAGTCCCCAATACGCGGCGGACCGGGCCGGCGTCCGGCTGCCGCCCTGCTACCTGGTGCTCAGTATCGCGGTGGGGCCGCACCCGGACGAGCTGGTGCCCGGCGTGAACCACTCGGTCGCCGCCCGCCGCAAGCTCCGGCGGCTGCGCAACGAGATCCAGCGCCAGACGACGGGCGTTCCCCTCACCGTGCTGTCCGGCGACGGCGGCCTGGTGCTCATCCCCTACGAGACTCCACCGGCCGACTTCGGCCCGGCGGACCGGGCGCGGCTGTCCCGGCTGGTCGAGCAACTCGGCCTGGTGTGCGGCGCCGAACTGCTGGCCGCGGCGACGACCGCGGAGCCCGAGGGGGTGGCGGACGCCGCCCGGTTGGCCGGGGAGGTACGCGCGGTGGCCGAGGCGTCCGGCCGCGGGCCCGGCCTGTACCTGCTCGACGACATGCTGCTGGAGTACCAGTTGAGCCGGCCGAGCCCGGCCAGGGCGGGGCTGGCCGCACTGCTCGACCCGCTGGACGCGCGCCCGGAGCTGCTCGACACGCTGCGCGCCTTCCTGGCGCGGGGGCTCGACCGGCGCCAGGCCGCCGCCCGGCTCCAGGTCCACCCGAACACGGTCGACTACCGGCTGCGCAAGGCCACCGAACTCACCGGTCTGGACGCGTCCCGGGGCGCCGACATCCTGACGCTGCGCGCCGCCCTGGCCGCCCACGACGCCGTACGCCAGGCCAAACCGGACGCGAACCGGCCCGTGACGCCCCAGCCGCCGAACTCGTGGTCGGCCCAGACGTAGACAGCGTTCAGGCGTGGTCGCCCGCCGGCTCGGTCGCGTAGCGGCTCATCGCGTCGATGCTGGCCTGGGGTGTCAGCGGCCGGCCGTCGGCGAGCACCGCTTGAAGGTCCCGGAAGTACTGCACGTACAGCCCGCCCCCGCTCGGACACGACCTGCCCGCAGAGCTGACCGTGGTGCCACTGACCGACATGGCTCCGAGCCGGGTGGTCGCGGTGTGGAACGAAGGTGATCCCAACCCGTTGATCCGCTCCTTCATCGAGATCGCGACAGCCGCGTATCACCACTGACCACCAGCACTTGGTCCAACCTCCGCGCGTGAACACCCCCGGCCGCCGTCGCCGGCGCGTGGTTCTCGCTGCGAGGGAGAACCGGGCACTCTCAGCTCTGAAGGCGTTGGTCGTAGTCCCTTTGGTGCGCCCGGATCTCGTCCGCGTGGTCGACCGTCCAGGCGTACAACCGGCCGAAGGGCTCCCGCAGGGATGCGCCGAGGGGCGTGAGGGAGTACTCGACTCCTACCGGCGAGGTGGGCAGCACGCGGCGCACGATCATCCCGTTGCGTTCCAGACGGCGCAGGGTCTGGGTCAGGACCCGCTGGGTCACGCCCTCAAGGCGGCGCTTGATCTCGTTGAACCGTGTGGGTTTGTCGAGGACCGCCATCACCATCATCGACCACTTGTCCGCGATCTGGTCGAGGATCGGGCGGCTGGGGCAGTCGGACCGGTAGACGGTGTCGATGCCGGAGTCGGTGCCGGTTTCAGAAGTGGCCATGTCGGTATCCTTCACGATCCTTGAGATGCCGAAAGTGCGTTATTGACGCCGGTTGCCCGCCACAGCACTGTGAGTATGCATCAGGAACCTAGATGCATACCAGGTACCGATCGGAGCACTCCATGACCCACGACGCCTACACGACTCTGCGAGTGAGGAGCGAGGACGGTATCGCCCGCGTCACCCTCGACAACCCGCCGGTCAACGTCCTGAACGTGGCCCTGATGACCGACCTCCGGCACCTGTTGACCGCGCTGAGGGACGACGACTCGGTCCGGGTGATCGTGTTCGACAGTGCCGACCCGGAGTTCTTCATAGCCCACGTGGACATGTCGCTCATAGAAACCCCGGACGCCTTCGACGAGCTCGCGGCCGACCTTCCGGATGGAGTCAACGTCTTCCAGGCGCTGGGGGAGTCGCTCCGGCACCAGCCTCAGGTGACCATCGTCAAGCTTGCCGGGGTGGCGCGCGGCGGAGGGGCGGAGTTCGTCTCGGCCGTGGACATGGCGTTCGCGGCGATCGGTCGCGCCGGGATCGGCCAGATCGAGGCCCTCATGGGCATCGTCCCCGGTGGAGGAGGCACGCAGTACCTCACCGCCCGACTCGGCCGCGGTCGCGCTCTGGAGGCGGTGCTGAGTGCCGACCTGTACGACGCCGAGACCGCGGAACGCTACGGCTGGGTCAACCGGGCCGTCCCAGCTGAGGAGCTCGACGACATGGTCGACCGCCTCGCCCGCAACATCGCCGCCCTGCCCGAGGGTGTGATCGCGGCGGCCAAGCGCGCCATCGCCCCCGAGGACATGGCCGAGGGCCTCCTGCGGGAACACGCCGCCTGGGCCGGCCAGTTCGTTCGCCCCGCTGCCGAACGGTTGATCCGCGGCGGACTGGCCCACGGTGCCCAGACGCCCGACGGCGAGCGCGATCTGGAGGGCCTGCTGCGAGGACTGGCCGGATAGACGGATAGAACAGTACGAGGCCCCCGTGCTCACCACTGCGGCGCGACGGCCCGCCGCCCGGCCCTCTAGGGTTGAGCGGGAGCCTTGAGCAGCGGGACCACGGAACCGGCTTCCTTGTACCGGCTGGTGTGGAACTGCCAGTGGTAGGTCGCCGAGATCTGGTCGGCCAGTGATTCGAGGTATTGCGCGGTCTGATCCGCCATCGGCGAGACAGCGAGAGCGGGTGGGCTCAGCATGATCTCTTCGAACTCGTCCGTGAGCCGGTTGACGTGATCCACGGCGGCGTTGAACGCTTCCTGCGGGGAGCAGCGCAGGGCGGCCTGCATGACAGGGACGAGGTTGAACATCTGTCCGTGCCGGACGACTTCTTTGTGGTAGGAGAAGAGGTCGTTCATGAGACCGCCGATGTGGACCGTGATGTCACGGGCCCGGTCGATCACAGGATGGCGGATCACTTCGTCGGGCAGGAGGAACCCGCGGGCGTAGTCGGCGAGTTCGACCTCCACCTTCATCCCCGAATCGCTGTAACGGATGCGCGTGTACCGCTCGACGTCGGGGGTTCCGTTCACATGGATATCCCTGACCGGCCGTTTCATGGCCTGCAGGCACTGCTCCACCGCTGTGGCCAGCCGCTCCAGGAGAAGAGGCGGGGCGCTGCGCGAGAACAGTTCGCGCACCCGAGCGAAACCCGTGCTGATCGCTTTGCTGTCCGGTAGCGCGCCGGCTGACACGGTGCCGGTTCTGAGTGCCTCCACGGCCCTGTCCATCATGTCGGCCACCTCGGGGGACATGGTGTCGTCGAGGCTGGAGCGGTGGGGGCTGTGCAGGTCGTCGACGTAGAAGAGTATGTCGTTGAGCAAACCCATGGGGATGAGCCGGTCGGCTGGGGTCCTGGGGAACAGGTACCTCGTCATGGAGGTGTAGGCCGCATGACTGGTCTGGGTCAGGCCGACCGCGAGACATTCTGCGCGGATGACGGCTTCGGCCCGGGTTGCGTCGGGGTTGCCGTTGCGCGGAGGGAGCCCTCGCAGGTGCGAGAGATCGAAGGTGGAGGGTGGCGTGCGGGCCATATGGTCTCGTTCCTCCTCCAACTGCCGGCGGCGGACGCGTGGCCTTACGCCCGCGCGCAGCAAGCAGGGAAAAGCCTGCTGGTAAAGCCTGCTGGTACGGAGCTTCGACGCCCACCCGGCGTGCGTCAAGGTCTTCGTTGCCCCCACCGCCGCCGCGCTCCGCGCCCGGCGATCTTTCCGCGTGACTGGGGCTCCTGGCCGAGGAACTCGGCGCTCCAGACCGCCAGGGCCGTCAGAACGGCGGTCTTGGGGTGGACCCGGGGCTCGCTCGGGCCCACCCTGAGAAGCCTTCGGGTGTCAGGAACAGCTGACCAGGAGGATGGAGAGCACATTGCAGCTGGCCGTGGCGCTGTCGTTGACGGCGTTGGGGTCGGTAGGTGTCGACGCGGTGCGTGTGCCGGTCACCGACACGCGGCCCAGCGAGAGCAGATGCAAGGGGATGTCGAAGGACTTGGTCGCGCCGGCACCGCTCGCGATGGCCTCGTAGGCGCAGGTGACGGTTTCCGCGTGGGTGGTGCATCCGGCGGACAGGCCCGTAGCGGTCGTACCCCGCGGCAGGGATACGGTGATCGTGGCCGAGGTGACGGCGTTGGGCCCGGTGTTGTTGGCCGTCAGGCTGTAGCGGAGGTAGGGCACCAGGATGCCCAGCTGCGGCTTGGCCGTGACGCGTACGCCGACGTCCGCCGAGGACGGGGTGTAGGTGATGCTCACCGACCCGTCGCCCGCGTGCACGCCGGTGTGGAAGACAGTGCCGGCCGGACCGTACCCGCTGCCTCCGCCGCCACCCGCGGAGCCGACGGTGGCGGAGGGACTGCTCAAGATGCCGCCGCCGCCTCCGCCACCGAACCAGCCCCCGCCGCCGCCTCCGCCGCCGGTACCGCTGGCGCCGGCGCCGCCCGTGCCTCCGAGGCCCGGGGACCCGGCTGCCGCGGGCTCGGCGCCGTTCGCGCCCAGCCCGCCGGACCCGCCCGCACTGGCGGTTCCCGCCCCGCCGCCCTGTGCCCCGTCGCTCCCGTCGCCGCCGGCGGTGGCCTCGGCGCCGCCCCCGCTGCCGCCCATACCGCTGACGGCGGTGCCTATCCAGTTGCCGCCACCTCCGCCGCCACCGGCGACCAGCAGCCGATCGCTCAGGCCGTTGCCGCCCTGGCGCACATCTGAGGCGCCTCCTCCGGCGCCTCCGTCGGTGTCCGGATCGGTGCCCTTACCTGCGGCGCCCGAGCCGCCGTAGCCGCCCGAGCCGCCGACGTTGATCTGGAGGATCTGCCCCGGAGTGACCGACAGCCGGCTCTGGGCCTCGCCGCCCAGTCCGCCGGCGCTGCCGCCCGCGGGCCCGTCCTGGCCCTGGGCGCCGAAGGCGTCCACACTGAGCGAGTACACCCCGGCGGGGACGATGAAGGGCTGGGCGTCGCCGGTGTAGGCGAAGGTGACCGTCGTCGCGGCCAGGGCCGGTGGCGCGAGTGCGACCAGCCCGGCGCCGGCGAGCGCGAGCGCCATCGTGCCGGGCAGAACCAAGGTGGTCAGCCGCCTGGTCACACCGCCCCGGCGCAGTCGTGTTGTCGAGGATCTGCTCTCGCGCGCGCGATGAGTTCTGGATGATCCGGGTGATCTGGGTGACCTTAGTGACCTGAGTGACACGGGGATTGTCTCCCTTTCATGAGGCTGCGGCTCTGCCCCGGCGGCCCCCCTCGGGTCGACTGGACGCGACAGGCCGCCATGGCCCACCGCCCGCTCCTGCCCCAAGCATGAACGGACGCCGGCCCGGTGTTCCGTCCTCATCAGTGCTCCACGCGTGGCCTCCTGGTCACGCCTCACGCAGAGATCCTGAGGTGAGTCCGCTGCGTACCGTTCACAGATCAACGAGCATGCCCGCCCGGAACTCGCGCCGAAAGGAGTCAACAGGCCACAGTCACGGCGAACCGGCCCACGCCCCGGTCCCGGCCCACGCCCCAGTCCCTGCCCGCGCTTCGGCCCCGGCTCCGGTCCGGTCCGGTCCGGTCCGGTCCACCGGCCGTCACATCCCCGTTCCGGCCGACGCGGTCACCGTCCCTACTTGAGCCACCGCCCCTACTTGGTCGTGTGGGTCGGGTAGACCCGCACGTCGGTGTAAGCGCCCTTGATCTTTCCCGTTCCGGCGGGCCACTTCAGGCCTATGGTGTGGGTCTCGTTGGGGGGCGTCACCAGGATGTTGGTCGGGGACGCGAGGCTCTGGCCTGTGGTGTTGATGTCGTAGGCAAGGTTGAAGACAGCGGCGTCGCCGGGCTTGAGGACGGTGATACGCGGCTGGGCGTGGCCGCGCTCGACGGGGCTTGAGGTGTGGTCGGCATCCTTGATGTCGACGCCGGCGAAGCCGGTGGCCGAGCAGGTGGCCGACCCCCGGTTGATCATGGTGATGTCGATCCTGCCGGAGACGTTGTCCGGCGCGGCGTTCTTGGCGCTGATGGCCAGGTCCGCCGTCTTGCAGAACGTGGCCTTGCCGTCGGCCTTCGCCTTGCCGCCGTTCTTCGATGAGCCGTTCGTGGCTGCGTCTGCGCCGTTGTTCCCGCCGGAGCCCGTGTTCGCGTTGTCGGCCTGCGAGCCGTCGGACCCTGAGCCGCTGTCCGCCTTGGAGCCGGCGTTCGAGGAGGAAGAGGCCGCGGAGGAGGGGCTCTTGGAGGACGAGTCCTTCGCGGAGTCGTCACTGCCGCAGGCGCTGAGCGTGAGCGTGGCGGCGACGCCGATGGCAGCGAGAGCGGTGCTGCGGGTGTACCTCATGGTGTTCCCCCAGAAGTGGCGTGGTGCAAGTGGTCAAAAGTATTTGTATCCCGCACCGAGTCACGGGCGGTCTGCTGCGATGTCTTCGTTCTGTCACAGGCACGGCCCGGTACCTGATGTCGACAACAGGCCTTTCCCTACGCCGAGTTCGACTGGGCACAGCGCTCAACAGACCCGCCAGTCACATCATCACCGGCAGAGGGTCTTTCCCGCTCATCCAAGGCTTTGCGTCAGGGGCGCGACATCTGGCCAATTACATGACAGACCACATACATCCGCACACGTGGCGCATTGATCTCAGGGAAGGGCTGAGATCTCAGGGAAGGGCTGACGGCCGCACCTGGCCGCTACCGATGGTCGTGGGTGAGGAGTGGGTATGACAGCTGAGGAAGTCACGCCGGCGGAAGGCGCTGCGCGGTTGAGGGAGATGCTGCGCGGCCCGGTGGCCGCGAGCGAGAGCCGGTTCATGCGGGGTCTGCGACAGGGGCGGGAACAAGGCGTGCTGGTGGGAGCGGCGCTGCACGCCGCCGAACGGTCCCGGCAGGGCAAGGCCCCCACCGATTTGGAGCGGGTGCTGCTCAAAGCCCTGAGTGATCTGATGCCGCAGGCGGATGTGCACGCGTGCGGGCAGGAGTACCGGTCGGCGGTGGCCGACCTGGGGGCGCTGGACATCGTGCCCGCCTCCCTCACCTCCCGGCCGCTTACCTCGGGGTACACGCTCGCCGATTTCAAGGCTCGCCTGCCGGTCATCGGGCGTGAGGCGGTCACGCTGCCCAACGGAGCGATCGTGGACCCGGCCGCGCTGGCGGACGGACGGGCGATCGACTCCGCGGAGTTCACGGCGGCCCTTACCGAGTTCGGTTACGGGGCGACCGTGTTCAATCGTCCGCCGGTGCCCTCGGAGGAGCGGGGCAAGCCCGTGCCCGGCTACCGGGCCAAGGTGGAGTTCGACAGCTTCTACGTCCGGCGCGCGGTGGGTGATCAGTGGGGCGGCAAGGACGAGATCTACTGGACGGTCGCGGCTGCCTCCGACAAGCACAAGGCTCGTACTTACAAGTCCGCGGAATTCGGCTCGATCAGGAAGGGCGACACCCGCTCCTTCAGCGGAGCCGACCGGGTGGTCTTCGACGGGCAGGCCGGTACGCACTTGGGCCTGCACGTCGCCGCCTGGGAGGCCGACCAGAGCAGCGCTCAGTGGTACAACAAGCTCTTCGAGGTCCTGCAGGAGGTGGTCGACGGGCTACACGTCACGGACCTCCTCAACAACTTCAATCCCACCTTTGCAGGTGAACTCCTGGGCTATGCGCTGGAGATCACAAAACTGTTCATCTTCCTCAAGGAGTACCTGCGCAACAAGGACGACCTGTCCTGCGAGCGCCTGTTCTTCTTCGACCGCCACACCTTGGTCACTCTGTACAACCGTGGCCGTGACACCTGGGAATTCAACGGCGAGGGCCACCACTCCCTGCGCATCCGCTACAGCGGCGAGCGGCCGGTCTTCCCTTCCGGGACCCTGGAGTACGTCACCCTCTCCGGCTCCGGCAACGCCACCACGTCGAGCGCACCCGTCGCTCTGGGCTGGACCAGCGCCGCACCCCCGGCACTCGCCTCCTACGCCGGCAAGCTCTACGCCGCGTACATCCGCCCCGGCGACCGCGCCGTCATGTGGAGCGTGCTGGACAACGGCAGCTGGTCCCCACCCGCACAAATCGTCTACTACGCCAGCGACTACGCCCCGGCCCTGGCCGTGTTCAAGGACAAGCTGTACATGGCGCACACTGGACTTGACGGAGCCGTGTACGTGTGCAGCTACTCGGGCAGCGGACCGTGGGGCGCGGTCACCCAAGTGCCCCACGTGCACACCGAACGCGCCCCGGGCTTGACCGTCGACGGCCCGAACGTCCCCGTCGTGCGCGAGCGGCTGGTGGTCGTCCACCGCTCCGGCAGCGGCGAGGCCATGCTCCACTCGTCCCGCTACGGCGAGGGGGACTGGTCGGTACTGGGCAGTTGGAGCGGCCGGTGGTCAAAGGCGCAAGGGCCGTTCTCGATCGCCGGTTACCAAGACAGGATCTGGTACGCCAGCCGCACGGCCGACAGCCACAACCACGCGGGCTGGTGCATCCCCCAGGGTGCCCACTACGGTGAACTTGCCCTGCCGTCGCACTGGTTTACCCACGACTCCCCGACGATCACCGTCCACGACGGCAAACTGTGGCTGGCCGTCCGCGGGACTGACAGCAACCTGTGGCTCCTGCACACCACCGGTGAAGCCTGGCAGAGCGCATCCACGGTCGCCGTCGGCGCGATGGAAGGCGAAACGGCTCTCGCTTCCCACAACGGCAAACTCCATATGATGTACCGTCGTTGACACCCATCCAGGTGTCAAGGGGCGCCCCGGGACCTTCGTAGGTGCGGTTCAAGAACAAGCTGAGTGCATGTCTCCTATCTGCGAGCTCCTCAGCGTTGATCGATAGCGTTAGGGTTGCGTTCTGTGACAAGAGCCTGGAGACGGATGGGACGGGGACGTTCACTGCGTTTGCCTGCGTGCACTGCACTTGCCGGAGTTGTCGTCGCAGCGACGGGATGCACGACCGGTGCGCGGGACTCGGCTGCCGACGACATGGCGCCCGCGGCGCAGACGTACTTGTCGCAGGCGGTGAGCATCATGGAAGAGCACTCTTTGCTCCGTCACCGGATCGACTGGGACAACCTGCGAAGCAGGGCGTTCTCGCAGGCTCGCGGGGCGCAGAAGCCCGCAGACACCTACGGGGCGATCGTGTCGGCATTGAGGGCTCTGGGCGATCGGCACAGCACTTTCTGGGATCCGGGTCAGGCCAAGGAGGGCATGGAAACGTCGACTTCCTCTTTCGGCGGTCTTGAGGGGCGGTCCCTGAAGAACGGCGGCGTGGGGTACCTCTCCTTGCCTCGGGTGAACGGTTCCCAGAAGACGTACGACGCGTACGTACGACAGGGCCGGGACGCTGTGACGAAGGCGGATGGGGCGGGAGCCTGCGGCTGGGTGGTGGACCTGAGATCGGAGAGCGGTGGCGGCATGTGGCCGGTGCTCGCCGTGGCCGGGCCGATTCTGGGCGACGGCGCGGTGGGCATGTTCGTCGACGCGGACGGCAAGAAATTCGTGTGGTCGATCAAGAACGGTGCCCCGTACCTGGACGGCAAACCGAAGGCCGGCGGTGCCAGCCGGCCCCTGCGCCGGCCCGGGCCGCCGGTCGCTGTGCTGACCGGCCGACAGACAGCCAGTGCGGGGGAGGCCGTCGTCGTGGCCTTCCGGGGACGTCCGGACACTCGGTTCTTCGGCGAACAGACCCATGGTGTCCCCACCGGCAACGACGCGCACCGGCTGTCCGACGGGGCCATGCTTCACGTCACCGAAGTCAAGGACGCGGACCGCACGGGCCGCACCTACGAGGAGGCGATCGGGCCGGACGAGGAAGTCATCAAGGACCCTCGCCCGGTTGCCCGCCACCAGGATGCCGTCCTGGACGCAGCACAGAACTGGCTGAACAAGCAGGCAGCCTGCCGACGAGGGTAAAGCTCTGTGCGGGTGCTCTGAAGATTCCAGCTGAGTGCGCCGGGTCTTCCGAAGCGGTCGACACAGTCTCATGCGAGGAGAATCTCGCCGGTTATTGCCGTCGCCAGCACAACATAGACGGTGCAAGCGGCATAATTCAGTACAGCTGTAGCTTTTGTGGAGCCGGTGAGTCGCGCATGGAAGAACCCTGCCAACACTCCAACGCACCCGTAAAGAACTACCTCCATCAGGATATTGATTGCACCGAGAACGGCCATATGTATTTCGGGATTTCCTGCACTGCCGATGAACTGCGGGAGCACCGCGAGGTAAAAGAGAATTATTTTGGGATTTGTCACGCTGACTAGCACTCCTCGCAAATACCACCTCCCTGTCGCGATATCCCCGTGTCCGTTGATTGCGCGACGCGCACTTCGCATTGTCACGTACGCCAACCAAAGCAGATAGGCGGCGCCCAGTATTCTCACCGCATCTAGCACCGACGGGTGCGATCGGGCGATTTCCCCCATCCCGGCAACGACGGCGGCGGCATAAACACTCATACCTGTTCCTATGCCGAGGATGGCTTTCAAGGCGGACAGGCGGCCACCTTCAAGACCCACTGCGATCATGTACGCCATATCGGGCCCGGGTGGAGCGAGAAAGAGCATGATCACTGCTACGTAGCTCGGCAGTACTGCTAAATCCACCATCGTCAACTACCTCCGGCTGTGGGGGTGGTGTCCAAGGAGTCCTTCGGTATCGGCAGTGATCGATCCACGCCGATTCGTCCCAGTCGGTGGCCGACGCTTGTTGCGGGCTGGGAGGACTACGTGAGGCACCCGAGTCGGCGCAGAACCACCTATGACGGTTCTAACACGTTTGCGCTCCGGACGGCAACCGGCTAAGGTGGTTCTGTGGCTACTGTTTATTTCCCCGAGTTTCGACTGGGAAAACTGCTGGCGACCAGCTTCACGGGAACCCTGTCGGAGCGTTACGGTGAACCCCTGGAGCGGATTCCTGTGCCCTCCCGGTTCGCGGACTGGTTGGCAGTCAATGGACTCACGGT
Source organism: Streptomyces sp. NPDC031670 (assembly GCF_055580545.1). Taxonomy (NCBI): domain Bacteria; kingdom Bacillati; phylum Actinomycetota; class Actinomycetes; order Kitasatosporales; family Streptomycetaceae; genus Streptomyces; species Streptomyces sp. NPDC031670. Next base: position 35,598 of record NZ_JBVILC010000008.1, on the reverse strand, counting down.
CGACACCTGCACCCAGTCCCAGCTCGCCCGGGCGCGAGAGCTGAGGGAATCAATTCATGCAACTGCCACCGCCGTTGCAAACCAGAGCCCGCTTCCTTCTTCAGCTGTCCAAATCATCAACGACTGCAGTACTCGGGGTCTGGCCTCGATGATCTTGACGCCCGAGGGTGGGCGGAAATGGCAGCTGAGCTCTTTTTCTGTAGAAGACGCACTCAGTGTGATCGCGGGCGATGCGATCAGTCTCGTTTCCGGAGAGCGAGAGGGCAAGATCTCTTTGTGCGCCTCGCCCACGTGTCGAGCCGCCTTCTTGGACACCAGCCGAGGTGGCACACGGAAATGGTGCGACATGAATACGTGTGGAAACCGCGAGAAGAAGGCACGCTTCCTCGCCAACAAGCGTAATGTCTCAGGCCCTGTCGATTGACCGTTCCATGCGGTCACCGGAACCGCAGCATCGCGGCCGAGCTACGTCAGCGCCGCCCCTGGCCACGGGCCGAGGGTTCGCCGTGCTGTGCTGGCGGCAGGTCCGCGGCGACGGGCCCCCGACCGCCAGAGCGCCCGCGGCGGGCCGGAGGGACAGTCCGGCTGGGCATGAACGCGGTCATCCCCTGCATCCACCCGGTGGCCGACTGGCCGTCCTCGGCGGCGGTCAGTGTGACATGCCGGACCCAGTCAACCCGTGTCGCTGCACGTAGCCAGCTTTCGCAAAACTCGGCCGCAGCGGCGGACGCAGTTGGGCGCGGCTTGGGCGCCCTTTCGCGGGACCAGGGACCCGGCGCAGAGCTGGTCGGCCTTTCGGTCGGCGATCAGCTGCTGGACGATGAAGTCCCGTAGTTCACGGATGGTGCCCCCATCCCAGTCCGGCCCGCAACTGCTCGCTGGAGGGGCCGCGGCCGTATTCGGCGCGGAAGCTTGTGCGGCGCGATGGAGGGCATCGCCGTTGGAGGCGCGCATGCTTTCGGCGCACGTGATTGCGCCCGTAGGCATCGACACAGGGGTCCGCGAGGCGGCCAGGGAGTACTCCCGGTCTTCGCAGTCGCCGCCTGGGCCGAGCTCAACACGAAGCGCGGCCCGCGTGGGATCATCCGTCCATGAGTAGCGACCTGGAAGTGAGTGCTCTGGCGATCAACGTCACGATCCCGCAGGCGCTCCGCTGGACCGACGTTCGACGTGGTGAAGCGTTCCAACTGACCACACTCAACATCAGACTTCTCCCGGACGGTCACCTCGCCGTAAAAGCCTATGGGCGGCCAGTCGGCGGTGGTCGGGGCGCATACGTATCGTTTCCCGTCCCCGACAAACCAGAACTGGCGGCTCTGGTCACCGCCGCAGCCGGCCGCGCCGGAACGTTGTGGGCAGCCCATCGTGGTCTCGGCTGAGCTCGACCTGCAGACGGAACGGGGCAGTTCTGGACCGTACCCTCGCTGCGGGGCCTGGACCAGTAGGGTTTCGGGCGTCGACACAAGTGCAACTCACGGCTGATGTAGGGAAGTTCCTCGGACTGCACCTGCCGAAGCTGTGCGGCCGATGGCCGGGACGATGCCGGTGGCCGTGCCCCGCTCGACTGTTTTGTACGTGAAGTTTGTACGTGAAAACTGCGGCGGCTTCGGCCGCGTCGAGCGACCTCTTCTGTTGCGTTGTCGAGTTCCGCTGCGGTCCCGTCGCGACACTGCCGGGGCCTACCGCGTTGGCGGCGATGCCGTCGGATGCCCAGAGGAGGCCTGCCTCACGGCTAATGGAGAGCTTGCCGTCCTCGACTGGGCGTAGGCGACCTGCGGCGTAGCCGGCACGCTCGAAGGCGGCCGGGTCACCTGTTGCTGTCACGTTCCGGCCCGGGATGGGTGTGGGAGCGGAAGGTACGGCGGTAGGTGTCCGGGGGGACGCCGACGGTTCGGTGGAAGTGTCGGCGCAGGGTCGTGGAGGTGCCCATGCCGGTGGTGGTCGCGATGGAGTCGACGGTGTCGTCGGTGGTCTCCAGGAGTTCCTGGGCGTGGCGGATACGTTGGGTGTGCAGCCACTGCAGCGGGGTGGTGCCGGTGAGTGATTTGAAGTGGCGGCCCAGGTGGCGCGAGCTCATCCGTGCCTGTCGGGCCAGGTCTTCCACGGTAAGCGGCTCGTCCAGGCGTTGGAGGACCCAGGGGAAGAGCTCGGCGAGGGGGTGGTTGCCGGGCTCCGGGACCGGGGTGGAGATGAACTGGGCCTGCCCGCCGTCGCGGTGTGGCGGAACGACCAGCCGACGGGCGATCTTGTTGGCGTTCGCCGAGCCGTGGTCGAGGCGGACGAGGTGCAGGCACAGGTCCATGGCAGCGGCCTTGCCGGCGGAGGTCAGCACGTCGCCGTTGTCGACGTAGAGGACGTCCGGGTCCACCGTGACGTCGGGATGGCGGCGGGCGAGTTCCCGGGTATGCCCCCAGTGCGTGGTGGCGCGTTTGCCGTTCAGAAGGCCGGCGGCGGCCAGGACGAATGCCCCTGTGCACAGGGAGACCACGCGTGCGCCCGCCGCGTGGGCCGCGCGCACGGCGTCGAGAAGCTCCACGGGCGGGTCCACATCCGTGTCGGCCCAGCCGGGAACGATCACGGTGTCGGCGTGCGGAAGGTAGTCGAGTCCGTGGTCCATTTCCAGGCGGAAGCGGTCGATCCGTACGGCGCCCGGTCCACAGAGGGAGAAGTCGTACCAGGGGTCCACGATGTGGGTCAGGTCCGAGCCGAACACCTCGATCGCCATGGACAGCTCGAAATGCAGCATGCCGTCGGTGACGGCCAGCGCGACGGTAGGCATGTCCGAAAGTGTATGACGCGTGTCGTTCCAGACGCTCGTGGGGGGTCCCGTTTGTCGGCAGGATGTCCATAACGGATCACAGCGAAGCGACGCGGAGCAGCCGCGAAGTAGCCGCGGATCACTTGGACGCAGGGAGTAACTCATGGGCGCGGGCCAGCGGGTGGCGGTTTTCGGTGCGTACGGGCACACCGGACGGTTCGTGGTGGCGGAGCTCCTCAAGCGTGGGTACGTCCCTGTGCTGAGTGGCCGTGACGCCGACAAGCTGAAGGCGCTGGCGCACGAGGTGGGCCTGGAGGCGCGGGTGGCGTCGGCCGGTGACGCGGCCTCACTCGACCGCGCCCTGGCCGGTACGTCTGCGGTGATCAACTGTGCCGGGCCGTTCGCGTCCACGACGGCGCCCGTCATCGAGGCCGCCCTGCGGGCCGGGATCGCGTATCTGGATGTCGCGGCCGAGATCGAGGCCAACCTCGACACCTTCGCCCACTTCGCCGACCGGGCGCGCCAGGCGGGAGCGCTCATAGTCCCGGCGATGGCCTTCTTCGGCGGTCTGGGCGACCTGCTGGCCACCGCGGCGATGGGCGACTGGACCCGGGCCGACTCCGCGCACGTCGCCTACGCACTGAGCCACTGGCACCCCACCGTCGGCACCCGCCTGTCCGGCGCGGTCTCACGCGAGCGGCGCGGCGACTACCGCCTCCGCTACACCGGCGGCAAGTGGGAGCAGCGCACCGATGCCCCGCCCGCCCTGCAGTGGTCCTTCCCCGAACCGATGGGATCACAGCCGGTGATCGGGGAGTTCACCATGGCCGATGTGGTGACCATCCCCAACCACCTGTCCATCCCGGATGTCACCACGTACATGACGGCCCAGGCGGCCCGCGACGTCGTCTCGCCCGACACACCCGCCCCGGCCGCGGCCGACGAGAGCGGCCGGTCCGACCAGACCTTCCTCATCGACGCCGTCATACGCTCGGGCGACACCCAACGCCGCGCCGTCGCACACGGACAGGACATCTACGCCGTCACCGCACCCCTCGTCGTGGAAGCCCTCGACCGCGTCCTCGACGGCCGCACCCACACCGTCGGCGTCGCCTCCGCAGGCCACATCTTCGACGCCCCCGACTTCCTGCACGCACTCTCCCCGCACATCACTCTGGAACTCCACCCCTGAGGACTCACACACCGGACAGCCCGAGACAGCCACTTCCTGAAGGAACCCCGCATGCCGTACTTCGAATCCGCCACGGACCGCGCCCGCCTCCACTTCGTCGACTACGGCCCCTCGGACGGCCCTGTCATCGTCTTCGTCAACGGCTCCTACTTCGGTACCGAGATGTGGGAGTACCAGATGTTGCCGCTGGCGGCCGAAGGGTTCCGCTGCGTGGGCTTCGACCGCAGGGGACACGGCAGGTCCGATGATGTCTGGGGCGGCTTCGACCTCGACACCCTCGCCCGGGACCTGGGCTCGCTGCTCGATCATCTGGAGCTGCGTGACGTCACTTTGGCGGCGCATTCGATGGGCACGGCCGAGGTGGTCCGGTATCTGACCCTGCGCGGTACCGACCGGGTGAAGCGCGTGGCCCTCATCGGCGGAATCGCCCCGGGCCCGGCCCGCTCCGCGGACCACCCACAGGGACTGGACCCGGAGCTGATCCGCGGATTCAACAAGACCTTCCGGCAGGACCGGGCAGAGTTCTTCGCGGACGGCGCCAACGCGTTCTTCGCCCGCCATCTGCCCGGCCCGCAGGTGTCGGACGCGTACGTGGCGTACATGGTGGACCGCTGCCACGGGGCAACGGCGCACGCCGCAGGCGCCCTGGGGGACCTCCTGCCCACCCTGAACCTCGTCCCGGAGCTGGTGAAGATCGACTGCCCGGTCCTTGTCATCCATGGATCGGACGACGCTTCCGCACCCCTGGCCCTCACCGGCCGCCGCGCGGCGGACCTGATCCCCGGCGCTGAGCTGCACGTGTACGAGTACGCGGGTCACGGGCTGTTCGCCACCCACGCGGACCGCCTCAATGAGGACCTGCGCGCCTTCGCCTCCGCCCGCATCTGACGCCTGACGGTTGAGCTCACGACCCGCGTAGTGCGTGAGCTTCCTTCCGCCCCACGTCGCTCGCCACCGAGGCACTCAACTGGACGGCGTTCACCGAAGCACCCCCAGATACCCCGAACCAACGGAGTTTTACGCCATGACCGTCCAGCCCACCCGTGCTGCCCTCACCATCGACGGCCGCACCCTGTCATACCTCGACTTCGGCGGAACCGGCCGCCCTCTGGTGACTCTGCACGGCCACCTCTCCGAGGGAGCATCCTTCACCGCCCTCGCTGCCGCGCTCGGGCCCGAGTGGCGGGTGATCGCACCCGACCAGCGCGGCCACGGCGACTCGGACCGCGCTCCCGAATACACCCGCGCCGGCTACGTCGCCGACCTTCTCACCCTCCTCGACCACCTCGGCATCGACCGTGCGGTCTTCCTGGGTCACTCCCTCGGCGCGTACAACGCGTTCCACCTGGCCGGCGAACGCCCAGAACTGGTCGAGGCCCTGATCATCGTCGATACCGCCGTCGACCTCCCCGGCCACGGCACCAGCCCCCTCGCCTTCGTGCTCAACTTCCCCTACACCGCAGCCACCCGCGCGGAACTCGCCGCCTCCTGCGGACCCCTGGCCACCGTCCTCGGGCCCCTGCTGCGCCCGCTACCCGACGGCTCCGGCTGGCGACTGCCCTTCCACCCGCAGGACACCGTCGACTCCGAGAACCTCGTCCACGGCGACCACTGGAAGCAGTGGCTCGCCACCGACTGCCCGGCGCTCCTGATCCACGGGCTGCGCAGCCAAGTCCTGCCCGCCGAACAGGCCCAGGCCATGTGCTCCAGACGCCCCGAGACGATCTACCGCTCCCTCGACACCGACCACTTCGTCCAGCAGGCCGACCCGGAGGGCTTCGCCACCGCGGTCCGAGAGTTCCTCGCAAGTATTTGAACCACTCGCGGCGCTGCTGGGCCGGGGCCGACCGGGATGCCGCGGTGACTTGCCGTTGACGGCATAGACCAGACACACGAACCCGGCCCATCGCCCAACCCGCCAAGGGCTCCGGTGAGTTCCGGACGCGCCCGTAACCGCTGCATCTGTCGCCGCTACCTCCGACCCTCGCCTACTACGGCAAGAGCCGCTTCTAGGTTTCGCTGTCGGGGTGCCAGTGGTGCACGCATGCCTCTGTACGCAGGCAGCGGTCTTTATGGTCTTCAAGTTCATCTCGCCGAAGATGACAGAAAAAGAATGGGGAAGGTTCGCATTCCATGAGGAACTTCAAGCGCGTTTCCGTTGCCGCAGGCGCACTATTCGCTGCGTTGACCATGATGTTCACGCTCTCGCCCACTGCCTCCGCAGTCGACAACATGCTCATGAACCAGAGCGGCTGGTGTCTGGGGGTCGATGGGGGATACAGCGGTAACGGCGGGAGTCCGATGCTCTGGGCTTGTAATAACAACCCCGATCAGCACTGGGTCTACTCCCGAGTCGGCTCCGATTCTTCGGGCACGTACTACAACATGACCAACGACTCGGGTCGCTGCCTCGGCATTCAGAACGGCTCCAGGTCCGCGGGTACAGGGGCGATCCTGTGGGACTGCAACGGCAACGACGACCAGCACTGGTACATCGACCGCAACTACCGTGACAGCAGCGGCAACCTGATGGACCACCTTCGGAACAGGGGTTCCGGCATGTGTCTCGGCTCCCTCAACGGCGGCGGCCGTGGTACGTACATGATTCAGTGGCCCTGCAACAACAATCCCGACCAGATCTGGTATCGGCAGAACTGACTGCGTGTTCCCTGCTGAGTGGACCAGCTGGGGAACGGCGGCTCAAGGAAACCGATCGTTCGCTCTGCGATAGAGCTCGTGCGGCGCCATTCGCGGCTTCGTGGCCGTCGCGTGCAGGGTCCGGTCCGCCGGCGTGGAGCAGCGGCGAGCGACTCCGTTAGGTGGGTGGCAATGGGATGACAGGGAGGCCGTTCACGCCGTGGCTCCTTGGTGTACTGCTCGGGCAGGCGTACGAAGGAGGGGTGGGGGGGGGGGGGGGGGGGGAGGGGGTGGGGGGGGGGGGGGGGGGAGGGGGGGGGGGGGGGGGGGGGGGGGGGGGGGGGGGGGGAGGTCCCCCCCCCCCCCACCCCCCACCCGCCTCTGGAGACTGGAGACCCCACGTGACGACCGCGCGAGAAATCATGACCGCTGGAACCGAGTGCATCGGTGCCGAGGAGACGGTACTGCTGGCGGCGCAGAAGATGGCCACACTGGGTGTGGGCGCACTGCCGATCTGCGGGACCGACAACAAGCTCAAGGGCATGCTCACCGACCGCGACATTGTGGTGAAGGTCCTGGGCGCGGGCAAGGACCCGGCCCAGACGAAGGCGGGCGAACTGGCCCAGGGTGAGGCGGTGACCATCGGCGCCGACGACGACGCCTCGGAGATCCTGCGCACGATGGCAGAACACAAGGTGCGCCGGCTGCCCGTCATCGACGGACACGACCTGGTCGGCATGGTCGCTCAGGCCGATGTCGCCCGCGCCCTGCCGGACCCGCAGGTCGGCGACCTCCTCGAAGCTCTCTCGACCGACTGACACCTTGCCGGGGCCCGGGGCTGTCACCCTGCGCGAAGCGGTCCGCCGCCTCGCCGACGCAGACCGGGCCTGCCTGCTGGACGCCTACCCCCACGCCCGCGCCAGCCTGAGCACCGTCTACGCCAAAGCCGCGTCCACCATGCGCCGGGTGACGGCTGTCAGCTCGGCCAGGTCCGGGGTCGGCCGGGACCTGGCGAGGGCGCCCGCGAGGCGGTCATAGAGGAGGCCGTCGGTCCAGCCGACCAGGAGTTCTGCGGACTCCTCGGGCCGATCCGCCCCCAGCCCACCGAGAATTCCAGCGACCCGGGCCCGTGCGCCTAGGCCCGCTTGGTGGAACTCAGTCTCCAGTTCAGGGTTACGAGCCGCCTCCAGGCTCAGTTCGAAGCGAGCCAGCTGCCGGGCGCGCCCCGTGGTCAGCCAGCGGTGCAGCAGCGCGGCGAGCGCTGCCGCCACCGCACCCCGGTCCGGCAGGGGTGCCGGGTCTTCGCCGTCGAAGTCGCCGAGGTCCAGCTCGGCGAGCCGTTGGTAGCAGGCGCCGATCAGCGCCGTCCTCGTACGGAAGTAGTACGAGGTGCTGCCCGTGGGCAGCTCGGCCGCGGCATCGACTGCCCGGTGGGTCAGCCCGCGCAGGCCTGCGGCAGCCACGAGGCCGATCGCGGTGTCCGCGATCAGAGTTCGACGATCAGGGGTGGACATGCCCTCACTCTACAACTGTAGAGTGAGGGCATCGCCTCTACGGATGTAGAGGATCTGGGAGTGAGGAGGACGCGCCATGGTGAGGACTCTGCGTCATGCGGTCGTGGTGGGTGCGGGGATAGGCGGGCTGACGGCGGCGGTGGACTTGCACCGGCGCGGCTGGCGGGTCACGGTGTGCGAGCGGGCGTCCGGGCCGTCCGCGGCCGGCGCCGGCATCATCCTCGCCCCCAACGCCCTGCGCGCCTTCGACGCCGTCGGCTTCGATGCCACCAGCGTCGCCGGCCACGCTGTCCCGGCCGCGATGGGTCTGCGGCGCCCCGGCGGAGACTGGCTGAACCGCGCTGATACCGCCGCGATGGCGGTCCGGTACGGCCGGCCCCCGCTCGCCGTGTACCGTCCGGCTCTCGCGGCCCGTCTGACCGCCGCGCTCCCAGAAGGCACGATCCGCTACGGCACTCCGGTCACCGCCGTCGACGACACCCACGGCAGCCCCGTCCTCCACACCCCGGCCGGAGACCTCACAGCCGACGTCGTGATCGCCGCCGACGGCATCCACAGCGCCCTCCGCCGCCAGTACTTCCCCGACCACCCCGGCCTGCACTACAGCGGGGAGACCGCCTGGCGCACCGTACTGCCCGCCGACGGCCTCTCCGGTCTGGCCGCTGCCGAGACCTGGGGCCGCGGCGAGCGCTTCGGTGTGGTCCCGCTGGCGGACGGCCGGATATACGTCTACGCCACCGCCGTCGTGCCCGAGGGGTACAAGCCGGCCGACCTCCGTACCGAACTCCTGCGCCGCTACGGCACCTGGCACGCGCCCATCCCGGCACTGCTGGAGCGGATCGTCCCGTCGGCCGTACTCCAGCACGACCTGTACGACCTGGCCGTCGCCCTCCCCAGCTACCACCGGGGCCGACTCGTCTGGCTCGGCGACGCCGCCCACGCCATGACCCCGAACCTCGGCCAGGGCGGCTGCCAGGCCGTCGAGGACGCCGTCGTGCTCGCGCACCTGCTGGACGGGGACGACGTACCGGCCGCCTTGGCCACCTACAGCCAAGCCCGTCACGCGCGTACCGACGCCATCCGCATCCGCGCCCGCCGCGCCGGCCGTATCGCCGCCCTCACCCACCCCGTCGCGGTCGCCGCCCGCGACCTCGCCGTCCGCGCCACCCCGGCCCGCGCCACGCAACGGGCCCTGGACGACCTCTTCAACGGCTTCAGCCTGCCGGCTACGACGGCAACAACTGCCCGCGCACAGCGGTGAGAGGCCCCGGGCCGGCACCGGTGGCAAAGAAGTCGGCCACACTCGTCTGCGCGACTACTGTGCTGCTGGTAGATCGTGCACCGAGGAAGGGCTGAGCCGTGTTGTCCACTTCGCACCCGCCGTAGGTACCTCTGGAGAGTCCAGAGGGCCATACGGAGGCTCTCGATGTCCAGGACTGTTCGTACGACTCCTTGGCGACTTCGCGTCCGAGACGGCGCGTCGGAGTCCCTGTCGCTCTACGTCCTGCGTTACCCACATGCCGAATTGGCTCGGGCCGCCCGCGAAGGCCGTCGCCCCGCTCCAACGAAATCATTGCGTCGGATCACCTCCTGGCAGCCAATGGTGCTCTCCTGCAGAAAGGGCTCATCGTTCTCCGCCGAGATCGCTACGGCGGAACGCCGAGCCCGGCTTCAGGGCTGGCTCGAAGCCCAGCGGATCCGCGGACTGCACCACGCCGGCCACGACGTTGACGATGTGGACATCCCTCCGGTCCGCCACCGTCACGGTGAGCTCTGGCACGCGTGGTAGACGCGAAGACGCGAAGCGCCCAAGACTGACCGACACGTACGAGCGCAGGAGGGGCCTACGGCGTGGCGCCCTCCCGTCCTTGGCGGATTCACCCCTCGTCGGACGTTTCACGCAAGGTGCTGAAACGCCAGGCGAGGAGATCCATGCACTCAGGGATCTCCGGCTTCGGGCCGTCGGCGCGCTCGCGCATCACCATGATGGCCTGCACGTTGCGACCGGCTGCCATCAGGCGGTCTACCTCCTGCTGCCCCTCGGCCGAGAGCCGGGCCCACAGAGAATCGTTCACCTTTCCTCCGGGTCGGGTCGCCCGGTCAGAGTCTGGGCCAAGGATAGTGGCGGGCGAGGGCCGTCCATTCCTCATCCGGCTGCCCGGGGACGAGACGGCCGTTGGCTGCCCACTGCCGGGCGAGCTGGGTGAAGATCGGCTCCTGTGCTGGTTGGGGATCGTTTCGGCGCGGCTTCGCCGGGCGCCGACGTAGGGAGCGTGCCGCATCAGCGTCGAGGTCATGCTGGGTTCAACGGCACCTGCGCCGCCTGGGTTACCCCGATCGGTCCCCCCTCCGCGGGCGCCCTGTCGGCCGATACCATCAGCAAACGCAGTGCAACGGGAAGAACCTGACGGGCTGCCACCGAGGCCCCTAGCATGGGAGCTACGGAGCCGGCAGCGGTCGGCGGTGCGCCGAGGAGGACCAGCGGATGTCCCAGACCTCCGAGGACGCCCCCCTGGATCACCGGCCGGATTTTCCGCCGAAGACCCCGCCCCCGCCGAAGAAGCCGCCATCGCCCTTCCCGCCTGAGCCCGGCACCCAGTCGCCGCAAGCGCCGCTGTTGGGCGGGGCGCGGGCACGGGTGCGGCTGGCGAACCGCCGGTGCGCGAACTGGCCCTTGGAATCCGCCCCTTGGACTGCTACCGCCGCTCAGCGACGCGTTGTCGAACAGCTCAAAGCCTGGGGCTATCGCCTCGACGAGGCCGCAGTACGCCAGGTGGTGGCCACTTTGATCGCACCGGCCGTGGCGGACGAGGGCCGGCGTATCAGCGTGCACCTGGCCGACGAGCACGGCCGCGCCTGCATCCTCGTCCTCAGCCACCAGCACCTGGACGACGAACCCGCCCGGCTTCCGCTCACCGAACTGACGGACTACCCCTCGGTCGCGGCGTGCGGGACCGACAGCGCTGTCGGCGGCACCCGTCTGTGGGCCATCGTCGACCTCGCCACGCCCGCCCAGAACACGGCCCGCTGATCCGGCCGAAGCCTGCACCTGCACGCCCGGCGGGGGCTGCCGAAGACCGAGATGGCCTCCAGGCCGCCTGCCGCCTCAAAGTTTCGTGGCCGGGGGACCAACCCGGGCGGCGATAGGCGGATCGTGCGAGCGGTCGTTCGGTTGCTCGGATGTTTGGGTGTAATGCCCCTCCTGTGGGGGATTCTCCTGCCCGGGGAAGCGCGGGACGCTTGTGCGGCCGGCGACGGACTTCGCGGGCCGGCGGATTATTCGAGGAGAGGAGCGTGGGGCCATGTACGCACTGAGGCGTTCGGCAAGGATCGCCGCGGTCACTGGTGCGGCGGCGCTGATGGCGGTGACCGGTATGGCCACACCGGTACAGGCGGCGGAGGGGACGTTCTTCTACACCCGTGCCGACACAGGAGCCGAGATGTTCCTCGGCTCGACCCCGACCGGCCCGTGCCTTGCCATCCCGGGCGGGGCTCGCCAGTCGTCCAACGACACCGACTCCGATGCCCGCCTGTACACCAACAGCAGCTGCACCTCGTCCAGCAGATTCCTCGGGTCCCGGCAATCGGACGACAACGCGGCCCCGTTCCCGACGTTCGTCAAGTTCGGCTAGCCCCCTGATCTGGTGAAGGCCGCCGGGGTCTGGTGGCCGTCACGGCCACGGCCCGTGTGGGCGCGGACGGCGTACACCAGGCCCCGGCGCGTCATGGTCACATGGCCGGGCGCCGTCCCCAGTCCTCGTCGACCAGTTCATCCAGCAGGTGTGGGGAGACGCGGCACTTTCCGCGCGGTGCGCTCCCGCACCAGGCCGCCCTCACGCCTCGCTCGGGTGCCCCTCCGCTCGACCAGCCATGTGTCGCTGGCGCGTTCAGTCGGTCTTCGTCGACTTGTCGAAGAACTCGACGATCCGGGGCAGGGCTTGTTGCAGTGATCCGTTGTGGTCGTAGTCGCCGACGTCGGTCAGCCGGGGAGCAGCGCCGCTCCTCGTCAACTGGTCGGCGCAGTACGTCGCGTGACGGAAGTCGACGTCCTTGTCGCCCCGGCCGTGGAAGATCTCCACCGGTACGTTCGGCTGCCAGTCGCACGTGTTGTCCATCGGGCGCAGCTTGTCCTTCAGTACACCGTCGGGCTTGCGGATCTTGTTCAGGAAGTCCTCGGTGAACAGGTCCCTGGAGGCCGCCGGGAGTGCGGCGACGATCTGCTTGGTGGTGTGATAGCCGTCGAAGAGACCCTCCACCTCGTCGGTGTAGGGGGCGAGGAAGACATCGCCGGGTGACGTGTAGAGGCCGTACATCTTGTTCCAGGCGGTGACGAAGTAAGCGAGGTAGATGCCGGATTTTGCGATCTTGTCGTCGGCTGCGGCGGCCTCGAAGGCCGAGAGGTGGTAGGGGCCGCTGACGGGGGCGAGCGCCCCCAGCCCGAAGTAGCGGTCGGCGCCCTCCTGCTGGAGCGCCCGGCCGACCAGCATGGTCGCGGGGCCGCCCTGCGAGAACCCGCTGACCTGGACCTTTCGCTTCAGCTCCCGGCCATTGCGGTGGGCTAAGGTCCGGGCCGCGCGCAGGCCGTCCACCGAGGCCGCGACGGTGGCCCGGGGGTCGCCGTAGGGGTGGAAGCCTTCGCCCGTTCCGAGGCCCACGTAGTCGGGCGCCGAAACGGCCCGCCCGGTCGAGGCGAACAGCAGGGCGGTGAGCCGGTCGGTCGATTGAGGATCCTGCGAGGCGACGTCTTTGCGGTAGACGGTGGTGCCGTGCAGCCAGGAGACGGTGGTCAGTTGACGCGTCCCGTTCTTGGGCAGGACGACGAGCTGGCTCGCGGTGGTGGGGGCGCCTGCGCTGTTTGTGGTGCGGTAGGTGACCCGATATGCGATCACGCCGTAGCGGACCTGGGAGGAGTCGAGGTTTCCCCGGAGTTCCGTGACCACTTCCTGGGCCGTGAGGTCGGCCGCTCGCTCGACGGAGACGATGTCCCCACCTCGTGCCTGCTCGCTGTGGGAGTCGGCCGCCACCGAGAGTGGGGCCGCCAGGCCGGACACGCTGCCGAGGACCGCCGCGCCAGCCAGAATCCGGATTTTTGTTCGCCGTGAAGTCATGGGTGGATGATGCCCGTCGGCCGCTCCGCTGGGACATGGAGTGAACCCCCGGGCCGCAAGGGGGGAAACCTCCTTGGGGTCCGTAGGGGATGCCCCTCTACGGACAGGTCGGACGCCGTACGGTACGGGGAGCTGGTGAAGGACACCGGAAGCGAGAGCTCGGCCCAGACCCGGCGGCGTAGGGAGGAACGAGAGTGGGCGGCCCTCTCGGAGGCCGCCCACCGGGTGACTCTCTACGCGATCAGGGAGCGAGCACGATCGTCTTGCCGGGCAGGCGCCCGTAGCCCGCTCCCGCATGCACGGTGGCCAGTTCGGCCATGGGGCGGTGGGCGGCGATGTGGAGCTGGAGTTGCCGGTGTCCACCTTGGTGACCAACTCGGTCAGCTGGGTTCGGTCGCTGCGGACCCAGAGGCTGGCGCTTCGCACCTTGCGTGCCGTGTCTTCGGGTATCGGGCCGGCTGTGCTGGCGCAGACCCCGCCGTCGGCGACGTAGTTGGTCAGCTGGGCCAGCTCGTCGGGGGGAGAGGCGTGCGTGGTTCACCACGGCGTGGAAGGGGCCGCCCACGGAGGCCGGTCCCGCGGTGGGGGAGAGGGGCGTGACGACCCGCTCCGCGCCGTAGTCCCGCAGGCGGTCGGCGTGCCGCGGTGCGTCCACCGCGGGCCGCGTCGAGGTCACAGCAACCGGTCGACCAGCCCGTCGATGTAGTCCGGGGTGAGCGGGCCCACGCCGAACAGGACGCGGATGTACATCGGGGCCAGGATGTGGTCCAGCACGTCGAACGCGTCGGGTGCCTGCTCGCCGCGTTCGCGGGCGCGATCGAGCATGGACTGCAGTTGCCGGGTGCGTTCGGCGCGGAGGTCGTCACGTGCCTGCAGGCCCTGCTGGCCGCAGCTCGACAGGGCGACGGCCAGATGCAGCACCGCCGGACCGTCGGGTCCGGTGATCTCGCGGGCCACTTGGGCCGCGTAAGTGCGCAGGTCGCCGGCGATGCTTCCGGTGTCGGGCATCGGTGACCGCGCGTTGAGGCGGGTCAGCGCCACGTCGGTGAGCAAGGTTTCCAGGCTGCCCCACCGGCGGTAGATGCTGCTGTCGGCTACGCCCGCGCGGGCCGCGACCTCGCCGACGGTGAAATTGCCGTAACCGCGCTCGCTGATCAGGTCGGTGACGGCCCTGTGCACCTCCGCACCGACGCGGGCGCTACGCCCGCCGGGCCGCCGGGCTCGCTGTCGCTCGTTCATGCCCCCACCTTAACGCAGTCGGCACTTGCGTTTGTGAGGCGGCCATCCGTACAGTCACCTAACGCAGTCGCGGACTGCTTTAGAGCGCTCAGATGTATCGCCACCCGCGTCGACCCTGGCCCGGGCGCAACGAACGATGGAGAGGAATCCCCATGGCTGCATCGCATGCGGCGGCCGTAGGCAGTCGATCGAACCGGGCCGTCCTGCTCGCGGTGACCTGCCTAGGTCAGTTCATGGTCCTGCTCGACAACACGATCGTCGGAGCGGCGCTGCCCGATATGCAGCACCGGCTGCACACTCAACTGACCGGTCTGCAATGGATCGTCGACGCGTACGTGCTGCTGGTCGCCATGCTGCTGCTGTCCGGCGGTCTCTTCGCCGACCGGTTCGGCCGCAAGCGGGTGTATCTGACCGGCGTGGTGGTGTTCACCGCCGCGTCGGTGCTGTGCAGCCTCGCGCCCTCGGTCGGCTGGCTGGTCGCCGGCCGGGTGCTGCAGGGCGTCGGCGCCGCGGCGCTGAGTCCTGCCTCGCTGGCCCTGCTCGTCGCTGCCTATCCCGTGCCGCAAGAACGCGTCAAGGCGATCGGCCTGTGGGCCGGGTTCAGCGGAATCGGTCTGGCCGCAGGCCCCGTGGCCGGCGGCGTGCTGACAGAGGCCTTCGGCTGGCCCGCCATCTTCCTCGTCAATCTGCCCATCGGTGTGGTTCTTCTGCTGGTCGGTCTGCGCAGCCTCGAAGAGGCTCGCAATCCGAACGCCCCCGCGATCGACATCCCAGGGACGGTGTTGTCCGTTCTGGGGGTGGGGGCGCTGACCTACGGGCTGATCGAGGGCGGTGCGCGCGGCTGGACGTCCCCGGTGATCCTGGGAAGTTTCGCCGCCGCGGCGATCCTTCTCGGCGCCTTCGTCGCCGTCGAAGCGCGTCACTCGGCTCCGATGCTTCCGCTGCGGCTGTTCCGGGAGCGGCTGTTCACCGTGTCCAACACCGCCATGGTCGTGGTGGGGTTCGCGCTCATGGGTTCGTCGTTCTTCTTCTCCCAGTTCTTCGTGTACGTCCAGGGCAGCTCGATCCTGCGCGCCGGTCTGCAGACCCTCCCCGTCTCCCTCGCCATGGTCATCGTCAGCCCGTACGCGGGCCGGCTAGCCGCCCGGTACGGATTCCGTATCGTGGTCACCATCGGCCTGGCCCTGGCCGGAGGCGGGCTGCTGGCGCTCGGCACGGTGCACGCCGACACCGGTTACGGGAACGTGTGGTGGCGGCTGGGCATCGTCGGCATCGGTTTCGCCCTGACCCTGTCCCCATTGACGGGAGCCGCCATCCAAGCAGTCAGCCCGCAGGAAGGCGGCCTCGCCTCGGGCATCAGCAGCACCACCCGGCAGATCGGTGCGGTGCTCGGTGTGGCGGTACTCGGAGCCGTCGTCCGCACCCGGCAATCCGGCGGCGCCTCCTTCGAGGTCGGCCTCGACAGCGCCTTCGTCGCGGCCGGCGCCATCACTTTGGTCACCGCCGTGTTCACCGGCCTGTGGCTGGCGAGGTCCAAGCCGGTGGATGGCTCCGCGGCCCCGCGACGTCCTACTGATCCAGCTGCGGTTTCCACCTCGAACGAGGCATCCGCCAGCAGTCGTTGACAGATGGCGACCGCCATGGGGGGGTCCCGCTGGAGTCTCCTCCAGCGGGACACCCCCGGCGCACACCGGGATGACGCCCCGCGCCTCTCACCCATGACCGTTTGTCGCTCCGCCGGGCGGCGCGCGGCGGTAGGCCGCCCGAGCCCAGGATGGTCTTTCGCCGCCGGCGGTCAGCCGCGCACGTGCAGCCCGAAACCCGTGCGGCCCGCGGGCTCCAGTCCCTCCTTCAGGTGCAGCGAGGGGATCTCGTAGTCACCGAAGTTCTGCTGCCGGAACGCGATCGGTTCGGTCGACTCCAGGGTGAGCAGGCGCTGCTCCCAGGCCTTGGCGACGTCCGGGTACTCCTCAGCGGTCATCCGGTCGGTGCCGTACAGCACGAACGGCGGCAGCACGTCGATGCCCGGGTAGTAGAGGATGCCGTGCTGGATCGGGAACAGCAGATCGTCGATGGGTCCGTTGATCCCGCGAGCGGCGTAGTGAGACTCCGGGCCGCCGGTGGTCACCGACAGCAGAGCACGCTTGCCCGCGAGGGTGCCTTCACCGAAGCGCTCACCGTACTTGGTGTCGCTGTGCTCGCCGACGCCATAGGCGAAGCGGTAGGTGAACACCCGGTCCACCCAGCCCTTGAGGATCGCGGGCATGGCGTACCACCAGAGCGGGAACTGGAAGATGACCGTGTCGGCCCACAGCAGCTTGTCCTGCTCGGCAAGGACGTCCGGGGTGAGCGTCCCGGCGTCGAAGGCGCGGCCCGAATCCAAGGCGACTTTCAACGGGCTTGAGGCGTGGGGACCGTAGTCCGCGGCGTCCACGACCGCCTTCCAGTTCATCGCGTAGAGATCACTCACCCGCACCTCGTGCCCAGCACCCTCCAGCGTGGACACCGCGAGGTCCTTCAGCGAGCTGTTCAGCGACTTCGGCTCCGGGTGGGCGTAGACGATCAGCGTTTTTCATGGCAACTCCTTCGGATCGGATGCCGTCGATCCTGGGCGCCGCGGCGCCCGGCGTTCAGGGGCGCCGCTTCCGTCGGACGGGACTTCCTGGTACCAGCAGGGCCACCTTCACGTGCGTCACCGAGGCCATACTGGGGCCATGGACGATCTTGCGGGCTTCCTGAGGACCCGGCGTTCCCGAGTCGACCCGGCGTCTGTCGGTATCCCCACCGACAGCCGCCGCCGGGTCGAAGGGCTGCGCCGCGAAGAGGTCGCACACCTCTCCGGAGTCAGCGTCGACTACTACGTACGTCTGGAGCAGGGCCGCGCGACCCAGCCCTCCGAGCAGGTTCTCGACGCTCTCGCCCGCGTCCTCGGCCTCGACGAGACCGAACACGGGCACCTGTACCGGCTCGCCCGGCAGCGCCGACCCCGCGCGAAGACGCCGGGCGGGCGAGTCCGGCCGGAGGTGCTGCGCGTCCTCGACCTGGTCGTCGACGCACCCGCGCTGATCATGAACCACCGTCTGGACGCGCTCGCCGGGAACCGCCTCGCCAGGCTCCTCTTCGGCCGGCCGATGCCAGGCCTGAACATCGCGCGGCACCTCTTTCTGGAGGAGGCCGAGGGCGGCCTTTACGCGGACTGGGACAACTGCACCCTCGACGTGGTCGGGCACCTGCGCCTGGCCGCCGGCAAATACCCCGAGGACCCCCGCCTCGCCTCGCTCATCGGCGAACTGGCCATGGCCAGCGAGCGCTTCCGCCGCCTCTGGGCCCGCGCGGACGTGCGCGCCCGTACCCATGGTCACAAGGCATACCGGCACCCGCTGGTCGGACTGCTGGAACTGCACCAGGAGAACTTCGTGCTGCCGGACGAAGCAGGTATGGAGCTGCTGGTGCTGTCAGCGGCTGCCGGCACCTCCACCGAGGACGGGCTGCGCCTTCTCGCGGGCCTGGACACGGACAGCGCGGACGCGCGTCCCACCCTGAACGCTCGGGCTCAGGCCCGCGAGTGACGGCCAGACGCTACGACCAGAGCCCATACGTCTTTTACGGCACCGTCCCCGCGGCGCCCATCCGCCGGTGGCCCAGGCCACGGTCAGGAAGATAAAGCGCTGGTCATCCGCCCGCCATTCCTGACACGATCCGGGTGTGACCACATTGTTCCTGATGGTCGGCCTACCAGGGGCCGGAAAGACCACCAAGGCTCGGCAGCTCGCAGAGGAGCACGGCGCGCTTCGCCTGACGCCCGACGACTGGATGATCCCCCTGTTCGGCATGGCAGAGGCGGACGGGAAGCGCGACGTGCTGGAAGGGCGCATGCTCTGGCTCGCCCTGGAGGCGGTCAGGCTGGGCACGAACGTGGTGGTGGACTACGGCTGTTGGTCCCGGAACGAGCGGTCCGCGATCCGGTGGCTGGTCGAAGCCGAGGACGTGTGCTTCCGCATGGTCTATTTGCCGGTGACCGACGAGACCCAACGCAGGCGGATCGCCCACCGCTGGGCGAACGCCCCGGCGGAGACTTTTCCGATGACCGAGGCCGACATCCTGCACGGGCGGGCCCACTTCGAGGAGCCCGACACGGCGGAGCTGGAAGGCTGCGGCGTCCCCGGCCCACCCCCGGGCTGGGCGGACTGGCGGGAGTGGGCCGCCGACCGGTGGCCGTCGTTCGCGTGACGTGCTCCGCCCATCCGCACCGGAACCGCCCGACAGGGACGTCCCGCTCGCCGCGAATCCGTATGACGGCGTTCCGCCGCCTTCAGGACCCGAACAGGCGCTGGCAGGGCTCTCGTTCCGGAAATCGTGCGGCTCCGGCTCGCTCTCGCGGATATTTTTGCGGTGATCCATTGACCGGGACCGAGACGCCCGGATAGAAAGATCACGATCAGGATCGCGACCACGAGTCCGGTCCATACAGCGCTGCCGGGGGATTTCGCTTTGCCGCACACAGATGCACTTCGTCCTGCCCGCGTCCTCGTGGTCGAACCCGCCTCCTCCGGGGGTGCCACCCTGATCGGCGTCGCGGCCGAGATGGGACTGCGGGTCGTCGTCGCCACCGCCGACTCCGGCGACCGCCGGCTCTCCGACGCCGTGCGCGCGGCTGCCGACTCGGTGCTGACGGTGGAGACCAACGACCAGGCCGCCCTGGAAGCGGCCGTGCTCGAACTGCACCGGGCCGAGCCGTTCGAGGCGGTGCTGCCGGGCTCCGACATCTATGTGACGGCGACCGCGCGCGTCGCCGCGGCACTGGACCTGCCGGGCCTGCCCGTGGCGACCGTCGACCGGGTCCGGGACAAGAGCGTCATGCGGGCGGCCGTGGCCGAGGCCGGGCTGCGTACTCCGCGGTTCGCCCAGGCGACCACCGACGCCGAACTGCGCGCCGCGGCCGAACTGGTCGGCTTCCCCTGTGTGCTGAAGCCGGTCGCCTGCTCCGGCAGCATCCACGTCAGCCGCGCCGACGACCTCGACCAGCTCACCGCCGCGTTCCAGCGGCTCGTGACCGACCCGGAGCCCGACATGGGCAAGCTGCACGAGCACCGGGTGCTCGTCGAAGAGTACGTCCAGGGGCCCGAGTTCAGCGCCGACGGCTATGTCCTGGACAGCGGCGAGATCACCGTCGTCGCGCTCAGCCGCACGCTGCTCGGCCCCGAGCCCGACTTCGTGGAGCTGGGCCACCTCACCCCCGCCCTCGTCGACGACGCCACCCTGAAGAGCGTCGAGGCGTACGTCGGCGACGTCGTCCGCGCCGTCGGAATCACCAGCGGCCCCTTCCACTGCGAACTGCGCCTGGCCGCCGACGGTCCGGTGCTCATCGAGATCGGCGCCCGGCTGCCGGGCGACCGGATCGTGGAGCTGCTGCGGCTCGTGACCGGCGTCAGCCTGCCCAGGGTGGCCGTCGCCACCGCGCTCGGCCTCGGCCTGGAGGCGGCCGGCGCGTTCGCGCAGCCGCAGGCCGAGAGCGCCGGCATCCGCTTCTTCTCCGCCGCGGGCCGCTCCTCGTACCGGGAGCTCACCGGGTGGGCGGAGCTGGAGGCACTGCCGGAAGTCACCGAGACCGCCGTGTACTTCGCGCCGGGCGAGACCATCCCCGGCGTCGAGGACTGCCGCTCGCGCCTGGGCCACGCCCTGTTCACCGCCGACTCGCCGCAGGGCGCCCTCGACCGCTGGCAGGCGCTCGGCGACCTCGTCGTCCCGGCCTGACCGGCGGATCCCACCATGAACACACACATACTCGACTACGCGGCCGTCGGCATCGGCCCCGCGAACATGAGCCTCGCCGCGCTCGCGCATCCGGTCGAAGGACTGCGCGGCGCCCACCTGGAACGCCGTGAGACCTTCTCCTGGCACCCCGGACTGCTGCTGCCCGAGGCCACCCTCCAGGTCTCGCTGCTCAAGGACCTGGTGACGCTGGTCGATCCGACCAGTCCCTTCTCGTTCCTGTCGTTCCTCGCGAGCGAGGGCCGGCTCTACCGGTTCCTCGCCGCGGACTTCCCGGCCGTCCTGCGCGCCGAGTTCAACCAGTACCTCCAGTGGGTCGCCGGCCGGCTGCCGAGCCTGACGTTCGGCGCGGACGTGTCAAGCGTGGACTTCCACGACGGGGCCTTCCACCTCCGCACCGGCGAACGCGAAGTGACGGCACGTCACCTCGTACTCGGAACCGGGCTCACCCCGTCCGTCCCCGAGCCGTTCCGCCCCTTCCTCGGGCCCACCGTCTTCCACTCCGGGGAGTTTCTGCTGCGGGCCCCCGAGGTGACCGGGCGGCGGGTCGTCGTGGTCGGCGGCGGCCAGAGCGGCGCGGAGATCGTGCGCCACGTGGCGTCCGGCGGAGCCCCCGAGAGCGTCACCTGGGTCAGCCGGCGCTCGTCGTTCCTGCCGATGGACGACTCGCCGTTCGCCAACGACCTCTACACGCCCGACTACGTACGCCGCTTCCACGCGCTGCCCGCCGACCACAAGGCCCGGCTCCTGGAGCGGCAGAAGTACACCAGCGACGGCATCGACCTCCAAGTCCTTCAGGACATCTACCGGTTGAGCTACCGCGACGAGTTCATCGAGAACAACCCGGGCAGGCTGCGCTTCCTGGCGGACAGCGCGGTCACCGCGATCGAGGGTGGCCCCGATGAGTGGAAGCTCGTCGTCGAGTCCTCGGGCCCGGACGCACCCGCCGTGCTCGCCGCCGACATCGTGATCCTGAGCACCGGATACGCCTACGCGCTGCCGGACTTCATGGCTCCGCTGGACGCGCGGCTGCGGCGGGACGACGGGATGCTCGTCGTCGGCGACGACTTCTCGGTCGCCTGGGACGGGCCCGCGGAGAACCGGATCTACCTCCAGAACGGCGCCCGCCACTCCTGGGGTGTCGCCGACCCCAACCTCAGCCTGCTCGCCTGGCGCAGCGCGGTCATCCTCAACAGCATGCTCGGTGAGACGAGGTATCCGGTATGACCGCTCGTCAGATCCCGCAGTTCCAGCCCGAGGCGGTCGGCGCCCTGGTCCCCTTCGGTCCGACCGAGGTGGAACCCGACGGAGTGGTCGTCGCGGAGGCGGACTTCGCCCGTTCGGTCTTCCCCGGCGTGCCGTTCAAGGCGGCCCGCTTCACCGTGCCGCCGGGCGGCACCAGCTCGCCCGACCAGCACGCGGTCCAGGAGATCTGGCTGGTCCACGCCGGATCCGGCACCCTGGAGGTGGACGGCGAACGGTCGCTCGTCGGGCCCGGCTCCCTGGTGGGCTTCGCCTCGCAGGCCGTCCACGAGATGTTCGCCGATCAGGGCGAGGAACTGGTCATCTACTCCTTCTGGTGGTCGGCGCCCGATGAGTGAGCGCACCACCGGGACCGGTGAGGCGCCGCACTACGACCTCGCCGTCGTCGGCGCGGGCGCGGTCGGCGCCCTCACCGCGTACTACGCCGTGCGCCGGGACCCGGGCCGCCGCGTGGCCGTGATCACCCACGCCGGACGGGGGACGGGCGCGACCCGTCTCTCGGCCGGGTTCGACACGCCCACGGGGCACAACCCGGCCCAGCGCGCCCTGGCCGCCCGCAGCACCGCGCTCTTCGACAAGCTCGCCGCCGAACTCGGAGACGCCGGACGCGCACCGGTCGACGTCCGCTGGCTGGTGGCGGAAGAGAACACGGCCGCGCTCGACGCGACCATGGCCGATGGCGGCTGCACCCGCCCGGTCACCGCGGAGCAGCGGGCCCTGCTCGACCGGACGTTTCCCGGGCTCGCCCACGGCGGCGACGAAGTCCTCCTGGCCACGGCCCCCATGACGGCGGGTCAGCCGCAGTGGCTCACCGACCGGCTGCTCGACGAGGTCCTCGGCCGCCCGGACAACACCCTCCTGGAGGGCTTCCGGATCACCGACGTACGCCGTACGGGCGGGCGCGTCGAACTGGTCGCCGCCGACGGCAGCCGGATCACCGCCGCCAAGGCGGTCCTCGCGCCCGGCCCCTGGGTCCTC
Organism: Streptomyces sp. NPDC031670; assembly: GCF_055580545.1. NCBI lineage: Bacteria > Bacillati > Actinomycetota > Actinomycetes > Kitasatosporales > Streptomycetaceae > Streptomyces > Streptomyces sp. NPDC031670. Next base: position 13,137 of record NZ_JBVILC010000008.1, on the reverse strand, counting down.
GACGGCCCGGTGGCGGCGGCGGCCCGCGAGCGCGGGGCCCGGGTCAAGAAGGTGGTGGCGTTCCACATCATGACGCCGCCCCCGCCCGGCGCCCCGGCACTCGTCCTGGAGGACGCCGACGCCTTCCTGCTGCCCCACCGCCCCGGCGGCCACTGGATCTTCAGCATCACCTCGCCGGACTGGGACCGAGGCCCCGACGAACCGCTCGCCATCGACGCCCGCGACCGGGAACTCGCCCGAGCCCTGCTCGCTCGGCACGTACCGGGATTCCTGCCGCACCTGCTCGGCGGCCGGGTCTTCAGCGACTGCTTCACCCCCGGCCATCTGCCGGTCGTCGACACCGTCGGCGGCGACGACGTGGTCATGGCCATCGGCGGCTCCGGCTCCGGCTACCGACTCGCCCCGGCCATGGCCGAGGACGCACTGAACCTGCTCGACGGGAGAACGCGAACATGAGCCTGCTGACCGGGGACCCGCACACCCCGCGGCACTACCTCCTGGTGCCGCCCGAGGCCACGCCCAACGGCCCCCTGCACCTCGGCCACATCGGCGGCCCCTTCCTGTGGTCGGACATGATCGCGCGGCATCTGCGGGTCCGGGGAGACCTGCCGTTGGTGATCACCGGCAGCGATGTGTACGAGTCGTACGTGACGCTCAGGGCACACGCCGAGGACTCCACGCCCGGCGAGGTCGCCGCCCGCTACGGACAGCGCATCCAGGACGACCTGGCCGCGCTGCGCATCGGCGTCGACGCGTTCATCGTCCCCGACCAGCAGCCCTGGCGGGAGCAGTTCGAGCAGGAGGTCGCCGCCTCGATCGAGCGGCTGACGGCCCGGGGCGCGGTGCTGACGCGCACCGAGCGCGTGCCCCACTGCACGGCGTCGGACCGCTGGGTGGTGGGCGGCTGGCTCCAGGGCCGCTGCCCCGAGTGCGGTGCCGGCATCTCCAGTTACTTCTGCGAGGAGTGCAGTGCGCACTTCCTGCCCGAGTCGGTCGTCGAGCCGCGCCCCCTGCTCGACGAGGGGCCGCTGACCTGGCGGGAGATCTCCAGCCTCTTCCTGCGGCTGCCCGACCGCGACCTGCTGGACAGCACGCTCGTGGGCCTGGGCGTCGCCGACCGCTACCGGGCGACCGTGGCGCGCTTCCTGGAACGCGACGGTCTGACCGTACGGCTGAGTGCCCCGCAGACGTGGGGACTTCCGCTGCCCCCGGCCGAGCCGGACGTGCCGCGCGCCCTCTTCCCGTACGCCGGGATCTTCATGTTCGCGCGCCTCGCCGGCGCCGTCCACGGCCGGCTCTCCGGCACCGGCGTGAACGCCTTCGACCCGGACTCCGGGGTCACCACCATCACCACCCTGGGGATCGACAACGTGATCCCCACGCTGGTGTCGATCGTCGGCACCAGCCTGCTGCACGGCGACATGAAGCCGTACGACCGGTGCCTGATCAACCACTTCTACCAGCTGGCCGGGCGGAAGTTCTCCACCAGCGCCCGGCACGCCATCTGGGCGGCGGACATCGCCGCGTCGCCCGCCATCGGAGTGGACACCGTCCGGTACTACCTCGCCGGGGCCGATCTGGAGTCCGGGGCGGCGAGCTTCGAGACGGCGGACTTCCTTCACACCGCGAACGCCACGCTCGCCGACGGCCTCGGCAAGCGCATCGACGCCGCCTGGAGCCGGCTGCCCGAGGGACCGCCCCAGGCGCCCGCCCCGGCCGTCACCGACCTCCTGGAGTCCCTGCTCGCCGAGCAGTCCGCGGCGCTCGACGGCGCCCGTGTCTCCACCCGGCGCGCGGTCGCGGCACTCGACCGCTGGTGCGCCGACGACGCGGTCGCCCACGCGGCCGAGGACGGCGCCTACTGGTGGCTCAAGGGCCTGTCCCTGCTGGCGTTCCCGGTGATGCCGGACCTCGCCGAGCTCGTCTGGCAGCGCCTCGGCGGCGCCGGAGAACCTCGCGCCGCGGCCTTCCTCGCCGCGACCCCGGCCCACCGGGACCGGCCCGCGCCCGGCTTCGGCCGGGTGAGCGCCGCCGATCTCGACGCCTGCCTGCCCGACACCCTGCGACCGGGAGCGGACGCGTGACCGACCGGACCACACCGCTGTACGTCGTTCTCAACCGCTCCGGCGACGAGTTCGGCGAATACCACCGCTTCCTCGACGGCCACCCCTGCCGGATGGTGTACCTCACCACGCCCGGCGGGCTGCCCGCGCTCGACCAGGACGGCGCGACCGAGGTCCATGTGCGCGACAGCCTCGCCCACGACGACCTGCTGCCCCTCGTACGGGAGATCGCGGACCGGCATGGCACGCCCGAGGCCGTCTTCGGCCAGTCCGAGTACGACATCCTGACGGCCGCCCGGCTCTCGGCCGCACTCGGCGTCCCCGGCGGCTACGGTCTCGACCTCGTCGAGCGGTTCAAGGACAAGCCCGCCATGAAGAGCGCGGTCGGCGCGGCCGGACTGCGGGTCCCCCGGTTCCGCAGCCTTGACGACGCGCCCTCGGCGGAGGCGATCGTCGACGCCCTCGGCGGTCTGCCCCTGGTCCTCAAGCCGCGCGCCGCGGCGGGCTCTCACGGCGTCACCGTCGTCCACAGCACCGACGAACTGCGCGACGCACTCCGGGGCGTCGACCCCGAGGCGTACGAGTGCGAGGAGTACGTCGACGGGGACATCTTCCACGTCGACGGCGTCCGCCGCTCCGGCCGCCTCCACTTCGTCACCGCTTCCCAGTACGTCCACACCTGTCTGGACTACGCACACGGCCGCCCGCTCGGCTCGGTCCTGCTCGACCCTGGCCCCGAGCGCGACGAGCTCACCACGTTCGCCGACCACTGTCTGCGAGCCCTCGGGCTGCGCGACGGCGCGTTCCACCTGGAGGCGATCCGGCGTCCCGGCGGCGAGCTGGTGTTCCTGGAGGTCGGGCTGCGGCCGGGCGGCGCCCAGGTGCCGTTCCTGCACGTCGACCTCTACGGCATCGACCTGTTCGCCGAGGCGTTCCGGGCGGCCCTGGGCCTGCCTCCGCTGTGGCAGCCGTCCGCACCGGTCGAGCCGACGGCCGGCGGCTGGCTCATCTACCCCACGCCGCGCGAGCTGCCCGGACGGGTCCTCGCGCGCACCTCGCCGCGCTCTGCCGTCCCCGAGGTCTACCACGAGGAACTGCCCGAGATCGGCCAGATCATGACCGGGCCCGGCAGCTACGACGAGGGCTGCGGGATCTTCCGGTTCCGGGGGCGGAGCGCCGCCGGGGTGCGCGCCGCCGTGCACACCGCGATGGAGGTGTACGGGCTGCGGACCGAGCGGACCGAGGGAGCTGAGCCGCGTGGCTGAGGCACCCCGGTACGGCGTGCTGCATACCTGGTTCCGGGAGACTCTTCCGGCCGCCGGGAACGCGCGCGGACTGGGCGTCCTCACGCTCATCCAGTCCCTGGGGCTCGGGGTGTTCCTCACCTCCAGCGCCGTGTTCTTCACCCGGACCATCGGCATCCCCGCCCAGCGCGTGGGCCTCGCCCTGTCGGTCGCCGGGCTCTGCGGTCTGGTCTGCACCGTGCCCATCGGCCGGCTCGCGGACCGGCTCGGCGCGGGCCGGGTGCTCACCGTCAACTTCCTGCTCGCTGCTGTCGGTTTCACCGCGTACTGCCTGGTGGACGGCTTTGCCGCGTTCCTCGCGGTCGCCTGCGCCATCGCGGTCCTGGAGACCTCGGCGGGCGCGCTCCAGGCCTCGCTCACCGACGCGCTGGTGGGCGAGGGGGAGCGGGTCAGGGTGAGCGCGCAGATGCGCAGCCTGTTCAACCTGGGCTTCCTGGGCGGCGCCGCGCTGGCCGGAGCCGCCATCGCGGCCGGCACCTCGACCGCCCTGTACGCCACGGTCCTGGCCAACGCCGCGCTGCAGTTGGTCTCCGTCGCCGTGTTGCTCGGGATGCGGCTGTCCGCGGACGCCAAGCCCCGGGCCGCCGCAACCGAGGCGCCCGGCGGTTTGCTGGCAAGTGGCGCGCTGCGGGACGTGCGCTATGTGGCGGTCGCGCTGGTATGCGGCGCGCTGGAGCTGTACCACCCGCTGCTGACGGTCGGTCTGCCGCTGTGGATCGTCACCGGCACCGACGCGCCCGCGCTGCTGGTGTCGGGGCTGCTGATCCTGGACACCGTCCTGGTGCTGCTGTTCCAGGTCACGGTCAGCAGGGGCGCGAGCACCCCGGCGGGAGCGGCACGTATGCTGCGCTGGGCGGGGTGGGCGCTGGGGGCGTCCTGCCTTCTCTTCGCGGTGAGCGGGGGGCGCGGCGCGCTCCTGGACAGCGCGGCCCTGCTGGGCGGCGCGCTGGTGCTGGTCCTCGGCGAGCTGTACCAGGCGTCGGCGAGCTGGGGCCTGTCCTTCGGGCTCGCCCCGGCGGGCCGGCAGGGGGAGTACCAGGCGGTGTTCTCCCTGGGGCGCGGACTCCAGCAGTTCGCCGGGCCGTGGCTGATGACCTCCCTGGTCGTCGGCGCGGCGGCGACCGGCTGGCTGGTCCTCGCGGCGCTCTTCGCCCTGCTCGGGCTCGCCGCGCCGCCGTTGGTGCGCGGCCTGGAGAGGGCCCGCGCGCGGACGGAGCCGGCGCCGGCCTGAGCGGACCGGCCGACGCCCGTCCGGACCCCATGTGTCAGACCCCTACGACCGAAACAAGTAAGCGAGCATCATGACCGTACAGCGACGACACGACCCGGACGAGCGCGGCTTCGCCAGCGACAACTACGCGGGTGCGCACCCCGAGATCCTTGCGGCGATCGCCGTGGCCAACGGCGGCCACCAGGTCAGCTACGGCGCCGACGTCTACACCGAGCGCCTCCAGGAAGTGGTGCGCGGCCACTTCGGCCCCACCGCGCAGACGTACCCGGTCTTCAACGGCACCGGCGCGAACGTGTTCGCGCTCCAGGCCATGCTCGACCGCTGGGACGCCGTGGTCTGCGCCGCGTCGGCCCACATCAACGTCGACGAGGGCGGGGCGCCCGAGAAGGTCGCCGGGATCAAGCTCCTGACGGTGCCCACATGGGACGGCAAGCTCACCCCTGAGCTGATCGACCGCCAGGCCTGGGGCTTCGAGGACGAGCACCGGGCCCGGCCCAGGGTCGTCTCGATCGCCCAGTCCACCGAGCTCGGCACCTGCTACACGCCGGATGAGATCCGTGCGATCTGCGACCACGCGCACGACCTCGGCATGCTCGTCTACCTGGACGGCGCGCGGCTCGCCAACGCCGCCGCCACCCTCGGCGTGTCCCTGCGTGAGATGACCACCGACGCGGGCGTGGACGTCCTCTCGCTGGGCGGCACCAAGAACGGACTGCTCTTCGGCGAGGCGGTCATCGTGCTCAACGAGGACGCGGTGCGCGGCATGGCCCACCTGCGCAAGACGAGCATGCAGCTGGGCTCGAAGATGCGTTTCATGTCGGTGCAGTTCGAGGCGCTGCTCGGCGGCGACCTCTGGCTGCGTTCGGCGGCCCGCTCCAACGCGATGACCCAGCGGCTGTACGAGGCGGTGCGCGACCTGCCGGGCCTGGAGATCGCCCGCCCGGTGCAGGCCAACCAGATCTTCGCGGTCCTGCCGCCGGCTGTCACCGAGCGTCTCCAGAAGCGTTTCCGCTTCTACACCTGGGACGAGCAGGCGGGCGAGGTCCGCTGGATGACCTCCTTCGACACCACGGAAGAAGACGTGGACGTGTTCGCGGCGGCGATCGCGGAGGAACTGGCGGCGGAGCGAGGCGAGGGCCCGGCGGGCGCGCTGAGCACGGCCGAGCGCGAGGAACTGGTGCAACTGCGCCGTAGGGTCCGCGAGATGGAAGAGACGATAGAAGCGCTGGGAAAATCGCCCGCCTTCTCCCCGAACCGCACGACGAAGTAGCCGACGGCAAAAGCCCGGGAGGTCGGGGGAGTGCCCTGGCCCCCGGGCGGCCCTGGAACGGGGCGGCATCGTCGATCGACCGGCAGGCTGGGGTGAAGTTGCCGCGGCCGTCGGGGTGGCGACTGCTGACCGGCCGGCTGAGGTGGAGTTTGCGGCACCCCAGGAGGCAGGCCGTCGAGCGGCGCCTGACACCTCACCACGGGCCGTAGCGGTTCGGGGGCGCATTCGAAGCTGGTCGAATCCTTCGACAGCGGACACGGCGCCAAGGTTTCCTGGTCCCAAGCCGGTCACCAACACCCGGGGCCGGCTCGACGTCAGGCCGATCACAGGAGGCAGACATGGGGATCAGACTCGGACGACGTACGGCGACGGCCACAGCGGTCGCAGCACTCGTCGCAGGCGGCCTGGGCATGGCATCCGGCAGCGCATCGGCATCGTCGAACGTTCAGGTCTGGCTCAACGGGACGCACGGCGTGGGCGTCTGCTCGGGGGGCGGCGAGCAACACCCCCAAGGTCGCCGCTGACCTCTTCGCCCCCGCTTCCGTCCATACCCCTCGCCCTTCGCCCCGCCCGTGTGACCGTGCCCGCAGCCGGCGCCGTGGACGTGCCGCTCCTCCTTGAGCAGGCGCGCGACCACATGATTGCCCACGAGGCCTTGGAGCGCGGTGGCCCGCGCCGCGCTCATTGGCCCCTGATCCACGCCCCCGGGCACGGAAGACGTCCGCCGCACACCGGTTCCCGGCGTTCCCTCTGGTTTCTCGGGACGTTTCTCGTGCGCGTGCATGGCATTACCTCTTCGGGCCGGCGACAGCGGGACAGCGTTTCCGGCGTCCTGCCCCGTCGCTGTTGTAACTGGCTGCTCCCGGGTGCGAACAGGTCCGCTGGGGCAGTCGTGGGGGCAGATCTCCCACGTCACGGCTGAGGGGGCGGGCGCGTTGTCGGGCGGTCGGCCGTGAGTCTCAAGGTGGCCCGTCACCTCGGACTGCCCGTCTGCGCCCGCCGGGCGGTTTGCTGCCCGCAGCCCAAGCCGGTTGTGCGGACCACCTCTGACTGTGCCTTGAGCTTTCAACTCTGCTGCGGAACGGGGTCGTATGACTCGCTGGGGCGAGAACGGTTGGTGCAGGCACGCGCGGCATACGCGGCGTGAGGTTCGTTCGCTACCGCTGTTGAGGGAGCGCCCGGGGTCTCTGCGGGGCTGCAACGGGTCGCCCCGGAGTGCGATGGAGCCGGGGCACGTCTGGGGAGTCGCTCGACCCGTCTGCTTCAGGCCATCTCAGCGAAGTCCGGCTGTTCGCTTCACGCACGCTTCCGCAAGGAGTGATCGCGGTGCGTGAGTCCCACGGCGGATTCCCGGTCCCCGATAGGTCAGGTGGGGGCGTCAGGCTTCCCTGCCGCGCGACCTTCACCGCCGACAGGACGGACCGTACCGCCGGTGGGTGAGCGGAAGCTCGTGGCCGGGTACGCCGGGCACGTTCCAGATGTGCCCCGCTGACATCAGCGGCCGAATGTGAGGCGCGGTGCCGCGTTGCGAGCCAGTGTGTGGACCTGGTCGGGCCACCAGGTGCCTGCGGGCGGGTCGACGACGCCGTACTCGGGGTCGATCGTGCCGCCGGTGTTGCGCGTGCAGCTGCCGTCGGACTCGCCGGGGACCTTGATCCACAGGTAGGCGTCGACGAGGGGGACGCCGGTGTCGGCGGTGGGGCGTGGGCCGAGTCCACGGCCGGGGGCATTGCACCAGGCCTCCGGGTCTCCGCTGTACTTGCCCGGCTCCGGGGCCCAGGCCCCCAGACCGTTGCGGCCGGTGTCGATGACGAAGTGACGCAGCTTGTCGGCGGGCGGGGTGCCCACGTTCTGGTCGAACCACGCGTCGGTCCATCGCCAGGTGGTGGGGTCGGTGGAGGAGACGGAGTTGCCGGGGGTCCCGTCGTTGGGCGCGGCGGAGGAGTAGTACTGGCTGGCGCACCAGTCGGTGTGGCCGCGCGCCTGCTCGGGTCCCTCGGTGGCGAACCACATGCACTTCGCCGTCCAGGTGCCGTACCTGGCGTTGTCGTCGGTGGGGTGGTAGTTGGACACGTTCAGCGCGAAGCCGTCGCCGTAGCGGACCCCGGCGTCCAGCAGCCGCTGCGCCATCTCGCCGACGGAACGCCACTGGACGTTCCCCCCGTCCAGGTAGACCGCGGTGCGCGGCTTGGCCTTCAGGGTCCTGACGGCGTATTGGAGGTCGGCGATCCGGGCGGCCGTGCGTTCACCGGTCGGGTCCACGGTGGGCCCGCAGTCCCGGGGGAGGAGGGCCGCGCCGTCGGGTTCGACGACCACGAGCGCTTTGCTGTCGCCGATGCCGGCGGCGAAGGCGTCGATCCACTGACGGTAGGCGGCCGAGGACGCGGCGCCGCCGCTGGAGTACTGCGCGCAGTCCCGGCCCGGGATGTTGTAGGCGACCAGGACGGGGGTCCGGTTGACCGCCCGGGCCCGACGAACGAGCCCGCTCACCTTCGCACGCACCTCAGTGGGTGTGCCCTCGGTGAACCACGCGGCCTGCGGCCAGCTCGCGAGTTTGGCCATGTTCACGGCGTTCACGGTGTCGCCGTTGCGGAAGTCCATGAACGCCTGCGTCGCGGCCTTGCTGTGCGGGTCCACGTAGAACTTCGTGGCCGGGGTGATCACCTCCCGTGTAGGCGTGGCCTGTGCCTGCGTCGCGGTGAGAGCGGCGCACGCGGTGAGGGCCGCGGCGAGGGCGGCTGCGCGGCGTCGTGGGCTGCGTGGAGTCATGGCTGCTTCCTGGTCGATGAGCGGGGCGGGGGAGCGCCTGGTGTCCCGGCGGACTGCCGATGGGGCCGGGCGGCTGACGGCAGTACCGGTCAGTAGCCGTAGATCATCTTGTAGGCGACCTCGGGGAGGTACTGTCCGGCCGTGGAGCCGGCTCCGGCGCCGCAGTTGCCGTCCGACTCGCCGGGGGTCTTGATCCACAGCAGCATCTCGGCGCCTCCGCCCGTTCGGGTGGGTGTGCCGATGCGGCGGCCCGAGGGGTTGCACCACTGTCCGTTGGAGCCGTTGCCGTTGCGGCTGGTGTCCACGACGAACGGCTTGGTGTAGCCGAAGCGGGCGCTGAGTTCGCTGTTGACGGCGTTGCCGTAGGCGGTGTTCTCGGCGGTGGTGAAGTAGTTGGACACGTTGAGCGAGAAGCCGTGGGCCTGACGGAGACCGGCTTCGTGGAGGCGCCGGGCCATGGTCGCCGCGTCTATCCAGTGCGCGTTGCCGGCGTCCAGATAGACCCAGGTGTTGGGGGCTTGACGGTTGAACTCGGCGACCGCGCCGGTGATCATGCCCTCGCGTTCGGCGACCTGAGCCTGTGTCAGGCAGCCGTAGTCCGCGAGGGAGTCCGGTTCGAGGACGACGACGGCCGGGCGGCTTGCGATGCCCCCGGCGAACTGGGCGATCCAGGTGGCGTAGGCGGACGGCGAGGACGCTCCGCCCGCGGAGTGCCCACCGCAGGAGTCACGGTTGTAGATGTTGTAGGCCACGAGGACGGGCAGCTTGTCCCGGTAGTCCGCCGCTCCGACGTAGGCACCCGTGGCGGTCCCGATGGAGCCGCTCCAGGAGCCGAACCAGCGGGCCATCGGCGTGTTGGCGATGGAGGCGTTGATCGCGGCGGCTCGGCCGTCACCAGGGTTGGCGGCCACCCATCGCTTCGGGCTGGAGTCGGGATCGACGTAGAACCCGCTGGTCATAGTGGTCGGGTCGGCCGCGTGGGCGGACGGTGCGGCGGTGAGTGCCAGCGGCAGAGCTGAAAGAGCTGCGGCCATGGCGCGGAGTCTGCGCATGAGCGAACCTCGTTCTCCTGACGGGGATGCGGCACGCTCTCGTCCCGAGCGTGCGGCCCTGAGGAAGTGCGGTGACACGATCATTGGGAGCGCTCCCACTGGAAGCGCTCCCAACAGTGCGGCGAAGCTGTTGGGGTTGTGGTCGGTATGGTGTGACGAGGTAGTTGAGCTGTCAAGGGTCAACACGCAGACGCGTGGGTCGACTTGTGTGTAGGCTCGGCGGAAGCATAAAACTGGAAGCGCTCCCAATCGACCGGCACGCGCGGGTCTCCGCTGGTCCCGTGCCCGTCCACTGGTCCCGTGCCCGTCCACCGGTGGGGCCCCGGCCCACCCGTGGATGGCAGTGGCGTGCGCCGAGCTGAGAGGCTGCCCATCCGGTCGAAGGGAAAGGGCTCGTCGTACATGGCAGAGGATGCATCCCGTCGGCAGCCGACACTCGACGAGGTGGCCGAGCGCGCCGGCGTCTCCCGCTCCGTGGCGTCCCGGGCCCTCAACCGCGCTCCGCACGTCAGCCGTGCCAAGCGGGAGGCGGTCGAACGGGCCGTACGGCAGCTGCGGTACGTACCCAATCCGACCGCCCGCGCTCTGGCCACACGGCAGACCGGAGCGGCTGCACTCGTGGTCTCGGGAGAGGACCCGTCGATCTTCGCCGACCCGTTCTTCGCCCAGGTGATCGTGGGGGCGTCGGCTGCGCTGGAGGAGGCCGACCTGCATCTGATGCTGTGCCTGGCAGCTTCGGACCGGGGCCGCGAACGGGTCGAGGAGCTCCTTCGGTCCAAGGGCGCGGACGGGGTCATGCTCATGGCGCTGCGCGAAAACGATCCGCTGACCCGTATGGCCGAGGAGGCGCAGATGCCCGTCGTGTTCGGTGGCCGCCCGGTCGGCTCGACTCCCCGGTGGTACGTGGACGTCGACAACGTCGGCGGAGCGCGCGAGGCAACCGAGTACCTGGTCGCGCGCGGCAGCAGAAGCGTTGCCGCGATCTGCGGGCGTCTGGACACCGAGGCCGGACGCGCCCGGTACCGCGGCTACCGGGACGCCATACTGGGCGCCGGACTCGAACCGTTTCCTCCTTGGGAGGGCGACTTCACCGAGCCCAGCGGAGCCGCCGCCATGGCCGCACTGCTGGTCGACCATCCCGGTGTGGACGGGGTGTTCGCCGCCAACGACAACATGGCGGCGGGCGCGCTGCGCACGTTGCGGGAGGCCGGCCGACGGGTCCCCGAGGACGTCGCCGTGGTGGGCTTCGACGACCTGGCGGTCGCCCAGGTCACCGATCCGCCACTTACCACCATCCATCAGCCCATAGAGGCTCTGGGACGGGAGACGGCGCGCATGCTCGTCTCGGTCGTCAACGGGCAGGACCGCACTCCGCTCATCCTTCCGACCCACCTGGTCGTACGCTCCAGCGCCTGACGGTCTCGCCGCCCGGCCTCCTCATCCGCGCCGAAGAGCCAGCTCAAGGCCACGGACCCCGTGCAGAAGTGTTGGCCGACTACCGTGGCGCGGCGGACTGAGGTGCACGGCCCCGGCCGGAGTCGCTCGGAGCACGTCTCCGGCCGAAGTTGCCGTCGCTCCTGAACGACAGTGTCCCTAGACCCCGGGAATCTCCCGGGCCTTGAACGCCACGCGCACCGCGTCCGCCGCGCTCGGACCGTACATGCGCCGCGCGGTCGCGATCGTCGTCAGCGCCGCGTCCTGGAAGCTCGTGTTCGCGCGGAAACCGAACTGGGCGTTCACGATGATCCGGTCGGCCGTACGGGCGCCGAGGGCCTTGCGTATGTCGAACAGCGCCCGGGACCAGATCTCACCGTCCGCGTGCACCTCTCCGACCCGGTCCGCGTACACCTTCTTCCCGTCGACGCGGCGCAGACAGTGCGGAGCCACGCTGTAGGCGACCGAGTCCCAGTCGGCGACGCAGGCCAGGTCGGTCTTGATCGGCCAGCCGTACTCGGCGTCTGCGTACGCGCCGACCGTGACGGCCAGATAGTCGCCGAACGCCTCGCCGATCGCTCCGGCCTCCGGTGACGCGCCGAAACCCGGAACCTGCGCGTTGTGCACCGCGTGCCCGTACTCGTGGACGATGACCTCGGCGTCCTCGGCGTCGTCCACCCCGCCCTTGCCGTAGCGGATCTCGGCCTTCTTGTCGGTGAAGAACGAGTTGTCCGCACCCCACTGGTTGATCCGGACGGGCTGCACGCGGTCGTTGGCGCCGGGCAGTTCGCTGCCGAAGCCAAGGCTCTGCAGGTACTCCTGGGCCTCGTTGACCCAGAAGTACGCCATGACCTGCTCGAACTGGTCGTCGTTGCGGCTGTACGTCCCCACGTCCGCGAGCCGCGCCGAGGCGCCGGTGTCCGAACGTACGGTTGCCCATCTGCCCGAGAGCGAGCCGCTGCCGTCCAGATTGCGCAGCGCTGCCACGGCGTACGCCGAGGCGGGCACGGCGGCGTTGCCGTCCTTGCCGTCGGTGAGCGATTGGTCGCCGGATGACTGGACGGGGTTGACCATGAACAGCCGGGCCTGCGGCAGCGCGGTGCCGCCAGCGGTGCCGGTCCCCGCGGGCAGAGCGGAGACCGGGCCGGCCAGGGTGAGGAGCGCCACGGTGGCAGCGGCCGTGGCGACGAGGCCACAAGGTGTGCGGCGAGCCATACAGATCCTCCTGTGGGGCAGTGGCGGGGAGGTGGCATGGGGGGTGCGGCGGCGATCCTCGCGTACGCGGCTCCGCTTTGACCAGGTCCAGGACGAGATTGCCGGGGAGGCCTGCCCAAGAGACCGCGCCAGGGAACCGGCGAACCGGGCGGCTGAGACGATGAAGTCAATCGGCAAGAAGTACCGGGTCGGCCGCGGCCCTGCTGCCCGAGGACGCAGGCACGGACGCCACAAGCGCGAAGTGTGCGACATCCCGTGAGGTCCCCTCGCGGTCGGGCCGGCGCCGAGCAGGGCCCGTAACGTTGCCCCGCCTACTCGCCCACGGCTCCGTCGATCGCCTCGCGCAGCAGGTCGGCTGCCGGCCCGGGGCTCTGCTGGGCCGACTACTACCCCGCCGGTCGCCACCGCTTCGGCTCGCCCTCTGCCCTGCGGTGAACGTGGAGGGTAGCTCTGTCCGCGTGGAGCGCATGAGATGCCGTAGCGGGGGCAGCGTGCATGGCGCGAGTGCCCCGAAGGTCGCTGAAAAAACTCATAATTTGTGTGCTTGTAAGCGCGGTGTGAGGGCATCCGGTGGCCAGGAGGTTGATAACAATGGTTCCCCTGCTTCTGGTTCTTCTGCTGGCTCTGGTTCTCTTCGGCGCGGGTTTCGCGCTGAAGGCACTGTGGTGGATCGCGGTGATCGTGCTGGCCGTGTGGCTCCTGGGTTTCGTTGCCCGGTCCGCGGACAGTGGCGGTCGTCGGGGCCGCTGGTACCGCTGGTAGGCGGGTTCTCCTCGCGGTGAGGATCACCGCAGGTGAC
>NZ_JBVILC010000007.1:0-365202 GCF_055580545.1 Streptomyces sp. NPDC031670 | reverse complement strand
CCCCCCCCCCCCCCCCCCCCCCCCCCCCCCCCCCCCCCCCCCCCCCCCCCCCCCCCCCCCCCCCCCCCCCCCCCCCCCCCCCCCCCCCCCCCCGCGACCGGCCACACACAGCCCGCAGACGGAAGAAGGGGGCGGGGCCCATGGCCCGACGTGGCGCGCCGGTGCCCGAGCCGGTCGGCCGGCCGACCGGGGAAGCGGCGGAGGGGCCCGGGACCGTAAGACGGTCCGGGGCCCCTCCACAGCACACAGCCCTCGCTACGCCTGCGGCAGACTCCCCAGCTGCGCCGTGATCCGCTCGATATCGGCCTCGGCCTTGGCCAGCCGCGTACGGATCTTGTCGACCACGTTGTCCGGCGCCTTCCCCAGGAACGCCTCGTTGCCGAGCTTGCCGTTGGCCTGCGCCTTCTCCTTCTCGGCCGCCGCGAGGTCCTTGGCCAGGCGCTTGCGCTCGGCCTCGACGTCGATCGTGCCGGACAGGTCCAGCGCCACGGTCGCACCCGCGACCGGCAGCGAGGCGGTGGCGTGGAAGCCCTCACCGGCCGGCTGGAGGCGGAGCAGCTGACGGATGGCCGCCTCGTGCGGGGCCAGCGCCGTACCGTCCAGGGTCAGCTCGGCCGGGACCTTCTGCCCCGGCTGGAGCCCCTGGTCCGAGCGGAACCGCCGCACCTCGGTGACGACCTGCTGGACGAGCTCGATCTCGCGCTCGGCGGCCTCGTCGCGGAAGCCGCTGTCGCTCGGCCAGTCGGCGATGACGAGCGACTCGCCGCCCGTCAGCGTCGTCCACAGGGTGTCGGTGACGAAGGGGACGACGGGGTGCAGCAGACGCAGGGTGACGTCCAGGACCTCGCCCAGGACCCGCCCGGAGACCTTCGCCGGCTCGCCACCCGCGAAGAAGGTCGTCTTCGACAGCTCGACGTACCAGTCGAAGACCTCGTCCCACGCGAAGTGGTAGAGGGCCTCGGACAGCTTCGAGAACTGGTAGTCCTCGTAGAGGCCGTCGACCTCGGCCACGGTCTTGTTGAGCCGCGACAGGATCCAGCGGTCGACCGCCGACAGCTGCTCGACGGGCGGCAGTTCGCCCTCGACGGTGGCGCCGTTCATCAGCGCGAAGCGCGTCGCGTTCCAGATCTTGTTGGCGAAGTTGCGGGACGCCTGGACCCAGTCCTCGCCGATCGGGACGTCGACGCCCGGGTTGGCGCCGCGCGCCAGGGTGAAGCGGACGGCGTCGGAGCCGTACGTGTCCATCCAGTCGAGCGGGTTGACCGCGTTGCCGAAGGACTTCGACATCTTCTTGCCGAACTGGTCGCGGACCATGCCGTGCAGGGCGATGGTGTGGAACGGCGGGGTGCCGTCCATCGCGTACAGACCGAACATCATCATCCGGGCGACCCAGAAGAAGAGGATGTCGTAGCCGGTGACCAGGACGGAGTTCGGGTAGAACTTCGCGAGGCTCTCGGTCTGCTGCGGCCAGCCCAGGGTGGAGAAGGGCCACAGACCCGAGGAGAACCAGGTGTCCAGGACGTCGGTGTCCTGGCGCCAGCCCTCGCCCGTCGGAGGCTGCTCGTCCGGGCCGACGCAGACGATCTCGCCGTTCGGGCCGTACCAGACGGGGATGCGGTGGCCCCACCACAGCTGGCGCGAGATGCACCAGTCGTGGAGGTTGTCGACCCAGTCGAAGTACCGCTTCTCCATCTCCTGCGGGTGGATCTTGACCTTGCCGTCGCGGACCGCGTCACCGGCGGCCTTCGCGAGCGGGCCGACCTTGACCCACCACTGCATCGACAGACGCGGCTCGATGGTGGTCTTGCAGCGCGAGCAGTGGCCGACCGAGTGGGTGTACGGGCGCTTCTCGGCGACGATCCGGCCGTCGGCGCGCAGCGCGGCGACGATGGCGGAGCGGGCCTCCAGCCGGTCCAGGCCCTGGAAGGGGCCGTGGACGGTGATGACCGCGTGCTCGTCCATGACGGCGAGGTTGGGCAGGCCGTGGCGCTGGCCGATCTCGAAGTCGTTCGGGTCGTGCGCCGGGGTCACCTTGACGGCGCCGGTGCCGAACTCGGGGTCGACGTGCTCGTCCGCGACGACCGGGATACGGCGGCCGGTGAGCGGCAGCTCGATCTCGGTACCGACGAGGTGCTTGTACCGCTCGTCCTCGGGGTGGACCGCGACGGCCGTGTCACCGAGCATCGTCTCGGCGCGGGTGGTGGCGACGACGATGGACGCGTCCCCGTCCCCGTACCGGATGGAGACGAGCTCGCCGTCGTCGTCCTGGTACTCGACCTCGATGTCCGAGATCGCCGTCAGACAGCGCGGGCACCAGTTGATGATGCGCTCGGCGCGGTAGATCAGCTCGTCGTCGTAGAGCTTCTTGAAGATGGTCTGGACGGCCTCGGACAGGCCCTCGTCCATGGTGAACCGCTCACGCGACCAGTCGACACCGTCACCGAGGCGGCGCATCTGGCCGGAGATCTGGCCACCGGACTCGCTCTTCCACTGCCAGACGCGCTCGATGAACGCCTCCCGGCCGAGGTCGTGACGGGACTTGCCCTCCTTCGCGAGCTCACGCTCGACGACGTTCTGGGTGGCGATGCCCGCGTGGTCCATGCCCGGCTGCCACAGCGTCTCGTAGCCCTGCATGCGCTTGCGGCGGGTGAGGGCGTCGATCAGCGTGTGCTCGAAGGCGTGGCCCAGGTGCAGGCTGCCGGTGACGTTGGGCGGCGGGATGACGATGGTGTACGGAGGCTTGTCGCTCTTGGCGTCCGCCTCGAAGTAACCGCGCTCCACCCAGCGCTCATACAGCTCCCCCTCTACCTGGGCCGGCGCGTACTGGGTCGGCAGTTCGGTCGTGGGCGCTGGATTCTGCTGCTGAGTGTTCTCGGTCACGGGGTCAGTTTAGGGGTGTCACCGGCCGGTACTGAAACGGGAATCTTTGGTAACGGTCGGCCCCCCGATGCGGTGTGTGGGCGGGCCGTCCGCGAGGATGTCGGGATCGGATAAGCATCCCTAGGGGGAACACCAGCAATGAGCTACAACCAGCCGGGCCCGTACGGCGGCCAGCCCCAGCAGCCCGGCCCGTACGGTCAGCAGCCGCCTCAGCAGCCCTACGGCCAGCCCCAGCCCGGCTACGGCTACCCGCAGCAGCCCCCGCAGGGCGTCCCGCCGCAGCAGGGCTACGGCTACCCGACCCAGCAGCCCCAGTACGGCCAGCAGCCGCCGTACGGCGCCCCGATGCCGCCGCCGCCCGCCCCGGCCAAGAAGAAGACGGGCCTGATCATCACGGCCGCCGTGGTCGCGATCGCGGCGGTCGGGGGTGGCGTGTACTTCATGACGAAGGGCTCGGGCGGCGACAACAGCGACGTGTCGGCGAGCACCAAGGGTTACAAGCTGGTCGCGCCCGATGCGGTCGGCGAGTACCAGAAGGCCCCGTCGTCCTCGGCCGACAACGAGTTCACGGCCAAGGACAAGTCGAAGTCCGAGGCCATGGGGATCAAGGACCCCGCGCAGGTGAGCGCCCAGTACAAGGCCGGTGACCCCAAGAACCCGATGGCCGGGAAGATGCTGATGCTCAAGGGTGTCTACGGCGAGATCAGCGACCCGTCGAAGACTCTCGACGCCGCATTCGCGAAGATGCAGCAGGGCAGCGACGAGGACAAGAAGAAGGGCAGCGACGACGGTCTGAAGGCCGAGCTGATCGGCAGCCCGAAGGCAGTCAAGCCCGCCGGCTTCTCGGGCGCTCTCATGAAGTGCCAGAACGTCAAGTTCACCAACACCAAGCCGGCCGCGACCAGCCAGGGACTGAAGACCTTCGAGGTCCCGGTCTGCATCTGGGCCGACTACAGCACCGTTGGCGTCGTCGAGAACGTCGACGTGGCGCAGATCCTGGGCACCGGCGGCGCGGCCATGCCCACCGACCAGGTCGCCGATCTCGCCGCGAAGCTCTACAACACCGCGCGCGTGAAGAAGTAGCCGCGCGTCGCCGCGGGAACACCAGGGCGCCCGGCCGGTTGGGTCTCCAACCGGCCGGGCGCCCTTCCCGTACGTACTCCGAGCGCTACGCGCTCTTCTCGTGCCGCCCGTCGTTCTTCACGATGCGCGGCTCGCGCGGGACCAGCGTCGGGTTGACGTTGTTGTGGACCACGTCCGACGTGATGACGACGCGGGCCACGTCCTTGCGGGACGGGACCTCGTACATCACCGACATCAGGACTTCCTCCATGATCGCGCGCAGACCGCGCGCCCCGGTGCCGCGCAGGATCGCCTGGTCGGCGATGGCCTCCAGGGCGGGGCGGTCGAAGTCCAGCTCCACGCCGTCGAGTTCGAACAGGCGCTGGTACTGCTTGACCAGCGCGTTGCGCGGCTCGACCAGGATCTGGAGGAGCGCCTCGCGGTCCAGGTTGTGGACGGAGGTCAGGACGGGGAGGCGGCCGATGAACTCGGGGATCATCCCGAACTTCACCAGGTCCTCCGGCATGACCTCCTGGAACTGGTCGCTCGCCTCGATCTCCCGCTTGGAGCGGATCGTCGCGCCGAAGCCGATGCCCTTCGCGCCGGCCCGGGACTCGATGATCTTCTCCAGGCCCGCGAAGGCACCGCCCACGATGAACAGCACGTTCGTCGTGTCGATCTGGATGAACTCCTGGTGGGGGTGCTTGCGCCCGCCCTGGGGCGGCACCGAGGCCGTGGTGCCCTCCAGGATCTTGAGCAGGGCCTGCTGGACGCCCTCGCCGGAGACATCGCGCGTGATCGACGGGTTTTCGCTCTTCCGGGCGACCTTGTCGATCTCGTCGATGTAGATGATGCCCGTCTCGGCCTTCTTGACGTCGTAGTCGGCGGCCTGGATGAGCTTGAGCAGGATGTTCTCGACGTCCTCGCCCACGTACCCCGCCTCCGTCAGCGCCGTCGCGTCCGCGATGGCGAACGGGACGTTCAGCATCCGGGCGAGGGTCTGCGCGAGGAGGGTCTTGCCCGAGCCGGTGGGGCCGAGCAGCAGGATGTTGGACTTCGCCAGCTCGATGGCGTCGTCACGGCCCTGCGCGCCGCCGTTCTCGCCGGCCTGGACGCGCTTGTAGTGGTTGTAGACCGCTACGGAGAGCGCCTTCTTGGCGGGCTCCTGGCCCACCACGTAGCTCTCCAGGAACTCGTAGATCTCGCGCGGCTTGGGCAGTTCCTCCCACCGCACCTCGGAGGACTCCGCGAGTTCCTCCTCGATGATCTCGTTGCAGAGATCGATGCACTCGTCGCAGATGTACACACCGGGGCCTGCGATGAGCTTCTTCACCTGCTTCTGGCTCTTGCCGCAGAACGAGCACTTGAGCAGGTCGCCGCCATCACCGATGCGTGCCACGAGGTGCTTCCCCTTCGCCTGGGAGACGCCACGTTCAGCGGCTCCTGGTGCCTCATATCCGACGGTACCTTGCCTGGCCCCCCGTTCGGGCCCCCCTTGGCGCGGTTCACTTCGACGGGGACCGTCGGGTGCGCCGCGCCAGGGGCTTCCGGCTGCGTCAGGCAGCCGCGGCCGACGTCGTCTTCCGGGTCGACACGATCTGGTCGACCAGGCCGTACGCCAGGGCGTCCTCGGCGGTGAGGATCTTGTCCCGCTCGATGTCGTCCCGGATCTTCTCGATGGGCGTGGTGGAGTGCTTGGCGAGCATCTCCTCCAGCTGGCTGCGCATGCGCAGGATCTCGTTGGCCGCGATCTCCAGGTCGGAGAGCTGCTCGCGGCCGGTCTGCGAGGACGGCTGGTGGATCAGCACGCGCGCGTTCGGCAGGGCCATGCGCTTGCCGGGGGTGCCCGCGGCGAGCAGCACGGCGGCGGCGGAGGCCGCCTGGCCCATGCAGACGGTCTGGATGTCGGGCTTCACGAACTGCATCGTGTCGTAGATGGCCGTCAGGGCCGTGAACGAGCCGCCGGGGCTGTTGATGTAGATCGAGATGTCGCGGTCCGGGTCCATCGACTCCAGGCACAGCAGCTGCGCCATGACGTCGTTGGCGGAGGCGTCGTCGATCTGCACGCCGAGGAAGATCACGCGCTCCTCGAACAGCTTCGCGTACGGGTCGTACTCGCGCACGCCCTGCGAGGTGCGCTCGACGAAGCGCGGCACGATGTAGCGGTTGTCCACCTGCGGGCCGGTGTAGAGGCCGCTTGCGGAGAGGTTGTTCTGCATGTCGGGGTTCACCATCCTGGTGGCGTTCGGGGGGCTCGGGGGCTTCGGGGCCGGGGCTGGGGTCCCCGGCTCGCTCGGAGCCGGGGGACGGGGCTCAGGCCCCGGTGCCGCCGCCGCCCGGAACACCGGCCGCGTGGGCCATGATGTCGTCGATGAGGCCGTACTCCTTGGCCTCCTCCGCCGTGTACCAGCGGTCGCGGTCGCCGTCGCGGATGATCGTCTCGACCGTCTGGCCCGAGTGGCGGGCGGTGATCTCCGCCATGCGCGTCTTCGTACGCAGCAGGTACTCGGCCTGGATCTTGATGTCCGAGGCGGTGCCGCCGATGCCGGCGGAGCCCTGGTGCATCAGGATGTCGGTGTTCGGCAGGGCGAAGCGCTTGCCGGCGGCGCCGCCGGTGAGCAGGAACTGGCCCATCGAGGCCGCCATGCCCATACCGATCGTGACCACGTCGTTCGGGATGTACTGCATGGTGTCGTAGATCGCCATGCCGGCCGTCACCGAGCCGCCGGGGCTGTTGATGTAGAGGTAGATGTCCTTCTCCGGCTCGGCGGCCAGGAGGAGCAGCTGCGCCGTGATCTTGTTCGCGATGTCGTCGTCGACCTGCTGGCCGAGGAAGATGATGCGCTCGTTGAGCAGCCGGTTGTAGACATGGTCGCCGAGGCCACCACCGAGGGACGGCTCGCCGGCGGCGTAAGGCATCAGATTCGTCACGTATCCACCTGCTCGTCTCTGACGGCTTCAACCGTCTCAGCGTCTTCGTTCAGAGGGCGGGGCCTTCGGGGCCGACTCGTCACCGGCTGACTCCACCCCCGTATTCATGGACCCTAACGCGCAGGTAGGACAACGCCATCCCGGTTCCCGAACTGTTCGCTCGGAGCGCAAGGTGGTTGAAGCGCGGGGCCGTGCGGATCCGGCCACGGGAGGGGCCCGGGCGGCTGCGGCGCGGGTACGCGGAAGGGCCCGGACGCGGCTGCGTCACGGGCCCCTCCGTACGTACGTCGTACGTGGTCAGGCGGTGCCTGCCGTACGAGGTCCGGCCGAGGCTCAGGCCTCGGTCTTCTCCTCGGCGTCGGCGTCGGCGGCGGCCTCCACGGCCTCCGTCTCGCCGGCCTCGCCGGCCTCGGCGGCCTCGGCGGCCTCGTCCTCGTCGTCCTCCAGGTCGACGACCTCACCGTTGGTGTCGACCACCTTGGCGGACTCGACGACCACGGCCAGCGCCTTGCCGCGGGCGACCTCGCCGACGAGCATCGGCACCTGGCCGCCCTCGACGACGGCCTGGGCGAACTGGTCGGGGGACATGCCGGAGGAGGCGGCACGGCGCACCAGGTGCTCGGTGAGCTCCTCCTGGTTGACGTTCAGCTTCTCCTTGTTGACGAGCTCGTCGAGGATGAACTGCGTCTTGATGCCCTTGACGGCCGCTTCCTCGGTCTCGGCGTCGAACTCTTCCTGCGTCTTGCCCTGGATCTCCAAGTACTTGGCGAGGTCGAGGCCCATCTGGCCGAGCTGGTGGTGCTCCAGGTTGTGCTTGCGCGTCTGGATCTCGTCCGCGAGGAGCTTCTCGGGGATCGGCACCTCGGTGATCTTCAGCAGCTCGTCGAGCACGCGCTCCTGGGCCTGGGTGGCCTGGTCGAACTGCTTCATGTTCTCGAGGCGCTTGCGGCTGTCGGCCTTGAGCTCGTCGAGGGTGTCGAACTCCGAGGCGAGCTGCGCGAAGTCGTCGTCCAGCTCCGGCAGTTCACGCGCGGCGACCTGGGTGACCTTGACGGTGACCTCGGCGTCCTTGCCCTCGGCCGAGCCGCCCTTGAGCTGGGAGGTGAAGGTGGCCTCGCCACCGGCCTCCAGGCCCTTGACGGCCTCGTCGATGCCGTCGAGGAGCTCGCCGGAACCGATGGTGTACGAGACACCCTCGGCGACGCCGTCCTCCAGGACCTCGCCGTCGACCTTGGCCTCCAGGTCGATCGTCACGACGTCGCCGTCCTGGGCGGCGCGCTCGACCGGGGAGGTCGAGGCGAAGCGCTCACGCAGGTCGGAGACGGCCTTCTCGACGTCCTCCTCGGAGACCTCGACGGCGTCGACGGTCACCTCGATGCCCGAGTAGTCCGGGATCTCGATCGTCGGACGGATGTCGACCTCGGCGGTGAAGTTCAGCGTCTCGCCGTCCTTCAGCTCCGTGATGTCGACCTCGGGCTGGCCGAGCGGGTTCAGCTCGGCCTCGTTGACCGCCTCGGTGTAGAACTTCGGGAGGGCGTCGTTGACGGCCTCCTCCAGCACAGCACCACGGCCGAACCGCTGGTCGATGACGCGGGCCGGGATCTTGCCCTTGCGGAAGCCCTTGACCGTGACCTGCTGGTTGATCTTCTTGTACGCCGCGTCGAGGCTGTCCTTGAGCTCCTCGAAGGGCACCTCGACAGTGAGCCGAACCCGGGTCGGGTTCAGGGTCTCCACGGCGCTCTTCACGGTTCGGTCTCCTTGTGGCTGACTTCTGGGGGGTTCTACCCGGTGGCCGACGGCCGCGGGCGGATCGGGCCCGGTTCATCGGATTCATCAGACACACGGGCACGCAGCTTGCATAGTAACCGCAAGCGGGATGCCACCCACAATGTGATCTTGTGCGCGGGAATCGTGTAAGGCGCACTCGGAAGATCGTGCGAGGCGCTGGTCGGGGTGGCGGGATTTGAACCCACGGCCTTCCGCTCCCAAAGCGGACGCGCTACCAAGCTGCGCCACACCCCGTCGGTGCGACACGTAGGGTACATGCCCGCGAGGAATCCGTAGGCCGCTTTCCACGGCGGGCCGCGCGGCCGGACGCGGTGTGCGCGCGCGGGGGGTGACCCGCTACGATGCTCTTCGTGCCGCGGTCGTTCCCGACCTGCGGCGCGGCGCACGCGGGCGTAGCTCAATGGTAGAGCCCTAGTCTTCCAAACTAGCTACGCGGGTTCGATTCCCGTCGCCCGCTCCACAGCCCTCGGGCCCGGTGACCAGGTCACCGGGCCCGAGGTGTTTCCCGGGTCCCGGGCCCGGACGGCCGGCTCAGAACTTGATCTGGTTGATCGTGTCCGCGAGCGAGTTCAGGAAGCGCTGTATCGACGGCGCCATTCCGGTCGACGCCATGAAGAAACCGAAGAGCGCGGCGACTATGGCCGGGCCGGTCTTGATGGAGCCGCCGCGGATCATCACCACGAGGACGATCGCCAACAGCAGCACCACAGACAGTGAAATGGCCACAACTGATCACACCCTTGGTCGGTCCGCCTTGCCGGCCCGGAGTGTGCCGCCGAGCACACCCCGCAGGGTCCATCGTGCCACCAACACCCCTCCAGGTCCTGCCGCCTGACACATAGCCAAGGTATGCATCACCCCAAACGTGCGTGCGGGTCCGGGAGTTCCAGGAGGGCGCGGGCGGTGGCGTACTTGCGGGTGAGGCGGGACCGGGTCGCCGGGTCGAGGGCGGCGAGGCGGGCCGGGTCCGCGTTGTGGGCCAGGTCCGCCTCCTTGACCAGCAGCGCGCCCGGGGTGGCGAGGATCCTGGCCGTGTAGGCCCGAAGGTCCTCGCCGGGCTCCTTGGTGAGCGCCCTCACCATCTCCCGCACCCCGGGCGCGAGTTCCGTCTCCTCCAGCCAGCCCGGCGGCAGGGCCCCGTCCTCCACCGCGTCGTGCAGCCAGGCCGCCGCGATCTGCGCCTCGCTGCCGCCCCGCGCGCGTACGCCCTCGGCCACGGCCGCCAGGTGTTCGGTGTAGGGGCGGCCCGCCTTGTCGGTCTGGGCGGCGTGGGCCGCCCGGGCGACGGCCTCGACCTCGGGGAGTGTGAGCATGCGGTTCAGCGTAGGGCCGCCCGCGCCGGGAGCGCCGTGCAGGCGAGGCCCAGGCCCAGGATTCCGGCGGCGAACGAGCCGTACAGGACGGGCGGGATGTACGGGTTCTCGCCGGTCAGGCCGTTGGTCATCGGGAAGAGGGTGGCCAGCGCGATCGCCGTGCCGAGCACCAGCCCCGCCGAGGTCACCAGCAGCGCCTCCCAGCGGATCATGCCCAGCACCTGGCGGCGGGTGGTGCCGATCAGGCGCAGGGTGCCGAGCTCGCGGCGGCGGTCCAGCACGGTCATGACCAGCGTGTTCGCCGCCGCGATGGCCGCGAAGCCGCCGAGGACCGCCGCCATGGTGGTGTTGGCCCAGGCGTTCAGCTCGCGGTCCAGGCTCTTGGCCGTGGCGTAGCCCGCCGCGTCCGTGACCGTGCCGAGCGGTGCCAGCGCGGCGGCGCGGACAGGGCCCTTGAGGAGGAGTTCCGTGGGGGCGCGCACGGTGGTGGTGTGGGGCGCCAGGTCGCTCTGCGGGAGGGTCACCCGGGACAGGCCCAGGCCCCTCGCGTACGTGGCCACGACCGTCGGGGAGGCCTTGGCGCCGTCGGGCAGGACGAGGGCGACGCGCCGGCCCACTCGGGTCCCCAGGTCGTCGGCGAGGGCCTGGTCGAGGGCGACCGTGCCGGGCCGCAGGGCGTCCAGGGAGCCCGTGCGCACGCCCGGGTCCTGGACGCGGGCCAGGTCGGCGCCGGTGCCGGTGAAGCCCTGGGTGGTGGCGGACTGGAGGGCGCCGCCGGAGTGGACCAGCACGGACGTACGGGTCAGGCCCACCGCCGTGGCGACGCCCGGGGTCGCCTTCGCCCGCGCCACGGCGTCCGTGGCCAGGCCGTCCGGGCCGGTGACCACCCGGTCCGCGACGAGGCCCGCCCGCTGCTGCTTCCCGGCGACACGGTCCTCGCTGGTGTGCAGGAAGACGAGGGTGGAGGAGAACGCCATCGCCAGCACGATCGGGGTGATCGCGGAGGCCAGCCGGCGGGCGTTGGTACGGGAGTTGGCCGCCGCGAGCGAGGCCGGGGCGCCCGCCGCGCGCAGCGGCAGCCCGAACAGTCCCGCGCAGGCGCGGGCGATCAGCGGGCCGAGCAGCGCCACCGCCAGCATGAACAGCATGACGACGCCCAGGGCCGCGTTGGCGGCGTCCTCGCCCTTCTCGGCGGCGGCCACACCCGAGAGCGCGATGCCGCCGCCCAGGGCCGCAACCCCGAGCGGGGTGCGGATCCAGCCGGCCCGCAACCGCTCCACCGACGCGTCCCGCAGGGCCTCGCCGGGCTTGACGCGCGAGGGGCGGCGGGCCGCCAGGTAACCGGAGAGCAAGGAGGTCAGCACGGCCGCGCCGGCCGCCGCCGCCAGCGGGATCCACGACACCGAGAGCTCCACGGCCCGCGGGACCGCGCCCTTGTCGCGGAGCTGGCCGAACCACCAGGTCGCCAGCGCCACGCCCGGCAGACAGCCGAGCGCCCCCGCGAGCGGGGCGACGAGCAGGGTCTCGGTGGCGATGGTGCGCCGGATCTGGCGCGGGGTGGCGCCGATGGCGCGCAGCAGGGCGTACTCGCGGCGGCGCTGGCCGACCGAGAGGGTGACGGTCCCGGCGGCGGTGAAGACGGCGACGGCCGTGGCCATGCCGCCGAAGGAGCCGCCGAGCGCGGTCAGCATCTCCTTGGCGTAGGCCAGACCCGGGGTCTCGACGGCGCCCCGGTCGTCGCCGGTGTGGACCTCGGCGGCGTCCCCGAGCCGCTGGGCGACCCGGGTGGCGAGCGCGGAGGCGCTGACGCCCGGCCAGGGCAGCACCGCGATGGCGTCGGCCTTGCCGGGGTGTCCGGAGAGGGCGAGGGCCTGGGTGTCGGCGAACCACACTGTGCCGGGGCTGCTGGTGGTGCCGGACACCGTGAACTGCCGGTTACCGGACGGGGTGTCGACGCTCACGCGCTGTCCGACTCCCGTGCCGTCCCCCGTCACCACCTGGCCGGTACGGGGCGGGGTGCCGGAGGTGAGCTTCGTACCGGTGAAGGCGGTCGAGCCCCACCCGTGGGCGGTGCCGCGCGTCTGTCCCACGCGTACGGGAAAGGAGACGTCCGCGATGGCGGCGGCTGCGCCGGGGGCCGAGGCCGCGCGGGCGGTGAGGGCGGCGTCGAGGCGGGCCTTGTCGGGCAGCGCGACGGACTCGGTCTCCCGGTTCTCGCCGCTGCCGCTGGTGTAGTGGGCCCGCTGGTCGGCGGCGGCGACGACGGGGGCACCCGCGTACCGCTCGGCCGGGACGGAGGCACGCACGCCGGTCTCCAGGAGGATGCCGCACGCGGAGACGATCATCGCGGCCATGAACAGGGCGATGAACGTCCCGGCGAACGCGGAGGGCTTGAAGCGGAGCGCCGCGCGGGCGAGGCCGTTGCCGCGCATCAGGCCGCCGTTCCGGCGTGGGCGGGGGTGGGCCGGGCGGTCAGGGTGCGCATCCGGGAGGTGATGTCCGCCGCCGAGGCGCGGGTGAGCGCGTCGACGATCGATCCGTCCGCGAGGAAGAGGACCTGGTCGGCGTAGGCGGCGGCGCCGGGGTCGTGGGTGACCATGACGACGGTCGCGCCCATGCCGTCCACGGCCGTCCGCAGCAGGGTCAGCACCTCGGTGGCCGTCGTGGTGTCCAGGGCGCCCGTGGGCTCGTCCGCGAAGACCACGTCCGGGCGGGTCACCAGCGCGCGGGCGATCGCCACGCGCTGCTGCTGCCCGCCGGAGAGCTCGCCGGGCCGTCGCCGGCCCTTGCCCGCGAGGCCCACCTGCCCGAGCAGTTCCTCGGCCCGGCGCCGGTCCGGGCGCCGCCCCGCGAGCCGCATCGGCAGCACCACGTTCTGCTCGACCGTCAGCGACGGCAGCAGGTTGAAGGCCTGGAAGACGAAGCCGAGGCGGGCCCGGCGCAGTTCGGTCAGCCTGTTCTCGCTCATCCCGGTGATCTCGGTCCCGCCGAGCCGCACCGACCCGTCGGTGGGCCGGTCGAGCCCCGCCGCGCACTGGAGGAACGTCGACTTGCCCGAGCCGGAGGGCCCCATCACCGCCGTGAAGCTGCCGCGCCGGAGCCGGATGTCGATGCCCCGCAGGGCGTGCACGGCCGAGCCGCCGCGCCCGTACTGACGCCGCACCCCGCGCAGCTCGACGGCCCAGCCGGGGTCGCCCTCGGCGCCCTCGACCGGTGTTGCCCGCCGCTTGCTCCGTCGCAGTGCCATCGTCTTCGGCCTCTCCTCGTCCGTACGTTTCCGATACGTCGAAGCTACGGATCGAGGCAGGTCGGGGACCATGGCGGCTCCCGGCGGACCGGGGGTGGGGAAAGCCCTACCCCCGTGCTGGAGCCGGCCCGTCCATGACGGGCGACCTCATGCGTCCCGTCTGATCAGGAGCAGGGCGCGGTCGTCGTTGACGTCCTTCGCGACCGCCTCGATCAGATGCCAGGCCGCGCCCTCGAAGCCGGTCGTGACATAGCGGTCGGCCTCGCCCGTGAGGCGGTCGATGCCCTCCGCGATGTCGCGTTCGGCCGTCTCGACGAGTCCGTCCGTGAACAGCATCAGGACGTCGCCGGGCCCGAGTGAGCCCTTCACGGGGTGGAACTCGGCCCTGTCGTACACCCCGAGCAGCGGCCCCTCCCCCGACACCTCGCGCCAGCGGCCGGAGCCCGCCTGGAGGTGGAGCGCGGGGAGGTGTCCGGCGGAGAGCAGCTCGTAGTCGCCGGAGTCCAGGTCCAGGACGAGGTGGATGGAGGTGGCGAACCCCTCGTCCCAGTTCTGCCGGAGCAGATAGCCGTTGGCGGCCGGCAGGAAGCCGTGCGGCGGGAGCGAGCCGAGGAGGCCGCCGAACGCGCCGGACAGGAGCAGCGCGCGCGAGCCGGCGTCCATGCCCTTGCCGGAGACGTCGGTGAGGACGACTTCGAGGGTGCGGTTGCCGTTGGTCCGGGCGGCCACGACGAAGTCGCCGGAGAAGGACTGGCCGCCGGCCGGGCGCAGCGCCATCTCGCGGTGCCAGCCGCGCGGCAGCCGCGGCAGCGCGGACTGCACGCGGATACGTTCACGCAGGTCGAAGAGCATGGTGCCGCCGCGCCGCCAGGGCACGCCGACGCGGGCCCGGAACTGGGCGATGAGCAGCCCGAAGAGGCCGCACGCGGCGACCACCAGGACCGTGCCGGGGGTGACC
Source organism: Streptomyces sp. NPDC031670 (assembly GCF_055580545.1). NCBI lineage: Bacteria > Bacillati > Actinomycetota > Actinomycetes > Kitasatosporales > Streptomycetaceae > Streptomyces > Streptomyces sp. NPDC031670. The sequence continues at coordinate 351,023 of NZ_JBVILC010000007.1, read as the reverse complement.
CGGGCGGGGCCCTCGGTATACGGGCCGAGCTGGACGGATTCCACGATCAGCGCGAGGGCGGCGGCGGCGTACAGACCGAGCAGGCTGGCGGGGCGGAGCAGGACGCCGCCCGCGACGATGGGGAGGGTGAGAGCGCTGGGGGCGCACCAGACCGGTGAGGCGAGTGTGGCGCCGGCGATCGCGGGCACGGTGAGGAGGAGGCCCACGAGGGCGATCCAGTCCGAGCCGTCGCCGCGGAAGTAGTCGACTCCCGATTTGCGCAGCGCGATGCGTGCCCGGTGCGCGGACTTGCGCCATCGGGCACTGAACGAATCCGCTCCCACGCGACGTGCCATTGCCGGTGACCCTATCCAGCGAACGCGCGCGTGCGCAGGGGGACCCCCTGTGGCAATGCGTTCGAAATCGGGTCGACCGGATGTCATACGCGCTGGTAGTCATGGCGTATGACTGTGGATGTACGTGTACTGGACCCGGCCGACTTCGACGAGTGGTACACGGCGGTGGAGCGGGTGTTCGGGGCTGTCCCGGAGGAGCCGGAGCTGGAGGCGTTCTGGGACACCGTGATCGATCGGAAGCGGTGTCTGGCGGCGTACGAGGGGGCGCGCGTCGTCGGGACGACGCAGACCTTCGCGCTCTCGGTGGAGGTCCCGGGGGGCGGGTTCGTGCCGACCGGGGCGATCAGCGCGGTGGGCGTCGCGGCGACGCACCGGCGCAGGGGGATCCTCCGGTCGCTGATGCGGGCGCAGCTCGACGTGGTGCGCGAGGAGGGCCTGTCGCTCGCCGTGCTCACGGCGTCCGAGCCGGGCATCTACGGCCGGTTCGGGTTCGGCCTCGCCACCCAGCAGCTGGCGCTGGAGATCGACTCCTCGCGGGTGCGGGTGGAGGTCCCCGGCGGCGGGGACGACGTGACCCTGCGGTACGTGCCGGTCGCCGAGGCGGCTTCGGTGTGCGAGGAGGTCTACGGGCGCGCGGCGGGTAAGCGCGCGGGCCGGTTCCTGCGTACGCCGGGCTGGGAGCGGCATCCGCTGCTCGACCCGGCGGGAGCGCGGGACGGGGCGTCGCCGGCGCAGTGCGTGCTCGCCTCGCGGGACGGGGAGGCCGTCGGGTACGTCCGCTTCCACACCAAGCCGGTGTGGGACGCGGCGGGACCCAAGGGGACAGTGACGCTGCGGGACATCGGCGCGGACGATCCGGCCGCGTACGCCGCGCTGTGGCGGTTCCTCTGCGGCATCGACCTGATGTCGACGGTGAAGGCGGGCAACCGTCCGGTGGACGACCCGCTGCTGCACCTCGTCTCCGATGTGCGGCGGTGCGGGGCGCGGGTGCGGGACGGGATGTACGTACGGCCGGTGGACGTCGGGGCGGCGCTGGCGTCCCGGACGTACTCCGCGCCGGTGGACGTGGTGTTCGAGGTGTCGGACGCGTTCTGCGGGTGGAACGCGGGGCGGTGGCGGCTGAGCGGGGACACCAAGGGGGCGGTGTGCTCGCGCACGACGGACGCGGCCGATGTGGCGCTGTCCGTACGGGAGTTGGGCGCGGCGTACCTGGGCGGCCCGTCCCTCGGCTCGCTCGCGGCGGCCGGGCACGTCAGGGAGGTGCGGGAGGGGGCCCTGCGGGAGGCGTCGGTGGCGTTCACGACACCGGTGGCGCCGTGGCTGCCGCACGGGTTCTGATTCTGGCGGTGGGCTGAGTCAGGCGGTCTGGCAGCCGGGGCACCAGAACAGGTTCCGTGCCGCCAGGTCCGCCGTGCGGATCTCCGTCCCGCACACGTGGCACGGCAGGTGCGCCCGCCGGTACACGTACACCTCGCCCCCGTGGTCGTCCACCCTCGGCGGTCGTCCCATCGCCTCGGGGGTGTGCTCCGGACGCACCGTGTCGATGCGGTTCAGCCGCACCCCCTCCCGCATCAGCGCCACCAGATCCGCCCAGATCGCGTCCCACTCGGAACGCAGCACGTCACGGCCTGCCCGGTAGGGGTCCACCCCGTGGCGGAACAGGACCTCCGCCCGGTACACGTTCCCGACCCCGGCGATCACCTTCTGGTCCATCAAGAGCGCCGCGATCGTCGTCCGGCTCCGCGAGATCCGCGACCACGCCTTCTCGCCGTCGTCGTGGGGGCGCAGCGGGTCCGGCCCCAGGCGGTCGTGTATCGCCCGCTTCTCGGGGTCGGTGATCAGCGCGCAGGTCGTGGGGCCGCGCAGGTCCGCGTAGCCGGTGGCGTCGGTGAGGCGCAGACGGATCGTCTCCGTCGGCGGGGGCGGCGGGCCGTCGCCCAGCGCGTACTTCCCGAACAGGCCCAGGTGGACGTGGACCCAGCCCACCCCGCCGAAGCCCAGGAAGAGGTGTTTGCCGTGCGCCTCGGCGGACGTCAGCACCTGGCCGTCGGCGAGGGCCGCCCCGTCCGAGAACTTCCCCTGCGGGCTCGACGCGCGCACGCGACGGCCGCCGAACCGCTCCCAGTGGTCGGCGGCCAGCCGGTGGATCGTATGGCCCTCGGGCATCGGGCCGGGTCAGCCCTGCTGCGGGTGGTGCGCGGGGATCGGCGGGAGCTCGCCCGTCGTCTCGTACGCGGACAGCATCTCGATACGGCGCGTGTGGCGCTCCTCGTCCGAGTACGGCGTGCTGAGGAACACCTCCACGAACTTGGTCGCCTCCTCCCGGGTGTGCATCCGCCCACCGATGGAGATCACGTTCGCGTTGTTGTGCTCACGGCCCAGCGCCGCCGTCTGCTCGCTCCAGGCCAGGGCCGCCCGTACGCCCTTCACCTTGTTCGCGGCGATCTGCTCACCGTTGCCGGAGCCGCCGATCACGATGCCCAGCGAGTCCGGGTCCGCGGCCGTCTTCTCGGCGGCGCGGAGACAGAACGGCGGGTAGTCGTCCTGGGCGTCGTAGATGTGGGGACCGCAGTCGACGGCCTCGTGGCCATGGGCCTGGAGCCACTCGACCAGGTGGTTCTTGAGTTCGTATCCGGCATGGTCTGAACCGAGGTACACGCGCATGCCCCCGAGTGTGGCATGCGATCCGCCGGGCAGGGTTCATCGGGGTGAGGGCCCCCGCCACGGCGCCCGATGACCTTGTTCCTCCCGGCTTGTGCCGTTGTGCCCCTCATCACGATTCGGAGTCAGGCCTTCCGTACCTGGGAGTACCGGGCTTCAATGCGTTGGTTCGTAACCCGAGCGACCCTTAGACCTAAGGATTCGTCCATGACCTCGCAACCCTCCCTTGCGAAGGAAGACGGCCGACCGGGCGATCCCGGAACGCCCGACTCCCCCGTCGTCGGCGCCCCGCACGGCTCCAACGGCCTCCAGGCCGGTCTCAAGAACCGTCATCTGTCGATGATCGCCATCGGCGGTGTCATCGGCGCCGGGCTCTTCGTCGGCTCCAGCTCCGGCATCGCCGCCGCCGGTCCCGCCATCCTGCTCTCGTACGCGCTCGTCGGCCTGATGGTCGTCTTCGTCATGCGCATGCTGGGCGAGATGGCCGCCGCACGGCCGACCTCCGGCTCGTTCTCCGCCTACGCCGACCGGGCGCTCGGCCGCTGGGCCGGCTTCTCCATCGGCTGGCTCTACTGGTTCTTCTGGGTCGTGGTGCTCGCCGTCGAGGCGACCGCCGGGGCGAAGATCCTGCACGGCTGGGTCGGGGCGGTCCCGCAGTGGGGCTGGGCACTGATCGTGATGATCGTGCTGACCGCCACCAACCTCGTCTCCGTCTCCTCGTACGGCGAGTTCGAGTTCTGGTTCGCGGGGATCAAGGTCGTCGCCATCGGCGCCTTCGTCGCCATCGGGCTGCTGGCCGTCTTCGGCATACTTCCCGGCTCGGACAACCCCGGAGACGGGTTCGCGCATCTGACCGATGCCGGCGGATTCATGCCGAAGGGCGCCGGGGCCGTCCTGACCGGTGTGCTGATGGTCGTCTTCTCCTTCATGGGCAGCGAGATCGTCACGCTGGCCGCCGGTGAGTCCGAGGACCCGCGGCGGGCCGTCACCAAGGCCACCAACAGCGTGATCTGGCGTATCGGTGTCTTCTACCTCGGCTCGATCCTCGTCGTGCTCACCCTGCTGAAGTGGAACGACCCGGCGATCGTCAAGGACGGCTCGTACGTCGCCGCGCTCAACTCGATCGGCATCCCGCACGCCGGGCAGATCATGAACGTGATCGTGCTGACCGCGGTGCTGTCCTGTCTCAACTCCGGCCTGTACACGGCCTCCCGTATGGCCTTCTCGCTCGGCCAGCGCGGTGACGCGCCGCGCGCCTTCGCCCGTACCAACGCGCGGGGCGTGCCGCAGGCGGCCATCCTCTGCTCGGTCCTCTTCGGGTTCGTCGCGGTCTTCTTCAACTACAAGTGGCCCGACACCGTCTTCGACTTCCTGCTGAACTCCTCGGGCGCGGTCGCGCTCTTCGTGTGGCTGGTCATCTGCTTCACGCAGCTGCGGATGCGCGGGATCATCCTGCGCGAGACGCCGGAGAAGCTGACGGTCAAGATGTGGCTCTTCCCGTACCTCACGTGGGCGACGATCGCGATGATCTCGTTCGTGCTGGTGTACATGCTGACGGACGACGCCGGGCGCAAGCAGGTGCTGCTGTCGCTGCTGGTGGCGGCCGTGGTCGTGGCCATCGCGCTGGTACGGGACTTCACCCGGCGCGGCGCCGTCGCTCAGAGCGGTGTGAAGGACGAGGTCACCGCGGAGTAGGTGCGCAGGGCTTCGTCCTCGGTGGCGGCGAGGTACCAGATGTTGAGCTGGTACGACTTGCCGCCCTCGTCGAAGCCCGTCTGGCGGGCCTTCCAGGGGGCGCCGTCCTGAGTGAAGTAGTAGTCCCAGACGACGGCCGGCCGGCCGTCGAAGGTGGTCCGCTCCAGCCGGATGGCGCGGTAGCCCGGGACGTCGTGGGAGCCCTGTTCGGCCTGCTGCCACTGGGTGAGGAGATCGCCGCCGCGTACGAGTGCGTACGAGGCGGCGATCTCCTGTTTTCCGCCGGGGGCGTGGTAGTGGATGTTGGAGGGGCTCTTGGCGGTCCGCGTCCACGCGGCGGGGGGCGCCCAGGCGAAACCGGTTTCGCTGCGGGTGCCGGGGGGACGGGAGGTGCCCGCGACGGTGGGGGTGGATGTCGCGGCCGGGGCGGGGTGGTCCTGGTGGTGGGTGGTGGTCAGGACGAGGGTGGTGGTCGCGGCTGCGGCGGTGACGGCGAGGGCGGCGGCGAGGGCGGTACGGCGGCGGATCCCCCACCCGGCCCCTAAGCCCTGGGCGGACGTCCGGGGGCCGGTCTGCGGCCGATTCCCCGGGGCCCGGCCCCGGAACCCCCACGCGGGGGCTTCGCCCCCCGAACCCCGCTCGGGGCTGTGTCCCGGGCCCGGTGGGGGTGCCTCCGGTGCGGGCGGAGGCTGGTCCGCCGGTGCTTCACCCCCCTCGGGGCTCCGCCCCGCACCCTCCCCCGGCGCCGGGCGCGGCGGTTCCGGCGGGGTCGCGTACACCGCCACCGTGGGGGGATGCGGGCTCGGGGACAGGACCGTCGGCGGAGCCGCCGTCGGGAGCAGGAGCGTCGCGAGGGCGTCCAGGTCCGGGCGGCGGGCGGGGTCCTTGACCAGGAGGGACGACAGGGCGGGAGCCAGCGGGCCCGCCTCGGGCGGGAGTTCGGGCTCCTCGTACAGGACCGCGTGCAGCGTCGCCAGGGTCGTCTCACGGGCGAACGGGGACCGGCCCCCCACCGCCGCGCACAGCGTCGCCCCGAGGGACCACAGGTCCGACGCGGGGCCCTGGGGGCGTCCCCCCACCCGTTCCGGCGCCATGTAGTCCGGCGAGCCGACCAGCATCCCCGCCACCGTCAGCGCCGTCGCGTCCTGGATCGCCGCGATGCCGAAGTCGGTCAGGACCACCCGGCCGGTCCGGGCCAGCAGGACGTTCCCCGGCTTGATGTCCCGGTGCAGCACTCCCACCGCGTGCACCTCCCGCAGCGCCTCCACCAGGCCCAGGCCGATCCGCGCCGCCTCACGCGGGGCCACCGGGCCGTCCTCGATGAGGAGTTGCTCCAGGGAGCGCGCGTCCACCAGTTCCATCACGATCCAGAGGCGGTCGGACTCCTCCACCACGTCATGGACGCGCACCACGTTCGGATGGTCGATCCGGGCCGTCGCCCGCGCCTCGCGCAGGGTGCGTTCGCGGCGGATGCGGCTGTCCTCGGCGTCGAGATCTCCCATCCGCATCTCTTTCACGGCGACCTGGCGGTCGAGGATTTCGTCGAACGCCCGCCATACGCGCCCCATTCCGCCCTGGCCGATCGTGGCGTCGAGCCGGTATCGCCCCGCGACCAACAGCCCCCGGATTCCCGGCATTACCGCCCGCCCCCTCAGTACCTGGCGCACCCAGGACAGAAACACGAACTTGCCACCATCACAGCATAATTCCGCGAAATCTTGTGGGACCCTTCTCAGCACTGCTCTCAGTACATCGGCCGCTCAACTCGGCTGAGGGGGATGGAAATGCGTTCGAAGAAACACCGGGGATCTCTGGCCGCCGGACTTCTCGCCGGGGCGCTGTTATTGCCCTGGGGGGCGGTCGCTCACGCGGCCGATCCGACACCCGGCAGTGACCAGGGCGGATCGCCGGGGCCCAGCGCTCCGGCCGGGCTCGGGATCTCCACCGAACTGCCGAAGGAAATCAGGGTCGCCCATTCCTCCGGGAAGACCGCGCTCACCGCGAAGATTCTCAACAAGGGCACCAAGGACACCGGCCGTATCACCCTCACCGTCCTCGGCCTGGACGGTATGCGGATCACCGGCGTCGACGGATGCGCCACCGTCCCCGAGAACAAACTGCCGAAAGGGACGAACACCGGATTCGCCTGCGCCATCGACAACTTGGGCGCCGGCGCCGACAAATCGTTCACCATCGCGGCCACTTATGATCTGAACAGGACCGGGAAGATCTGCCTGCCCGTCACCGAAGGCACCGAAGGCGCCGGCGGGAAACTGCTGTGGCAGCAGGGGCCGGTCCCGTTCGGTACGACCCGGCCTACCCCCAACGCCCCGGACACCCCGCTGCTGCTCGGCACCGACAACGTGCCGGCCGCGCCGCCCGGCGCCTCCGCGAGCCCCTCCCCGACCGCACCTGGCACCCCCTCCCCCGCTCCGCCCGCCCAACTGCCCAGGACCGGCGTCAACGACGGCATCCTGCCGCTGCTCGCCGCCGCCTGCCTGCTCCTCTTCGTCGGCTCCACCGGCATCTGGTGGGCCAACAGCCGCCATCACCACCGCAGGCGTATGCGCTGAGGGACGAGGACCAGGACGCGGACGTACCTAGGGCCCGGTCGCGCTCGTCGCGCGGCCGGGCCCCTCTGCGTCGTACCGGATGCGGTCGTACCGGTTACTTGCGGCCCACGAACTTCCACGCCGTCGGCAGCGCCCCCATGGCCAGCGCCGCCTTCAGCGCGTCCCCGAGCAGGAACGGCGTCAGACCGAGCGCCACCGCGCGCGTCAGGGACACGTCGGCCGAGGCCGCCAGGTACGGCACGCCCACCGCGTAGATGATCGCCGAGCCCAGCACCATCGTGCCCGCCGTGCGCAGCACCGAGCGGTCGCCGCCGCGGCGGGCCAGCGCGCCCACGACGGTGGAGGCGAGCAGCATGCCCAGGACGTAGCCGAAGGACGCGCCGCCCGCGCCCGAGGTGCCGCCCGCGAACCACGGCATTCCGGCCATGCCGATCAGCGCGTACAGCCCGAGCGAGAGGAAGCCGCGGCGGGCGCCGAGCGAGGTGCCGACCAGCAGCGCCGCGAAGGTCTGGCCGGTGACGGGGACCGGGGAGCCCGGGACGGGCACCGCGATCTGGGCGGCCAGGCCGGTGAGCGCCGCGCCGCCGAGGACCAGGACGGCGTCCCGGGTGCGGGCGCCGGGCAGCAGGTCGGCGAGGACCTTGCCGGTACCTCCGGTGCGGGGTGCGGCAGGGGCAGTGACAGTGGTGGCCATCGTGGGCTCCGCGGGTTCGGGGACGGGCAGCGAGATACATGCAAGGGACACGGTGACGTTAGCCGAGGGATTCTCGCTGGATCACCATCAGCGGCCCACAAAGCGGCGGTTGGGGCCTTGGTGGAGATCGCACAAAGGCCGGACTGCTTCCGTCCGACGGGGTGACTCTCGTCACTGCGCCGATGAGGAGTACGTACGGTTTTGCGGATCCGGCGCGGACTCGGGGAGACTGTAGGTTCCCCATAAACGATCAGTCGCTGATCCGAGAGAACGAGCGCCATGCACGACGGCAAGACCACGGCCGGGGCCACCGCCGCCGACACCGCCTCGGTGGAGCCCGAGCCGCTGTCCCACGGGCTGAAGCAGCGCCATCTGACCATGCTGGGCCTGGGCGGGGTGATCGGCGCAGGTCTCTTCGTGGGGTCGGGCGCCGGGATCGCGGTGGCGGGGCCGGGGATCGTCGTCTCGTATCTCATCGCGGGCGCGATCGCCATGCTGGTGATGCGGATGCTCGGGGAGATGTCCTCGGCCATGCCGGCGTCCGGTTCGTTCTCGGTGCACGCCGAGCGGGCCCTCGGGCGGTGGGCCGGGTTCAGTGTGGGCTGGCTCTACTGGTTCCTGCTCGTCGTCGTGCTCGCGGTGGAGGCGACCGGCGCGGCGCAGATCGCCCACGGGTGGGTGCCGGGGATGCCGCAGTGGGCGTGGGTGCTGGTGTTCATGGTGGTGTTCACCGTGGCGAATCTGGCGGCCGTGAAGAACTTCGGCGAGTTCGAGTTCTGGTTCGCCGCGCTCAAGGTCGGCGCGATCGTCCTGTTCCTGGTCCTGGGGCTGCTGGCGGTCTTCGGGGTGCTGCCGGACACCGATCCGGTCGGGTTCGCCAACCTCACCGGGCAGGGCGGTTTCCTGCCCAACGGCTGGGACGGCGTGGTCTCCGGGGTCCTCGCGGTGATCTTCGCCTTCGGCGGCCTGGAGGTCGTCACCATCGCGGCGGCCGAGTCGGACGACCCGGTGCGCGCGGTCGGGCGCGCGGTGCGCAGCGCGGTGTGGCGCATCCTCTTCTTCTATGTCGGCTCGATGCTGGTGATCGTGACCCTGCTGCCGTGGGGTTCGATGCGGCCGGGGCACAGCCCGTACGTCGCGGTGCTCGACTCCATCGGTGTCCCCGGCGCGGGGCAGATCATGAACGTGGTCGTCTTCGTGGCCCTGCTCTCGGCGCTCAACGCCAATCTGTACGGCTCGTCCCGGATGGTCTTCTCGCTGGCCGAGCGCGGTGAGGCGCCGAGGGGGCTGCTGAAGGTGTCGGGCGGCGGGGTGCCCCGGCGCGCGGTGCTGGCGTCGGTGGCCTTCGGGTTCGTCTCGGTGCTGCTCAATCTGGAGTGGCCCGACTCGGTCTTCCTCTACATGCTCAACGCGGTCGGCGCGGTGCTGCTGTTCGTCTGGGGTCTGATCGCCGTCTCGCAGCTGCGGTTGCGCCGGCGGATCGAGCGCGAGGCCCCGGAGCGGCTGACCCTGCGGATGTGGGCCTTCCCGTGGCTCACCTGGGCGGCGCTCGCGGCGATGGCGGCGGTGCTGGTGCTGATGCTCTTCGACGACGGGGCCCGGCCCCAGCTGCTGTGGTCGGCGGGTGCGACGGCCGTGGTGCTGGCCGTCGCTCTCGTACGGGAGTGGCGGGCGCGGGCCGAATCCGGCGGTCCGTCGGCCGACCGATCGTCAGGTCGGTAGTTACGGGCGGGTTTGGCGGGACCCACGAGGCCGGAGGTGCGCATTCCGTGTGCGACTTGTGCGCAGGGCTTCACGCTGTGTGAGTCGAGTGTCCGGATAGCGGTCTGGTGTTCCCTCTGAGCGGAGCCGCCTCCAGACTGTGGCTCCCGCCCCCCGTCTCAGCTACTGAACAGGGCCTGCCCATGTCCCGGACAAACGCGCCCGCGACGACCGACGCGCCGCCGAAGGTCGACTCCCCTCTCACCCACGGTCTCAAGCAGCGCCATCTCTCGATGATCGCCCTCGGCGGCGTCATCGGCGCCGGGCTCTTCGTCGGCTCCGGCGCGGGCATCGCCGCCGCGGGGCCCTCCATCGTCCTCGCCTACGGCATATCCGGCGCGCTCGTCATGCTGGTGATGCGCATGCTGGGCGAGATGTCGGCGGCCAACCCCGCCTCCGGTTCCTTCTCCGTGCACGCCGAGCGGGCCATCGGGCCCTGGGCCGGTTTCACCGCCGGCTGGTCGTTCTGGGTGCTGCTCTGTGTGGCGGTCGGCCTGGAGGGGATCGGCGCCGCGAAGATCGTCACGGTCTGGCTGCCCGGTACGCCGGAGTGGGCCTGGGTCGCGCTCTTCATGCTGGTGTTCACCGCCACCAACCTCGCGGCCGTGAAGAACTTCGGCGAGTTCGAGTTCTGGTTCGCCGCGCTCAAGGTCGCGGCCATCACCCTCTTCCTCGTCCTCGGCCTGCTCGCCATCCTCGGCGTCCTGCCGGACACCCCCGCCCCCGGCACCTCGAACCTCACCGGCGAGGGCGGGTTCCTGCCCAACGGCTCCGAGGGCCTGGTGCTCGGACTGCTCGCCTCCGTCTTCGCGTACGGCGGCCTGGAGACGGTGACGATCGCCGCGGCCGAGTCCGAGAAGCCGGTGCAGGGCGTGGCCCGCGCGGTGCGTACGGCGATGTGGCGCATCGCGGTCTTCTACATCGGCTCGATGGCGGTCATCGTCACGCTGGTGCCGTGGAACGACAAGACCGTGGTGGCGAAGGGCCCGTACGTGGCGGCCCTCGACCACCTGGGCATCGACGGCGCCGGGCAGATCATGAACGTGGTCGTCCTGGTGGCCCTGCTCTCCGCGATGAACGCCAACATCTACGGCGCCTCGCGCATGGCGTACTCGCTGGTCGAGCGGGACCAGGGCCCCAAGGCGCTCGGCCGGATCTCCGGCGGTGTGCCGCGCGTCGGGGTGCTGTGCTCCTCGGTCTTCGGCTTCGGGTGCGTGCTGCTGAGCTACTGGCGGCCGGACGACGTCTTCCCCTGGCTGCTGAACATGATCGGCGCGGTGATCCTGGTGGTCTGGATCTTCATCGCCGTCTCCCAGCTGCTGCTGCGCCGGCGCACCGAGCGCGAGACGCCGGAGAGGCTGGTGGTGCGGATGTGGCTGTACCCGGGGCTGACCTGGGTGGCGCTCGCCGCGATGGCCGCGATCTTCGTCCTGATGGCCCGCCAGTCCGACACGCGGGACCAGCTGATGGCGACCGGTGTGCTGACCGTGGTCCTGGCCGTGCTCGGGTACGTCCGGCAGCGGATGGCGGCCCGTCCGGCGGCCTGAACCCGCGCCCCTTCGCCGGAAGAGCCCCGCGTCCGGAGGTCCGAGACCTCCGGACGCGGGGCTTTTCGCTGGGCCTCCTCGACTACGGCCATATGTATCTGCTGATAGCGTGCACTTGCATATCAGTTGCAACAAGCAGTCGGAGGGGCTTCGGACATGGCCATCTACACGCTTCCTGAACTTCCGTACGACTACGCCGCGCTCGAACCCGTCATCAGCCCGGAGATCATCGAGCTGCACCACGACAAGCACCATGCGGCGTATGTGAAGGGCGCGAACGACACCCTGGAGCAGCTCGCGGAGGCTCGCGACAAGGACGCCTGGGGCTCGGTCAACGGTCTGGAGAAGAACCTCGCGTTCCACCTCTCCGGCCACATCCTGCACTCCATCTACTGGCACAACATGACCGGTGACGGCGGCGGCGAGCCGCTGGAGAAGGACGGCGTGGGCGAGCTGGCGGACGCCATCGCCGAGTCCTTCGGCTCCTTCGCCAAGTTCAAGGCCCAGCTGACCAAGGCGGCGGCGACGACGCAGGGTTCGGGCTGGGGCGTCCTCGCGTACGAGCCGGTCAGCGGGCGTCTCGTCGTCGAGCAGATCTACGACCACCAGGGCAACGTCGGCCAGGGCTCCACCCCGATCCTGGTCTTCGACGCCTGGGAGCACGCCTTCTACCTCCAGTACAAGAACCAGAAGGTGGACTTCATCGAGGCGATGTGGCGCGTCGTCAACTGGCAGGACGTGGCGAAGCGTTACGCCACCGCCAGGACCGCCGGGAACACCCTGCTGCTGGCCCCCTAGGGACCCCGTGTCGTCCTGCTCGTGATCGTCTTCTCACCTTTCACGTGCGGGCGGAAATACGGACGGCCCCCGCGAGGACGTGACTCGCGGGGGCCGTTCGCCGGTCCCGCGCCCTTGCGCGCCGGGGCCGTTGTCAGTGCCGGGTGCCATGCTCGGGCCATGGACACACAGGAGTTCTGGACGCTCATCGACGACGCCCGCGCGCAGGTGGCACACGCGGCGGACGCCGAGGCGGTCGCGGCGCGGGCCGCGGCCCTGCTCGCGGCCCGGCCGGCCGCCGAGATAGTGGCGTTCCAGCAGGTCTTCTGGGACCTGATGGCCGCCTCCTACCGCCAGCCGCTCTGGGCGGCGGCGTACACGATCAACGGCGGGTGCTCGGACGACGCCTTCGACTACTTCCGGGGCTGGCTGATCGCGCAGGGGCGCGAGGTGTTCGACGGGGCGGTGGCCGACCCGGACGGGCTCGCGGGCGTCGCGGCCGTGCGGGACGCGGCGGTCGAGGGCTGGGAGGTGGAGTGCGAGGAGGCGCTCGCCATCGCCTGGAACGCGCACCTGGCCGCCACCGGCGAGAAGCTGCCCGGCGACAGCTTCACGATCCGCTACCCGGAGCTGGACCCCGGCTGGGACTTCGACTTCGACGACCTGGGCGAGATGGCCAGACGCCTGCCGCGCCTGGCCGCGCTGTACGGGTGAGGGCACACCCGGCCCCGGCGAGCCGGTGGCCCGCCGGGGCCGGGAGCGGGGCCGGGGCCGGGGCCGGGGTCAGTCGAAGATCGGGCCCTGGGTGCGGGTGCGCTTGATCTCGTAGAAGCCCGGGGTGGAGGCGACCAGGAGGGTGCCGTCCCACAGCCGTCCGGCGGCCTCGCCCTTGGGGGCCGGGGTGACGACCGGGCCGAAGAAGGCGATCTGCTCGCCGTCCGCGCCGGGCACGGCGATGACCGGGGTGCCGACGTCCTGGCCGACCTTGTCTATGCCCTCCTTGTGGGAGGCGCGCAGCTCGGCGTCGAACTCGTAGGCGCTGTTGTCGACCTCGGCGTAGTCGGCGAGGTCGGCGGGCAGGCCCGCCTCCTCCAGGGCGGCGACCAGGACCTCGCGGCCCGAGCCGAGGTCCTGGTTGTGGACCCGGGTGCCGAGCGCGGTGTAGAGCCTGCCCAGCACCTCCTCGCCGTGCTTCTGCTGGGCGGCCATGACGACCTTCACCGGGCCCCAGGAGCGGTTGACCAGGAAGTCGCGGTAGGACTCCGGCAGCTCGTCCAGCCTGTCCTCGTTGAGGACGCCCAGGCTCATCACATGCCAGCGGACCTCGACGTCACGGACCTTCTCGACCTCCAGCATCCAGCGGGACGTCATCCAGGCCCAGGGACAGAGCGGGTCGAACCAGAAGTCGACGGGGGTCTTCCCGGTCCGGGTCGTGGTCTGGGACATGTCTCTCCTCATCGGGGCAACGCGGGGTGGCTCACGGTGGGGAACGCCCGCGGCGGCCCGGCGCATTCCCGCGTGTCCGGCGCCGGGCGGGCATGGCAGGATCAGCGGTGTTCGAACGAGACACGAAGGAGTGCCCGTGCCCGGTGAGAATCTGTCCCGCGACGAGGCCCGTGAACGGGCCGACCTGCTGTCCGTCGACGGGTACGAGGTCGCCCTCGATCTGCGGTCCGCGGTCGGGGACGCCCCGGACGGGCCGCGGACGTTCCGTTCGGTCACCACGATCCGGTTCCGCTGCGCGCGGCCGGGCGCCGGCTCCTTCGCGGACCTGGTCGCGCCGTCGGTGAACGCGGTCACCCTCAACGGCAAGCCGCTGGACGTGGCCGAGGTCTTCGACGGCACCCGGGTGGCGCTCGCCGACCTCGCCGCGGAGAACGTGCTGGTGGTCGACGCCAACTGCGCGTACAGCCGGACCGGCGAGGGCATGCACCGCTTCGTCGACCCGGAGGACGGCGAGGTCTACCTCTACACCCAGTACGAGCCGGCCGACGCCCGGCGGGTCTTCGCCAACTTCGAGCAGCCCGACCTGAAGGCGCCCTACCGCTTCGAGGTCCAGGCCCCCGAGGGCTGGACGGTGTGGTCCAACGGCGAGGGCGAGCGGGGCGGGGACGGCGTCTGGCGGTTCGCCGAGACCGCGCCGATCTCCACGTACATCACCTGCGTGGTCGCCGGTCCGTACCACTACGTGACGGACACCTACACGCGCACCCTCGACGACGGCAGCACGCTGGAGATCCCGCTCGGTGCGATGTGCCGCAAGGGCCTGGCCCGGCACTTCGACGCGGACGACGTCTTCCTCGTCACCAAGCAGGGCTTCGACTTCTTCCACGACCAGTTCGACTACCCGTACCCGTTCGGCAAGTACGACCAGGCCTTCGTGCCGGAGTACAACCTCGGGGCGATGGAGAACCCGGGCCTGGTGACCTTCCGCGAGGAGTTCATCTTCCGCGGCAAGGTGACCCGGGCCGCCTACGAGCGGCGTGCCAACGTCATCCTGCACGAGATGGCGCACATGTGGTTCGGCGACCTGGTCACCATGCGCTGGTGGGACGACCTGTGGCTGAAGGAGTCGTTCGCCGACTTCATGGGCAGCTTCTCCCAGGTGGAGGCGACCAGGTTCGACAACGGCTGGATCACCTTCGCCAACGGCCGCAAGTCCTGGGCGTACCGCGCCGACCAGCTGCCCTCCACCCACCCGGTCACGGCCGACATCCGTGACCTGGAGGACGCCAAGCTGAACTTCGACGGGATCACGTACGCCAAGGGCGCCTCGGTCCTCAAGCAGCTGGTGGCGTACGTGGGGCGGGAGGCGTTCCTGGAGGGCGCCCGGCGCTACTTCAAGCGCCACGCCTACGGCAACACCCGCCTCGGCGACCTCCTGGCGGTCCTGGAGGAGGTCTCCGGGCGCGACATGGCCGCGTGGTCGCGGTCCTGGCTCCAGACGGCGGGCGTCAACTCGCTCACCCCGCAGGTCACCTGTGACGCGGGCGACCGCATCACCGAGCTCGCGGTGGTCCAGGAGGCCGTCGAGAGCCACCCGACGCTGCGCCCGCACCGCGTGGCGGTCGGCCTCTACCGCGCCGAGGCGGGCGCCCTCGTGCGGTACGCGCGCGCCGAGGTCGACGTGGACGGCCCGCGCACGGTGGTGGCGGAGCTGGCCGGGGCCGAGCGGCCCGAGCTGGTCCTCGTCAACGACGACGACCTCACGTACTGCAAGATCCGTTTCGACGAGGGTTCGCTCGCCACCCTGCGGGCGCACCTCGGCGACATCACCGACCCGCTGGCCCGCGCGCTGTGCTGGTCGGCGCTGTGGAACCTGACGCGGGACGCGCTGATGCCCGCGCGGGACTTCGTCGAGCTGGTCCTCGCCCACTCCGGGCGCGAGACGGACATCGGCGTGCTCCAGATGCTGCACGCCTGGACCCTCTCGGCGCACACCCACTACGCGGCGCCCGAGTGGCGCGAAGAGGGCGGGCGGCTGCTGGCCGAGGGCGCGCTGCGCGAGCTGCGGATCGCGGCGCCGGGCAGCGAGCACCAGCTGGCCTGGGCCCGTTTCTTCGCCTCCACCGCGACGACCGACGCCGACTTCCAGCTCCTGGAGGGCCTCCTCGCGGGGACGGCGAAGATCGACGGGCTGGAGGTCGACCAGGAGCTGCGCTGGGTCCTGCTGGAGCCGCTGGCCGCGCACGGCCGCGCCGACGAGTCGGTGATCGGCGCCGAGCTCGCCCGCGACGACACCGCCTCGGGCAAGCGCCACCAGGTGCGCTGCCTGGCGGCCCGGCCCTCGGCCGCGGTGAAGGCGCAGGCCTGGGCGCAGGTCGTCGAGTCGGACACGCTGTCGAACGCGCTGGTGGAGGCGACCATCGCGGGCTTCGCCCAGTCCTCGCAGCGCGAGCTGATCGCTCCGTACGCGCCGAAGTACTTCGAGGCGATCGAGCGGCTGTGGACCGAGCGGTCCATCCAGATCGGTATGGACGTGGTGCGCGGGCTCTTCCCGAGCCTGCGGGACAACCGGTCGACGCTCGATTCCACGGACGAGTGGCTGGCGGCACACCAGGACGCGGCCCCGGCGCTGCGCCGACTGGTCCTGGAGGCCCGTGACGACCTGGCCCGCACCCTGCGCGGCCAGGCCTGCGACGCGGCGGCCGGCGCCCGCTGAGGAGAATCGGGGGCCCGGCGACGGGCCCCCCGATCGGCACTCGAACGCCCGTACTTTAGGACGGGCTTGTCCGGAATTGTCGACGAGCGTGTAACAGCGGTTAAGGGCCGCTCCGGGCGCGGAACACCCCGGGCATGAACCACAACACCCCGACCTTCGGCGGCGAGACCCCCTCACCGCTCTCCCCGCGCCCCCTCAGCCACCTCACCGAGGTGCAGCGCCGCGTCTACTCCGCCGCCCAGTTGCGCGCCCACGGCGTCCCGGCCGCCACCGCCGCCGCCCAGTGCCGCCCCGGCGGCCCCTGGCAGCAACTGCTGCCCGGCGTCTATGTGTTGCACCCCGGACCGCCCACCGGGGAGGAGCGGCTGCACGCGGCCCTGCTCTACGCGGGACGCCCCGCCCCCGAGCGCGCCAGGGCGGTCCCCGCCCAGGGCCAGGCGCACGCCGCGCCCGTCGACGCGGTCGTCACCGGTCTCGCCGCGCTCGCCCTGCACCGCTTCTCCTCCGCTCCCCCGCTGCTCTCCCTCGACCGGATCGACGTCCTGGTGCCGCGCACCCGGCGGCTGCGCTCGACCGGCTGTGTGCGGCTGGTGCGGACGCCGGTGATGCCGGTGCCCGAGGCGGTGGACGGGGTGCCGGTGGCGCCGGTGCCGAGGGCCCTGGCGGACGCGGTGGACGAGCTCACCGACGCCCAGGCGGTACGCCGGCTGCTCACCGAGGCCGTACGCGGCGGCCACTGCGAACCGGCGGCCGTGGTAAGGGAGTTGACGCGGGCGCGGCTGCTGACGCGGGCGCATGTGGTGGACGCGGTGGACTCGCTGCTCGCCGAGGGCCGGGCCATCGCCGAGGGGCGCCTCTACGAGATGGTGCGCGCCCACGGTCTGCCCGACCCGCTGTGGAACGTGGACCTGCGGCTGCCGGGCGGGCCGCACATCGGGGGCGTGGACGCCTACTGGCCGGACCAGGCGGTGGCGGTGGAGCTCGACACCCGGGCGCCGCGCCAGGGCCGGCGGCGCGAGGAGGGGGCCGAGGACGACCTGTGGAGCGAGTACGCCCGTAAGCGCGAGACGCTGGAGCGGCTGGGGATCACCGTCGTCCACCTCACGCCGAGGAAGCTGCGCGAGTCGATGGAGCAGCAGGCGACGGTGGTCCGCACCGCCCTGATGGCGTCGACGGACCGGGAGGCCGCCGCGTATGTGGTGGTGCTCCCCCAGTGAACGGGGGAGCACCGCACGGTCACTTCATGGGTTTGGCCACCGGTGCCGTGCCGCAGAACTCCGCGCGCACGACCGCCGAGGCGTCGCCGGACCAGTCGTTGTTGAAGTTGAACGCCAGCGAGTGGCGCCCGTCCTTCGTCGTGACCGCCACCGACGTGGAGCCGTGGATGCCGCCGTCGTGGCCCCAGACCTCGGTGCCGCAGGGCAGCCGGGTCGTCATCAGACCCAGTCCGTAGCGGTTGTCCGGGGATTCGGGCCCCACCGGGACGGTGGTGGTCATCTCCTTCAGCTGGCGCGGCGGCAGCAGCATGCCGGTGATCAGGGCCCGGTAGAAGCGGTTCAGATCGGCGGAGTCCGACACCATCTCACCGGCCGAGCCCCCCATCGAGGGGTTGAGCGCGGTCACGTCGTACGTCGTGCCGGTCGTCTTGACGGACAGCTTGGAGTAGGCCCGGCCGCTGGGCCGGGGCATCCGGGCGTCGGTGCCGGGCAGCGAGGTGGAGCGCAGACCGAGGGGGCGCAGGACGCGGCGTTCGATCTCGGTGGCGTAGGAGTGGCCGGTGGCCTTCTCGATCACCATGCCGGCCAGGATGAAGTTGGTGTTGGAGTAGTGCCAGGAGGTGCCCGGCTCGAAGTCCGGGGCGTGCCGCATCGCGATGTCCGTCAACTGCCGCGGGGTGTACGTGTCGTAGCGGTGGCGCAGGAAGTCCGTGCTGAAGACCCGTTGCCCGAAGGCCTCGTCCTCGTCGTAGCTGTAGATGCCGCTGGTGTGGTTGAGGAGTTGGCGCAGGGTGATCCTCGTGCCGTCGTGGCCGTTGCCGCGCACCACGCCCGGCAGCCAGTGGTCCACGGTGTCGTCCAGGCTCAGCCTGCCCTCGGCTTCGAGCTGGAGGACCACGGTGGCCACGAACGACTTGGTGATCGAACCGACCCGGTAGCGGTCCTCGCTCCGCCGCTCGCGGCCGGTGCGCAGATCGGCGACGCCCGCGTCCCCGTTCCAGACGCGCCCGCCGTCCTGGGCGGTCCCGACCACCCCCGGCACCCCGTCCCGCACGGCCGCCTGCATCGCCTGCTGGGTGGCCCGGTGGGACGGACCGGGCGGCGCCTGCCGCGCCGAGGCCGGGGCCACGCACACGGTCGCGGTGATCCCCGCGGCGACGGCCATCCCGAGGGCGGCGGTCCTGACTCTCCTGCCCGTACGTACCGGCATGCGCTCTCCTGGTGCCCGCGGCGCCCAGGGCGGCGCCGTCGGCGGACAGGACCCGGCCGCCGGCGGTGGAGTTGCCCGGCGGGACGCGGTTGAGCGGGTTTCGGCCTAATCCCGGTCCCGTACGCGGCCCGGCCCCTGCCCCCGATCGGCCGGTGCTCGACGGCCGGGTGCGGCAACCGTGCGAAGGCGGGCCGTCACCGTGCCCGGTTCCGCGCGTGCTGGTTCGCCCCGGTTCACCCCGTCTCGGCCCCGATGGCGTATGGCGGGATCCCGCCATGTCCGATTCCGGGCTCGGTCAACTCTCCACAAACAACGGTCATATAGGAAATGCTCAGCGGTCATCCGGCACCGTATTCCGGACCCTTTCTGACCACTAGGGATGCAGATGACCTCCGAATCGCCGCGCGCCATACCCGGCGCTAGACGCACGGCCCGAATAGTGGCCGCGGCAGGCCTGGTGGCCGCGCTCATCACCGCGGGCGCGGCCCCCGTCTTCGCCGCGGAAACGGCCGATCCCACTCCCGCCCCGGTGAAGTCCACGCCGGCGAAGTCCCCGGCCGACAAGCTCGGCGCCGCCGACGAGCAGCGGCTCGCCGAGGCCCGGGCCGCGGGCGAGAAGACCGTCACCGTGATGGTCGCCACCGCCCCCGGCGCCACCGGCGCCGTCTCGCACCAGCTCGACTCGGTGCCCGGCGCGACCGTCGGCAAGACCGACGACAAGCTCGGCTACGTCCGGGCCACCCTGCCGACCGGCACCGCCGAGTCCGCCCTGAAGGCCGCCGCCAAGCTGCCCTCCGTCCACGGGATCGACCTCAAGCAGGAGATCCAGCTGGACGACCCGACCCCCTCGGCCGACAGCGCCAAGGGCGCCGCCGCCCCGCGCCGGTCGCTCTCGGGCTCGTACCCGGCGCCGGGCAAGGACACGCCCGCGAAGAACCCGTACAACCCGTCCTTCGAGACCGGCGCGGTCGACTTCGTCAAGCAGCACCCCAAGGCCGACGGCCGCGGCATCACCATCGGCGTCCTGGACTCCGGCGTGGACCTGGGCCACCCGGCGCTCCAGAAGACCACCACCGGCGAGCGCAAGATCGTCGACTGGGTCACCGCGACCGACCCGGTCGCCGACGCCGACGGCACCTGGCGCCGGATGAACACCGCCGTCTCCGGACCGGAGTTCACCTACCAGGGCCGCACCTGGAAGGCCCCGGCGGGCAGCTACGACGTGAGCCTGTTCTCGGAGAAGGTCACCGCGGGCGGCGACGCCAAGGGCGACGTGAACCGCGACGGCGACACCACCGACACCTGGGGCGTGCTCTACGACCCGGTGGCCCAGACCGTGCGGGTGGACCTCAACAACAACGGTGACTTCACCGACGACGAGGCCATGAAGCCGTACAAGGACGGCTACCAGGTCGGCTACTTCGGTACGGACAACCCCGTCACCGACGTCGTCGAGCGGATGCCGTTCACCGTCGAGATCCGCAAGAACGTGAAGTACGACGCGGCCGGGCACACCTCCGACTACGTCAACATCGGCATCATCGAGTCCGAGCACGGCACCCACGTGGCCGGCATCACCGCCGCCAACGGACTGTTCGGCGGCAAGATGAGCGGCGCCGCCCCCGGCGCCAAGATCGTCTCCTCGCGGGCCTGCAACTGGTCCGGCGGCTGCACCAACATCGCGCTGACCGAGGGCATG
Source organism: Streptomyces sp. NPDC031670 (assembly GCF_055580545.1). Lineage (NCBI taxonomy): Bacteria > Bacillati > Actinomycetota > Actinomycetes > Kitasatosporales > Streptomycetaceae > Streptomyces > Streptomyces sp. NPDC031670. The sequence continues at coordinate 330,692 of NZ_JBVILC010000007.1, read as the reverse complement.
ATCGACCTGGTCACCAACCGCCACGTCGACATCGTCAACATGTCGATCGGCGGTCTGCCGGCGCTCAACGACGGCAACAACGCGCGCGCGGAGCTCTACAAGCGCCTGATCGACACCTACGGCGTCCAGCTGGTCATCTCGGCCGGCAACGAGGGCCCGGGCGTCAACACCATCGGCGACCCCGGCCTGGCCGACCACGTGATCTCGGTCGGCGCGAGCATCTCGCAGCAGACCTGGGCCGCCAACTACGGCTCCAACGTGTCGAAGAAGTACGACATGATGCCGTTCTCCTCGCGCGGTCCGCGTGAGGACGGCGGCTTCACCCCGACGCTGTCGGCGCCCGGCGCCGCGATCAACACCACGCAGACGTGGCTGCCGGGCTCCCCGGTCAGGGAGTCGGGCTACTCGCTGCCGGCCGGCTACTCGATGCTCCAGGGCACCTCGATGGCCTCGCCGCAGGCGACGGGCGCCGCGGCCCTGCTGCTGTCGGCCGCCAAGCAGAAGCACCTGGACCTGGCCCCGGCCGACCTGCGCACCGCGCTGACGTCGACGGCCAAGCACATCAAGGGCGTTCAGGCGTACGCCGAGGGCGCGGGCCTGATCGACATCGTCGACGCCTGGGACGCGATCCAGGACGGTGCGACGGCCCACGAGTACACCGTCAAGGCGCCGGTGAGGACCGCGATCGACGCCGCGCTGAAGACCCCGGGCTTCGGCACCGGCGTCTACGACCGCGAGGGCGGCCTCAAGGCGGGCGAGAAGAAGACGTACGACGTCACCGTCACCCGCACCACGGGCCCGGACAAGGCCGTGAAGCACAAGCTGTCGTTCAGGAACAACGACGGCACCTTCAAGGTCCTGGGCAAGGACGAGGTCGCGCTGGAGCTGAACAAGCCGGTCACCGTCAAGGTGCAGGCGCAGCCGAAGTCGGCCGGCGTGCACAGCGCCATCCTGGAGGTCGACGACAAGCGGACCAAGGGCGTGGACCAGCAGATCCTCGCCACCGTGATCGTCGCCAAGCCGCTGGCCAAGCCGGCCTACACGTTCACCGACTCGTCCTCGGTGCAGCGCAACAGCACCAAGTCGTACTTCGTGACCGTCCCGGCGGGCGCCAAGGCCCTTGAGGTCTCCATGGGCGCGCTGCGCTCGGGCAGCCAGACCCGGTTCATCGCGATCCACCCCTACGGTGTGCCGGTCGACGACACCGGGACGCCCAACTGCTACCCGAACTACGACAACCCGGCCAACACCTGCCGCCCCGACCTGCGCTCCTACGCGGACCCGCAGGCCGGCGTGTGGGAGATCGAGGTCGAGTCGCGCCGGACGTCGCCCTACCTCGACAACCCGTACAAGCTGGACGTGGCGGTGCTCGGTGCCGCCTTCGACCCGGCGGTGAAGACCGTGCCGGAAGCGAAGATCGGCGCCTCGGCCCCGGTCGAGTGGAAGGTCACCAACGGGTTCGCGGCCATCGACGGCAAGCTCAAGGGCGGCTCGCTCGGCTCCGCGAAGGTCGCCAGGCCGACCATCAAGGCCGGTGAGGTCCAGACGAGCACGCTGACCATCGGCGAGGGCGTGGAGCGCCTCGACGTCGCCATCGGCGGCGTCTCGGACACCGCGGCCGACCTCGACCTCGCGGTCCTCAAGGACGGCGTGCAGGTCGGCTCGTCCGCGGACGGCGACTCCGAGGAGGCCGTCAGCCTGCTGAAGCCGGCCGCCGGCACGTACACGATCCAGGTCGCGGGTTACGCGGTCCCGTCCGGTACGACCACGTACAACTACCGCGACGTGTACTACGCGCCGTCGCTCGGCACCGTCAAGGTCGACGAGTCGAAGGCGGTCAAGCTGGCCAACGGCGCCACGGCGACCGTCGGCGCGCAGGTCGTGGTGGCCGGCGCGGCGCCCGAGGGACGCCAGTTCTTCGGCGAGGTCAAGCTGGTCAACGCGCGCGGCACGGCCGCGGGCACCGGCAGCGTCGTGATCGAGAAGGTCACGCCGTAACGGAGTGAGCGGGTACGAGGGGGCCCGGCGTTCGCGAGAACGCCGGGCCCCCTTTTTTCTTCCGTACGGCCCCCGGCTCAGCCCTTGAGGGAGCTCAGATCCTGGGCGTAGGTGCCGACCGCGTGGGCGATGACGTCGATGTTGAGGTCGAAGTACCTGCGGTCGATGTTCTTCAGGGTGTCACCGGCGGCGTGGTAGTTGGCGTCGTACGGCTTGCCCGCCGCGCCGCCCGCCCCCGCCGCCTGCTCCTCGGTCTTGAGGCCCTCGGCGCCGGTGAAGGTGCCGCCGGCCGGGATGCCCTGCTCGATGAACGGGCCGTAGTCGGAGCGGCCGTCGAAGTCGGTGCCCCAGTGCGGGACGCGCGCGGTGTCGAGGTAGCCGTTGATGAGCCGCTCGATCTGGGCGGAGCCGGCCGGGCCCGCGCCCGCGCCGGTGCGGTCGGAGTCGTCGCCGTCGTAGACCAGCTCGGCCGGGTTGGGCGAGGCGATCATGTCGAAGTTCAGATACAGCTTGATCTGCTGCTTCTGCTTCTGCGTCAGGGACTTGACGTAGTGCTCGGATCCCAGCAGGCCCAGCTCCTCGCCGGACCACCAGGCGAACCGCACCTTGTTGGCGAGGGGCTTGGGGTGCTTGCGGGTCTGCTTGGTCTCCTCGGCGAGCCTGAGCGCCACCTCCAGAAGACCGGCCGAGCCGGAGCCGTTGTCGTTGATACCGGGCCCGGCCTTCACCGAGTCCAGATGGCTGCCGAGGGCGACCACGCTGTCCGCGTCGCCGCTCCTGGTCTGCGCGATGACGTTGCGGGTCCTGTGGGCGACCGTCTCGGTGGCGACGTCCAGGGTGACGGTGACCTCGCCCTCGGCGACCTGGGCCGCCAGCGCCTCGCCGTCGGCGAGGGAGATGCCGGCGGCCGGGATGTGCGCCTCGGCCGGGTCGCTGACGGTGCCGTGGACGGGGGCGTCACCGGAGTGGTTGTAGAGGATGATCCCGGCCGCGCCCGCCCGGGCCGCGACGGCCTCCTTCTGTACGAAGGTGCAGTTGCCGCGCTTGACCAGGGCGATCTTCCCGGCGAAGGAGCCCGACGCGTAGTCGTCGAGCTCGCAGCCGGGGGTGGCGTCGACGCGGGCCGCCTTCACCTGGGCGGTGAGGCCGCCCGCCGGGGTCGCCTTGCTGAAGTCGAAGGCGGTGGTCTTCAGCTCGCGCGGCCCGGGTGCGCGGACAGTGAGCTTCTCGCGCAGGGTTTTGGACTCGTAGATGTCGAAGTCCTGGTACGCGACGTCGTACCCGGCCTTCTTGAGCTCGCCGTAGACGTACGCGGCCGACGCGTCGAAGCCGGGGGTGCCCGCGGCGCGGTTGCCGCCGTGGGCGTCGGCGATCCTCTGGAACTCCTCCAGATGGCGGTAGGCGCTCTCCCCCGACGTCCGGGCGACCAGCTTCCTCGCGAGCCGCTCGGCCTGCCGGTGCGGGTCCTTGCCGGCGTGCGGGTGGGCGGCGACGGGACCGGCCGCCGCCAGGAGTACGGGGGCTGCGGCCAGGACCGCTATGACTCTGCTGCGGCGGGATGCGCGCACGGGGCTCCTCCGGAATACGGTTTCCGATGATCGTTTATCGACCGGACGGCAGGACCGTAACCAGCGAAAGGGCCGTGCGGGTGTATTCCGGGGCGGATGCAACAGAGCCGCCATGAACTCGTCACAAGAGGGCAAGAGTCTCCGCTGACACCGTCCGGGCCGTCCCACACCCCGGACAATGGATTGGACAAGTCCGCCGGGCGCCGACGCATGATGGAAGCGCCCGTGCCGTACATGCGCGTCCCCGCGCGTACCGAAGGAGTCACTGTGAGGGTCGGAATCGTCGGAGCCACCGGACAGGTCGGCGGAGTCATGCGGAGCATCCTCGCCGAGCGGAAGTTCCCGGTCGACGAGCTGCGCCTGTTCGCCTCCGCGCGGTCCGCGGGCTCCACCCTCACGTGGGAGGGCCGGGAGATCACCGTCGAGGACGCGTCCACGGCCGACTACACCGGCCTGGACATCGTGCTCTTCTCGGCGGGCGGGGCGACCTCGCGCGCGCTGGCGGAGAAGGTGGCCGGACAGGGCGCCGTCGTGATCGACAACTCCTCCGCCTGGCGGCGTGACCCCGAGGTACCGCTGGTGGTGTCCGAGGTGAACCCCGAGGCGATCAAGAACCGCCCCAAGGGGATCATCGCCAACCCGAACTGCACCACAATGGCCGCGATGCCGGTGCTGCGCCCGCTCCACGAGGAGGCCGGGCTGACCGCGATGGTCGCCACCACCTACCAGGCGGTGTCGGGCTCGGGCCTCGCGGGCGTGGCGGAGCTGCACACGCAGGCGCGTGCGGTGGTGGACGCGGCGGACCGGCTGGCCTTCGACGGGGAGTCGGTGTCCTTCCCGGAGCCCGGCGTCTACAAGCGGCCGATCGCCTTCAACGTGCTGCCGCTGGCGGGGTCGATCGTGGACGACGGGTCGTTCGAGACGGACGAGGAGCAGAAGCTCCGCAACGAGTCCCGCAAGATCCTGGGCATCCCGGAGCTGAAGGTCTCCGGCACGTGCGTCCGGGTGCCGGTCTTCTCCGGGCACTCGCTCCAGGTGAACGCGCGCTTCGAGCGGCCGATCGGGGTGGAGCGGGCGTACGAGCTGCTCGGCTCGGCGCCGGGGGTGGAGCTCTCGGAGATTCCGACGCCGTTGCAGGCCGCGGGGAAGGACGCGTCGTATGTGGGGCGGATCCGGGTGGACGAGACCGTGGAGAACGGTCTCGCGCTGTTCCTGTCCAACGACAACCTTCGTAAGGGGGCGGCGTTGAACGCGGTGCAGATTGCGGAGCTGGTGGGGGAGGAGTTGCGGGGGTAGTTGTTCCCCCACCCCGCCCCTTCCCCAAACCCTCCGGGGGCGGGAGGGGGCGGGGTCGTCTCTTGAGACCTGCGCCCCCCAGCCCCCCCGACGGGCGGCCCCGCGGCCCCGGGTCCGCTGTGCCCTGCGGGCCGGTGGGGGCCGGTCGCGCAGTTCCTCGCGCCCCTGGGTCCGCTGTCAGCTGCAGACCGTGCTGGGTTGCTCGCGCAGTTCCCCGCGCCCCTAAGGGGTCGGGGTTTCGCCGGCTCTGCGTGCGCGGGGGACGGGCTTGCGTCCGAGGACGCCGGGGGTGCCCTTGAGGGGCGCGGGGAACTGCGCGGCCGGCCCACCACTGGCGCGCAGGCACCACACCCCGCACCCCGTCCCCCCAGGGGCGCGGGGAACTGCGCGGCCAGCCCATCACCGGCCCGCAGACGAACCCCGGGCCACAGAGCAGCGCGGGCACCACCGGCCCGCAGACGAACCCCCGGCCACAGAGCCGGCCCGCAGGCGACCCCCCTTACGGCCTCCGCACCTCGAAGTGGAAGCAGCCGTAGTCCACCGCCCTCACATGGACCAGCGCCACCCGGGGATCGGAGAAGGCCTCCTCGAAGGCCTTCTCGAAGCCCTCCGTGGTGTCCGGCGGGATCTCCAGCAGGCTGCCCCCGACAATCCGCCCCTGCGCGTCGTACCGCCGCACCGCCCGCAGCGCACCCGCCCGAGCGAACGGGTACCCCTCCCCGTCCCCCGGGCCCCCGCACTCCGCCGCGTGGATGAACACCGGGCCCTGCTCGTCGTACGCCCCCGGCTCCGCCCCCGTCCCCGCCGCCCAGCGGCGCAACGGCGCGTACGAGACGAGGGCGATCCGCTCGCCCGGCGCGCTGCGGCGCAGGCAGCAGCGCAGCGGGGCGTCGCCCTCCTCGTCCGTGAAGGGGGCCGGCGCCCGCCCGGCGTCGTCCGCGACGCGGAGCCGCGCGAGCGCGGAGGGCGGGATGGGCAGGGGCGTGTAGGCCGGCGCGGCCGTCGTCGCCCGGGTCATGCGGGGAGTCCGGGGCGTCTGCGTCGTCTCGGTTGTCTGCGTCATGCCTCCAGGCTGCCGACGCGCCCCCACCCCCACCGGCGGAATTCGGACCTTTACCCTCCGGGCAAAAGCCCTGTACGCCCCCCGGACGTCTCGTGCAAGGATGGCCGAAAACGTAGAGAAGTCCTTAAGGAGATGGCCGGGTGCCTGGCACGAATCTGACCCGTGAAGAGGCCCAGCGGCGCGCGGAGCTGCTGAGCGTCGACTCGTACGCGATCGAGCTCGATCTGAGCGGCGCGCAGGAGGGCGGGACCTACAGGTCCGTGACCACCGTGCGCTTCGACTCCGCCGAGGACGGCGCGCAGACGTTCATCGACCTCGTCGCGCCCGCCGTGCACGAGGTCGTCCTCAACGGCACCGCGCTCGACCCGGCCGCCGTCTTCGCCGACTCGCGCATCGCGCTCGCCGGCCTGCGGTCCGGGCCGAACGAGCTGAAGGTGGTCGCCGACTGCGCGTACACCAACACCGGCGAGGGTCTGCACCGCTTCGTCGACCCGGTCGACGACCAGGCGTACCTCTACACCCAGTTCGAGGTGCCGGACGCCCGCCGCGTCTTCGCCTCCTTCGAGCAGCCGGACCTGAAGGCGACCTTCCAGTTCACCGTGAAGGCCCCCTCGGGCTGGACCGTGATCTCGAACTCGCCGACCCCCGAGCCCGCCGACGACGTCTGGGTCTTCGAGCCGACGCCCCGGATCTCCAGCTACATCACCGCGCTGATCGCCGGTCCGTACCACAGCGTCCACTCCTCGTACGAGAAGGACGGGCAGTCGGTGCCGCTGGGCATCTACTGCCGTCCCTCGCTCGCCGAGTTCCTCGACGCGGACGAGATCTTCGACGTGACGCGGCAGGGCTTCGACTGGTTCCAGGAGAAGTTCGACTACGCCTACCCGTTCGCCAAGTACGACCAGCTCTTCGTGCCGGAGTTCAACGCGGGCGCGATGGAGAACGCGGGCGCGGTGACGATCCGGGACCAGTACGTGTTCCGGTCCAAGGTCACCGACGCCGCCTACGAGGTGCGCGCCGAGACCATCCTGCACGAGCTCGCCCACATGTGGTTCGGCGACCTCGTCACCATGGAGTGGTGGAACGACCTGTGGCTGAACGAGTCGTTCGCCACGTACACCTCCATCGCCTGCCAGGCGTACGCGCCGGGCTCCAAGTGGCCGCACGCCTGGACCACCTTCGCCAACTCCATGAAGACCTGGGCGTACCGGCAGGACCAGCTGCCCTCCACGCACCCGATCATGGCGGACATCCGCGACCTCGACGACGTGCTCGTCAACTTCGACGGCATCACGTACGCCAAGGGCGCCTCGGTGCTCAAGCAGCTCGTCGCGTACGTCGGCATGGACGCGTTCTTCCAGGGCGTGCAGGCGTACTTCAAGGCGCACGCCTTCGGCAACACGCGCCTGTCCGATCTGCTCGGCGCGCTGGAGAAGACCTCCGGGCGTGATCTGAAGACCTGGTCGAAGGCGTGGCTGGAGACGGCCGGCATCAATGTGCTGCGCCCGGAGATCGAGGTCGACGGCGAGGGCCGCATCACCTCCTTCACCGTCCTCCAGGAGGCCCCGGCGCTGCCCGCCGGCGCCCAGGGCGAGCCCACCCTGCGCCCGCACCGGATCGCGATCGGCTTCTACGAGCTGAACGAGACGGGCAAGCTGGTGCGCACCGACCGCATCGAGCTGGACGTGGAGGGGGCGCGCACGCCCGTCGAGCTTCCGGCGGGCACGCACCGCCCGGCGGTCGTCCTCCTCAACGACGACGACCTGAGTTACGCGAAGGTGCGCCTCGACGAGGAGTCCCTGAAGGTCGTCACCGCCCACCTCGGTGACTTCGCCGAGTCGCTGCCGCGCGCGCTGTGCTGGGCCTCGGCCTGGGACATGACCCGTGACGGGGAGCTGGCGACCCGCGACTACCTGGCGCTCGTGCTCTCCGGCATCGCCAAGGAGTCGGACATCGGTGTGGTGCAGTCGCTGCACCGCCAGGTGAAGCTGGCCCTCGAGCTGTACGCGGCGCCCGAGTGGCGCGAGACGGGCCTGACCCGCTGGACCGACGCGACGCTGGAGCAGCTGCGGGCGGCGGCGCCCGGCAGCGACCACCAGCTGGCGTGGGCGCGGGCGTTCGCGGCGACCGCCCGTACCGGCGAGCAGCTCGACCTGCTCCAGGGGCTGCTCGACGGCACCGAGGCGGTGGACGGTCTGGCCGTCGACACCGACCTGCGCTGGGCGTTCGTCGAGCGCCTCGCGGCGACCGGGCGCGCGGACGAGAAGGCGATCGCGGCGGAGCTGGAGCGCGACCGTACGGCGGCGGGCGAGCGCCACGCGGCGACGGCGCGTGCCGCGCGGCCGACGGCCGAGGCGAAGGCCGAGGCGTGGGCGTCGGTCGTGGAGGGTGACTCGCTGCCCAACGCCGTGCAGGAGGCGGTGATCGGGGGCTTCGTCCAGGTCGACCAGCGCGAGCTGCTGGCGCCGTACACGGAGAAGTTCTTCGCGGCGGTCAAGGGCGTGTGGGAGTCGCGTTCCCACGAGATCGCGCAGCAGATCGCGACGGGGCTGTATCCGTCGCTCCAGGTCTCGCAGGCGACGCTGGACACGACGGACGCGTGGCTGGCGTCGGCGTCCCCCAACGCGGCGCTGCGGCGGCTGATCTCGGAGTCCCGGGCTGGGGTCGAGCGGGCGCTGCGGGCGCAGGAGGCGGACGCGGCGGCCTAGGCCCTTGTCCCCGGCCCCTTCCCTGAGCCCTGCGGGGGTGGGTGGGGGCCGCGACGCCCGCGAGGGCGAGTCCGGGGCCGTTGGCCCGGCTCGCCCTCTGGGGGGGTCCGCGTGGTTCGGTCGTGCTCCAGGGCTGCCACAGTCGTGGGTGCTCCCTCGGTGGTCGGTCGGGGGCGCCGGGCTACCGCCGCACCGCCCCGGCCATCACCTCCACCGAACCTTCCCGAGCCGCTCGTTCGGTCGAGGTGGGCGTGAGCGTTTCGGTCCTGGCCGCCGCGGCCCGCGCCCTCGGCACGTACTGGCCCGCCAGCGTCGCCCCGAAGGCGACCGTCATCCCCGCCAGCTGGAGCGGGGTGAGCGCCTGGCCGAGCGCGGCCCAGCCGATCACGGCGGCGGTCAGCGGCGACAGCGGGCCCAGGAAGGTCACCGAGGTGGCGGTGAGGCGGCCGATGCCGCGGAACCAGAGCCAGTAGGCGACGGCCGTGTTGACCAGGGCGAGGTAGAGGTAGCCGACGAGGTTGCGGCCGTCCAGCGCGGGCGGCGCGCCCTCGATCAGGAAGGCGACCGGCGCGATCAGCAGTCCGCCGGCGGTCAGCTGCCAGCCGGTGAGCACCAGCGGGCCGACCCCCTCGGGGCGTCCCCACCGCTTGGTGAAGACGGTCCCGGCGGCCATCGACACGGACGAGGCCACTCCCGCCACGACCCCGACGGCGTCCAGCGCCCCCGTGGCCTTCAGGACGACCAGGCTGACCCCGAGGGCCGCCGCTATGCCGGTGAGCAGGGTCCGCAGCGAGGGGCGCTCCCCGAGGAAGAGGGCGGCGAGTCCGGCCACCCACAGCGGTCCGAGCGAGCCGATGACCGCGGCCATCCCGCCGGGCAGACGGTAGGCGGCGAGGAAGAGCAGCGGGAAGAAGGCCCCGATGTTCAGCGCCCCCAGCACCACCGCCTTCCACCACCACGAGCCCCGTGGCAGTCGCCGGGTGGCGAGCATGAGCGCGACTCCGGCGGGCAGCGCCCGCATCATTCCCGTGAAGAGCGGCCGGTCGGCGGGGAGGAACTCCGTCGTCACGGCGTACGTGGAGCCCCAGGAGATCGGGGCGAGGGCGGTGAGGGCGACGGTGGCGATACGGCTCTGGGTTCGCTTCATGGGAAGTAGCTTACTCCTAAGCTACTTTTCGTCAAGCAACTTTCTTGCGTCCGTTCCATAGGGCTCCGATACTGGTCCCATGACTGCGACCCCCCGTGACCCCGTCGACGCCATCACCGCGCAGTGGGCTGAGGTCAGACCCGATCTCGACACCGTTCCGATGGCCCTCTACGGGCGCATCTACCGCATCGCCCGGGCCATGGGCGACCGGGTGGAGAAGGAGTACCGGCGGTTCGGGATCTCCCGCGGCGAGTTCGACGTCCTGGCGACGCTGCGCCGCTCCGGCGAGCCCTACACGCTCTCGCCGCGCCAGCTCTCGGCGACCACGATGCTCACCACCGGCGGAATGACCGGACGCCTGGACAAACTGGAGAAGGCCGGGCTGCTCAGCCGCAGCCCGGACCCGGACGACCGGCGCGGACTGCGCGTCACCCTCTCCGAGAAGGGCCGCGAGATCGTCGACGAGTCGGTGACGGCCGGCCTGGAGATGCAGCACGAGGTGCTGGACGGGGTGCTCGACGCGGCGGAGGCGGAGCAGTTGAACGGGCTGCTGCGCAAGCTGCTCGCGGCGCACTGACAGCCCCGGCGGGGAAAAACGGAAAGGCGCTTCGCGGTACGAGTGCCACTCGTACCGCGAAGCGCCTCACCGCGCGTACAACCTGGTCGGTCAGGCCTTCTTCGACTTGTCGAGGACCATGACCAGACCGGCGATGACCGCGAACAGCGCGATGGGCGCGATCACATACAGGCCGATCGTGTCGAACACGCTCAGGCCGGAGCCCGGGTCGTCGCCGTCGTCGCGGGTGACCGCGAGGGCCGGGGCCGACATGAGCAGCATCATCAGCGTCGTACCGGCTGCCACGGCGCCGGCGCGCAGGGTGTTCTTCTTGTCCACGGTGCAAACGTAGCGAACGCCTAGGAGGGGCGCGCGCCCGGGGGTGCCGTACGGGGCCGCGGGCCCCGGACCGGGGGGGCGGGAGTGTCCGGGGCGGGCGCGAACACCCGCATCAGATTGTGCAGCCTCGGCGAGGCGACCACGTCCTCCAGGGCGAGCGGGCGCCCGTCGGGACCGGCCACCGGCAGACGCCAGTTGGGGTACTGGTCCCAGGTGCCCGGCAGGTTCTGCGGACGGCGGTCGCCCACCGCGTCGGGCAGCCACACCCCGACCATCCGGGCCGGGGTGCTCAGCAGGAACCGGTAGACCGCGCGCACCGCGCCCTCCTCGCCCCGGGCGCCCTCGGGCAGCAGCCCCAGCCGGGTGAGGTAGGCCAGCCACTCGCCCACCTCGGCCGCGTCCTCGGCCTGCTCCTCGGCGAGCGGCCGGGTGAGCAGGCCGAGGCGGTGGCGCAGCCCCACGTGCTCGCCGGTGAGCCGGGCGGCCGTGGAGGGCAGGTCGTGGGTGGTGGCGGTGGCCACACAGCCCTCGCGCCAGTCGGCCGGGGGCAGCGGGCGGCCGGTGCCCTCCCAGTCGCGCTCGAACCAGAGCACCGAGGTGCCGAGCACCCCGCGCCGGCTCAGGGCCTCGCGCACCCCGGGCTCGACCGTGCCCAGGTCCTCCCCTATGACGACCGCCCCGGCCCGGTCGGCCTCCAGGACGAGCACGGCGAGCATCGCCTCGGCGTCGTAGCGCACATAGGTGCCCGCCGTGGGCTCCTGCCCCCGCGGAATCCACCAGAGCCGGAACAGGCCCATCACATGGTCGATGCGCAGCGCCCCGGCGTGCCGCAGCAGATCGCGCAGCAGGCCCCGGTAGGGGGCGTAGCCCGAGGCGGCGAGGACGTCCGGGCGCCAGGGCGGCAGCCCCCAGTCCTGGCCGCGCGCGTTGAAGGCGTCGGGGGGCGCGCCCACCGACATGCCCTGGGCGAAGGTGCGCTGCTGCGCCCAGGCGTCGGCGCCGCCGGGGTGCACGCCGACGGCGAGGTCGTGGACGAGGCCGACGGCCATCCCGGCGTCCCTGGCGGCCCGCTGGGCGGCGCCGAGCTGGGTGTCGGTGAGCCAGGCGAGCCGGGTGTGGAAGTCGATACGGTCGATGAGCTCGCGCCGGGCGCGGGCGGTGGCGGGCGAGCGCGGGTCGCGCAGGGCGCCGGGCCAGCCGGTCCAGTCGGATCCGTACCGCTCGGCCAGCGCGCACCAGGTGGCGTGGTCCTCCAGGGCCTGGCCCTGGTGCGCCAGGTAGGCGCAGTACGCCTCACGCCGTCCCGGCGACAGCGGCACCGCGTGGAGGACTTCGAGGGCTTCGCGCTTCAGCGCCCACACCGCGTCCCGGTCGATCAGCTCGCCGTCGTCGAGCACCGACCGCCGCAGCGCGTCCGCGGCCTTCAGCAGCTCGTCCAGCCGGGTGCGCTCGCGTACGTAGGCGTACTCGGGAACGTCCTCGATCCGCAGGTGTACGGGATCGGGGAAGCGGCGCGAGGAGGGGCGGTAGGGGGACGGGTCGGTGGGGGTGCCGGGGACGGCCGCGTGCAACGGGTTGACCTGGAGGAAACCGGCGCCGACGGCCCGCCCGGCCCAGCCGGCGAGCTCGGCGAGGTCCCCGAGGTCGCCCATGCCCCAGGAGCGGGCGGAGAGCAGCGAGTAGAGCTGCACCAGGAAGCCGTGGGTGCGCCCGGCCGGCTGGGGGGTGCGCTCGGGGGCGACGACGAGGCAGGCGGCGGCGGTGCGGCCGTCGGGGGTGCGGGCGGTGGCCCGGTGGATGCCGAGCGGGAGGTCGGGCCAGGGGGCGTCCCGGGCCGCCTCGCGCCCGGTGCCCGGCGCCGTCCACCGCGTCCGTCCGCCGTCCTCGGTCTCGACCCGGACGCGGGTGCCGGGCGGCAGGGCGGCGAGCGGTGGGGGCGGGGCGGGGTCGGGGGTGCGCCAGTGGACCACGGTCGGCGGCAACAGGCGTTCCGCCGCGGCCAGTTCGGCGGTGGCGAGGGACGCCGCCACCGCCTGCGGGGTCGCCGCCTCTACGCCCAGGGCCGCGAGGACGGCGACGACCGTGGCCTCCGGGACGGGGACCGTGCGGTCGGCCGACGGGGCGTAGGACGTGGCGACGCCGTGCAGTGCGGCGAGCCGGGCGAGGGTCATGGCGTCAGGCTCCGGCTGGCGCGGCCACCGGGGTCGGTTCGCTGGTCAGGGGCGCGGCCTCGGTCAGGGGCGGCTCGCTGGTCAGCGGTGCGGCGTCGGCCAGCGGAGGTTCGCTGGTCAGGGGCTGTTCGAGGGCGGAGACGGCCACGGAGGGCTCCACGGAGGTCGGCGACGGGGACACAGCAGCCCTACCCAGCGGGCGGGCTCCCAGACGTACAACGCGGGGCAAGTCGCGCTCGTCACCCCCGTCCTGTGACCCAGGTCACCGGAACGGGCAATTCCGGCACAGCGGGCATGCGCGTTGACACCTTCGGCACGGGGGTGGTGGGCTCGGGTCCGGTTGCGGTGCGGGACGCTCCGCCGGGGGCCGTCATGGGCGCACCGGGGCTCCACAAGTCCACTCAGACGGGGAGATGGTGTGCGGTTCGGGCGCGGGAAGCGGGCGGCTGCCGTCGCGGTCGCCGTCGTCGGCGGACTGCTCGGCGCGGCGCCCGGCGCCCTCGCCGCCCCGGCGGACCCGCCGGCCCCCGAACAGCCCACCGCCACGGGCGCGTCCACGGGGACGCCGACGGAAGCGGCACGGGACGACACCCCGGCCGTCTGGCCGCGCCCCCAGTCCGTCCGCCGCGCGGGACCGGGGCTCCGCCTCGGCTCCGAGGCCGTACTGATCGCCGACCCGGGCGCCGACCCGTACGCGGTCGCCGCGCTCGGGGACGTCCTCGGCCGGGCGGGCGTCACCACGCTGCACAGCGAACCGCTGGGCGTGGGCCCGGTGTTCCGCCTCGGCGGGAGCGGCGCCCAGGAGGCGCTGCGCGCCCTGCGGGTCGCCGAGCGCGGGGACCTGCCCCCGGGCGGCTACCGGATCGGTGCCGGCCGGGTCGCCGGGCGGGACACGGTCGCGCTCGACGGGGTCGGCGAGGACGGGCTCTTCCACGCCGTCCAGACACTGCGTCAGCTCCTGGGGCAGGACCGGCGCGGCGGCGCCACGCTGCCGGGCGTGCGGGTGCGGGACTGGCCCGCCACGGCCGTGCGCGGCACGACGGAAGGTTTCTACGGGCAGCCCTGGACGCGCGAACAGCGCCTGGAGCAGCTCGACTTCATGGGCCGCACCAAGCAGAACCGCTACCTCTACGCCCCCGGCGACGACCCGTACCGCCTGGCCCGCTGGCGCGACCCGTACCCGGCCGGCCGGCGCGCCGACTTCCGGGCGCTCGCCGCCCGCGCCGCCGCCAACCACGTCACCCTCGCCTGGGCCGTGGCGCCCGGCCAGGAGATGTGCCTGTCCTCGGACAAGGACCTCAAGGCGCTGCTGCGCAAGCTGGACGCGATGTGGGCGCTGGGCGTGCGCGCCTTCCAGCTCCAGTTCCAGGACGTCAGCTACAGCGAGTGGCACTGCGGGCAGGACGCGCGCACCTTCGGGCGGGGACCGGCCGCCGCGGCCCGCGCCCACGCACGCGTGGCGAACGCCGTCGCCGCGCACCTCGCCGAACGTCACCCGGGCGCGCAGCCGCTGTCGCTGATGCCGACCGAGTACTACCAGGAGGGCGCCACCGCCTACCGGGACGCGCTCGCGAACGGGCTGGACGCCCGCGTCCAGGTCGCCTGGACGGGCGTCGGGGTGGTGCCGCGCACCATCACCGGGCACGAACTGGCGGGCGCGCGGGACGCGTTCGGGCATCCGCTGGTGACGATGGACAACTACCCGGTGAACGACTGGGCGCCGGACCGGATCTTCCTCGGCCCCTACACGGGCCGCGAGCCCGCCGTCGCCACCGGCTCGGCCGCCCTGCTCGCCAACGCCATGGCGCAGGCCTCGGCCTCCCGCATCCCGCTGTTCACGGCGGCCGACTACGCCTGGAACCCGCAGGGTTACGAGCCGGAGGCCTCCTGGCGGGCGGCGATCGCGGACCTCGCGGGCGGCGACACGCGGCTGCGCGAGGCGCTCACGGCGCTGGCGGGCAACGACTCCTCGTCGGTCCTCGGCAGCGCCGAGTCCGCCTATCTGCGCCCGCTGCTCGACACGTTCTGGAGCTCGCGCGGCGCGGCGGACGCGGCGGTACGCGACCGGGCGGCGGCGCGGCTGCGCGCGGCGTTCACGGTGATGCGCCAGACGCCCGAGCGGCTCGCGGGCAGCGGCGCGCTCGCCGACGAGCTGCGCCCCTGGTCCGACCGGCTCGCCCGCTACGGCCGGGCCGGGGAGAAGGCCGTGGACATGCTCCAGGCACAGGCGCACGGCGACGGCGCGGGCGCCTGGCGGGCCGCGCTCGCCCTCGAGCCGCTGCGCCGGGACGCCGCCACCGGCTCGGTCATCGTCGGCAAGGGCGTCCTGGACGCGTTCCTGACCCGCGCGGCGCGGGCCTCGGCCACCTGGACGGGCGCCGACCGGCCGCCCGGCGAGATCACCGTCTCGCCGGACGCCTACACCGTGCGGCTGGGCCGGGTCCGCCCGGTGGAGGCGGTCACGGTCATGGACGACTCCGGCGCCGGGCAGAGCCCGTCGGTCGGCCCCGGCTCGGGCCCGCCCGCCTGGGCCACGGCCGGAGCGCAGCCCGTGCCGGACGCCGCCTGGGGGCCGGGCCCGGGTCCCGGCCGGGTCGCCTGGGCCGAGGGCGGGGCGCTGGTGCAGGCGCATCTGCCCGGTGTGGGCTGGCGCAGCCTCGGGCCGCTCTCGCCGGACGGCTGGACGCAGAGCGCCGCGCGGGGCGTGCGCGCCGACGCCGTCCGCGTGACCGGCCCGACCGCCGCCGTACGGTCCGTACGCCATCTGGTGCCGTGGTTCGCGGACGAGCCGCGGGCCCGCCTCGAACTCGCCCGGGACGAGGCCGACGCCGAGATCGGCGGGAAGCCTCAGGTGGTGGCGGCCGTGCTGACCTCCACCCGGCCCTCGGACGTCCGGGGCACGCTCGCCGCGAAGGCCCCGCGGGGGCTGTCCGTCCGGGTCGCGGGCGCGCTCACGGTCCCGCGCGGCGCCGCGGTGAGCGTGCCGGTGGAGGTGACGGTGGCGCCGGGCACCCCGGCGGGCGAGTACCGGGTGCCGGTGGTCTTCTCCGGGCAGGAGCGCGTCCTGACCGTACGGGCGTATCCGCGCACCGCCGGTCCCGATCTGATCGCGGGGGCCGCGGCCTCCTCCTCCGGCGACGAGACGCCCGCGTTCCCGGCGCGCGCGGCGGCCGACGGCGACCCCTCGACGCGCTGGTCCTCCCCGGCGCGGGACGACGCCTGGTGGCAGGCGGAGCTCGCCGCGCCGAGCCGGGTCGGTCTGGTGGTGCTGAACTGGCAGGACGCCTACGCGAGCGGTTACACCGTGCAGGTCTCGCCGGACGGGCGGACCTGGCGGACGGCGGCGACCGTCCGGGAGGGCAGGGGCGGCCGGGAGGCGGTGCGGATGGACGCGCGCGATGTGCGCTTCCTGCGGGTGCAGGGCGTGGCGCGCGCGACCCCGTACGGGTACTCGCTGTGGTCGGTGGAGGCGTACGGCGTGGCGCGGGGCCGGTAGGCGGGACGCGGGCACGCCGGCGCCGGGGGCCGGCGGGCCGGCCCCCGGGGACGACGAAGGCCCGGACTCAGGCTGAGATGCCGTCGATCCGGGCCAGGGCGTCGTCCGCGCCGAACGGTTGGAGGTACGGGAGCCAGCGTGGGTCCCGGTGCCCCGTGCCGATGATGCGCCACGCCAGACCGCTGGGCGGGGCGGGCTGGTGGCGCAGGCGCCAGCCGAGCTCCAGCAGGTGCCGGTCGGCCTTGACGTGGTTGCAGCGGCGGCAGGCCGCCACCACGTTGTCCCAGACGTGCTGACCGCCGCGGCTGCGCGGGATCACGTGGTCGACGCTGGTTGCGACGCCACCGCAGTACATACAGCGCCCGCCGTCACGCGCGAAGAGCGCACGGCGGGTCAGTGGGACGGGCCCCCGGTAGGGGACCCGTACGAATCTCTTCAGCCGGACCACGCTGGGAGCGGGGACGACCCGGGTCGCGCTGTGCATGAAGGCGCCGGATTCCTCTAGGCAGACTGCCTTGTTTTCGAGCACGAGGACGAGCGCGCGGCGGAGCGGTACGACGCCGAGGGGCTCGTACGACGCGTTGAGGACCAGGACGTGCGGCACGTGGATGCCTCCTTGTACGCCGGCGGCGCGTGGCTCGCGCCGGGACGATCTGCCTTCAGTCTCTCCTCAGGGCCGGTCGGAGCGCCACCACGTCCGGGTAACGGCCCTGAAGTGTTTTCGACCACACTCCCCCGCCTCGCGGGCCCGCTGTCCTGCCCGTCTCGAACACGGCACCGAAGCACACGGGTTGCCCCGTTAGTGTGGTTGGTCTGCCGTCGCACTGTCGGCAGCGCAATGCCTGGAGGTACCCCGCCGTGCACTGGCCCGCCGTACTGGCCGCCGGATCCCCGTCAGATCCCGCCGGCCCGACGACCGCCCCGGTCACCCTCGACGACGCCCAGAAGCAGGCCACCGAGGCCGCGGGCTGGGTCGAGGAGAACTGGTCGACATGGCTCGCCATCGGCCTGCGCATCCTGCTCATCGTGATCATCGCGTCGGTGCTGCGGGTGCTGGTGCGCCGCGCGCTGACCAAGCTCATCGACCGGATGAACCGCAGCGCCCAGGCGGTGGAGGGGACCGCGCTCGGCGGCCTCCTGGTCAACGCCGAGCGCCGCCGCCAGCGCTCGGAGGCCATCGGCTCGGTGCTGCGCTCGGTGGCGTCCTTCCTGATCATGGGCACCGCGGCCCTGATGGTCCTGGGCGTCCTCAACATCGATCTGGCCCCGCTGCTCGCCTCGGCGGGTGTCGCGGGTGTGGCGATCGGTTTCGGAGCGCGCAACCTCGTCACCGACTTCCTCTCCGGCGTCTTCATGATCCTGGAGGACCAGTACGGGGTCGGCGACTCGATCGACGCGGGCGTGGCCTCGGGCGAGGTGGTCGAGGTCGGGCTGCGCGTGACGAAGCTGCGCGGCGACAACGGCGAGATCTGGTACGTGCGCAACGGTGAGATCAAGCGCATCGGCAACCTCAGCCAGGGCTGGGCCACGGCCGCCGTCGACGTACAGGTCCGCCCGACGGAGGACCTTGAGCAGGTCCGTGCGGCCATCACGGAGGCGGCCGAGTCCATGGCCAAGGACGAGCCGTGGAACGAGCGGCTGTGGGGCCCGGTGGAGGTCCTCGGTCTCGACGAGGTGCTGCTGGACTCGATGGTGATCCGCGTCTCGGCGAAGACGATGCCGGGCAAGGCGCTGGGCGTGGAGCGCGAACTGCGCTGGCGCATCAAGCGGTCCCTGGACGCGGCGGGAATCCGGATCGTGGGGGGTGCGCCGGCGGCGGACCCGGACGCCCCGGCCGCGGACCCGTCCGCCGGGGTGGCCGCCCCGTCGGCCCTGAACAACCCCACGTCCCCGCAGTCCCTGGCCACGGCGCCGATACCGCCGGGGCAGGGTCTGGCGAAGTAGTGGCGCGCGAAGGGCGCCCCGGCCGGTCAGCGGCGGGGGCGCCCTTCGCCGTGTGCGGGGCCGCCCGTGGCGGCCGGCCGCCGAGGTAACGCTTTGGTAGCCCCCGCCGTTCACCCCATTGACGCCCCCCGGACCAGCGGCCTACTTTCCTCCCATCAGATAGGAAACTTTCCTAACAGTGATGTGGGAGAGTAAGAGCCTTCTCAGAGCCGAAGGGCAGGTGCAGCCGCCGTGGCCGGTACTACCCCGGGAACGCCGCGCGTACTCCGCGCCATGAACGACCGTGCCGCGCTCGATCTGCTGCTGGAGCACGGGCCCCTGTCCCGTACCCGGATCGGGAAGCTCACCGGGCTCTCCAAGCCGACCGCCTCGCAGCTGCTGGCGCGGCTGGAGGCGGCCGGGCTGGTCGTGGCGACCGGGACCACCGAGGGGCGGCCCGGACCCAACGCGCAGCTGTACGCGGTCAACGCCCGCGCCGCGCACGTCGCCGGGCTCGATGTCACCCCCGAGCGCATCCGCGCCGCCGTCGCGGACGTCGCCGGGGACGTGGTCGGGGAGTTCGAGGTGCGCACCCCGGGGCGCCGGACCGGCGAGTCGGTGGTGCGCCAGGTCACCGACGCGCTGGACGGGGCCGTGAAGGCCGCCGACCTCGTCCGCGCCGATCTGCACCGCGTCGTCATCGGCACGCCCGGCGCCTTCGACCCCGGCACCGGACGGCTGCGGTACGCCTCCCATCTGCCCGGCTGGCACTCCCCCACCCTCCTCGACGAGCTCGCGGCGGCGCTGCCCATGCCGGTCGAGTACGAGAACGACGTCAACCTCGCGGCCATCGCGGAGCAGCGGCTCGGCGCCGCGCGCGGCCATGACGACTTCGTCCTGCTGTGGAACGAGGGCGGTCTCGGCGCCGCGCTCGTCATCGGCGGCCGGCTGCACCGCGGGTTCACCGGCGGCGCGGGCGAGGTCGGCTTCCTGCCGGTGCCGGGCGCCCCGCTGGTGCGGCACGTCACCAAGGCGAACTCCGGCGGCTTCCAGGAGCTGGCCGGCGGGCAGGTGGTCCCGCGCCTCGCCCGGGAGCTCGGTGTCGCCGACATCCCCGGCGGCCCGTCCACCGAGGCCGCCGCCGCCCTGGTCGCCCGCGCCGCCGAGGCCGTACGGGAGCGGGAGAGCGGGCCCTACCGCACACTCCTGGAGACCTTCGCCACCGGTCTGGCCACCGGTCTCGCCTCCCTGGTCGCCGTGCTCGACCCCGAGCTGGTGGTCCTCTCCGGCGCCCTGATCTCGGCCGGGGGCGAGCCCCTGCGCGCCCTGGTCCAGCACGAGCTGGGCGAGCTCGCCGCCTCCCGGCCGCGGCTCGTCATCGGCGAGGTGCGCCACCACCCCGTCCTGCGCGGCGCGTTGGAGAGCGCCCTCGCCGCCACCCGCGACGAGGTCTTCGACACCTCGCGCTGACCCCCCGCCACCCCCGACGCACCTCCGTACATCCGCACACCCCCTTTCCCAGCCCCTGCCCCGGGAGACTTCGCCATGTCCGGAAACAGCCCAGGCCGCCGCACATCGGCCGCCGCCCTCGCCGTGACCGCCTCCATCGCCCTGTTCGCCTCCGCCTGTACGGGCCAGAGCTCCTCCTCCGCCGAGGACGACGCCTCCAAGGAGACGACGATCACCTTCTGGCACGGCTGGAGCGCCCCCGAGGAGGTCAAGGCGATCCAGGCCAACGTCGACGCCTTCCAGAAGGCGCACCCCAACATCCATGTGAAGGTCGTCGGCAACATCAACGACGACAAGATCAACCAGGCGCTGCGCGCGGGCGGTTCGAACGCGCCGGACGTGGTCTCCTCCTTCACCACCAACAACGTCGGCAAGTTCTGCTCCTCCCGCGCCTTCGTCGACCTCGCGCCCTTCCTCAAGAAGGACGGGATCGACCCGGCGAAGACCTTCCCGAAGGCGATGAACGAGTACACGCAGTTCGAGGGGAGGCGCTGCACGCTCCCGCTGCTCGGCGACGCCTACGCGCTGTACTACAACAAGGACGCCTTCACGGCCGCCGGGATCACCGCGCCGCCCCGGACGTGGAGCGAGTTCGCCGCCGACGCCAAGAAGCTGACGAAGACGAAGGGCGACTCGTACGAGCAGCTCGGGTTCATGCCCGACTACCACGGCTACGAGTCGACGACCGAGCACTACATCGCGCAGTGGTCGCCCACGTACTTCGACTCCAGCGGCAAGTCGAACATCGCCAAGGACCCGGCCTTCGCCCAGGGGCTCGCCTTCCAGAAGCAGCTGGTGGACGACCTGGGGGGCTTCCAGAAGCTGGAGAAGTTCCGCTCGGGCTTCGGTGACGAGTTCGGCGCCAAGCACCCCTTCCACCTGGGGCAGGTCGCCATGCAGATGGACGGCGAGTGGCGGCTGGGGATGGCCGAGGACGCCAAGCCGAAGTTCGAGATCGGGGTCGCCCCGCTGCCGGTGCCGGACGACCGGGCCGACGGTTACGGCAAGGGGTACATCACCGGCACCATCGCCGGGATCGCCGCCACCTCCGGCAAGCAGAACGCCGCCTGGGAGCTGGTGAAGTACATGACCACCGACACCGAGGCGGTGGTGAACTTCGCCAACGCCATCCACAACGTGCCCTCCACGATGGAGGCGCTCCGGTCCCCGAACCTCAAGTACGACCCGCGGTTCAAGACGTTCCTGGACATCGCGCAGAACCCCGCCTCCACGACCAGCCCGGCCTCGGTCAACGGCGGCCAGTACCTGGTGTCGATCCAGAACCTCGGCTACGACGTGGAGAAGGGCAGGCAGAGCGACGTCCGGGCCGGTCTGGAGAAGACCGCCGCGGAGATCGACAAGGCGATCGACCAGGCCAAGTAGGCCGGGTCCGACGAGCGCCGCGGAGCACCCCATGACGACGTACACCCTGCGCGCCAAGCGCCGCCGGGCGGCCCTGCGGACGGCCGCCTTCATGTCCCCCTGGCTGATCGGCTTCGGCGTCTTCTTCGCCTACCCGCTGATCTCCACCGTCTACTTCTCCTTCACCCACTACGACGGGTTCGCCGACCCCACCTTCAACGGGCTCAGGAACTGGTCGTACGTCTTCAACGACTACCCGCTCTTCTGGCCCGCGCTGCGCAACACGCTGTGGCTGGTGGTGGTGATGGTGGCCTGCCGGGTCGTCTTCGGGCTCGGCATCGGGCTGCTGATCACCAGGATCAAGACGGGCACCGGGGTCTTCCGGACGCTCTTCTACCTGCCCTACCTCGCGCCGCCCGTCGCCGCCACCCTCGCCTTCGTCTTCCTGCTCAACCCCGGTACGGGCCCGGTCAACTCGGTCCTGTCCGACCTGGGCGTCCCGGCACCCGCCTGGTTCACCGACCCCACCTGGTCCAAGCCGGCGCTGACCATGCTGGCGGTGTGGGGCGTCGGCGACCTGATGGTGATCTTCATGGCCGCGCTGCTGGACGTGCCGAGGGAGCAGTACGAGGCGGCCGAGCTGGACGGGGCCTCGTCCTGGCAGCGGTTCCGGTTCGTGACGCTGCCCAACATCTCGCCCATCGTGATGTTCGCGGTGGTCACCGGGATCATCCAGACCATGCAGTACTACACCCAGCCGCTGGTGGCCGGAAAGGTCGCCTCGGGGATCATCGGCAGCTCCGGCCAGCAGTTCGAGCCCGGTTACCCGGACAAGTCGACGCTGACCCTTCCCCAGCTGGTCTACAACCTCGGTTTCCAGCGCTTCGACTACGGCTCCGCCTGTGTGGTCGCCCTGGTCCTCTTCGCCCTCTCCATGGCGTTCACCGCCCTGCTCATGCGGCGCCGTGGCGGACTGATCCAGGCAGGTGACTAGCCGATGGCCGACATGACGTACCCACTCGACGCCCCGGTGACGACGACCCCGGCGGCCCGCACGGCCCGCCGCAAGGCGCTCCTGCACTGGATCGGCGTACACGCCCTCGGGGTCGCGGCGGCCCTCTTCTTCGTGCTGCCGTTCGTCTTCATCGTGCTCACCTCCCTGATGGACGACCAGCAGACGCTGACCCGGGACCTGATCCCCGACCACTGGCAGTGGTCCAACTACAGGAAGGTGTTCGACACCCCCGGCTTCCTCACCTGGTGGCGCAACACCCTGCTCTACGCCGGGCTCGGCACCGTCCTGACCGTGGTGTCGTCCGTCCCGGTGGCCTACGCGCTCGCCAAGTTCCGCTTCCGGGGCCGCAATCTGTCGATGATGCTGGTCATCTCGATGATGATGCTGCCGCCACAGGTGATCATCATTCCGATGTACCTGTTCTGGGCGAAGCAGCTCGACCTGTCCGGCACGCTGTGGCCGCTGATCATCCCGATGGCGTTCGGCGACGCGTTCTCCATCTTCCTGCTGCGGCAGTTCCTGATGACCATCCCGAACGAGTACCTGGACGCGGCCAGGGTGGACGGCTGCGGAGAGCTGCGGACCCTGCTGCGGGTCGTGCTGCCGATGGCCAGGCCGGGCATCGCCGCGGTGGCCCTCTTCCAGTTCTTCTACGCCTGGAACGACTACTTCGGGCCGCAGATCTACGCCTCGGAGAACCCCGGCGCCTGGACGCTCAGTTACGGCCTGGAGTCCTTCAAGGGCGCGCACCACACCGACTGGAACCTGACCATGGCCGCGACCGTACTGGTCATGGCCCCCGTGATCCTCGTGTTCTTCTTCGCGCAGAAGGCGTTCGTCGAGGGTGTCACGCTCACCGGAGTGAAGGGCTAGAGAAATGAAGCTCACCGTGGTCGGCGGAGGATCGACCTACACCCCCGAACTCATCGACGGATTCGCCCGGCTGCGGGACACCCTGCCCATCGAGGAACTGGTCCTGGTCGACCCGGCCGCCGACCGCCTGGAGCTGGTCGGCGGCCTCGCCCGGCGCATCTTCGCCCGGCAGGGCCACCCGGGCACCATCACCACCACCTCCGACCTGGACGCGGGCGTCGCGGACGCCGACGCGGTCCTGCTCCAGCTGCGCGTCGGCGGCCAGGCGGCCCGCGAACAGGACGAGACCTGGCCGCTGGAGTGCGGCTGCGTGGGCCAGGAGACGACCGGGGCGGGCGGTCTCGCCAAGGCGCTGCGGACCGTCCCGGTGGTCCTGGACATCGCCGAGCGGGTGCGGCGCGCCAACCCCGACGCCTGGATCATCGACTTCACCAACCCGGTGGGCATCGTCACGCGCGCGCTGCTCCAGGCCGGCCACAAGGCGGTCGGGCTCTGCAACGTGGCCATCGGCTTCCAGCGCAAGTTCGCCGCGCTGCTCGGCGCCGCGCCCGGCCAGGTCCACCTGGACCACGTGGGGCTCAACCACCTCACCTGGGAGCTCGGGGTGCGCCTGGGCGGCCCCGACGGGGAGAACGTGCTGCCCAAGCTGCTCGCCGAGCACGGGGACGCGGTGGCGGACGACCTGCGCCTGCCCCGGCAGGTCCTCGACCGGCTCGGTGTCGTGCCCTCGTACTATCTGCGCTACTACTACGCACACGACGAGGTCGTACGGGAGCTGGGCACCAAGCCGTCCCGGGCGTCCGAAGTCGCCGAGATGGAACGGCAGTTGCTGACGATGTACGGGGACCCGGCGCTCGACGAGAAGCCGGAGCTGCTGGCCCGGCGCGGCGGCGCCTTCTACTCGGAGGCCGCCGTGGACCTGGCCGCCTCGCTGCTCGGCGACGGCGGCAGCCCGGTACAGGTGGTCAACACCCGCAACAACGGCACCCTGCCCTTCCTCGCCGACGACGCGGTGATCGAGGTGCAGGCGCGGGTCGGCGCGGACGGCCCGGTGCCGCTGGCCGTGCCGGAGCTCGACCCGCTGTACGCGGGGCTGATCGCCCATGTCACGGCGTACGAGGACCTGGCCCTGGAGGCGGCGCTGCGCGGGGGGCGCGAACGGGTGTTCCGGGCGCTGCTCGCCCACCCGCTGGTCGGTCAGTACGCGCTGGCCGACGGCCTCACCGACCGGCTCGTCGCGCACAACCGGGAGCACCTCGCGTGGGCATGAGCGTGCTGGCGATCGACGCCGGCAACAGCAAGACCGACGTCGCCCTGATCGGCCCCGACGGCACGGTCCTGGGGACCGCCCGGGGCGGCGGCTTCCGTCCGCCGGCGGTGGGGGTGGAGACGGCGGTGGACGGGCTGGCGGACGCGGTGGACCAGGCCTGGGCGGCGGCGGGGAACGCCGGCGCGGTGGCGGTCGACCACGTCTCGGCGTGTCTGGCCAACGCCGACCTGCCGGTGGAGGAGCGCCAGTTGACCGAGGCCCTGGCGGCCCGGGGCTGGGGCGGCTCGGTCCGGGTCCACAACGACACCTTCGCGATCCTGCGGGCCGGGCTGCCGCGGGGCGCCGAGCCGCGCGGGGTCGCGGTGGTGTGCGGGGCGGGGATCAACTGCGTCGGGATGACCCCGGACGGCCGCACCGCCCGCTTCCCCGCGCTCGGCAAGATCTCCGGGGACTGGGGCGGGGGCGGCGGCCTCGCCGAGGAGGCCCTGTGGTTCGCCGCGCGCGCCGAGGACGGGCGGGGCGGACCCACCGCGCTGGCCCGGGCGCTGCCGGAGCACTTCGGACTGGCGTCCGTGTACGCGCTGATCGAGGCGCTCCACCTGGAGCACGTGGCGCCCGCCCGCCGCCACGAACTGGCGCCGGTGCTCTTCGCGGTGGCGGCGGCCGGGGACCCGGTGGCCCGGTCGCTGGTGGACCGCCAGGCCCAGGAAATCGTGGCGCTGGCCGTGGTCGCCCTGGAGCGCCTGGACCTGCTCGACGAGGAGACGCCGGTCCTGCTCGGCGGCAGCGTCCTGGCGGCCCGCCATCCCCAACTGGACGACGGGGTACGTACCTTGCTGGCGGCCCGGGCGCCCAAGGCGGTCCCGCTGGTGGTGGCGGCCTCACCGGTACTGGGGGCGGGTCTGCTCGGCCTGGACGCGGTGGGGGCCTCCCCGGAGGTGTTCGAGCGGCTGCGCGGACAGTACGCCGGGGCGTGAGGACGGGTCCGGTGGCGGGCCGCGGGACGGTCCGGGCGCGGGAGCGGCCGGGGGCGCACGCGTAGGAGCGAGGGGCGTGCGCGAGGACGCGCGCGCGGCGCCCTCGCATCCGGTCGCGCCGAGGGGAACCGATCCGCGGCGTGCGGCGTATACATGGTGGGGAGGCAGCGGGGGCAGCGGCGGAGCAAGCGGGTAACAAGATCAGGTCAACCCTTGTGTGGTGGTCGGTCCCTGCATCCATACTGCTGGCCAGGCACTCGGTGACCCAGGGGGAGGTCAAGTGGCACACCCGCCGAGCACACACGCACCGCGGACACCGGTGGCGGCGCCGGCTCCGGCGCCCGCGCCCCGCCGGGGCGGCTGGGCCGTGGCCCGGGAGCGGGTGCGCGCCGCCGCGACGACCGAGCCGGGACGGCTGTGGATCATCGCCGCGGTGGTCGCGCTGCTGGTGGTGGCGTTCGGCGCGGTGACGGCCTGGGAGGTCACCGACCGGGCGGCGGCGGCCGACGACGTGGTGAGCCGCAGCCAGCCGTTGAGCGCCGACGCGGCCTCCATCTACCGCTCGCTGGCCGACGCGGACACGGCGGCTGCCAGCGGCTTCCTCTCGGGCGCCAAGGAGCCCCGCGCTGTCCGCCTGCGGTACGAGTCGGACATCGCGACCGCCTCCCGCCTGCTGGTGAAGGCCGCGGCCAACACCACGGGCAGCTCCGACTCCGGCCGCGCGATAGCCGCGCTCAACGAGCAACTGCCGGTCTACAACGGCCTGATCGAGCAGGCCCGCGCCAACAACCGCCAGGGCTTCCCGGTCGGCGGCGCCTATCTGCGGTACGCGAACGAGCAGATGACCAAGCATCTATTGCCCGCCGCCCAGGAGCTCTACGAGGCGGAGACCGGCCGGCTCTACCACGACTACGACCAGGCGGAGACCTGGCCGTACGCGGCGCTGGCGGTCGGCGCGGTGGCGCTCGGCGCCCTCTTCTGGGCCCAGCGGCGCACCTACCGGCGCACCAACCGGGTCCTCAACCACGGGCTGCTCGCGGGCAGCGCGGCCTCGCTGGTCGTCCTGCTGTGGCTGGTCGCCGGGCACGCGGTGGCCGCCGCCGACCTGTCGACCTCGCGCTCGCACGGACAGGAGTCGCTGAAGGTGCTCAACGACGCCCGGATCAACTCCCTCCAGGCCCGCGCCAACGAGAACCTGACGCTGGTGGCGCGCGGGGCCGTCCTGACCGAGGACGGCAAGGAGGACAAGTACGACGCGGACTACAAGGCGGAGATGAAAGAGCTCGTGGACCAGCTCGGCTCGGCCGGGCGGCTCGCCGACGACAGCGCTGGGCGCACCCCGGTCGAGGAGGCGCGCAGCAGCGTCACCGAGTGGCAGCAGCGGCACGACAAGGCGCACCGGACCGACACCGCCGGCGACTACGGCGACGCGCTCGATCAGGTCATCGGCGCGTCCGGCTCCACCGGCCAGTCCTTCGACCGGGTCGACGCGGCCCTGGAGAAGGCGATCGGGCACGAGCAGCGCGAGTTCACCCGGGCCGCGTCCGACGGCAAGGGGGCGCTGGCCGGGCTTCCGCTGGGCGCCGCGGTGCTGGCGGTGCTGGGCGCGGCGGCGGCGGGCGTGGGCGTCAGCCGCAGGCTCGCGGAGTACAGGTGAGCACCGTGGGATTCAGGGGAACACCGGCCCCGGAGGCACAGCGGCCCCGGCAGGAGGCGCGATGAACAGGAACGGCAGGCTCCGCGGGTGGGGCGGCGTCGGCGCGATGGCGCTCGCCTGCGCCGCCGCCGCTTCCCTGCTGCTCCCGCTGGCGCGGCACGAGACGGGCGGCGACGGGGTGCGGACCGGCGGTCCCGGGGTGGCGAGCGGCCTCCAGGCCAAGGCCGACACCTGCGTCGACCCCGAGGCGAGCCTGCCCCCGTCCTCCGACGGCGGACCGAGCATCGACCGGATCAAGAGGGCCGGGAAGCTGGTCGCGGGCGTCGACCAGAACAGCTTCCGCTGGGGCTACCGCAATCCGGTGGACGGAAAGCTCGAAGGGTTCGACATCGAGCTGGTGCGGGCGATCGCCAAGAACATCCTGGGCGACCCGGACGCGGTCGTCTACCGCGCCATCCCCACCAGCCAGCGCATCACGGCCCTGCAGAGCGGCCAGGTCGACGTCGTCGTACGGACGATGACCATCAACTGCAAGCGGATCGGCCAGGTCGCCTTCTCCTCGGCGTACTTCCAGGCGGGTCAGCAGGTGCTCGCGCCGGACGGGTCGGGGATCACCGGCTACAACGACACGCTGAAGGGCCGGAAGATCTGCGTCGCGGCCGGCTCGACCGCGTTCGACGCCCTGGAGAAGGACTCGCACGGGGCCGTCTACAAGGACCTGACCGTCCCCAACCAGCTGGACTGCCTGGTGCGCCTCCAGCTCGGCCAGGCCGACGCGGTGGTGACGGACAGCGCGCTCGCCGCGAGCCAGGCGGCCCAGGACCCGGCGGTCCGGCTCATGGGCGCCCCGTTCACCAAGGAGTACTACGGGGTGGCCACCAAGCTGGAGAACACCGACCTGGTCCGGCGGATCAACCAGGTCCTGGTGGACTACCGCAGCGGCGGCGACAACAGCCCGTGGATGAAGGCCTACCGCCAGTGGCTCGCCGCCGACCTGCCCGGGATATCGGGCCCGCCCGAGCCCAAGTACCGTTCATAGCGCCCGGCTTGGCCCGGCACGGCACGACCGCACAGACACACGCAGAGCAGAGAGGTGATCGATGGGCGCGGGATCCTTCCCCGGCTCCTCCTCGGGGAGGCCCGTCCGGCCGGTGCTCGACCGGGACGAGGTGGACCGCGCGCTGGCCCGGCTCGACGCCGAGCACGAGGCGATCGAGACCTCGCTGCTCGCCCTCCAGGACCACGCGGGACGGCGGCTGCTGGAGGGCGCCGAACTGACCGGGGTCACCCGCGAGCGCTGGGCGTCGGCCGAGCAGTCGATCACCGTGCTGTGGGCGTACTTCGACGCGTACAAGGCGGCCCTGGACGACGCCCGTGAGCTGCGCGAGCGGCGCCGCTGGCCCTCCCGCGAGGACCTGGTGGAGCTGACCGAGCGGCTGCGCGGCGAGTCGGTCACGGTCGCCGGCGCCGCCTCCCAGGCCGCGTCGCTGACCGGCCCCGCACGGCTGACCGAGCGGTTCACCCTGGAGCAGCTGGTGAACCGGATGAACGAGCTGTACGCGCGCTCGCTCGACCTGGTCGTCGCGGCCGACGCGGTGTGGTCGGCGCTGCCCGCCCGGATAGACCTCCTGGCCGCGGAGCTGCACCGCACCCGGGGGCTGGCCCACTCGGTGGGCGTGCGCCCCGGGGAGCACCCGGCCGGCGACGACCTGGAGTCGATCACCGAGGAGCTGGCGTCGCTGCGGGCGCAGGTGGTGTCGGACCCGCTGGCGTTCTGGGTGCCCGCCCCCGGCAGCTCCGCGCCCGGCGGCGGGCGCCCGGACACCGAGCGCTACGACCGGGCCGCCCGGGCCCTGGAGGACGTACGCCGGGAGATCGACGCGGTGCTGACGGTCCGCCAGGACGCCGAACAGCGGCTGGTGCGGCTGCGGGACGTGCTCTCCCGGGCGGACCGCACCCTCACCGAGGCGCGGGCGGCGCGCGGTGAGGTGCTGGCGAAGATCGCCGCGTCCGAGGTGCCCGCGGTGAGCGGCCCGCCGACCCGGCTCCAGGAGCGCCTGGTGGCCGCCGCCGAGTACCGCAGACACGCCCAGTGGCACCGGCTCTCCCCGCTCCTGGAGTCCCTGGAGCGCGAGGCGGAGGACGAATTGCTGCGCGCGCGGGAGTCGCTGACGGCCGTCACCGCGCCGCTGGCGGTCCGCGCGGAGCTGCGCGGCCGGCTCGACGCCTACAAGGCGAAGGTCGCCCGGCACGGCATGGCCGAGGACCCGCTGCTCGTCGAACGGTACGACGCGGCGCGCCGGATGCTGTGGTCCGCGCCCTGCGATCTGCGCGTCGCCGAGCAGGCGGTGCTGCGGTACCAGCAGGCGGCGGCCGAGGCGCTGGTTCCCCGGCAGCCCGGGCCCGTCGACCAGAGGGGGGAATCGTGAGCGACCAGAAGAAGTGCCAGCGCCCCGGCTGCGAGGGCTCCTACGAGGACATGGGCGGCGGCGAGCTGTACTGCGACACCTGCGGTCTGGCGCCGGTGGTGTCGGTGAACGGGGCCATCGCCTCGCCCGCGACGGGGATCGCCGCGGGCGCCCGCGAAAGCGGCGGCTCCTCCTCCGCCCGTTCCGCGCGCTCCTCCGCCTCGTCCCGCTCCTCCTCGCGCTCCGCCACGTCCCGGCGGTCGGTGTCGGGACGTCTGTCGCGCTCGCTGACGGGGTCGGGCAGCGCCCGCTCGGTCTCGGTGCGCAGCTCGGGCCCGGCGACCGGCGCCTCCGGGCGCAGCAGGCTCGGGGCGGGGCTGGTGAGCGTGCCGGGAGTGCCGCGCCCCGATCCGGCCACGGCCGTGATGGAGCACCCTGAGGTCCCCGAGAGGAAGCGTTTCTGCTCGCGTGCGGACTGCGGGGCGCCGGTCGGCCGCTCGCGCGGGGAGCGGGCCGGGCGCACCGAGGGCTTCTGCACCAAGTGCGGCCACCCGTACTCGTTCGTGCCCAAGCTGCACCGCGGCGACATCGTGCACGGTCAGTACGAGGTGGTGGGCTGTCTGGCGCACGGCGGCCTCGGCTGGGTCTACCTCGCCGTGGACCGCGCCGTCTCCGACCGCTGGGTGGTCCTCAAGGGCCTGCTCGACACCGGCGACCAGGACGCGATGGCGGCGGCGATCTCCGAGCGCCGCTTCCTCGCGGAGATCGAGCACTCCAACATCGTGCGCATCTACAACTTCGTGGAGCACCTCGACCAGCGCACCGGCTCCATGGACGGCTACATCGTCATGGAGTACGTGGGCGGCAAGTCACTCAAGGAGATCGCCAACGAGCGGCGCGGCCCGGAGGGCAAGCGCGACCCGCTCCCCGTCGAGCAGGCCTGCGCGTACGGGATCGAGGCCCTGGAGGCGCTCGGTCATCTGCACAGCCGCAACCTGCTCTACTGCGACTTCAAGGTCGACAACGCGATCCAGACCGAGGACCAGCTCAAGCTGATCGACATGGGCGCGGTCCGCCGGATGGACGACGACGAGTCGGCCATCTACGGCACGGTCGGCTACCAGGCCCCCGAGGTCGCCGAGGCCGGCCCCTCGGTCGCCTCCGACCTCTACACGGTCGCGCGCACCCTCGCGGTGCTCACCTTCGACTTCCAGGGCTACACCAACGTCTTCGCGGACAGCCTGCCGGACCCGGACCACATCGAGGTCTTCCGGACGTACGAGTCGTTCTACCGGTTCCTCGTGCGCGCCACCGACCCCGACCCGGCGCGCCGGTTCGCCTCCGCGCAGGAGATGGCCGAGCAGCTGACCGGGGTGCTGCGGGAGGTCGTGGCGCTCCAGACCGGCCGCCCCCGCCCCGCCCTGTCCACGCTCTTCGGCACCGAACTGCGGGTCACCGACACGACGTTGTTCGCGGAGCTCACCGGCGAGGTCTCGGCGCTGGGGGCCAGAGCGGTGCCGCGGAGCCGGTGGACGCGCGGACGCGCGGCGCGCTCCGGTGCCAACGGCTCCCCGGCGCCGGTCGGCGCCCCCTCCGCCGTGGTCCACACGGGCGGGGGCGCGGTGCCCGTCGCCGTGGCGGGCCCGACCGTCACCGCCGCGCCGCACCCCGCCCCCGGCACGGGCGCCGCGGTGCCGGGCGGCGCACCCGCGCACACCGCCCTCGTCCCCGCGCCCCGCTCCGGCGGCGCCCCGGCCCCGTACGGCGGGAGAGCGGACGGCGACGGCTATCTGCGCCCGCTCGACGCGCCCGCCACCGCGCTGGCGCTGCCGGTGCCGCACGTGGACCCGGGCGACCCCAACGCGGGCTTCCTGGCCGGTCTGATGGGCGCCGCGCCCGCCGAGCTGATCGCCGCGCTGCGCACCGCGCCCGCCAACTCGGTGGAGAAGCGGCTGCGCGAGCTGCGCGCCCGGCTCGACCTCGGCGAACTCCTCTCGGCGGCCCGGGGCCTGGAATCCCTGGAGGCCGACCACCCCGACGACTGGCGGGTCGTCTGGTACCGGGGCGTGGCCTCGCTGGTCTCCGGCGACCACGAGAACGCCGCACTCTCCTTCGACGCCGTCTACGACGCGTTCCCGGGTGAGCCGACGCCCAAGCTGGCGCTCGGTGTGTGCGCGGAGGTGCTGGGCCAGCTCGACAACGCCGCCGAGTACTACCGGCTGGTGTGGACGACGGACCCGAGTTATGTGAGCGCCGCCTTCGGCCTGGCCCGGGTCCAACTGGCCGCCGGGGAGCGCGAGGCGGCCGTGGCCACCCTGGAGTCGGTGCCGGAGGCCTCCATCCACTACACGGCGGCCCGGGTCGCCGCCGTCCGGGCGAGGCTGCGCCGGCGCGCCCCGGGTGACGCGCTGCTGGCCGATCTGCGGGCCGCGGCGGACCAGGTGGAGGCGCTCCAGCAGCTGGGCCTGGACGCGGTGCGCCGCGAGCGGCTGGCCACCGAGGTCCTCGGTACCGCGCTCGACTGGGTACTCTCCGGAAGCCGGGGCGCCCCCGGTGAGGGCGGGCGGCCCGGCGACGGCCCGGGCGGCGGGGCCATACTTCTCGGCAGCGAGCTGGACGAACGAGGCCTGCGCTTCGGCCTGGAGCGTTCGTACCGGGTGCTCGCCCGGCTCGCCGGCAGCGGCGAGGAGCGGATCGAACTGGTGGAGCGGGCCAACCGCTTCCGCCCCCGGACGTGGGTGTGATTGATGGCGCAGATGCACCAGCCGGCAACCGGGACGTGCCCCGGCTGCCACGAGCCGCTGGAGTCGGGCGACCGGTACTGCGGGGCCTGCGGGTACGACCTGTCGGCCGCGCCCGTGGCCGCGACGGACAGCCCGACGGTGGTCCTGGGCAGCCCCGTGGCGGGTGAGGCGTGGCCCGCCGCCCGTACGGCGGAGGGCCCGGCGGCGGCCCCGGTGCTCCTGCCCACCGATCTGCCCGGCACCGACTCGGGCGGCTCCCCGCTGCCCGGGAACGTCCGGCACGACGGGCCCGGCGGCGAACCCGAGCCCGAGCCGGAGGAGTACCCGCTGCCCGCGCCGGACCCCCGTACGGCCGACCCGTCCGCCCTCGACGACCGGGCCACCCACGTCAGCACGCCCCTGAAGGTCTGTGTGGCCTGCCGGGCCGGGCGGGTCGACGACGACGGGTACTGCGAGAACTGCGGGCACGCCCAGCCGCGCGAGCGCGACCACATGGAGCAGGAGCTCGGTCCGGTGGCGGCGGTCAGCGACCGGGGGCTGCGCCACCACCGCAACGAGGACGCGTTCGCGGTGTCCACCACCGCGCTGCCCGACGGCTCCCCCGCCGTCGTCGCGATCGTCTGCGACGGCGTCTCCTCCGCGACCCGCCCCGACGAGGCCTCGGCCGCGGCGGCGGCCCGCGCCAACGAGTCGCTGCTCCAGGCGCTGCCCCAGGGCACGCATCCCCAGCAGGCCATGCACGAGGCGATCGTGGCCGCCGCCGATGCGGTCAACTCCCTGGCCGGGCAGACCGATTCGGGGCCGGAGCAGGACCCCCAGCGCCATCAGAACGCACCGGCCTGCACCCTGGTCGGCGCCATCGCCGCGGGCGGCCTGCTGGTGGTCGGCTGGGTCGGCGACAGCCGCGCCTACTGGGTGCCCGACGACCGTACGACCCCGCCCGCCCGGCTCACCGAGGACGACTCCTGGGCCGCGCAGATGGTGGCGGCGGGCCTGATGAGCGAGGCCGACGCGTACGCGGACGAGCGGGCGCACGCCATCACCGGCTGGCTGGGCGCCGACGCCTACGAACTGGAGCCGCACACCGCCGCGTTCAAGCCGGACCGCTCCGGTGTGGTCGTGGTCTGCACCGACGGGCTGTGGAACTACGCGGAGGGCGCCGAGGAGATGGCCGGGGCCGTGCCCGCGGACGCCGCCGAACGGCCGCTGCACAGCGCCCAGGTGCTGGTCGGCCACGCCCTGGACGGCGGCGGCCACGACAACGTAACAGTGGCCGTCGTGCCGTTCGCGGTCCCGCGGCCGGGGGCAGGATCCGCCTACAACTAGGCCGTGGCACCGGTTTTCCCCGCATTCTCGTCTCTTCAGGCCCAGAAGCCTCAAGGAGCCCAGCAGATGGCCAACTTCTCCAAGCCGCACGCGCCCCGGTTCTCCGTCGACGTCTACCAGAACGAGTACCTGCCGGAGGGCGGCCGTGAGGTCAACGCGATCGTCACCGTGACGTCGACGGGCGGCCGGACCGTGGGCGGGGCGGCCCTGGCCGGGGCCGGGCTCTCGCCCTCGGCCGTACCGGGGCAGACGCCCGGCGCCGCCGTGGTGATCATGGTCGACTGCTCGGGTTCGATGGACTACCCGCCGACGAAGATGCGCAACGCGCGCGACGCCACGGCCGCCGCGATCGACACCCTGCGCGACGGCGTGAGCTTCGCGGTGGTCGCGGGCACCCACCAGGCCAAGGAGGTCTACCCGGGCGACGGCCGCCTGGCCGTCGCCGGCCCGGACACCCGCGCCCGGGCCAAGGAGGCGCTGCGCAAGCTGAGCGCGGGCGGCGGCACCGCCATCGGCACCTGGCTGCGGCTCGCCGACCGGCTGCTGAACTCGGCGGACGTACCGATCCGGCACGGCATCCTGCTCACCGACGGCCGCAACGAACACGAGTCGCCGGCCGTTCTGAAGGCCGCGCTCGACGCCTGCGCGGGCCGCTTCACCTGCGACGCGCGCGGGGTCGGCACCGACTGGGAGGTCAAGGAGGTCACGGGGATCGCCTCCGCGCTGCTCGGCACCGCCGACATCGTGGCCGACCCCTCGGGCCTGGCCGCGGACTTCACGCGGATGATGGAGAACGCGATGGGCAAGGAGGTCGCGGACGTCGCGCTGCGGCTGTGGACGCCGGTCGGTGTGGAGATCCGGTACGTCAAGCAGGTCGCGCCCGCCGTCGAGGACCTGACCGGCCGCCGGACCGAGGCGGGGCCGCGCGCCGGGGACTACCCGACGGGTTCGTGGGGCGACGAGTCGCGCGACTACCACGTCTGCGTGCGGGTCCCCGAGGCCGGGATCGGGCAGGAGATGCTCGCCGCCCGGGTCTCGCTGATCCTGCCCGACCCGGCGGGCGGCACCCCGCAGACCCTGTCGCAGGGGCTGGTCCGGGCGGTGTGGACCGAGGACATGGCCGCCTCCACCGCGATCAACCCCCAGGTCGCCCACTACACGGGTCAGGCCGAACTGGCACAGGTCATCCAACAGGGTCTGGACGCCCGCAAGTCGGGCGATATCGACGGCGCCACCGCCAAGCTCGGCCGGGCCGTCCAGCTCGCCGCGGCCTCCGGGAACGCCGATACGGCGAAGCTGCTCGCGAAGGTGGTGGACGTCGTCGACGAGGCGACGGGTACTGTGCGACTGAAGGCGAAGGTCGCGGAGGCGGACGAGATGACTCTCGAAACCCGCTCGACGAAGACCGTACGCGTGAAGAAGTGACGACGGGAACGACCCGGGCACCGGCCCGGGAGCGCGCCGCACCGGGCGGTGCGCGGTAGCGAGACCACGTGAGTGCCTCGGCCCGAGGGGCCGGACGAGGAGAGGGGGAAGCGACTCCATGCCGACCTGCCCGAACGGACACCAGTCGGGTTCCGACGACTGGTGCGAGGTCTGCGGCCATCGCATGGGCGCCGTGCCGCCGCCTCCCCCGCCCCCGCCGGCCTTCCCCGGACCGCCCCCGCAGGGCGGCTACGGCTATCCCGGCCCCGAGGCGCCCGCCGCCCCGGCGGAGCTCTGCCCGCAGTGCCGCACGCCCCGGGAGGGCAACACGCCCTTCTGCGAGGAGTGCCGCTGGAACTACCTCACCCAGACGGCGACCTCGTACACGCCGCTGGCTCCCCAGCCGTCCCCCGGGCGGGGCGAGGGCCTCAACCTGCCGCCCGGGTTCCAGTCGCCGCCGCGCCACGGTCAGGCTCCCCCGGCGCCCCCGGTCCAGCAGCAGCGCGACCCGTTCGAGTACCAGAGCTCGCGGCCCTCGCAGGTCAACCGGCCCGCGGAGCCGCTCACCGGCGACCCCTCGCAGCGCCAGGGGCAGCCGCCGTTCCGCCAGGGCCCGCCGCCCCCGCCGAACGGGGACCCGTCCCGGCGCCAGGGTCCGCCGCCGCACTTCCAGCAGGGCCCGCCGCCCCCGCCCGCCTTCCAGCAGGCGGGACCGCCGGCGCCCCCGGCGTTCCAGCCTCCCGCCCGGGCCGAGAACGACGACTGGATGATCCAGCCGCCCTCCCAGTCGCAGCCGCAGCCGCCTCAGCACACCCAGGCGCCGCCGCAGCACACGCAGCCTCCACAGCACACCCAGGCGCCGCAGGCCCCTCAGGTCCAGCAGCAGCCCCAGCCGCCCCAGCAGCAGTTCCAGGCCCCGCCGTCCCAGCAGCTCGGCTGGACGGTGACCATCGGCCCGGACCGCGAGTACTTCATGGCGATGATGCAGCGCAGCGGGCCGGAGGCCGCCGGGCTCAACCTGCCCGCGTACTCGCCCGAGCAGCAGCGCCGCCTCACCGGCAGCCAGCTCACCATCGGCCGCCGCCGCCACTCCACCGGCGAGGCGCCCGACATCGACCTGTCCGTGCCGCCGGAGGACCCGGGCGTCTCGCACCAGCACGCGGTCCTGGTCCAGCAGCCCGACGGCGGCTGGGCGGTGGTCGACCAGAACTCCACCAACGGCACCACGGTCAACGGCGCCGAGGAGCCCATCCAGCCCTATGTGCCGGTCCCGCTCCAGGACGGCGACCGGGTGCACGTGGGCGCCTGGACGACGCTGACCGTCCGGCGGGGCTAGGACACGTCGTTCCGCGCGGCATCCCGCAGGGGCCAGGTGTGCGGCCCCCGCGGGTCGTCCAGCCAGGCCCACTGCCGTTCGCCGCTGACCGTCACGCCGAACCGCTCCCGGCCGGGGCGACCCTCGCGCCGCCACAGCGCGTACGCCTCGTACGGGTCCAGGCTGTCCGCGGTCAGCGCCAGCAGGAACCGGAAGAGCTCGTTCTCCGGGCCCGGGCGGGGCAGTGCGCCGCGGTGGGGGGTCCCGGGCGCGGACGCCGCGCCCCGCAGCGGTACGAAATAGGCCGGGGTGTCCAGGAAGCGCCCCTCGGCGTGCCCGGCGTCGCGCACCCTCAGCAGGATCAGACCGGTGGCCAGCGGGGCCTCGATGAGCGCGCCCGGTGTGCACTGCCCCGGCCACCCGGCGGGCACCGACGGCAGGGTGCAGGTGGCGATGATCCGGTCGAAGGGCGCCCGGGACGGACAGCCGCGCGCCCCGTCGCCGGTCACCACCGCGGGATGGAAGCCCGCGGCGGTCAGATGGGTCCGGGCGGACTCGGTGATCTCCGGGTCCAGGTCGACGGTGGTGACCCGCTCCTCGCCCAGGCGATGGCTGAGCAGCGCCGCGTTGTAGCCGGTCCCGGCGCCGATCTCCAGGACCGTGTGCCCGTCCCGGATGTCCAGGGCCTCCAGCATCAGCGCCATCAGCGAGGGCTGGCTGCTGGAGGAGAGCAGCTCCCCGTCGCGCAGCCGGGTGGCCAGCGGCATGTCGGTGTAGGCCCCCTCCAGCCAGCGCGCCCGGCGCCGCGGGTCCGGGTCCTCGCCCCACAGCCGCTCGTAGCCGCCGGGGCGCCCGACGAAGTAGTACGGCACGAAGAGATGGCGGGGCACCTCCTCGAAGGCGGCCCGCCAGGCCGGGTCGGTGAGCGAGCCGCCGGCCGTGATCTGCGCGACGAGGGCGGCCCGCGCCCCGGCGGCCGGATCCCGGTATGCGCCCATAGGTCCACTGTGCTGCGCCGGGGCCGGGGAGGCGAGCGGTCGTCCGCCCGCGGGCCCGCGGACGAGTGGTCCTAGGCCCCCGGTCCTCGGCCGTCCCGTCTGAGACCATGGAGGGGTGAATGAGATCCCGCGCGGCACGCTTCAGGAGCAGACCTTCTACGAGCAGGTCGGCGGCGAGGAGACCTTCCGGCGCCTGGTCCACCGGTTCTACCAGGGCGTCGCCGAGGACCCGCTGCTGCGGCCGATGTACCCGGAGGGCGATCTGGGCCCGGCCGAGGAGCGGCTCGTCCTCTTCCTGATCCAGTACTGGGGCGGCCCGCGCACCTACAGCGACCACCGCGGCCACCCCCGGCTGCGGATGCGCCACGCGCCGTTCACCGTCGACCGCGCCGCGCACGACGCCTGGCTGACCCATATGCGGACGGCCGTCGACGAGCTGGGGCTCTCCGCGGAGCACGAGAAGACGCTCTGGAACTATCTGACGTACGCGGCGGCCTCCATGGTCAACGCGGCCGAGTAGGCCGGAACTTCAGCCTCCAATCCTCCCGGCACCGGAATGCGGCACTCCATGAGCGCATTCCGGTCACGATCCGGTCAAGGTGAACCCGTAAGCGGTTACCACCGCCCCGCGCCCTCTGCGAGCATCCGTACAGACTTTCGGGTACAGGGCTGGGCCGGGGGATGGGGGCCGTGTGGCGGTGTTCGTGTTTCTGCGGGTGCGCGCGCACCGGCTGCTGCTCGCCGCCGCGCTGCTCGCGGTGGTGCTCACCACCTCGGTGCTGGCCGCCCTGACCGCGTTCTCCGGCTCCATCGGGGACGCGGCCCTGCGCGACACCCTCACCACCCGGTCCGCCGTGCCCGCCGCGCTGGTCGTCAAGGCGGCCGTCCCCGAGGCGAAACGGCAGGCCGCCGACGCCGCCGTACGGGCGGGCGCGAGCCGTACCTTCGACCGACTCCCCGTCACCACGGCCACGTTGGCGCAGTCCGGGCCGTACGCCCTGCCGCGCACCCTCCAGTCGCCCGACGCCCGCAAGGGCAGCGAACCCGACCTCACGCTCTTCGCCGCCGTCGACCGCGGTCGCGTCCGGCTGACCGGCGGCGGCTGGCCCGCGCCGCCGGGCACCGGCCGCGAGGTCCAGGCCGCGCTGCCCGAGAGCGCCGCCGCCCAGCTCGGCCTGCGCCACTGGCCCGCCACCCTGACCCTCACCGACCGGCTGAACGGCCCGGCCGTGCGGGTCTGCGTCACCGGCGTCTACCGGCCCGTCGACATCACCGACGCGTACTGGCAACTGGACGACCTCGGCGGCCGGGGCTCGCGCCGCGTCAACTTCACCACCTACGGGCCGCTGCTCACCGACCCCGCCGCCCTCACCGGCGGACGGCTCAGCGCCGGCCAGACGTCCTGGCTGGCCACCGCCGACTTCTCGGGCCTGACCACCGAGCGCATCGGCGCGCTGCGCACGGCGGCCCGGACGGGCCCCAAGTCCCTGGTGGACACCGGGGTGTTCGCGGGTGACGCGACCGCCACCACCGCCCTGCCCGACGTGCTCGACCGCGCCGAGCGCTCCCTGCTCGTCTCCCGCTCGACCCTGCTGATCGTCGCCCTGCAACTGGTGCTGCTCGCCGGGTACGCGCTGCTGCTCGTGGCGCGGCTGCTCAGCAGCGAGCGCACCGGCGAGACCGAGCTGCTGCGGGCACGCGGCGCCTCCCGTGCCCGCCTCCTCGGCCTGTCCGCCACCGAGGCGCTGCTGCTCGCCGCCCCGGCGGTGCTCGGCGCGCCCCTGCTCTCCGGCCCGCTCACCCGGCTCCTGGCGGGTCACGGCCCGCTCGCCCGCAGCGGCGTCCGTCTGGAGACCGCCCCCACCGGCACGGTGTGGCTGGTGGCGGCGCTGGTCGCGCTGGGGTGCGCGGCGGCCGTGGTGGCCCCGGCCCTGTCGGCCGGGCGGGCCACCCGCGCCCGGGCGGCCACCCTGCCCGCCGCCGTACGCGCCGGGGCCGACGTCGGACTCCTGGTGATCGCCGGGGTCGCCTACTGGCAGCTGGACCGCCAGACCTCCGGCTCCGGGGCGCTCAGCGACACCCGCGCCGGCGGCCTCGGCATCGACCCGCTGCTGGTGGCCGCGCCCGCCCTCGCCCTGCTCGCCGGGACCGTACTGACCCTGCGGCTGCTGCCGCCCGCCGCCCGGCTCGCCGAGCGGCGGGCCGCGAGCGGGCGCGGGCTCCCGGCGGCGCTCGCGGGCTGGCAGTTCGCCCGCCGCCCGCTGCGCGGCGCGGGCCCGGTACTGCTGCTGGTGCTCGCGGTCGCCATGGGCATGCTGGCGATCGGCCAGTCCGCCTCCTGGGACCGCTCGCAGGAGGACCAGGCGGACTTCCGCGCGGGCACCGCGGTACGGGTCTTCGGATCCAGCCTCAACGGCTTCGGCCAGGCCGGTTCGTACGACACGGTCCCCGGCGTACGGAAGGTGGCCCCGGCGGCGCGCTCCTCGGTGGAGCTCTCCGGCGGGCGCTCCGGGACGCTGCTGGCCCTGGACACCGCGGCCACGGACGGGCTGCTGCTCCGCCCCGACCTCGGCGGCCGGCCCGCCCCGGCGCTCCTGGCCGAGCTCACCCCGCCCCGGGCGGCGCGCGGCGGGGTGCCGCTCCCGGCGGACGCCGCCGAGCTCGTCCTCGGGCTGCGGATCGACACCGAGGGCGCCCCGGGCGGGGCCTCCTCCGACCCGCTCACCGTGAACGTGACGGCGGTGATCGAGGACCGCTTCGGCATCCGGTACCGCCTCCCGGCCGGGACCCTGGAGGCCGACGGGCGGACGGCCGAGCGCCGGCTCTCCCTCGATCTGGCGGCGGGCGCGCCGGTGGGCCGCCCGGCCGCGCCGCTCACCCTCACCGGCCTGGACGTGGAGTTCAGCGTGCCGGAGCGGGACGAGCGGCAGCGGTTCACCGTCCATGAGCTGAGGAGCGTGGCGCGGGACGGACGCACCACCGCCGTCCCGGTGCCCGCCGCCGACCGCTGGCGGGCCACCTCGACGGAGGTCGCCGCCGGCCCCGTCGGCGTGGTGGGCCTGACGCCCGGCACCGACGGGCAGGGCCTGGGCGTTCCGTACACCACGGGGTCGAGCCCGGCCCCCGGCCCGTTCTCTACATCGGTCCCGAGCCGTACCGTCCGGCTCGCCGCCATGCGGCCCGCCGCCCCCGCGCTGACCGCCATCGCCACCGACCGGTTCCTCGCCTCCAGCGGCACCCGGGTCGGCCAGACCGTCACAGCCGTCCTGGCCGGTCAGACCCTGCGTGCGAAGGTCGTCGACCGGATGGACGAGTTCCCCACGACCGGACCCGGCGCGCAGAGCACGCCGGGCGACGGACACGACGGCGGCGCGCTCCTGCTCGATCTGCGCGCCGTCAACGAGCAGCTCGCCGACACCGGCAACAGCCTCGCCCCGACCGAGTGGTGGCTCTCCACCGACCCGGGCGGCGCCGCCCGCGCCGCCGCCGCGCTGCGCGCCCGGCCCGACATCGACCCGCAGCAGGTGGTGGTGCGCGCCGAGGTCGCCGAGCAGTTGCGCGACGACCCGCTGGGCGCCGGTCCGCAGGCCGCGCTCATCGCCGCCGCCATCGCGGCGGCGGCCCTGGCCGCGGTCGGCTTCGGTGTGAGCGCGGCGGGCTCGCTGCGCGAACGCGGCGCGGAGTTCGCCGTGCTGCGGGCCCTGGGCACCCCGCGCCGCCAGCTGGCCCGGCTGATCGCGGCCGAGCAGGGGGTGCTGATCGCGCTGGCGCTGCTGGTGGGCCTGGCGCTCGGCGAGGTGCTGACCCGAGCGGTGGTGCCGCTGATCGTGCTGACCGGGCAGGCCACCCAGCCGGTGCCGAAGGTGCTGGTGGAGCTGCCCGCCGGGCGGCTCGCCGTGCTCTTCGCGGGAGTCGCCGCCGTACCGCTGCTGATCGTCGCGGCACTGGCGCTGCGGCGCACCGACCCGGCGGTCTCGCTGCGCCACCAGGGGGACAACTGACATGACCACCAAGGCCGTTGCCCCCTGGGTACGCACCCGGCTGCGGACCGCGCCGGGCGCCGCGGGCGCGCTCGCCCTGCTGGTGACCCTCACCGCGTTTCTGGCCGGCGCCCTGCCGCGCGGGGTCGACGGGTACGAGGACCGGGGCCTGCGCCACGCGGTGACGTCGGCCGCCCCGGAGAACTCGGTGCTGCGGCTGGCCGGTGGGCTGCCCGCGAGCGGCGACCCCCAGCACCCGGCCCCGGGCGACGCGCTCCGCCCGCAGGCCATGGAGCGCGGCTTCCGCGAGGAGCTCGGGGCGATCCCGGCGCCGCTGCGGGCGGACGAGGGGCAGTCGGCGTACGGGGTGCGCACCACCGAGAAGGTGGTCGCCGACCCCCAGCTCGACCCCTGGCTGCCCCGGCCCGAGGGGCTGCCGCCGCGCCTGCTGATCGCCTCCCGGTCGTCCCTGGCCGACCACGCCCGTCTGGTGAGCGGACGTCTGCCCACCGCGACGGTCGCCGCGGACTCCCTCACGGCGGAGGCCGTGGTGACCGCCACGACCGCCACCGCGCTGCACATCTCCGCCGGTTCGGTCGTCCACGCCCCCGGCGCCAAGGGCGCACCCCTCGCGATCCGGATCACCGGGATCGTGCGCCCCCTGGCCCCCGACTCCAGCTACTGGGCCACCGCGGCGGCGCTGCGCGACCCCCAGCTCGTCCCCATGTCCCCCAAGCCGGACGCGCCGCACTACTGGTACGGGGGCCTGCTGCTCGGCGACGGCTCGGCGCCCGCGCTCCTCGACGCGGGCGGCCACCCCGAGGTGTACGCGGACATCGCCCCGGCCGCGAGCGCCATGGACGCCCGCCGGCTCCACGCCCTCTCCACCTCGGTGGCCTCCCTGGAGGGCGGCCCGGCACTCGCCGTGCTGCGCGAGTCGCTCGGCCCCGGCACCACGGCCGCCACCGAACTCGACGCGATCTTCACGCGGTACACCGCCGTACGCGACTCGATCACCCCGGTGGTCGCCGTCGCCACCTTCGGCACGGGCACGGTCGCGGCCGTGGTCCTGCTGATGGCGGGCGGTCTGGCGGCGGCCCGCCGCACCACCGAACTCGCCCTGCTGCGCGCCCGGGGCGGCTCACTGCCCGGCATCGGCGCCCGGCTCGCCGCGGAGATGGCCGTGGTGGCCCTCCCGTCGGCGGCCCTGGGCCTGGCCCTGGCGGTCCTGACCGTACGCGGCGGGCGGCTCGGCCCCTCGCTGCTCGCCGCGGCCGTGGTGGCGGCGGTGTCCACTCTGGCGCTGCCGGTGCGGGCGGTGTTCGCCCACCGCACGGTCCGTACCGCTGCCGACCGCGACGACCTGGTACGCACCCGGCCCACCCGGCTCCGCACGGTGGCCGAGCTGACACTGCTGGTGCTGGCGGCGGGCGCGGTGTACGCCCTGCGCCGGCGCAGCACGGCGGCGGGCTCCGACTCGCTGGTCAGCTCGGCGCCGGTACTCATCGGCGTGATCGCGGCGCTGGTCCTGGTACGGCTGTATCCGCTGCCCCTGCGCTGGGCGGCCCGCCCGGCCGCACGGTTGCGCGGCACGGTCGGCTTCCTTTCGCTGGCCCGCGCGGGCCGCGCCCCCGGCGGCGGGGTCCTCCCGCTGCTCGCCCTGCTGACGGCGCTGACCACGGCCGCGTTCGGCGGGTCGGTGCTCGCCGGGGTGGCGGACGCGCGGGACCGGGCCGCGCTGTACACGACGGGCGCGGACGCGCGGATCGACAGCCAGGGACCGCTGCCGCCGGGCCTCGCGGACCGGGTCGCCAAGGTCCGCGGGGTGTCGCAGGTGACCGCGGCGCACGTCGAGTACGGCGTGGCGCTGCCGTCCGGCGACAAGGTCGCGATGATCGGCGCGGACCCCTCCCCGTACGCGCGCCTCACCGCGGGCACCGGCCTGGGCGCGATCCACGCCGACGACCTCAAGGCCCGCCGCGGCGGGGCCCTGACGGCGATCGCGTCCCCGAAGGTCGCGGCGGACCTGGGCCGGGGGCCCCGGGAGGTACAGGTGGCGGGCTACCGCCTCATGGTCGAGGTGGTGGCGGTGCGCGAGCGCACCCCGGCCGTCCCGCGCGGCGACTTCCTCTTGGTGGACGTGGCCGGGCTGGGCGCGCGGGAGCCCACGACGCTGCTGATGGCGGGGGCGGATCTGGACGCGACGGCGCTGCGCCGCACGGTGACTCCCTCCCGTTCCCCGGACGCCCCCACCGTCCAGCTCCGCTCGGAGACCCGGCACCAGCTGATCGACTCCCCGCTCCAGTCGGGGGCGGAAGGTGTGTACGGGGCGGCGGTGGCGGCGGGCGCCGGGTACGCGGTGCTGGCGCTGCTGCTCTCGCTGCTGCGGGGCGCGCCGGAGCGGTCGGCGCTGCTTGCGAGGCTGCGGACGATGGGCCTGACCCGCCGGCAGGGCCGCCGGCTGCTGATCCTGGAGGCGCTGCCGCAGGCGGCTCTGGCCGCACTCGGCGGGGCGCTCACGGGCTGGGCGGCGACGGAGCTGCTAGCCCCCGGCGTGGACCTGACCGGCCTGGCCCTGGCGGCATCACCGTCGACGGCCGCGGCCGGGGGCGGGCTGCGCACGGATGCGCTGTCGCTCCTCGTCCCGGCGGTGTGCGTGGTGGCACTGGCGGCCGGGGTGGCGGCGACACAGGCGTGGTGGACGAGCCGGCGTGGCTCGGTGACGGAGCTGAGGGCGGGAGACGCGCGATGACGGGGACGGAGACGACGACGGGGGCGGGACCGGGGGCGGGACCGGGGCCGGGGGCCGGGTCGCAGGTCCGGACGCTGTCGGAGCTGGAGGCGCGGGCGGCGGCGCGCCGCGACCGCCCGGCGTACGGCCATGACGCCCTGATCGCCTGCGACCGGCTGGTACGGATCTTCACCACGGACGGCGTGGAGGTCCAGGCGTTGCAGGGTCTGGACCTCCTGGTCACCGAGGGCGAACTGATGGCCCTGGTGGGAGCGTCCGGCAGCGGGAAGTCCACGCTGATGAACATCCTGGCGGGCCTGGACGTCCCGACGGCCGGCCAGGCGAAGGTGGCGGGCCGGGACCTGCTGTCGATGGACGCGAAGGCGAGGCTGGACTACCGCCGGGAGGTGGTCGGCTTCGTCTGGCAGCAGACGGCGAGGAACCTCCTGCCGTACCTGACGGCAGCTCAGAACGTCTCCCTGCCCATCCAGTTGCGGAGCCGCCGCGCGAAGAACAGGTCGACGCGGGCGGACGAACTCCTCACGCTCCTGGACGTGGCGCACTGCCGCGACCGCCGCCCCCACCAGATGTCCGGCGGCGAGCAGCAGCGCGTGGCGATCGCGGTCGCCCTCGCCAACAACCCCGCGGTCCTGCTGGCGGACGAGCCGACGGGCGAACTCGACTCCGCCACGGCGGAACAGATCTTCGCGGCCTTCCGCAAGGCGAACGAGGAGCTCGGCACGACGATCGTCATCGTCACCCACGACCAGACGGTCGCGACCGAGGTCC
Organism: Streptomyces sp. NPDC031670; assembly: GCF_055580545.1. Lineage (NCBI taxonomy): Bacteria > Bacillati > Actinomycetota > Actinomycetes > Kitasatosporales > Streptomycetaceae > Streptomyces > Streptomyces sp. NPDC031670. The sequence continues at coordinate 286,048 of NZ_JBVILC010000007.1, read as the reverse complement.
GCCGCACGGTGGCGATCCGCGACGGCCGCACCTCGACGGAGGTCCTGCGCCGCACCCACCTGGACGAGCGGACCGGCGAGGAGTCGGTGATCTCCCGCGAGTACGCGATGCTCGACAGAGCGGGCCGCCTCCAGCTCCCCACGGAGTACACGGAGGCACTGGAGATGGAACGAAGGGTGCTGCTGGAACTGGAACAGGACCACATCCAGGTGTGGCCGGACGGGGGCGGGGAGTAGGGGGTTGCGGGGCGCGTGTGCGGGGGGGGTGCGTGTGCGGGGTGCGGGCCGGAGTGCGTCCGCGGGCTGTCTGTGGCTGAGCGCGCAGTTCCCCGCGCCCCCAGGTATTGAGGGGCGCGGGGAACTGCGCGAGTAACCCACCACGACCCGCAGGTCTGCTCCGAGCCGTCTTGGGGGCGCGGGGAACTGCGCGAGTAACCCACCACAGCCCGCAGATCCACTCCGGGCCGTCTTGGGGGCGCGGGGAACTGCGCGAGCAACCCACCACGACCCGCAGGTCTGCTCCCGGCCCGCAGCGGGGCGCGGGGGCCGCAGGCCCCGGGAGGGGAGGCGGGGCGCAGCCACGCCCAAAGTACGGGGGCGGCCACGCCCGGGGGGCCGGGGGCGAAGCCCCCGGGAACGTCAGAGCGGGGACAACGGCAGCGCCCCGGCCCCCGCCCGCCTAACCGCCACAGACCCGTACGCCGTACGAAGCCGCAACCACGGCCCCGCCCCCAGCAGCGCCGGCTCCGCCCCGGACGCGGATACGCCGGACCGCAGGAACCCCAGGGACTGCGCCGCGTGCACGACCCGCAGCGGCACCTCGGTCTCCCCCAGCGTCCGCGACCAGATCTCGCGCCCGATCCGTTCCCGCTCCGCGCGCGTACGCGACTGCTCCGGCAGCGCCTCGTCCCGGGCCCGGAACTCCGCCACCGCCGCCCCGACCGCGCCGCGCATCTCCTCGGCCGAGGGAAGCCCGGGCAGCCGGCGCCAGCCGCCGCGCGGCGGCAGCACCCCGGCCCAGGGCGGCCCGGTCACCGCGGACGGGACGACCACCGCCGACGCGGGCTCGTCGAGCGCCTCCAGGAGCTCACCCGCCGACACGGTGACATCGAGCTCCACCACCGCGTCCAGCCGCACCGTACGAATCGCCAGCACTTCGAACGCCGGCGGGCGCCCGAACACCGCCAGCGCACCACTCCCGGCCTGCAGCCGCACGGCCGCCGACCGGTCGTAGTGGATCAGCCGGGCCAGGAAGGCGGCGAGATCCGCCACCTCCCCGGCGTCGGCGAAGCCCAGCTTCACGGTCATGCCGCGGCCCGCTCCGACCCCGTGGACCCCGCGGACCCCGCAGCTCCCGCAGACCCCGCGGCCCCGGACCGCGCCGGCTTCCCCGCACCGGCCGGCCCCTCGACGTACTCCTGGAGGAACGACTTCTCCTCCGCGGAGATCCGCCGGGGCCGCCCGGCCGCCAGGTCGTACGGCACCACGACCGTGGACGCCCGCACATACACCTGCTCGGGGTCCTTGATCTCGTACGCGATCGTCAGCGACGCCGCGCCGATCTTCGTGACCCACGACTCGACGGTCACCGGCGCGTGGCGGTGCACCAGCGGCCGTACGTAGTCGATCTCGTGCCGGGCCACGACGGACCCGCCCGAGAACGACGGCGAGCCGTCCCCCGGCGCCAGCCGGAACATGAAGTCGATCCGGGCCTCCTCCAGATAGCGGAGGAAGACCACGTTGTTGACGTGCCCGAAGGCGTCCATGTCCGACCAGCGGAGCGGGCAGCTGTAGATGTGGCGAGCCAAGAAAATCAGCCCCGGGTGAGCTTCTTGTAGGTGGCGCGGTGCGGACGCGCCGCGTCGGCACCGAGCCGCTCGATCTTGTTCTTCTCGTACGACTCGAAGTTGCCCTCGAACCAGTACCACTTCGAGTCGCCCTCGTACGCCAGGATGTGCGTCGCGACCCGGTCCAGGAACCAACGGTCGTGGGAGATCACGACAGCGGCACCCGGGAACTCCAGGAGCGCGTTCTCCAGCGAGGAGAGCGTCTCGACGTCGAGGTCGTTGGTGGGCTCGTCGAGGAGCAGCAGGTTGCCGCCCTCCTTGAGCGTCAGCGCCAGGTTGAGGCGGTTGCGCTCACCACCGGAGAGCACCCCGGCCGGCTTCTGCTGGTCCGGGCCCTTGAAGCCGAACGCGCTGACGTACGCGCGCGACGGCATCTCGACCTGGCCGACGTTGATGTAGTCGAGCTCGTCCGACACCACGGCCCAGAGGGTCTTCTTGGGGTCGATGTTGGCGCGGCTCTGGTCGACGTACGAGATCTTGACGGTCTCGCCGACCCGGATGGAGCCGGAGTCGGGGGTCTCCAGGCCCTGGATCATCTTGAACAGCGTGGTCTTGCCCGCGCCGTTCGGACCGATGACGCCCACGATGCCGTTGCGCGGCAGCGTGAACGACAGGTCGTCGATGAGGACCTTGTCGCCGAAGGCCTTGGAGAGGTTCGCGACCTCGACGACGATCGAGCCCAGACGCGGGCCCGGCGGGATCTGGATCTCCTCGAAGTCCAGCTTCCGCATCTTGTCGGCCTCGGCAGCCATCTCCTCGTAACGGGCGAGGCGCGCCTTGGACTTGGTCTGCCGGCCCTTGGCGTTGGAGCGGACCCACTCCAGCTCTTCCTTGAGCCGCTTGGCGCGCTTCTCGTCCTTGCGGCCCTCGACCTTGAGGCGGGACGCCTTCTTGTCCAGGTACGTGGAGTAGTTGCCCTCGTACGGGATCGCCCGGCCGCGGTCGAGCTCCAGGATCCACTCGGCGACGTTGTTCAGGAAGTACCGGTCGTGGGTGACCGCGACGACGGCGCCCGGGTACTTCGAGAGGTGCTGCTCCAGCCAGTTCACCGACTCGGCGTCGAGGTGGTTGGTGGGCTCGTCGAGGAGGAGCAGGTCGGGCGCCTCGATCAGCAGCTTGCAGAGCGCCACACGGCGCTTCTCGCCACCGGAGAGGTTGACGACGGGCCAGTCGCCGGGCGGGCAGCCCAGCGCGTCCATGGCCTGCTCCAGCTGGGCGTCGAGGTCCCAGGCGTTGGCGTGGTCGAGGTCCTCCTGGAGCTTGCCCATCTCCTCGAGGAGCGCGTCGGAGTAGTCCGTCGCCATGAGCTCGGCGACCTCGTTGAAGCGCTTGAGCTTGCCCATGATCTCGGCGGCGCCGTCCTGCACGTTCTCCAGGACCGTCTTCGTCTCGTCCAGCTGCGGCTCCTGCATCAGGATGCCGACGCTGTAGCCGGGCGACAGGAAGGCGTCACCGTTGGAGGGCTGCTCAAGGCCCGCCATGATCTTGAGGACGGTGGACTTACCGGCACCGTTGGGACCGACCACACCGATCTTCGCGCCGGGCAGGAAGCTCAGCGTGACGTCGTCAAGGATCACCTTGTCGCCGTGCGCCTTGCGCGTCTTGCGCATGGTGTAGATGTACTCAGCCAAGAGAAACCGTCCGGCAGTGTGAATCGGGCTGTGGGCAGATACACCCCATCTTGCCGTACCGCCACCCCTTGGCGGAAACGGGTACTTCCGCGGGGACGCCAGTGGCCCCGGTGCGCCTGCGCTCACCGGGGCCACTGTCACGAGGTGGTCACTCCGAGTCCACGGTCACGTGGCTCGGAGCCGCGGGGTCAGTGCCCGGCGGTCCCGGCCTTCTTGCGGCGGAGGAAGAACACCGCGCCGCCGCCTATGACGACCAGGGCGACAGCGACGCCCGCGATCATCGGCGTGGAGCTGGAGGAACCCGTCTCGGCCAGGTCACCACCGGTGGTGGAGCCGGACGAGGTGCCGCCCGCGGAGGCGGGGCTGGGCTGCGACGACGGCTTGGTGGTGCTGGGGGTGCCGGCGGTCTTGCAGTCCAGGACGCCCTTGAACTCCTGCTTGAAGCCGTTCGGGCCGGTGATCACGAAGTCGTAGGCCTGGTCCTCGGCGACCGGCACGGTGATGGTCTTCGACTTGCCGGCGTCGATCGTGTACGAGAAGCCGGCGAGCTTGAAGGTGAACGCCTCGTCGCCCTTGTTGGTCGCCGTGACGTCCACGCCGCCCTTGGCGCAGTTCTTCGCGGCCGTCAGGGCCGGAATGGCGCCCTGCTTGGCCCAGGTCGCCTTGGCGACCGCGGTCACCGTGGAGTCGCTGGAGCCGGCGAGGATCTGCGTCTGACTCTTGGACTCACTGGCGAACGCGCGGCCGACCGGCACCTGGGTGGCGGCCTGGACGGTCAGCGAGCCGGAGCCCGGCTGGGCGCCCGCGGGCACGTCGAAGTAGAGCTGGGTGCCGTTCTTGGCGACCGTGGCGGCCTTGCCGCCCTTGTCGAGGACCTTGACGCCTGCGGCCTTGAGCTCCTCGGACGGGGTCACCGTGACCTTGTCGGCGTTGGTGTGGACGGTCACCGGGCCGAGCTTGGAGCCCGCCTTGCCGGAGACGGCCGGGTTGTCGAGGGTCAGCGACGCCTTGGGCTCGGCGACGTTCTGCGCGGACTTGGTCAGCCAGTCCGCCAGGTCCTTGGCCTGCGCGTCCACCGCGTCGACCTGGGCGTGGTCCGAGTAGCGCCAGATGGCGACCTGGGTGGCCGCGGCGGCCGTGCCATTGGTCAGCTGGCCCTTGAGACCGGCCGACTTGGCGAGCGCCGTCAGGTCGTTCACCTGCGGGTACGAGTGCTCGAGGATCCAGCGGATCTTGCCCGCGTCGGGGTTGCCGCTCAGCGAGGTGCCGCTCCAGGGGGTCTCCTGGTACTTCGCGGCGGGCTGGGTCGGGTTGTGGATGTCGATGCAGTACGTACGCAGGGTGCCGCCGCCGTCGACGACCATCTGGAAGAGGCCGGCCGAGACCGGGCGGTCGCCGCCCTGCTGGTGGATGACGGCCTTGCCGGAGGCGTCCGGGTCCAGGCCCTTGATGGTGGCGACCGCGCCACCCTGGTGCTGCTGGCCGGGCGTGTCGGCGATCGCCGTGCCCGCCCCGGCTATGGCGCCGCCGGCGACCAGACCCGAGACGGCGACAGCGGCGGCGACGCGTGCCATGCCGCGCTTGCGTACAGACTTGGGTACAGAAAGCCCGTGAACGACTGAAAACACAGAATTCCCCTTCGGGCGAGGAGCTTTCGCGTACGTGCGCGTGGGGGAAGTGCCTCGCCTGCTGACTCAAGTGCCCCGTGAGTAACGGAAATCCTATGGAGATCGGGCGCCCTGATCCCCTGTCATGCGATCAGATAACCATTCCGAATCGGAATCGTTATCGCCGTTACCCGTCCCCACCTGGGGTTATCGACAAATCTCCAGTGCGGAAACGGACTTTCAGGGCGCCGCGACGGCTGCGGCGCGCGGCTTCACGGAAGCCGCTTCACGCCCCCCACCTGGGCTTTCACCAACCCGGTCGGCACTCACCCCCGCCGCCCCGTCACCCCCAGCTACCACGCCCGCACCGCCCGTTCCCGTCCATCCCGGAGAGGCCGCAGAAACCGGTTGCAGGACCGGTTTCCGTACTTCCGCATCCGCCGAACCGGGCTCTCCCGCAGGGTCCTTGGGCGGCTCGGTCAGCGCCGGGTCCGCCTTCACCACCCGCCGGAACGCTGAGGTCCCCCGCGTCAGATCGTGGCCCGCCGCGATCGCCTCGACATCCGCCGAGAACCGGCGCTGTCCGTCCAGGTCCTCGTCGCGCACCCGCAACCTGCCGTGCACCACCAGCGGTTCGCCCACGGCGACCGAACTCGCCAGGTTCAGGCCCAGCGTCCGCCAGGCCCAGACCGTGTAGAAACTGGAGTGGCCGTCCACCCAGGCGTTCTTCTGCCGGTCGAACCGGCGCGGAGTCACCGCGAGCCGGAACCGGGCCACCCCGCCCGTCGCCGTCTCCCGGTATTCCACCCGCGTCGCAGCGTTCCCCACCAGCGTCACCAGCGTGTCGTTCATCCCCACCACTCCCCCGTCCCGCCTGCCGCGCGCGCCCTTCGCCCGCACGGCGTCCCCGTCGCGGCTCCGTCCGGCCCAGTCGGCCGATCGAACCCTTGCGCTGTCGATCACCATGCTGGACCGGACGGAGGACCTTGTGCCGGGGCCTGTGGACCGCCCGGCGGTTGTGGAAAACCTCGTCACCCGTACGGGGGTTGCCGGGAGCGGGCGCCACCCACGCGCCCCCTGCGCCCCCTGCTCCCGACCCGCCCCCGCGCTCCCTATGCCACCCCCGTCACGACATCCCCGTCACAAAACCCCGTCACGACACCCCCACCCGCACCCCCGCTGCCGTCCCCCCGCGCACCGCCACATACTGCTCCCGCACCTCGCGGTAGCGCATCAGCTCCGCCGCGACCGGGTCCAGAACCTTCGCCCGGCCGCACCCGGCCGCCGCCTCCCGCAACCGCCGCTCGGCCTCCTGCCCGTAGCGCCGGCCGGGTCCGCGCGCCGCGACCCCGCAGGCCCACTCGACCAGTGGGCCCCCGACGATCCCGGCCAGCATGACCAACGCCGGCACCAGCAGCCCGGGCGGGAACACCCCCACGATCTGCCCGGCGAGCCACACACCGCCCACGATCTGCACCAGCGTCATGGCCGCCTGCACCACCACCGCGGCGGGCCACCACGCGGGCCTGGGCGAGGTGCCCCGTTCCAGCTCCGCCCGTACCGCCAGCTCGTCCAGGGCCTCCGGCAGCCCCTCCGCGCCGCGCACCGCGGCCTCCCGTACCGCCTGCGCCCAGGGGGCGGGCAGTCCGGTGGCCGCCTCCTCCGCGACCAGGCGGACCGCCTGCTCTACCCGCTGGCGGGCCGTCACCTCCTCCTCCGGAGGAGGAGCGGGCTGCGGCGACTCCCGGCCCGGGACGCGCATCCCCTCGTACCAGCGCCAGAGCCGCAGCCACGGAGTGCCGCAGGCGCGGCCGGCGTTGCGCCGCCACTCCCGTTCGGCGGCCTCCCCCGCGGCGGCTGCGCCCACGGCCGCGGCGAGGCGGTCGGTGAACGCCTCGCGGGCCCGCTCGTCGAGCCCCGCGCGGCCGTCCGCCACGTACACCGGTCGCAGGTCGGCGGCAGCCGCGTCCAGATCGGCCGCGACCCGGCGTTCCGGGGCGCCGCGCTCCTGCACGAACCGGCTGAGCAGATCGCGCAGTTCGCCGACTCCCTGGCCTGTGAGGGCGGAGAGGGAGACCACGGTGGCGCCGGGTTCGCCGTGCTCGCCGAGCGCCATGCCGTCCTCGTCGAGGAGGCGGCGCAGATCGTCGAGCACCTGGTCGGCGGCGTCACCGGGGAGCCGGTCCACCTGGTTCAGTACGACGAAGGTGACCTCGGCGTGCCCGGCCAGCGGTCGCAGATACCGCTCGTGGAGTACGGCGTCCGCGTACTTCTCCGGGTCCACGACCCAGACGACCGCGTCGACGAGCGCCAGGACGCGGTCGGCCTGGCGACGGTGTTCGACGACCGCCGAGTCGAGGTCGGGCAGGTCCACGAGGACCAGGCCCTGGAGGGCCTCGGCGTGCGGGTCGGTGGGCAGCGGTCTGCGCCGCAGTCTCCCCGGCAGCCCGAGCCGGTCCAGCAGTCCCGCCGCGCCGTCGGTCCAACTGCACGCGATGGGCGCGCCGGTGGTGGGGCGGCGCAGCCCCGTCTCGGAGATGTGCGTACCGGCGAGGGCGTTGAACAGGGTCGATTTGCCGCTGCCGGTGGCTCCGGCGATGGCGACGACGGTGTGCCGCGCGGACAGCCGCTGCCGTGCGGCGGCCTCGTCGAGCACGCGGCCCGCCTCGGCCAGCGTCTTCCCGTCGAGTCGCGTCCGCGACAGCCCCACGAGCTCCCGCAACGCCTCCAGCCGTCCGCGCAGTTCGGCGCCGTAGGGACCTCCGATGGGCACGTACGCCTCGACCGGCTCGGGTTCCTCGACGGGAACCAGGTCCTCGGCCGCTTCGTTGACGCGTCGGGCGATCAGCCCGTCGTCCCAGCCGGGCTCGGCCTCCGCGACCGGGGCGCCCTGGGTGGCGTGGATGGCCTGGGTGGCCTGCGTGGAGTCGGCGCGGGCGCGGCGGGACGGGGGGCGGCTCGGCCGGGGCGGGACGGCCGCGGGGGCGGGTGAAGGCGCCGCCGAGCGGGTCGGGGCCGGTGGGGTCCGCGGGGCCGATGGGGGGAGCGGGGGTGTCTTGGTGCGGGTGCTCGTGGTGCCTCGGGTGAGGAGGCGACGGCTCCTGGGAGCCTCGGTGGGGGGCGGGGTCTTCTTGGCCGTATCGGCTAGCGACATGTCGACTTCTGTCGTCTTGGGCCCGGGCGTGTCGAATTTGGGTGTGTCGGTCTTGAACGTGACGGGCTTGAAAGTGAGGAGCTTGGAGGTGGCGGGCCTGGCCGTGACCACCCTGGAGGTGATTGGCCCCGCCGTGGTGCCCGGCCCGGACATGGTGCCCGGCCCCGCCGTGGTGCCCGGCCCGCCCGTGGTGCCCTCCCTGGAGGTGACCGGCCCGGGCGTGACCGCCCTGGTGGACGGGTCGGGCTCGGCTGCGGGTGGGCTGGACGGGTCGGGCTTGGTGGCGGCTGGGCTGGATGGGTCGGGTTTGGCTGCGGCGGGGCTGGACGCCTCGGGGCCAGGAGTTGCGGGCTTGGAGGCGTCTGAGTTGGGGGTGTTCGGCTTGGACGCGTCCGGCTTGGACCTCTCGGACTCAGCCGCATCCGGCTTGGACGCATCGGCCTTGAGCGGCTCCGGTACGGAGCCGCCCGACTCAACCACGTCTCGCTTGGACGCCCCCGGGTTGGCCGCGACCGGCTCGGGCGTGTCCGGCTCGGAGCAGTCGGCCTCAGCCACGCCCGGCTCGGACGCCTCGGACTTGAGTGTCTCCGGCACGGGGCCGCCGGTCTTAGCCACGCCCGGCTGGGACGCGCCGGAGTTGGCGGCGACCGGCTTGAGTGCGTCCCCGGAGCTGTCCGCCCCAGCCGCGCCCGGCCTGGACGCATCGGCCTTGGACCTGTCCGGTACGGAGCCGCCGACCTCAACCACGTCCCGCCGGGACGCACCGGGGTTGGCCGCAACCGGCTTGGGCCTGGTTGGCTCGGGGCCGCCGGCCTCAGCCACGCCCGACCTGGACGCATCGGCCTTGAACGTGTCCGGTACGGAACCGCCCGCCTGGGCCACGTCCGCCGACCTGGGCGCATCCGTTTTGGCCGCGTCCGGCGCCGGCCTCCCCGGTTCGGCCGCCACCGGCGTGGCCGCCTCGTGGTTGGCCCTGTCGCGCTTGGCCGCCTCCTGCCTGAACGGCTTGGACCTGTCACGTTTGGCCGTGTCCGGCTCGGGCTTGAGGCGCCTCGACTTGTCGCGCCTCAACGGCCCCGACCCGGACTTGCGCGGCTCCGGCGCGACCGGCTTGGACGCGCCGGACTCGGGCGTATCGCCGCCGGAAGACGTACTTCCGTTTGTGTCGGCGTCCGGCGTGTCGGCTTCCTCCGAGAGGAGTTCCGGCTCCGACGCCACGGCGGCGGCTCCGGTGGCCCCGGCCGCCCGCCCATCCGGCTCCGACCGACGAGAAGGCGGCCGTTCGGCCCACGGGCGGTCGAAACCGAGCCACCCGGAGGTGGGCCGGACGGTCTCCAGCCCGCCGATCGGCGGCCTCCCGGGGATCCGTACCTCGACCGTCACGGACTGGACCGCCACCGCTTGGGCGGGGCCCTCCCCGGAGCCGTCGACGGGCGGCGCCTTGCCCTCTACACCGGAATCGCCGGAGTCGCCGGAGGCCGCAGCGCCCGCAGCGGCGGAAGTGGCGGAACTCCCCGCCCCACCCTTGGCCCCAGCCCCAGCCCCAGCCCCGGCTTCGGCACCGGCACCGGCACCGGCACCCGCCCCGCTGCCACTCCCGCCCCCGGCACCGCCCCCCTCCCCCGCGTCCGGTTCCGGTTCCGGCCCCCCGGACTCGGGCTGGTCGGCCCCCTGCCGGTCCGTCAGAGCGGTCACCCCGCTCACCTCTCCTTCTGCAGTAGGGACAGCGCGGCGATCAGCTCGGCCTGGGGTTCCGGGGTCACCCGGAGCGCGTCCAGCGGGGCGAGCCGGCGGTCGCGTTCGGCGTTCAGGACGCGGTCGATGTACGACGTGACGAGCTTCCCGCCCTGGTCGCGCAGGTGCAGCGCCCGCTTGGCTCCGATGCGTTCGGCGAGCCGTTCCCCGGCCCTGCGGGCGCGGCGCCCGCCGAGGAGCGAGGCCGCCAGCAGGGCCGCCACGGCCTCGGAGGAGGGCGCGACGGCCCGGTCCATCTCGCGTACCTCCTCCTCGGCCAGCTCCTCCAGGACCCGCCGCCAGCGCCGGACGGCGAGCCCGATGCGGTCCCCCGCCTCCCGGTCCCGTACGCGGCGGACCAGCTCTGCGGCGGCCGGTTCGCGGCCCCATGCCTCGCGCACCCGTTCGTCGGCGGCGGCAGCGGCGCAGCCGAGCAGTTCGATGAGGCTCTCGCAGAGGGCCTCCAGGAGCTCGACGGAGGTGGCGTCCCGGGGATACGCGCGCCAGCGGGTCAGCGCGTCCCCGGCGAGCACGCCCCCCGCCTGGAGCCTGCGCCGCACCCGCGCCCCTTCCCGCTCGTACGCCTCCTCCACCGCCGTCGTCATCCGTACGGCGGCGGCGTACTGGGCGGCGACGGCGGAGGCGAGCTCGGGCATCCGGGCGTTGAGCGAGTCGATGACCCCGACGGCGGTACGGAAGACGGCCTGCTGGCGGGCGGCCGGGTCCTGGGCCCGGTGGGCGAGCCACTGGCCGAGCGCGGCGACCGCGGTGGCGGGCAGCAATCCGCTTCCGCCCCCGGCCGATTCGGGCAGTTCGGGGATGGTGAAGCGGGGCACGTCACCGAGCCCGGCCTTGGTCAGCAGCGCCGCGTACTGCCGGGACACCTCCCCGATGACCTGGTGCGGCACCCGGTCGAGGACGGTGATCAGCATGGCGTCGTACTCCTTGGCGGTCCGCAGCAGATGCCATGGGACGGCGTCCGCGTACCGCGAGGCGGTCGTCACCATCACCCAGATGTCGGCGGCGCAGATCAGCTGGGCGGCGAGCAGACGGTTGCTGACGATCAGTGAGTCGATGTCGGGCGCGTCGAGCAGGGCGAGCCCGACGGGCAGGTTCCGCGAGGTCTCGACGCGCAGCGAGTTCTCCGCGTCGTTGCCCCCGATGCCCTCGTCGATGTCCGCCTCGTCGTTCTGCTGGGGCAGCCAGACACGGGTGAGCTGGGGCAGGACGCGGACCTCGGTGAACCAGTGGTGGTCGTCGGGGTGGCAGACGAGTACGGGGGTGCGGGTCGTCGGCCGTAGCACACCGGCCTCGCTGACCCGTCGCCCCACAAGGGAGTTGACGAGGGTGGACTTTCCGGCGCCGGTGGACCCGCCGACGACGGCGAGCAGGGGCGCCTCGGGATCTCTGAGCCGGGGCAGCAGATAGTCGTCGAGCTGTGCGAGCAGTTCGCCCCGGGTCTGCCGTGCGCGCGCCGCCCCCGGGAGGGGAAGCGGAAGACGCACGGCGGCGACCCTGTCGCGCAGGGCGGAGAGTGCGTCGATCAGCTGAGGCCGTACGTCCAAGGTCACCACATGCGAAGAATGCCCAATTTTGGCGGCTTTTTGAAGCGTATGGAAGCCTTCGCGCGCCGATCGGACACATGGGACAGACGGGAGGAGTGGGACGCAGGCATAACGAGTGCACAACACCCGGCCCCGCGAGCGTCAAAAGCGCTGCATGTTCCGCGCTCGCCTGCGATTATCGGTTCGCTTCACCGAACCTCCACATCGTGCCACGCAGGTGAAGCAACCGGGGCGAGGTGAGAGGAGCCCTATCCTTGTCCCCGGCAAGGTCACGGCCCGGAGCCGAGCTCCGGATCACAGCCTTGCCCGCCCGGGGGCTCCAGGCCATCCGGCCCCCGTAGCTCAGTGGATAGAGCAGGCGCCTTCTAAGCGCTTGGCCGCAGGTTCGAGTCCTGCCGGGGGCGCCACTGCCGTGCGGTGTCGGGCCCTCCCCTTCGGGAGGGCCTTCTTGCTGGTCAGCCGCAACCTAGCGAGTGGGCCGTAGAGGCCGCGTAAAGCACCGTACGCGCCGCCCGGTGGGCCGGGACGCGTCCGGCCCTCCGGCCGGCTGTTTCCGGACCCTGCGGGCGGCCCAGGGCTACGCGGTGACGGGGCGTCCCCTCACCGCACACCCCCGTCCGGGTCGTCCCACTCGGCCACCTGCGCCACCCGGGCCGCCCGCGCGGCAGCGCGCCACCCGCCGCCCTACGACACGATGTCCTTCTTCTCGAACCCCCGGAACGCCAGTGCCATCAGCACCAGGGCGTACCCCACCGACACACCCGCGCCCTGGGCCATGCCGCTCCACTCCAGATGGGGCTGGAGGGCGTCCGCCCAGGCGAACTGCCAGTGGGCGGGCAGGGCCTTGCGCCAGTCGCCCAGGGCCGTGATCGCGTCCAGGACGTTGCCCACGATCGTCAGGCCCACCGCGCCGCCGACCGCGCCCAGCGGCGCGTCCGTCTTGGTGGAGAGCCAGAACGCGAGCCCGGCCGTGACCAGTTGGGAGACGAAGACGAACCCCACGGCGATGGCCAGGCGCGGCAGCGCCTCACCGGCTCCGAGCGAGCCGCCGGTGGGGATCTCCAGCGGGCCCCAGCCGTACGCCGCCGTGCCCACCGCCAGGGCCACCAGCGGCAGCAGGACGATCGCCGCCGCGCTCAGGCCGAGTGCCACCGCCAGCTTGCTCCACAGCAGCCGCGCTCGGGGCACGGGCGCGGCCAGCAGATAGCGCAGTGACGACCAGCCGGCCTCCGAGGCGACCGTGTCCCCGCAGAACAGCGCGACGGGCACCACGAGCAGGAAGCCGGCCGAGACGAACAGGGCGGTCGCCGCGAAGTTCGCCCCCGAGGCCGTCGCCGTGTCGATCAGGGTGATCCGGCCGTCCCGCCCGGACGGCGTGCCGCCGATGGCGAACGCCGTGACCAGGATGAACGGCAGCGCGGCGAGGATGCCGGCCATCACCAGGGTGCGCCTGCGGCGCAGTTGGCGCGCCGCTTCCACCCGCAGGGGAAGCGTGCGGCGCGGACGGTAGCCCGGGGCGGTCGCCCTCAGGTCGGGCGTCGCCCCGGCCCCGGTGTGCGTGGGCGCGCTCATGCCGCTCCTCCGATCAGGGTCAGGAAGGCGTCCTCCAGGCGGCGGTGCGGGCCGACGCCCGTCAACGGCACGTCCAGGCGGACCAGTTCGGCGATCAGTTCCGTGGCCGTGGCGCCCTCCAGGCGCACCAGCAGGCCGCCGTCGGCCGGCGTCGCCGCGCCGACGCCGGGCAGGGCGGCCACCTTGTCGGCCACCACCTCGGTGACCGGGCCGTCGACCGTGACCAGCAGCATGTCGCTGCCGCCGGTGATCTCGGCGACCGGGCCCGCCTGGACGAGCCGGCCACGGTCCATGACCACCAGATGCGTACAGGACTGCTCGACCTCGGAGAGCAGGTGGCTGGAGACGATGACCGTACGGCCGCCCTGGGCGTAGCGGATCATCACGTCCCGCATCTCGCGGATCTGCGGCGGATCGAGGCCGTTGGTCGGCTCGTCGAGGATCAGCAGGTCGGGCAGGCCCAGCATGGCCTGCGCGATGGCGAGGCGCTGGCGCATGCCCTGCGAGTACGTCCGCACGGCGCGCTGGAGCGCGTCGCCCAGGCCCGCGATCTCCAGGGCCTCCTCCATGTGGGAGTCCTCGGCGGGGCGGCCGGTGGCCTGCCAGTACAGCTCCAGGTTGGCGCGGCCGGACAGGTGCGGCAGGAAGCCCGCTCCCTCGACGAACGCGCCGACGCGCGAGAGCACCGGGGCGCCCGGCCGGATGGCGTGGCCGAAGACGCGGATCTCGCCGCTGTCGGGGCGGATGAGGCCCATCAGCATCCGCAGGGTGGTGGTCTTGCCCGCCCCGTTGGGCCCGAGCAGGCCGAGGACCTGGCCCTTCTCCACACGGAAGGAGAGGTCGCGGACCGCGTACCGGTCGGTCGCCTTCGCGTACTTCTTCGTCAGACCGGTGATCTGGAGCGGGACCTCGGCCAGCTCCGGGTCGGGCGCGGGGGCCGTGGCGCGGCGGGTGGCCAGCAGGCCCAGCGCGATCACCGCGCCCGCGAGCGGCAGCCCCCAGGCCCACCAGGGCACCCCGGCGGGCTCGGTCTTCACGCCGGGCGCCGTCGGCACGGCCAGAGAGCCGTCCACGAGCGAGACCTTGTACGTGCCCGGCTCGGCCGGGGAGGCGTAGCCGAGGTCGGTGGCGGCGACCACCAGGCGCAGCCGGTGGCCCGCCTCCACGTTGTGGTCGACGGCGGGCAGACGGACCTCGACCTCCTTGCCCTCCTTGGCGCCTTCCACCCGGACGGGAGTGACCAGTTGGGCGGGGAGCACCTGCTGCTTGCCGCCGGGGCCGACGTCGTACACCTTGGCGAAGAGCACCGCGTCGTCGGCGCTGGAGGTGACCTTGAGCCGGACCGTGGGCGAGCCGGTGACGCGCAGGCCGGGCCTGAGGGGCTCGGAGTCGAAGCGCGCGTACTGCCCGGGGAAGTCGATGGACAGGCCGCCCACGCCCAGCGAGGACAGGCCCGCGAGGCCTCCGCCGACGCCGGGCACGGCCGAGATGGCGGGCGGGGCGGCGCCCGCCGGGTTCTGGAAGGTCTGCTCGCGGCCGGTGAGCCGCACCGCGCGCGTGCCGTCCGACAGGCCCGGGTAGCTGCCGCTGGTGGCGCCGCGCAGTTGGGCGGCGCCGTCGGTGGAGCTGATGCCTCCGGTCCTGGTGACCCGGAAGGCGGGGCCGGTGGAGGCGGTCTTGTCGCCCTTGAGGTAGCGGTCGAACCAGGAGGTGATCCGGGCGGCGGTCCGTCCGGACTCGCGGTCGCCGCCGTCGTGGCCGCCGGTGATCCAGTCGACCGCGACCGGGGCGCCGTTGGCGCGGATCCGCCGGGCCATGGCGTCGGCCTGGCCGAGCGGGAAGAGCGAGTCGCTCTGGCCCTGGACGATCAGCGCGGGCACTTTGATGCGGTCGCCCACGGCGGACGGGGAGCGGGCCGCGAGCAGGTCGCGCGCCTCGGCGTCCGGCCTCCCGCTGACCGCGACCCTCTCGTACATCTCGCAGAGCTGCTTCTCGAAGGTCTTGCAGCCGCCGCCGGTGGAGAAGAAGATGCCGGCCCACAGCTTCTTGAAGACGCCGTCGGGGAAGAGCGCGTCGGCCAGGTTCCAGTACGTGATCTGGGGGGCGATGGCGTCGATCCGTTTGTCGTGACCGGCGGCCAGCAGGGAGATCGCGCCTCCGTAGGACGCGCCGGTGACGCCGACGCGCGGGTCGCCCGCCGCGTCGAGCCGCACCTCGGGGCGCTTCGCCAGCCAGTCGACCAGCCGGGAGACGTCCTTCACCTCGAACGCCGGGTCGTTGAGGCCGATCTCGCCCGTGGAGTCGCCGAAGCCGCGCGCGGACCAGGTCAGCACCGCGTAGCCCTCGCGCGCGAGGTCGCGCGCCTGGGTGCGGACGTCGTCCTTGCTGCCGCCGAAGCCGTGGCCGAGAAGGACGGCGGGGCGCTTCTTCTTCGCGTCGCCCGCCGTGAAGTACGACGTGTCGATCTTCGCCCCGGGCATCTCCATCACCCGGTCCTCCTGGTGCACCGCGGGCGCGCCGCCGGCGCCGGTGGCCGTCCACACACCGGCACCGGCGAGCACCACGAGGGCGGCGGCCACCCCGGCCGCCGCCCTCCCACGAGGTCTGCGCAGTCTCATGCCTCCACGGTAAGCGCCGGGTCCGACAACCGGACCTGCCGCCAGGTGGAGGCCGGGGTGTACTCGCGGCGTACGGGCGGCCGTTCCCGTACCGCAGCGGCAGTACGGGCGCGGGCGCCAGTGACGGCCGGGCAGGCGCCCGGTGATGGCCGGGCGGCCTCCCCGTGCGGCTCGGCGGGTGCTCAGCCGAAGGAGGCCCGCTCCAGCCAGAAGTCCAGGAGCCCGGCGTCGCCCAGGACCTCGACCCGGGGGCTGTCGGCGGGCAGCCTCCGGTAGAAGACGCTCAGGACATCGGTGAGCGGGCCGCGCAGGGCCACCGTGGCCTTCTCGTGGGCGCGCCGCCAGCTCACCCCGTCCTCGCCGAGCTCGATCAGCCACTCGGCGCCGGGCGTGTCCGTGGCGTGCAGGTGGATGCTGCGGCCGGGGCCGCGCAGTTCGGCGGCGGCCGGGGCCAGTCGGGCGGCCTGGACGTAGGTGACGATCTCCAGCCACTCGTCGATCGTGTCCGCGGCGACCTCCGGTGCGAGCACGTACTCCGCGCCCACCGCGAGCGCCGCGTCCGCGCGGTGGACCACCGTCTCGTGGGTCATCCGGCGCGCCCAGAACCCGGCGGTCGCGTCGCCCGTCCAGGACCAGGCCGCCTGGTCGGGCCCGGCGGTGCGCAGGACGTCGGCGCAGAGGGCGGCGCCCTGGCCCAACCAGGCGTCCAGCGCCTCCGGTTCGTCCTTCTCGGGGCCGTCGTAGTCGGGCACGCGCTCCTGCGGGACGGCGGTGGTGGATTTCGTACGGACGATCTCGGCGATCCAGCGGTGGGCGCCGCCGACGTGGACGGCCAGCTGCCTGAGCGTCCAGTCGGGGCAGGTCGGTACGGTCGCGGAGAGATCGGCGCCGGCCAGGTGCGACACCAGCGCGTCGGTCTGGCGCAGGATTTCGGAGCAGTAGAAGTCGTGGTCGAGCGGCGTGTGCGCGGCAGTCATACCCCAAACCCTAGGCGGGGCACGCCCGTTGCGTCCCGTGGCGGGACCGCCGGATCCGGACAGTCCGCCGCCGGGTCCGGGCGGTCCCCGCCACCGGGCCGCGTCAGGTCTGCTCGTCCTCCGGGATGCTCACCAGCCACCGCGTCTCACGGCGCGGGCGCAGGTAGAGCGCCCAGTAGAGGGTGGCGACTGCGGTGATGCCGCCGGTCCACAGCAGGTAGCGCGTCTCCTGCTGGGTGAGGATGTACGCGAGGACGGCGATCAGGACCACCGGGACGGCGGGCCACAGCGGCATCCGCCAGGCCGCGGTCTCCCGGTGCCCGCCGCGGCGGCTGAGCAGGGCGGCGACGGCGACCAGCAGGTACATGCCGGTGACCGAGACCCCGGTGACGCCGTAGAGGGTGTCGAGGTTGACGAAGCACAGGGCGGCGCCGGGGACGCCGACCAGGAGGGTGGCCACCCACGGGGAGCCGAAGCGGCCGAGGCGGGACAGGGCGCGGTTGACCGGCTCGGGCCAGGCCTTGTCGCGGGCCGAGGCGAACAGGACGCGGGAGTTCTGGATGACCATGACGATGCCCGCGTTGACGATGGCGAGGGCCACGCAGAGGCTGACGAAGGTGCCGACGGCCGAGTTGGACCAGGCGGTGACCATGCCGCTGATGTCGCCGGAGGTGAGCGCCGAGAGGTCGGAGGCGCCCAGGGTGATGGCGACGACGGGGACGAGGATGACGGCGGTGGAGATGGCGAGGGTGGCGAGCACGGTCCGGGCCACGTTGCGGCGCGGGTGCTCCAGCTCCTCGGAGAGGTAGACGGCGGTCGAGAAGCCCTGGGTGATGAAGAGGGCGATGGCGAGGCCCGAGACGACCATCATCGCGGTGACCGTGGAGTGGCCGCCGCCGTCGGCGGCGACCGTGCCGTGGACGAGGGTGGCGGCGCCGCGCTCGCTGTGGGCGAAGCCGAGGACGGCGACCAGGGCCGCGGCCACCACTTCGAGGACCAGGAAGATACCGGTGATCCAGGCGTTGGCCCGCAGGTCGAGCAGCCCGGCGAGGGTGGCGAGCAGCATCACGCCGCCGCCGGCGACGGGGGCCGGGATGTGGACGAGCGGCGCCAGGTAGTCGGCGGTGCCCATGGCGATGACCGGGGGGACGATCATCACGACGAGCAGCGAGAGGACGAAGACCAGCCAGCCCGCGAGCCGTCCGGCCAGCGTGGAGACCATCGCGTACTCGCCGCCCGCGCTGGGGATGAGGGTGCCCAGCTCCGAGTAGCAGAACGCGACGCCGACGCAGAGCAGCGAGCCGATGGCGATGGTGAGCGCGGTGTAGGTGCCGAGGCTGGAGAAGAGGTCGGGCACGACCACGAAGAGGGTGGAGGCGGGCGTCACGCAGGAGAGCGTGAGCAGGGTGCCGCCCACGACGCCGATGGAACGCTTGAGCTTCTTGGGGGCTTCGCCCGTGGCCGGGGAGAGGACGTGGGGCGGGCTGAGCGTTTCGGTCATCGATGTGCGTCCGATCGGCGGGTGGGGGTGTGAGCGGGGAGCGCTATCGACCTCCGGGTGGTGCTCCGGGGCCCGTCCGGCCCCGGTGGTGAGTGGTGGGTCGCTCCCGGGCCGCCATTTCAATCTCCACTCGATCCGCAGGTCAATAGCTGTTCACCTACGGAATTCGTTGCTCTGGGACGCTTAGGGAACTGATACGGCGTTAAGAGCGCAACAAAAGCGCAATGTTCGGCCGCTACGGGAACCGCAGCCGTCGCGCCGAAAAAATTTGCGGGATTCCGTATACCGGAACGCCTTTGGCACCCCGTGCCACACCTGCGGTTACCCCTGGTCACCGGTCGGCGCCGACCGGTGGGCCCGCCGGGCCCCCGCCGGGGCGGGAAAGGCTGCGGCCCGCACGGTGGGGGAGAACCGTACGGGCCGCTTCGAGGGGCCGGGCGGGGGGTCGGCCGGGCCGGGGTCAGTGGTTGCGCGGGAAGCCCAGGTCGACGCCGGCGGGCGCGTCGGAGGGGTCCGGCCAGCGGGTGGTGACGACCTTGCCGCGGGTGTAGAAGTGCGTGCCGTCGTTGCCGTAGATGTGGTGGTCGCCGAAGAGCGAGTCCTTCCAGCCCCCGAAGGAGTGGTAGCCCACCGGCACCGGGATCGGCACGTTGACGCCGACCATGCCGGCCTCGACCTCCAGCTGGAAGCGGCGGGCCGCGCCGCCGTCACGGGTGAAGATCGCGGTGCCGTTGCCGAACGGCGAGGCGTTGATGAGCGCCAGGCCCTCCTCGTAGGACTCCACGCGCAGCACGCACAGCACCGGGCCGAAGATCTCGTCCCGGTAGGCGTCGGCGGAGGTGGGCACCTTGTCGAGGAGCGAGAGGCCGATCCAGTGGCCGTCCTCGTAGCCCTCCACGGTGAGACCTGTGCCGTCGAGGACGACCTCGCAGCCCTGGGCGGCGGCGCCGGTGACGTAGGAGGCGACCTTGTCGCGGTGGGCGGCGGTGATCAGCGGGCCCATCTCGGAGGCCGGGTCGGTGCCGGGGCCGATCTTGATCTTCTCGGCGCGCTCGCGGATCTTCGCGACCAGCTCGTCGCCGATGGCGCCGACCGCCACGACCGCCGAGATGGCCATGCAGCGCTCGCCCGCCGAGCCGTAGGCGGCCGAGACGGCGGCGTCGGCCGCCGCGTCGAGGTCGGCGTCCGGCAGGACCAGCATGTGGTTCTTGGCGCCGCCGAGCGCCTGGACGCGCTTGCCGTGGGCGGAGGCGGTGGTGTGGATGTGGCGGGCGATCGGGGTGGAGCCGACGAAGGAGACGGCGGCCACGTCCGGGTGCTCCAGGAGGCGGTCGACGGCGACCTTGTCGCCGTGCACGACGTTGAAGACGCCGTCGGGCAGCCCGGCCTCGCTCAGCAGCTCCGCGATCTTCATCGACGCCGAGGGGTCCTTCTCGGACGGCTTGAGGACGAAGGTGTTGCCGCAGGCGATGGCGAGCGGGAACATCCACATCGGCACCATCGCCGGGAAGTTGAACGGCGTGATGCCCGCGACGACGCCCAGCGGCTGGCGGATGGACGCCACGTCCACCCGGCTGGCGACCTGCGTCGACAGCTCGCCCTTGAGCTGGACGCTGATGCCGCACGCCAGGTCCACGATCTCCAGGCCGCGCGCGACCTCGCCGAGCGCGTCGGAGTGCACCTTGCCGTGCTCGGCGGTGATCAGCTCCGCGATCGCGTCGCGGTTGGCGTCCAGCAGGGCGCGGAACTTGAAGAGCACCGTCGTGCGCTGAGCCAGCGAGGACTGGCCCCAGGTGGCGTAGGCCTCGCGGGCGGCGGCGACCGCCGCGTCCACCTCCTCGACGCTCGCGTAGGCGACCTGTGTGGTCACGGCCCCGGTCGCGGGGTCGGTGACCTGGCCGTACGAACCGGAGGCGCCCGCAGCCCTCTCGACGGGCTTACCACCGATCCAGTGGTTGACGGTCTTCGTCATGGCAGGAAACTCCTTCAGAGATGGCGGCGTCGGGCTGCGACTTGCCGGTCGTACTCCTCGCGCGCCTCGACCGCCGACGAGCGGGTCGCGGTCTCGGCCACGGGAACATCCCACCACGCCTGCGCCGGGGGCGGGCCCGACACAGTGTCTGCCGTTTCGGTCTCGACGTAGACACATGTGGGACGGTCCGCCGCGCGGGCCGTGGCGAGGGCTTCCCGCAGGTCACGGACGGTTCTGGGGCGCAGCACGACCATCCCCAGGGAGGCCGCGTTGGCCGCCAGGTCGACCGGCAGCGGCTCACCCGTGAAGCTCCCGTCGGGCGCCCGGAAGCGGTAGGCCGTCCCGTACCGCTCGCCGCCCACCGACTCCGAGAGCCCGCCGATCGAGGCGTATCCGTGGTTCTGGAGGATCACCACCTTGATGGGCAGGTTCTCCTGCACCGCCGTGACGATCTCGGTGGGATTCATCAGATACGTCCCGTCGCCGACCAGCGCCCACACCGGCCGGCCGGGTGCGGCGAGCGCCACGCCGATCGCGGCCGGGATCTCGTAGCCCATGCAGGAGTAGCCGTACTCGACGTGGTACTGGTCGCGCGAGCGGGTGCGCCAGAGCTTGTGCAGATCGCCCGGGAGCGAGCCCGCCGCGTTGATCAGGATGTCGTCGCCGGTGACCAACGTGTCGAGGACGCCGAGGACGTGGGCCTGGGTGGGGCGGGCGTCCTCGTCCCCGGGGGTGTACGCGGCGGTGACCCGCTCCTCCCAGGCCGCCTTGGCCTCGCCGTACGCGGCCGGGTACGCGGGCGCGACCCGGTGCCCGTCGAGGGCCCGCGTCAGGGCGTCCAGGCCCGCGCGGGCGTCCGCGACCAGTTGGAGCGCGCCGAGCTTGTGGGCGTCGGCGCCGTTGACGTTGAGCCCGACGAACCGGACCGAGGGGTTCTGGAAGAGGGTCGAGGAGGCGGTGGTGAAGTCGGTCCAGCGGGTGCCGACCCCGAGGACGACATCGGCCTCGCGGGCCAGCGCGTCGGCCGTGGCGGTACCGGTGTGGCCGATCCCGCCGACGTCGCACGGGTGGTCGTGGGGCAGTGAGCCCTTGCCCGCCTGGGTGGCGGCGACCGGGATGCCGGTCTGGTCCGCGAAGCGGCGCAGCGCGTCCTCGGCGCGGGCGTGGTGGACCCCGCCGCCCGCGACGACCAGCGGACGGCGGGCGGCGCGCAGCAGGCGGACGGCCGCGTCCAGCTCGTACGGGTCCGGCTCCTGGGCGCGTACGTGCCACACCCGGCGCCGGAAGAACTCCTCGGGCCAGTCGTACGCCTGCGCCTGTACGTCCTGCGGCAGCGCCAGGGTCACCGCCCCGGTCCTGGCCGGGTCGGTGAGCACGCTCATCGCGGCGAGCGCGGCCGGGACCAGCGCCTCGGGGCGGGTGATCCGGTCGAAGTAGCGCGAGACGGGCCGCAGGCAGTCGTTGACCGACACATCGCCCGCGTAGGGGACTTCGAGCTGCTGGAGGACCGGATCGGCCGGCCGGGAGGCGAACACGTCGCCGGGCAGCAGCAGGACGGGCAGGTGGTTGACGGTCGCCAGGGCCGCGCCGGTGACGAGGTTGGTGGCGCCCGGACCGATCGAGGTGGTCACCGCGTGCGCCGAGAGCCGGCCGGACTGGCGGGCGTAGCCGACGGCCGCGTGCACCATGGCCTGTTCGTTGCGGCCCTGGTGGTACGGCATGTCGCTGCCCGGCTCCAGGAGCGCCTGGCCGATCCCGGCGACGTTGCCGTGGCCGAAGATGCCCCACGCGGCGGTGATCAGACGCTGCTCGGTCCCGGCGCGGGAGGTGTACTGGCGGGAGAGGAAGGCGAGCAGCGCCTGCGCGGTGGTCAGACGCCTGGTCGTACCGCTCATCGGTAACCCTCTGTGTAGTCGGTGTGGCCCGGGTGGAAGCTGATGCGCCACGCGCGTTCCTCGCCCGGCCCCGCCATCACGTTCAGGTAGTACATGGGGTGTCCGGGGGCGGCGATCGAGGGCCCGTGCCAGCCGTCGGGGACCAGGACGGTGTCGCCGGTGCGGACCTCGGCGAGGACATCGGCGCCGCCCGGGCGCGAGGGCGACACGCGCTGGTAGCCGAAGCCGTCCGGGCTCGCGAACTCGAAGTAGTAGATCTCCTCCAGCTCCGACTCCCGGCCCGGCAGGTGCTCGTCGTGCTTGTGCGGCGGGTAGGAGGACCAGTTGCCGCCCGGGGTGATCACCTCGACGGCGATGAGCCGGTCGCAGACGAAGGCGTCGGCGGCGGCGAAGCCCCGGATCTCGCGGGCGCTGACGCCCGAGCCGCGCTGTTCGAGGGGTACCTCCGGCGCGGGGCCGTGGCGAGCGGGGAGTCGGCGCTCGCATCTCGCCCCTGCCAGTGCGAAACGGCCTCCCGCGCCGGAGGCGATCTGTGCGTGGGCGTCACGCGGGAGGTACGCGAAGTCGGTGACTCCGGCGAACACGCTCTCCCTGCCCCGCAGTTCCAGGGTCCGGTCCTCGGTGCTGTCCTCGGTGCTGTCCTCGGTGCTTTCCTCTGTCCGGTCCTCTACGTGTACGGCACAACCACCACTGAGGGGCAGCAGGATCCACTCGCTGTCGCCGGTGGCGAAGGTGTGGTCCGCGCCCGGCGCCAGCTCCAGGATCCGCAGCGCCGAGTAGCCCCAGCCGGCCCGCTCGGGGCCGATGTCCAGGGCGTACGCCCCGCCGGCGGCGGATCCGGCCCGTACGAACAGTTCGTCCTTGCGCTCGTCCATGCCCGATCCCTACCCCTTCAGCAGCCCGGCGGCGATGTCGACCGCGCCCGCCACGTCGCCGTCGGCCGGATAGAGCAGGGTGCGCCCCGCCACCAGCCCCTGCACGGTGGGCAGGCCCAGCGCGCCGCGCCACTTCTCGTACGCCGCCTCCTGTTCCCCCGGTGTCCTGCCGGTGTCCCCGCCGAGCAGCACGGCGGGCAGCGTGGTGGTCGCCATCACCCGGGCCATGTCGTCGGGATCCTCGGTGACGGGCACCTTCAGCCAGGTGTACGCCGAGGTGCCGCCCAGACCGGAGGCGATGGCGAGCGAGCGCGTCACGGCGTCCGCCCCCAGATCGTTGCGGAGCCGTCCGTCGCGCCGGTGACAGATGAACGGCTCCACGAAGACGGGAAGCCGACGTTCCGCCATCGCGTCGATGGCGCGGGCCGCCGTGTGCAGGGTGTCGAGCGAGCCGGGGTCCTCGTAGTCGAGGCGGAGCAGCAGCTTGCCCGCGTCGAAGCCGAGCCGGGCGAGGTCCTGGGCGCGGTGGCCGGTGAAGCGGTCGTCCAGTTCGAAGGCGGACCCGGCGAGCCCGCCCCGGTTCATCGACCCCATGACGACCTTGTCCTCCAGGGCCCCCAGGAGCAGCAGGTCCTCCAGGATGTCGGCGCTGGCGAGCACCCCGTCGACGCCGGGCCGCGACAGCGCCAGACAGAGGCGGCTCAGCAGGACGGACCGGTCGGCCATGGCGAAGGCGTCGTCGCCGACGGCCAGCGCGCCCCGGGCGGGGTGGTCTGCGGCGACGATCAGCAGCCGCCCGGAGTCCCGGACGAGCGGGCGCCGGGCGCGCCGGGCCGCCGCCTCCGCGACGGCCTCGGGGTGGCGGGTGCGGACCCGGGCGAGCTCACCGGGGCTGACGTGGACGCTCACGGCGCTCCCCCCGCCAGGACGCGTTCGACCTCGGCCGGGTACGGCATCGCGGAGGAGCAGGCGAGGCGGGCGGCGACGATCGCGCCGGCGGCGTTGGCGTACCGCATCAGCCGTCCGGTGTCCCAGCCGGACAGCAGTCCGTGGCAGAGCGCGCCCCCGAAGGCGTCCCCGGCGCCCAGCCCGTTGACCACCTCGACGGGGACCGGCGGCACCTCGGCGGCGGCGCCGTCCCGGTGGAGGGCTAGCACCCCCTCGGGCCCCTGTTTGACCACGGCGAGCTCGGCTCCGGCGGCGAGCAGCGCCCGCGCGGCGGCGTGCGGCTCGCTCTCCCCGGTGGCCACCGCGCACTCCTCCAGGTTGCCGACGGCCACGGTCGCGTGCCGCAGGGCCTCGCGGTAGTAGGGGCGCGCCTCCTCGGGGTTCCCCCAGAACATGGGCCGCCAGTCGAGGTCGAAGACGGTGGTGCCCGCGCGCGCCCGGGCGGCCAGCGCCGCCAGCGTGGTGGACCGGCTCGGCTCGGCGCTCAGGCCCGTGCCGGTGACCCAGAAGATCCGCGCCGCGCGGATCGCGTCCAGGTCGAGGTCCGCCTCGTACAGCTCCAGGTCGGGGGCCTTGGGCGCGCGGTAGAAGTACAGCGGGAAGTCGTCCGGCGGGAAGATCTCGCAGAAGGTGAGCGGGGTCGGCAGGCCCGGCACGCTCTTCACCCAGCGGGCATCGACCCCGAACGCGCCCAGCTCCTCGCGCAGATACGCCCCGAAGGGGTCCTCGCCGGTGCCGGTGACCACGGCCGTGCGGCGCCCGAGCCGGGCCGCCGCGACCGCCACGTTGGAGGGCGAGCCGCCGAGGAACTTGCCGAACGAGGTCACCTCCGCGAGCGGCACACCGGTCTGGAGCGGGTAGAGGTCCACCCCGATCCGCCCCATGGTGATCACGTCGTACGGAACCGCCTCCATGCAACGCCCCCTTCATCGGCGACCTCAGGGCCAGTCCGGCCGACCCAGGTCTAACGGGCCCGGACCGACCCTGTCAATCTTTTGTCCTGACATTCGGACGTAGCCTTGACACCGTTCCGGCGCCCCCGGAAGGCTGCTCCCATGACGACGGCCAAGACTCGCATCCGGATCGGTTCGGCCCCCGACTCCTGGGGCGTCTGGTTTCCCGACGACCCCCGCCAGGTCCCGTGGACCCGCTTCCTCGACGAGGTCGCCGGGGCCGGATACGGATGGATCGAACTCGGACCGTACGGCTACCTCCCCACCGACCCGGCGCGCCTCGCCGACGAGACCGCGCGGCGCGGCCTGCGCGTCTCGGCCGGGACCGTCTTCACCGGGCTGCACCACGGCCCCGCGGTGTGGGACACCACCTGGGAGCACGTGGCGGACGTGGCGGAGCTGACCCGGGCCACCGGCGCCGGGCACCTGGTCCTCATCCCGGCGTTCTGGCGGGACGACAGGACCGGCGAGGTGCTGGAGAGCGCAACCCTCAGCGCCGCCCAGTGGCGCGACCTCGCCGGGCAGACCGAACGGCTCGCCCGCGAGGTGCGCGAGCGCTACGGACTGCGGATCGTGGTGCACCCGCACGCCGACACCCACATCGACAGCGAGGAGAACGTGGCCCGCTTCCTCGACGCCACCGACCCCGACCTGGTGAACCTGTGTCTGGACACCGGGCACTACGCCTACTGCGGCGGCGACAGCGTCAAGCTGATCGAGACGTACGGCGAGCGGATCGGCTACCTCCACCTCAAGCAGGTGGACCCGGACGTCTTGGCCCAGGTGCACGCCGAACGGCTGCCGTTCGGGCCCGCCGTCGCCCGGGGGGTGATGTGCGAGCCGCCCGCCGGGGTGCCCGCCCTCGAACCGGTCCTGGCCGCGGCCCAGGCGCTCGACGTGGACCTGTTCGCGATCGTGGAGCAGGACATGTACCCCTGCGACCCGGACCGTCCGCTGCCGATCGCCACGCGCACGCGCGCGTTCCTGCGCTCCTGCGGGGCGTGAGGCGATGGCCGCCGCACCGCTCGGGATCGCCGTCATCGGCACCGGGAAGATGGGCGCCGACCATGTGCGCCGCCTCACCACCGTGACCGGCGGGGCCCGGGTGGCCGCCGTCGCGGACATCGACGCCGAGCGCGCCAAGGAGGTGGCCGGCCCGGTCGAGGGCTGCACCGCCCACACCGACCCGGCCGCCGCGATGGCCGCGCCGGGCGTCGACGCGGTCCTGATCGCGTCCTCGGGCCCGGCCCACGAGTCCGCGCTCCTGGAGGCGTTCCGGCGCGGGCTGCCCGTGCTGTGCGAGAAGCCCCTCACACCCGACCCGGCCGGGGCCCTGCGGGTCCTGGAGGCCGAGACGCGGCTGGGACGGCGTCTGGCGCAGGTGGGGTTCATGCGCCGCTACGACGCCGAGTTCCTCCGCCTCAAGGCGCTGCTCGACGAGGGCGGCCTCGGGCGCCCGCTGTTTCTGCACTGCCGCCACCGCAACGCCTCCTCCCCCTCGTTCTTCACCACCGAGATGCTGATCCGCGACTCCGTGGTCCACGAGGTCGACGCGGCCCGCTGGCTGCTCGGCCAGGAACTCACCGCCGTCCAGGTGCTGCGCCCGCGCCCGTCCTCGTACGCGCCCGAGGACCTGGGCGACCCCCAGCTCGTGCTCTTCGAGACGGCCCGGGGCGCCGTCGTCGACGTCGAGATCTTCGTCAACTGCGGCTTCGGGTACGAGGTCCGCTGCGAGGCCGTGTGCGAACGCGGGGCCGCCTCCGTCGGCGACGGGACCGGCCCGGTGGTGCGCTCCGGCGGGCGCTGGGGAGGCGAGCTCCCGCAGGACTTCACGACCCGCTTCGCCGACGCGTACGACCGCGAGGTGCAGGCGTGGGTCGACGCCACCCGGCGGGGCCGCGTCGAGGGCCCCGGCGTCTGGGACGGCTATATGGCGGCCGTGGTCTGCGAGGCGGGCGTACGGGCCCAGCGCTCGGGCGCACGGGTGGCCGTGGAACCGGCACGGGAGCGGCCCGGGCTCTACGCGTAACGGGCGGGGCCTGACCGGGGGGACCTGACGGGCGGGACCTGACAGGCGGGACCTGACAGGCGGGACGTGGCGGGCGGGACGTGGCGGGCGGGGCCGGACCGGGCCATGGCAGGGGGCGCACCCTTGGCCATGAGCCCGTCCCATTCGCCACGCCCGTCACAACTACCCCTTTCCTGTCACAGATGTCTCCATTACGCGGGTCTTGCGTCACAGAGAGTCGACAGCCGCACTCCCGCCTTCACTCTCCGTCGTTCAACGGGCACAGGCTGAGTGATCGTCAACTGTCCGCGCCCAGCTCCCCCGACGGCCGCCAGACCGCCGCTGCGGCGCACGCAGGGAGGTGCCCACCATGACCGACCGACGGCTCTGGTCGTACAAGGAGATCGCCGCGCACATCCGCGTCCAGCCGGACACGGTCCGCTCGTACCGCAAGCACGGGCTGCTGCCCGCTCCGGACCTCGTCGAGAACGGCAAGCCCTTCTGGTACGCCGACACCATCCGCACCTGGGTCTCGCGCCGTCCCGGGAACCGTGGCCGCAAGGGCAACGACTGACTGGGAAGTCCGTACGCCGGGTATTGGATTTATACCCCCCAGGGGTATAACGTGGAGACCGTCAGCGGGTCCCGGCCTTCTCGTGACCCCCTGGTGCACCATGGAATCCGTACCCCCGAAGAGGAGAAGTCCATGACCGCCGAGACCGAAGCCGCCGCCGGCACCACCGGCTCCTGCTGCTCGCCCGCCGGCTCCTGCCACAGCGAGGGCCCGGCCGACGTCCAGGTCGGCTCCGTCACCACCGTCTACAAGGTCTCCGGCATGACCTGCGGGCACTGCGAGGGCGCGGTGTCGGGCGAGATCGGCGAGATCGCCGGCGTCGGCTCGGTGAAGGCCGTCGCCGCGACCGGCGAGGTGACCGTCGTCTCGGCGGCGCCGCTGGACGACGAGGCCGTGCGCGCGGCGGTCGACGAGGCCGGCTTCGAGCTGGTCGGCCGGGCCTGAGCGGCCCGCTCCCCCTCTTCCGGGCCGTACGACGAGCGCGTCCGCGCCGTACGGCCCGGTCTCTTTTTCAGGAGCCCACGTGGAAACGAACCTGCTCGAGCTGTCCATCGGCGGTATGACCTGCGCCTCGTGCGCGGCCCGTATCGAGAAGAAGCTGAACCGGATGGACGGGGTCGAGGCGAGCGTCAACTACGCGACGGAGAAGGCGAAGGTCGCCTTCGTCGACGGCGTCGAGGTGGCGGGTCTCGTCGCGACGGTCACCAAGATGGGGTACACCGCCGAATCACTGGCTCCGCCCCCGCCGGAGCCCCCGCCCCCCACCGGCGCCACCGGGCCCGCGCCGACGGGAGCCGGGACGGACGGGACGGAGCAGCCGCCCGCGCCCCGCGCCGACGCGCGGGCCGACGCGGCGGTCGCCGCCGAGAGCCGCGCCGCGCAGGCGCTCGCCGCACTGCGCGGGCGGCTCCAGGTCTCGGCCCTGCTCGCCGCGCCCGTCGTCCTGCTCGCCATGGTGCCCTCGCTCCAGTTCGACAACTGGCAGTGGCTGAGCCTCACCCTCGCCGCGCCCGTCGTCGTCTGGGGGGCGTTGCCCTTCCACCGGGCGGCCTGGGCCAATCTGCGCCACGGCTCGGCCACCATGGACACCCTCGTCTCCGTGGGCACCCTCGCCGCCTTCCTCTGGTCGCTGTGGGCGCTGTTCCTCGGTGACGCGGGAATGCCCGGGATGCGCCACGGCTTCGACGCCACCGTCAGCCGCGCCGACGGCGCCTCCACCATCTATCTGGAGGTCGCCGCCGGCGTCGTCACCTTCATCCTGCTGGGCCGCTATCTGGAGGCCCGCTCCAAGCGGAAGGCGGGCGCGGCCCTGCGGGCCCTGCTCGAACTCGGCGCCAAGGACGTGGCCGTGCTGCGCGGGGGCCGCGAAGTGCGCCTGCCGATCGGCGAGTTGCGGACCGGGGACCGGTTCGTGGTGCGGCCCGGCGAGACGGTCGCCACCGACGGCACGGTCGTGGAGGGCGCCTCCGCCGTGGACACGTCCATGCTGACCGGCGAATCCGTCCCGGTGGACGTGGGCGCGGGCGACGGTGTCACCGGCGCCACCGTCAACGTGGGCGGCCGGCTCGTCGTCGAGGCGACCAGGGTCGGCGCCGACACCCAGCTGGCCCGGATGGCCCGGCTCGTGGAGGACGCCCAGAACGGCAAGGCCGAGGTCCAGCGCCTCGCCGACCGCATCTCCGGCGTCTTCGTGCCGATCGTGCTGCTCATCTCGCTGGGCACCCTGGTGGGCTGGCTGCTGGCCACCGACGACATCACCGCGTCCTTCACCGCCGCCGTCGCGGTCCTGATCATCGCCTGCCCGTGCGCCCTGGGGCTCGCGACCCCGACCGCGCTCATGGTCGGCACCGGCCGGGGCGCCCAGCTCGGCATCCTCATCAAGGGCCCCGAGGTCCTGGAGTCCACCCGCCGCGTCGACACCGTCGTCCTCGACAAGACCGGCACGGTCACCACGGGCCGGATGACGCTGTACGACGTGTACGCGGCGGAGGGCACCGGCGACAAGGAACTCCTGCGGTACGCGGGCGCCCTGGAGCACGCCTCCGAACACCCCATCGCCCGGGCGATCGCGGAAGGCGCCGCCGACCAGGCGGGAGAGCTGCCCGTCCCCGAGTCGTTCCGCAACCTGCCCGGACGCGGGGTCGAGGGTGTGGTCGAGGGCCACACGGTCTTCGTGGGCCGGGGCGTGGAGCTGCCCGCCTCCCTCTCCGCCGCCAAGGAGGCCGCCGAGGCCGAGGGGCGTACGGCGGTCGTGGTGGCCTGGGACGGCGCCGCGCGGGGGGTGCTGACCGTCGCCGACGCGGTGAAGGAGACCAGCGCCGAGGCGGTGGCCATGCTGCGCGGCCTCGGACTGCGGCCGGTGCTGCTGACCGGGGACAACCGGGCGGTGGCCGAGGCGGTGGCGGCCCGGGTCGGGATCGCCGCCGAGGACGTCCACGCCGAGGTGCTGCCCGAGGAGAAGGTCGACGTGGTCAAACGGCTCCAGGCCGAGGGCCGTTCGGTGGCGATGGTGGGCGACGGCGTCAACGACGCGGCGGCGCTGGCCACCGCGGATCTGGGGCTCGCCATGGGCACCGGGACGGACGCGGCGATAGAGGCGTCCGACCTGACCCTCGTCCGGGGTGACCTGCGGGTCGCGGCCGACGCCATCCGGCTCTCCCGGCGGACCCTGTCGACCATCAAGGGCAACCTGTTCTGGGCCTTCGGCTACAACGTGGCCGCGGTTCCGCTCGCCGCGGCGGGCCTGCTGAACCCTATGATCGCGGGCGCGGCTATGGCGTTCTCCTCGGTCTTCGTGGTAACCAACAGCCTACGGTTGCGCTCCTTCACCTGATCTCCACAAAGAGAGCTAGATCACAGAGATTATGAGGTAACCATCGGACCGGTTCGGGAGTCTAAGTGGGCGATGCCGAGGATGTCTTGGGGGACGTCCATGGAATGTCTTGGGGGACGTTCCAGGCAGCGCGTTGGCCGGGGCACGTACCACGGGGAGCTTTGAGCGGCCCACCCGTGACGTACGTACCCCGGCAGACCGCCGGGCTCCCGGCCGGATCCCGTGGGGGGAATCCGCACCGGGTATAGGGGAAGCGCCCCGCCCGCCAACCCGTGGGGGGATTGGTGGGCGGGGCGCTTCTGTGTTTTTTTGGGGCTCGGTCCCGGAGGCTCCCAACCCCCTAGGGGCGCGGGGAACTGCGCGACCAGCCACGCACGGTCCGCAGCCGAAAACCCTTGCTCCTCGCGGAGCGACTAGCGGGCCTCGACCGGCACGAAGTCCCGAAGAACTTCACCCGTGTAGATCTGGCGCGGGCGGCCGATGCGGGAGCCGGGCTCCTTGATCATCTCGTGCCACTGGGCGATCCAGCCCGGCAGCCGGCCGAGCGCGAACAGCACCGTGAACATCTCGGTCGGGAAGCCCATCGCGCGGTAGATCAGACCCGTGTAGAAGTCCACGTTCGGGTACAGGTTGCGCGAGACGAAGTAGTCGTCGGAGAGCGCGTGCTCCTCCAGCTTCAGCGCGATGTCGAGCAGCTCGTCGGACTTGCCGAGGGCCGACAGGACGTCGTGCGCGGCAGCCTTGATGATCTTCGCGCGCGGGTCGAAGCTCTTGTAGACCCGGTGGCCGAAGCCCATCAGACGGACGCCGTCCTCCTTGTTCTTCACCTTGCGGATGAAGGAGTCGACATCGCCGCCGTTGGCCTGGATGCCTTCCAGCATCTCCAGGACCGACTGGTTGGCGCCGCCGTGCAGGGGGCCCCACAGCGCCGAGATGCCCGCCGAGATCGAGGCGAACATGTTGGCCTGCGACGAGCCGACCAGGCGGACCGTGGAGGTCGAACAGTTCTGCTCGTGGTCCGCGTGCAGGATGAGCAGCTTGTCGAGCGCCGAGACGACGACCGGGTCCAGCTCGTACTCCTGCGCCGGGACCGAGAACGTCATCCGCAGGAAGTTCTCGACGTAGCCGAGGTCGTTGCGCGGGTAGACGAACGGGTGACCGATCGACTTCTTGTACGCGTACGCCGCGATCGTCGGAAGCTTGGCGAGCAGGCGGATCGTCGAGAGGTGGCGCTGCTTCTCGTCGAACGGGTTGTGGCTGTCCTGGTAGAACGTCGACAGCGCGGAGACGACCGAGGACAGCATGGCCATCGGGTGGGCGTCGCGCGGGAAGCCGTCGAAGAAGCGCTTGACGTCCTCGTGCAGCAGCGTGTGCTGGGTGATCTCGCTCTTGAACGTCGACTGCTGGTCGACCGTCGGCAGCTCACCGTTGATGAGGAGGTACGCGACCTCCAGGAAGGTCGAGCGCTCGGCGAGCTGCTCGATCGGGTATCCGCGGTAGCGCAGGATGCCCTGTTCGCCGTCGAGGTAGGTGATGGCGGATTTATAGGCGGCAGTGTTGCCGTATCCGCTGTCCAGGGTCACGAGACCGGTCTGGGCCCGGAGCTTCCCGATGTCGAAGCCCTTGTCGCCGACGGTGCTGTCGATCACCGGGTAGGTGTACTCGCCATCGCCGAACCGCAGTACTACAGCGTTGTTAGCGTTCTCGCTCACGTCATCCCTCACCGACGTAGTGCCTCTTCTTCGAGGTGCCCTGACTGTCTCTACCATCCCCCATTTGGCTCAGCAGAGTGCACTCGGGGTCGCCCATTGGGCTTATTAGCGGCACTCAGTGCCGTCAACCTGCTCATCCTGCCCCCTTCGCCCCGGTTCTGGAAGCCCTAGGTGATGTTTCCCACCGAGGGCCCTCCTGACAGCCGATGAGCGAGTGCGGTAAAGCGTCTGCCTGCGGAAACCGTACGCACTGCCTGGCCGATCGCCTTGCGGGACCCCACCAGGACGACGAGTTTTCTGGCGCGGGTCACCGCCGTGTAGAGCAGGTTCCGCTGGAGCATCATCCACGCGCCCGTGGTGACGGGGATCACCACCGCCGGGTACTCGCTGCCCTGCGAGCGGTGGATCGTCACCGCGTAGGCATGGGCGAGCTCGTCCAGTTCGTCGAAGTCGTAACCCACCTCCTCGTCCTCGTCCGTCAGCACCGTCAGCCGCTGTTCGTCCAGGTCGAGCGCGGTCACCACGCCTACGGTGCCGTTGAAGACACCGTTCTTGCCCTTCTCGTAATTGTTCCGGATCTGGGTGACCTTGTCGCCCACCCGGAACACCCTTCCGCCGAACCGCTTCTCCGGCAGATCGGGGCGGCCCGGGGTGATGGCCTGCTGGAGGAGGCCGTTGAGGGTGCCCGCGCCGGCCGGGCCGCGGTGCATCGGGGCGAGCACCTGCACATCGCGCCGGGGGTCGAGGCCGAACTTGGCGGGGATGCGCCGCGCCGCCACGTCCACGGTGAGCCGTCCGGCGTCCTCGGTCTCCTCCTCCACGAAGTGGAAGAAGTCGCTCAGACCCTGGGTGAGCGGGGGGACCCCGGAGTTGATGCGGTGGGCGTTGGTGACCACACCGGACTGCTGGGCCTGGCGGAAGATCCTGGTCAGCCGCACGCGCGGGACCGGGCCGCCCTCGGCGAGCAGATCCCGGAGCACCTCGCCGGCGCCGACGGAGGGCAACTGGTCCACGTCCCCGACCATCAGCAGGTGCGCACCGGGGGCGACCGCCTTCACCAGTTTGTTGGCGAGCAGCAGGTCGAGCATCGAGGCCTCGTCGACCACGACGAGGTCGGCGTCGAGCGGGCGGTCCTTGTCGTAGGCCGCGTCGCCGCCCGGTTTCAGCTCCAGCAGGCGGTGGACCGTGGACGCCTCGGCGCCGGTGAGCTCGGCGAGCCGTTTGGCGGCACGGCCGGTGGGCGCGGCGAGGACCACCTTGGCCTTCTTGGCGCGGGCGAGCTCCACGACCGAGCGCACGGTGAAGGACTTGCCGCAGCCGGGGCCGCCGGTGAGCACCGCCACCTTGCTGGTCAGGGCGAGCCGGACGGCCTCCTGCTGCTCGGGGGCGAGCTCGGCACCGGTGCGTCCGGCGAGCCAGGACAGGGCGCGGTCCCAGTCCACGTCCTGGAAGCCGGGCATCCGGTCCTCGCCGGTGCGCAGCAGCCGGACGACCTGGGCGGCCAGGGAGAGCTCGGCGCGGTGGAAGGGGACGAGATAGACGGCGTTGACCCGCTCGGCCCCGCCCGGCGGTCCGGGCACCGACTCGCGGACGACGCCCTCCTCGGCCACCAGCTCGCCCAGGCACTCGATCACCAGTCCGGTGTCGACCTGGAGGAGCTTCACCGAGTCGGCGATCAACTGCTCCTCGGGCAGGAAGCAGTGGCCCTGGTCGGTGGACTGGGACAGGGCGTACTGCAGGCCGGCCTTGACGCGCTCCGGGCTGTCGTGCGGGATGCCGACGGCCTGGGCGATGCGGTCGGCGGTGAGGAAGCCGATGCCCCAGACGTCGGCGGCCAGCCGGTAGGGCTGGTTCTTCACCACGGAGATCGAGGCGTCCTCGTACTTCTTGTAGATGCGCACGGCGATGGAGGTGGAGACGCCGACGCCCTGGAGGAAGACCATCACTTCCTTGATGGCCTTCTGCTCCTCCCAGGCGGCGCCGATCAGCTTGGTGCGCTTGGGGCCGAGGCCCGGCACCTCCACCAGGCGCTCGGGCCGCTGTTCGATGATGTCGAGGGTGTCCGTGCCGAAGTGCTCGACGATGCGGTCGGCGATGCGGGGGCCGATGCCCTTGATCAGGCCGGAGCCGAGATAGCGCCGGATGCCCTGGATGGTGGCGGGCAGGACCGTCGTGTAGTTCTCCACGGTGAACTGCTTGCCGTACTGCGGGTGGGAGCCCCAGCGGCCCTCCATCCGCAGGGACTCGCCCGGCTGCGCGCCGAGCAGCGAGCCCACCACCGTGAGGAGGTCGCCACCGCCGCGCCCGGTGTCGACCCGGGCGACCGTGTAGCCGTTCTCCTCGTTGGCATAGGTGATCCGTTCCAGGACCCCTTCGAGCACCGCGAGATTGGACATGATCCGACGCTACCCGTGGCCTCGGACATCGCGGGACGCCTGTGGACAACTTCGGCCGCCGGGCCGGGGGTTCGGCGGGCGGGGGCCGGAGGTCGGGCGGGGGCCGGAGGTCGGGCGGGGGCCGGGAATTCAAGGGGGCCCGGTCCGTATGACCGGGCCCCTCGATCCTCCCCATTCCCTCCCCTGCCGATGTCCCCTCGGACCCCCCCCCCGGATCCCTCCCCCGGAACACCGACGCCAACTAAGACACCCGTCACGCCAGAAGGGTTGTACAACTGCGGGCAGTAATTTTTCCGGAATCCCTACGTGCCGACAAAAGGGGGCAACCAGGAAGGTTTTATCTGCGCCCGGTCCTCACGCCGCCTTGAGGTAGCCCCCGTCGACGACGAGGTCCGTCCCCGTCGTACTGCCCGACCTCGGGGAGGCCAGCAGGACCACCGCGTCGGCGATCTCCTGCGGGGTCACCAGGCGGCCGGTCGACACGTTCATCATCTGCGGGGCCAGACTGTCCATCACCGTGTCCCGGTCCGAACCCGCCATGGCCGCGATCACATCGGCCGCGCCGCCCTCCTCGGTCCACCACGCGGTCCGTACCGCCCCCGGCGAGACCGTGTTGAAGCGGACGCCCCGCGGGGCGTACTCCTCCGACAGGACCTTGGTGAGGTTGGTCAGGGCCGCCTTGGCCGCGCCGTACTCGGCGTTGCCGACCGAGGGCTGGCGGGCCAGGGCGGTGGAGACGGTGACGACGGCGCCGCCGCCGTCGGCGAGCAGGTGCGGCAGGGCGGCGCGGACCGTCCGTACCGCCGAGAACAGGTTGAACTCGAAGATCGCGGACCAGTCCGGGTCGTCCGCGTCCAGGAACGAGGTGCGCGGCAGGGACACGCCCGGCGGCGGGCCGCCCGCGTTGTTGACCAGGACGTCCAGCGCGCCGAACTCCTCGACGGTACGGGCCACCACACGCGCGGGGGCCGCGGGGTCCATGAGGTCGGCCGGTACGTGGACGAGCTCGGGGCGAGCCAGCTTCTCCAGCTCCGGGCTGGTGCGGCGAGAGACCGCGACCACCCGCGCGCCCTCGTCGAGCAGGGTGCTCACGACCGCGAGGCCGATGCCCTTCGAGGCGCCGGTGACGAGCGCGGTGCGGCCGGAAAGGTGCAGGTCCATGAGGGGTCTCCTAGGGTTGCGGCCCTGGCCCCGAAGGGGGCGAACCGAAGGCCGTGCCCACGATCCTGCGCCGCCGCGCCCCGGTCGGCTGGCGGGAATCCGGCAGCGAACTCCGCCCGGTCACGCCCCCGAACCGCCGCCGGCTCCCGCTACGCGCGCGTACGTCCCGTCGAGCCGCGGACCATCAGCTCCCCGTGCACGGTGGCGATCCCGCCCGGCGGCACCGGCTCCTTGCCCATGGCGAGCCGGCCCGCCCGCGCCCCCGCCTCGTACAGCGGCAGCCGTACGGTCGTCAGGGCCGGGACCGCGTCCGTGCTGAACGGGAGGTCGTCGAAGCCCGCCACCGAGACGTCGTCCGGGACGGACAGGCCCCGGTCCCTAAGGGCCGCGCAGGCGCCGAGCGCGACGGTGTCGTTGGCGGCCACGACGGCGGTCAACGCCGGGTCCCGGCGCAGGAGTTCGTTGGTGGCGTCGTAGCCGGAGCGGCGGTCGTACGAGCCGTGGACGAGCGGTCCCGGCGCCACGCCCGCGTCCGCCAGCGCCGCGAGGTGGCCCTCGACGCGGTGCCGGGTGGTGGTGCGCTCCTCGGGGCCCGCCACATAGCCGATGCGGCGGTGGCCCAGCGCGAGCAGATGCTCCGTCAGACGGCGGCTGCCGCCCCGGTTGTCGAAGGTGAGCGTCGCCGCGTCCGGCCCGGCGCTGCGCGGCTGCCCGCCGGGTCCGGAGAGCGCCAGCGGGGGCCGTCCGCACAGCACGATCCGCGCGCCCGCCTCCGCCAGCCGCCCCAGCTTGGCCGCGACCGCCGCCGCGTGCCCGGGGTCCTCCAGGGCGCCGCCGGTGAGGATGACCGCCGCCGCGCGCTGGCGCTGGAGCAGGGTGAGGTAGGTGAGTTCGCGCTCCGGCGAGCCGCCGGTGTTGCAGACCACCGCGAGCTTCTCGCGGGCCCCGGGGCCGCCGCCGATCTCGGACTGGGCGGCGCCCGCCATGATCCCGAAGAAGGGGTCGGCGATGTCGTTGACGAGTATGCCGACCAGGTCGGAGGTGGCGGCGGCGAGGGAGCTGGCGGGCCCGTTCAGGACGTAGTCCAGTTCGTCCACGGCCCGCAGCACCCGTTCCCGGGTGGCCGCGGCGACCGGGTAGTTGCCGTTGAGCACCCGCGAGACGGTCGCCGGGGACACCCGGGCGCGCGCCGCCACATCCGCCAGGGTCGCTGTCATCTCTGCCTCCGGGCACGTCTCGTGGGCACTTGGGGTGGACCGCCGCGCGCCTCTTGTCGGCGGCGCTGTGCGCAGGCTAGCGTCCCCCTCGATAGAAAGCGCTTGCTACGCCTGTTACCAGTAGATCGCCGCTGGATCACCGAGTCCCGCCGCCCGGCGGACGGGGCTGATGGGACGAAGGGGACTTCAGATGACACCGACGTCTGCGCTGCCGGCGCCACCGGCGTCCGCGCGCCGGACCGTGCGGATCGCCATGAACGGCGTCACCGGCCGCATGGGCTACCGCCAGCACCTCGTCCGCTCCCTGCTCGCCCTGCGCGAGCAGGGTGGCCTCGACCTCGGCGACGGCACGGTCCTGTGGCCCGAACCGGTCCTGGTGGGCCGCCGCGAGTCCGCGCTGCGGGACATCGCCGTACGCCACGGCCTCGCCCACTGGTCCACGGACCTGGACGCCGTGCTCGCCGACGACTCCGTGGAGATCTACTTCGACGCCCAGGTCACCTCCGCCCGCGAGGAGGCCCTCACCAGGGCCATCGCCGCGGGCAAGCACGTCTACACCGAGAAGCCCACCTCGACGGGCCTGGCCGGCGCCCTGGAGCTGGCCAGGCTCGCCCGGGACGCCGGGATCAAGCACGGCGTCGTCCAGGACAAGCTGTTCCTGCCGGGCCTGCTGAAACTCAAACGGCTCGTCGACGGCGGCTTCTTCGGGCGGATCCTGTCGGTGCGCGGCGAGTTCGGCTACTGGGTCTTCGAGGGCGACTGGCAGGAGGCCCAGCGCCCGTCGTGGAACTACCGCGCGCAGGACGGCGGCGGCATCGTCGTCGACATGTTCCCGCACTGGGAGTACGTCCTGCACGAGCTCTTCGGCCGCGTCACCTCCGTACAGGCGCTGGCGACCACCCACATCCCGCAGCGCTGGGACGAGGGCGGCAAGCCGTACGACGCCACGGCCGACGACGCCGCGTACGGGATCTTCCAACTGGAGGGCGGCGCGGTCGCCCAGATCAACTCCTCCTGGGCGGTCCGGGTACACCGTGACGAGCTCGTCGAGTTCCAGGTGGACGGCACCGAGGGCTCGGCGGTGGCGGGGCTGCGCACCTGCCGCGTCCAGCACCGCGCGGCCACCCCCAAGCCGGTGTGGAACCCGGACCTGCCCGCCGGCGAGGAGTTCCGCGAGCAGTGGCAGCCGGTGCCGGACAACGCCGGGTTCGACAACGGGTTCAAGGCGCAGTGGGAGCTGTTCCTGCGCCATGTCGCGCTCGACACCCCCTACCGCTGGGACCTGCTGGCGGGCGCGCGCGGGGTGCAGCTCGCCGAGCTGGGGCTGCGGTCCTCGGCCGAGGGCCGCCGCGTCGAGGTGCCGGAGATCGCGCTGTGAGCCTGCTGCTGCCGCGCGCGGACGGGACGCTCGTACGGTACGAGCCGCGCCCGGACCCTGCCCCCGTCGCCCCGGGCGGCCCCCCGCTGTCCCGTACGGTCTTCTCGGCCGCGCACGTCGTCGCCGACCCGTGTGCCGAGGCCGGGCCCGAGGGCCCCGCCGCCCTCGACTGGGAGGGCACGCTCGCCTTCCGCCGCCATCTGTGGTCGCACGGCCTCGCCGTCGCGGAGGCGATGGACACCGCCCAGCGCGGGATGGGCCTGGACTGGCCCTCGGCCGCCGAGCTGATCCGGCGTTCGGCCGCCGAGGCGAGGGCCGTCGGCGGGCGGATCGCCTGCGGGGCGGGTACCGACCAGCTGGTGCGGGCGGCCTCGCTCGCCGAGGTGACGGCCGCGTACGAGGAGCAGCTCGCCGTCGTCGAGGGCGCCGGCGCGCAGGCGATCCTGATGGCCTCGCGCGCGCTGGCGGCGGTGGCGCGCGGCCCGCAGGACTACCGGGCCGTGTACGGGCGGCTGCTGGAGCAGACCGGACGGCCGGTGATCCTGCACTGGCTTGGCCCGATGTTCGACCCGGCGCTGGCCGGCTACTGGGGCTCGACCGACCTCGACGCGGCCACCGAGACGTTCCTGGGGATCGTCGCGGCGCACGCGGGGAAGATCGACGGGGTGAAGGTGTCGCTGCTCGACGCCGACCGCGAGGTCCGGCTGCGACGGCGGCTGCCGGACGGTGTGAAGTGCTACACCGGGGACGACTTCCACTACCCCGAGCTGATCGAGGGCGACGAACAGGGCTTCAGCCACGCCCTGTTGGGGATCTTCGACCCGCTGGGTCCGCTCGCGGCGGACGCGGTACGGGCGCTGGACGCGGCCGATCCGGCGGGCTTCCGCAAGCGCCTGGACCCGACGGTCGGGCTCGCCCGCCATCTCTTCGGGGCACCGACCCGCTTCTACAAGACCGGAGTGGTCCTGCTCGCGTGGCTCGCGGGCCACCAGGACCACTTCGCCATGGTCGGCGGCCTCCAGTCGGCCCGCCCGCTGCCGCATCTGGCACGGGCCTACGAACTGGCCGACGGCCTCGGCCTGTTCCCCGACCCGGAGGCCGCCGCCGCCCGGATGCGCGCCCTGCTCACGGTCTATGGAGTCACCTCATGAGCCCCGCTACCCTCTCCCGCCTCAGCATCAACCAGATGACCGTGAAGCAGCTCCCGCTGCCCGATCTGGTCCGCGCCTGCGCCGACGCGGGCGTGCCGGGGGTCGGGCTGTGGCGCGAACCCGTGCGGGCGTACGGCGTCGAGGCCGCCGCGCGGCTGGTGCGGGACGCCGGGCTGAGCGTCACCACGCTGTGCCGGGGCGGTTTCTTCACGGCGGACGAGCCGCACGCGCGCGCGAGGGCCCTGGACGACAACCGGGCGGCGCTCGACGAGGCGGCGGCGCTCGGCACCGACACCCTGGTGCTGGTCTCCGGCGGGCTGCCCGGGGGCAGCCGGGACCTGGCCGGTGCGCGCGAGCGGGTCGCGGACGCGCTGGCCGAGCTCGGTCCTTACGCGCGCGCCCGGGGCGTACGCCTGGCGATCGAGCCGCTGCACCCCATGTACGCCTCGGACCGCTGTGTCGTCTCCACCCTCGGCCAGGCCCTGGAGCTCGCGGAGCGCTTCCCGGCGCGGGAGGTGGGGGTGGTCGTGGACACGTACCACGTCTGGTGGGACGACCTGGCTCCGGCGGCGGTGGCCCGCGCCGGTGCGGCGGGCCGCATCCACTCCTTCCAGCTGGCCGACTGGGTCACCCCGTTGCCCGCCGGGGTCCTGACCGGGCGCGGCCCCCTCGGGGACGGGGCGATCGACCTGGTGGCGTGGTACGACCGGGTGGAGGCGGCGGGCTACACGGGCCCGGTGGAGGTCGAGTTGTTCAACGAGGAGCTGTGGGGCCGGGACGGGACGGCGGTGCTGAAGGAGACGGTGGAGCGGTTCACGGCGGTGCTGGGCGGGGCCCCGGCCGCGCCCCTCGGTGCGCGGCCCGGCCGGACGGACCGGTGAGCGGGCGGACGCGGTACGCGTTCTCCACGCTCGGGGTGCCGGGTCTGCCGGTCGCCGAGGTGGTGCGCCTCGCCGTCGCGCACGGCTACGACGGCGTGGAGCTGCGCGCCCATCCGGAGGAGCCGGTCCACCCCGGCCTCGGCGCCCGCCAACGGGCGCGGGTGGCCGCCGAGTTCGCGGCGCACGGCGTGAGCGTCCTCGCCGTCGCCGGCTACGCGCGCGTGGCCGACCCCGACGACCCCGAGCCGGTCGACGCGCTGGTGGACCTCGCGCACGACCTCGGCGCCCCCTATGTGCGGGTCTTTCCCGGGGGCCGGGGCGGTCCGGACGACGACGGGATCGCGGTGCGGCGGCTGCGCCGGGTGTGCGCGCTCGCCGCCGAGCGGGGCGTGCGCGTGCTGCTGGAGACCCATGACTCGCACCGCACGGGCGCGGCCGTCGCCCGCGTCCTGGACCGGGTGGGCTCGCCCTCGGCCGGCGCCCTGTGGGACGTGATGCACACCTGGCTCGGCGGCGAGAGCCCCGCCCAGTCGTACGCGGCGCTCGCCCCGCACCTGGGGTACGTCCAGGTCAAGGACATCGCCTCGGCCGAGGACACCGCCCCGCTGCCGCTGGGGGCCGGGGTACTGCCGCTGGCGGACGCGCTGGCGGCGCTGGGCGCCGGGGGCTGGCTGTGCTGGGAGTACGAGAAGCGCTGGTACCCGGA
This sequence comes from Streptomyces sp. NPDC031670, assembly GCF_055580545.1. Lineage (NCBI taxonomy): Bacteria > Bacillati > Actinomycetota > Actinomycetes > Kitasatosporales > Streptomycetaceae > Streptomyces > Streptomyces sp. NPDC031670. The sequence goes on along the minus strand of NZ_JBVILC010000007.1, from coordinate 245,183 downwards.
GGCGGCCGGGCTGGCGGGGCTGCTGACGGCCGGCCGGGAGCGGCTCGCCGCCCTGGCCCGCCCCTGACCGTCCCGGGGCCGCTCCGGTGACGGGCCGCCTCCCGCGCGTTCCCGCCCGGATTCCGGGCCGGGCGGTGCGCGCCCCCTTGACCGGCAATAACTTTCCGGTTATCGGTTCGGTCTGGAAGTTTCTTCCAGACCTAGGGATGGAGTGCCCGTGTCGTACCGCACCTCCAGACGCACCCTTCTCACCACCGCCGCCGCGACGGCCGCCGCGGCTGCCGTGGGGCCCGCGCTCCCCGCGTACGCCGAGACGCCGCGCGCCCCCGCCGCCCGGCTGCGCCGGCTCCTCGCCCGGATGTCCCTGGCGGAGAAGGTCGGCCAGCTCTTCGTGATGCGGGTGTACGGACACTCCGCGACCGCGCCCGACCAGGCCGACATCGACGCCAACCTGCGCGAGCTGGGCGTGCGCACCGCCGCGGAGCTGATCGCCAAGTACCACGTCGGCGGCATCATCTACTTCGCCTGGGCGCACAACACCCGCGACCCGCACCAGATCGCCGACCTCTCCAACGGCATCCAGCGGGCGGGCCTGTCCCAGCCCACGCCCGTACCGCTGCTCATCGCCACCGACCAGGAGCACGGCATCGTGTGCCGGGTCGGCTACCCCGCCACGCTCTTCCCGGGCGCGATGGCGCTCGGCGCCGGGGGGTCGGCGCGCGACGCGCGCACGCTCGGGCGCGTCGCCGGGGCCGAGCTGCGCGCACTGGGTATCCGGCAGAACTACTCCCCCGACGCCGATGTGAACGTCAACCCGGCCAACCCCGTCATCGGGGTGCGCTCCTTCGGCGCCGACCCGGCGGCGGTGGCCCGTATGGTCGCCGCCGAGGTGCGCGGCTACCAGGAGGCGGGGGTCGCGGCGACCGCCAAGCACTTCCCCGGGCACGGCGACACCACGGTCGACAGCCACACCGGCATCCCGGTGATCACCCACACCCGGCGGCAGTGGGAGGAGCTGGACGCGCCGCCGTTCCGGGCCGCCGTGGCCGCCGGGATCGACTCGATCATGACCGCGCACATCCAGTTCCCGGCGCTCGACGCGACCGACGACCCGGCGACGCTGTCACGTCCGATCCTCACCGGCATCCTGCGCGAGGAGCTCGGCTACCGCGGGGTCATCGTCACCGACTCGCTGGGCATGCAGGGCGTCCGGGACAAGTACGGCGACGACCGGGTCCCGGTGCTCGCCCTGAAGGCCGGGGCCGACCAGCTGCTCAACCCGCCGGACCTCGCGGTGGCGTGGAACGGTGTGATGGCGGCGGTCACCAGCGGCGAGATCAGCGAGGCCCGGCTCGACGAATCGATCCTGCGGGTGCTGGAACTCAAGGAGCGCCGGGGGCTGTTCAGCCATCCGTACGTCTCCCAGGAGGCCGTGGACCGGGTGGTGGGCACCCGGCCGCACCGCGCCGCCGCCGACGCGGTGGCCGAGCGCACCACGACCCTGCTCGTCAACACGGGCGAACTGCTCCCGCTCTCCCGGCGGCGCCATCGCTCCGTCCTGGTCGTCGGCGCGGACCCGGCCTCCCCCTCCGGGACGACCGGGCCCCCGACGGCCGTCCTGGCCGAGGCGCTGACCGGGCTCGGCTTCACCGCGAGCGCCCTGCCGACCGGCACCCTGCCCTCGCAGGCGCAGATCGACGCGGCGGTGGCCGCCGCGCGCGGCAGGGACGTGGTGGTCGTGGGCACGTACAACGCGGGAGCGGGTGGGGCGCAGGCCCGGCTGGTGGCGGCGCTCGGCGCGAGCGGTGTGCCGGTGGTGCACCTCGCGATCCGCAACCCCTACGACATCGCGCACCTCAGCGGGTACACCGCCTCGCTCGCCACCTACTCCTGGACCGACGTCGAACTGCGCGCCGCGGTACGGGTCATGGCGGGCCGGGCCGAGCCCCTCGGGCGGCTGCCGGTGGCGGTGCCGCGCGGGGACGATCCGGACCGGGTGCTGTACCCGATCGGCTACGGGCTGTCGTACCGGAGATAACCCCCGGGCCCTCTGGCGTGTTCTCGGCGTGACACGTCACGCTGGAGCGGGGGGTCGGACATGTACGAGTACGGTGCCACAAGACTGGTTCGGGCCGTTTCGGCCGTTTTCTGGGCCGGGACGCTGCTGCTGACGGGCTGTCGGCAGGACCCGGGCGACGCGGCCGTCCCCGCCTCTTCCGTGCCGCCGTCCTACGGCGCCACCTTCCTCGGGGCCGGGGACTGCGCGGCACGCGGGCGGACGTTCCGCGAGGTGCCGTGCACCAGCGAGCGGGCGGTGGCCCGGGTCCTGGCGCGCCGGGAGGGGACGCGGGCGGCCGGGGCGGCGGGCTGCCCGGCGGACACGGACTTCGTGCTGTACATCGGGGGTGAGGGTGCCTCCGGCTACGCCTGTATGCGCAACCTGGAGGCGCCCCACCCGGGCGACCCGGGCATGGGCGGCGGCCCCTACACCGTGGTGGGCGACTGCGTGTACCACGCGGGGCCGGACCTGGTGAAGGAGACGCCGTGCGACGGGTCCGGCGCCCATCCCGCCGAGTTCGAGGTCACCTCGGCGGTGCCGCGCCGCCCCGACTGCCCCGCCTCCACGGCGCTCTATGTGCAGCTGCCGGGGGGCGGGGACAGGGTGGGGTGCGCGCGGCGGCTGTGAGCCGTGGTGCTACGGCCGCAGCGTCGGCTCCCGCTCGACGGACGGGCGGTCGAGCCGCGCGTCGAAGGACGCCAGCGGCCTGGCCTGGGCCGCGGTCGCCGCCGGCACACCCGCCCAGCGCAGGATCGCCGAGGTCGCCGTCGACTTCTCCCCGGCCGCGAGACCCGCGACCTTGGAGCCGTGGTTGCCGCCCGCGACCGTGAACACGTACGAGTCGCGCGCCCCGCGCCCGAGACGGAAGCGCTCCGCGCCCCACGGGTCGTTCTGGCCGTACACGTACAGCATGTGGTCGGCGTGGTGGCGCACCCAGGTGTCCACGTGGGCCATCGCCGACGGCTGGAAGCGCATCGGGATGGAGCGCGGGACGAAGTGGCGCGGCGGCTGGTAGCCGTAGCGGCTCAGACCGCGCAGCCAGGGCTGCTCGATGGTGGGCGAGCCCAGCTGGGTGCCGGCCTGGTAGTAGTACGGCGTGTACGGCTCCAGGCCCTGGTCGGTGTAGAAGGAGAACCCGGAGATCGTGTCGACCGTGTCCCAGATCGCCTGGTCGGTCGCGTGCGGCGCGTCCGCGGGGATGGTGGCGCAGTCCGACAGCAGGCTGTACTGCCAGAACGCCCACACGTAGTCGAGCACGACCGCCTCGTACGACTTGTCGAGGGAGCCGGTGGTGGTGAACGTGTAGCCGTGGGCCTTGGCGTACTCGGCGTACTTGGCCTCCAGCGGCTTGCGGCGCACCAGCGCCTCGCGCTGCACGGCCTGGAGCCTGTCGCGGCACTCCTTGGTGCCGACCGTCTTGAAGAAGCGGTCGTACGCGGAGTCCTCGTCGTTGACGACGTCGTTGGGCGCGACGTACGCCACCACGCCGTCCATGTCGCGGGGGTAGAAGCGCTTGTAGTAGGTCGCCGTCATGCCGCCCTTGGAGCCGCCCGTGGTCAGCCAGTTCTTGCCGTAGAGGGGCTTGAGGGCCTGGAAGACGCGGTGCTGGTCGCTGGCCGCCTGCCAGATGTCCAGCTTGCTCCAGTCCGCGGGCGCGGGCCGGGACGGGGTGAAGTAGCGGTACTCGACCGAGACCTGGTTGCCGTCCACGATCTGGGTCGGCTCGCTGCGGCTGGGGTTGGTCGAGACGCTGTAGCCGCTGGTGTACATGACGGTCGGGCGGCTGGTGTCCTTGTGCAGCAGGGTGATCCGCTGCTGGAAGGTGCCCGCCTTCGGATGGTGGTGGTCCACGGGCTGGGTGAAGTTGAGGACGAAGTAGCGGTAGCCCGCGTAGGGCTTCTCCTCGATGAGGCTCACCCCGGGTATCGCCAGGATGCGGTCCTTGATGTCCGGCTCGGCGGCGGTGGCCGCCCCTGCCGTGGCTCCCGCCACGCTCACCGTGCCTATGAGCACGACGAGTGAAAGAAGCCATCTGAGCGTCTTGCGCATGCACTCTCCCCTGGGGTCACGACGTGACGTGATCGTCGTGAACCTAGCGGGGGCAACACCAGTGCGACCAGACCCCGTTGTACCGCCGGCCGTCATGGCAGCGTTGTCATCCCGTCCTCAGGGCCGTCTCAGCACAGGATCCAGCCCGTTGAGCCGCCCCTGCCCGCCACCGAACCCGAGGCCCGTACACAGCGGTTGATGGCGTGCACCGTGACCGGGCCCGCCTGCCGGGTGAATTGGCCGCTGTCGGAGACCGGACCGCCGCCGCGCGCCTGGATGGTCACGGACATCTGCCGTCTGGCGCCGGGCGACTTGGCGACGGACACCGCGCACGCGTAGCCGTGCGTCTTGTAGACCCGCAGCTCGCCGGTGGCGAACGAGACCGTCCTGACCTGCCGTCCGCCGCACGAGGCCGCCGCGTCCGCGCTGCCCGCGCCCGGTCCGAGCACGGTCAGGGCCGCCGTCGCCAGCAGCACCACCAGCCCCGGTCCTGCCCGGTCCCGCAGCGCCCGCCTTCCCCCACCGAACACCCGTGCCTCCTTCCCTCACATGAACGTATGTGGGTACGGACGCGCGGGGGCTACCCACGGTTGCGCCGGAGGCGGAGCGGCTCGTCAGGCGTTGCTCCCGAGCATCGCCAGGAAGACCGCCTCGGCCACGATCTGTACCCACAGCCCCGCCGTCCGCAGCTCCCTGGCGCGCCGGGCGCGGCCGGGCACGGCCAGGACGAGGACGAACGCGAGACCGGCGGCCCACAGCGCCCAGCTCATCTGCGTGGCGCTCGCCCCGTGCGAGGCGCAGTCCGTGTAGTAGTCGCCGTAGGTCAGGCACCGGGAGAACCGCTCGGAACTGGCCACGGCCAGCCCGACCAGCACGACGGCGGGGATCAGCCCGAACGCCGAGAGCACGGCGGCCGTACGCAGCCGGGCCCCGGAGCTCTTCGGGACGGGGGCGGGGGTGAACGCGGTCTTCGTGGTCATGCCCCGATCCAACCGGGGACGGCCCGCCGCGCGGACCGTCCCCGGTACTCATTCGTCTGTGTGCGCGTACTCAGACGCTCACACCGCGGCGGGCTCGTCCTCGCCGATGAAGGTGCGCCACAGGCTGGCGTAGCGCCCGTCCCGGGCGAGGAGTTCGTCGTGGGTGCCGTCCTCGACGACCCGGCCGTGGTCCATCACCACGACCCGGTCCGCGCGGGCGGCCGTGGTGAGGCGGTGGGCGACCACCAGCGTGGTGCGGCGGCCGGTGAGCCGGTCGGTGGCCTGGTTGACCTGGGCCTCGGTCGCCAGGTCCAGGGCGGCGGTGGCCTCGTCCAGGAGCAGCACGTCCGGGTCGACGAGCTCGGCGCGGGCGAGTGCGATCAGCTGGCGCTGTCCGGCCGAGAGGTTGCGGCCCCGCTCGGCCACCTCGTGGAGGTAGCCGCCGTCCAGCGTGGCGATCATGTCGTGTGCGCCGACCGCGCGGGCGGCGGCCTCGACCTGGGCGTCCGTGGCGTCGGGCCGCCCGTAGGCGATGGCGTCCCGGACGGTCCCGGCGAACAGGTACGCCTCCTGGGGGACGACCCCGAGGCGGTGCCGGTAGGCGGTGAGGTCGAGGTCGCGCAGGTCGGTGCCGTCGGCGGTGACCCGGCCCCCGGTGGGGTCGTAGAACCGCGCGACCAGCTTGACCAGCGTGGACTTGCCCGCTCCGGTCTCGCCGACGAAGGCGACGGTCTGCCCGGCCGGAATGCGCAGGTTCACACCCGACAGGGCCTCCTCCTCGTCCCCGTAACGGAAGTCGACGTCCTCGAAGGCGATCTCGCCGCGCAGCGAGGGGACCTCCTTCGGTGCGCCGGCCGCCGCCGTGGAGGTCGGCTCGCGCAGCAGCTCCTGGATGCGCTTGAGGGAGACGGCCGCCTGCTGGTAGCCGTCGAAGACCTGCGAGAGCTGCTGTACGGGGGCGAAGAACAGGTCGATGTAGAGCAGATAGGCGACGAGCGCGCCCGTGGTGAGGGTGTGCGCGTCGACCCGGTGGGCGCCCACGATCAGCACCGCCGCGGCGGCGACCGACGACAGGAGCTGGACGAAGGGGAAGTACACCGAGATCAGCCACTGGCCGCGGATACGGGCGGCGCGGTAGTCGGCGCTGCGGGCGGTGAACCGTTCGGCGCCGTCGCGCTCGCGGCCGAAGGCCTGCACGATCCGCAGTCCGCTCACCGACTCCTGGAGGTCGGCGTTGACCCCGGCGACCCGCTCGCGGGCCAGCTCGTACGCCTTGACGCTCTGCTTGCGGAAGAAGTACGTGCCCAGGATCAGCGGCGGCAGGGTGGCGAAGACGACCAGCGCCAGCTGGAGGTCGATGACCAGCAGCGCCAGCATGATGCCGAAGAAGGTGACGACGGCGACGAACGCGGTGACCAGACCGGTCTGGAGGAAGGTGGCCAGCGCGTCCACGTCCGTGGTCATCCGGGTCATGATCCGGCCGGTCAGCTCGCGCTCGTAGTAGTCCAGGCCGAGCCGCTGGAGCTGGGCGAAGATCTTCAGCCGGAGGCTGTAGAGGACACGCTCACCGGTGCGTCCGGTCATCCGGGTCTCGCCGAACTGCGCGGCCCACTGGATCACCACGGTCAGCAGGGCCAGACCCGCCGCCGCCCACACCGCGCCGAGCGCCAGCTTGGTGACGCCCTGGTCGATGCCGTGCCGGATCAGCACCGGCAGCAGCAGGGACATGCCCGCGTCGACCGCGACCAGCGCCAGGCTGACGCAGAGCGGCCGGCCGAAGCCCTTCAGCAGCCGGCGCAGCCCGTAGGACGTCTCGGGCCGCACGGCCCTGGCCTCGTCGACGCCGGGGGTGTCGGTGGCCGGGGGCAGCGCCTCGACCTGGGCCAGCAGCTCGGGGGTGGCGGGCATCCCGCCGGGCGCGGCGGAGACCGGCTTGTCCTCGCGGATCCACAGCGGCGGCGTGATGCCCCGCTCGGCGTCGAACTCCGCGTCCAGCTCCTCCCGCACGGTGTGGTCCTCCACCGCCTCCACCGCCACGATGTGGCCGGGCGAGACCGCGCCCAGCTCGTCCGGGTCGGTCAGCAGACGGCGGTAGAGCGCCGAGTCGCGCTGGAGCTCCTCATGGGTGCCCAGCGCCGCGAGGCGGCCCTCGTCGAGGACGGCGATGCGGTCGGCGAGGTTGAGGGTCGAGCGGCGGTGCGCGATGAGCAGCGTGGTGCGCCCGGCCATCACCGTCTTCAAGGCTTCGTGGATCTCGTGCTCCACGCGCGCGTCCACGGCCGAGGTGGCGTCGTCCAGGACCAGCAGACGCGGATCGGTGAGGATGGCACGCGCCAGCGCCACTCGCTGGCGCTGGCCGCCGGAGAGGGTCAGACCGTGCTCGCCGACGGTGGTGTCGTAGCCCTCGGGCAGGTCCGAGATGAACCCGTCCGCCTGGGCCGCCCGCGCGGCGGCCTCGACCTCCTCCTGGGTGGCGTCGGGCCTGCCGTACGCGATGTTGGCGCGCACGGTGTCGGAGAAGAGGAAACTGTCCTCCGGGACCAGGCCGATGGCGGAGCGCAGCGAGGCCATCGTCAGCTCGCGCACGTCGTGGCCGCCGACCAGGACCGCGCCATGGGTGACGTCGTAGAACCGCGGCAGCAGCAGCGACACCGTGGACTTGCCCGAACCGGAGGCGCCGACCACGGCGACGGTCTCACCGGGGGCGATCTCCAGGGAGAAGCCGTCCAGGACCGGCCGCCCGTCCTCGTACGCGAAGCTCACGTCGTCGAACTCGACGGTGGCGGGCGCGTCCGCGGGCAGTTCCTTGGTGCCGTCCGCGATCGACGGCTCGGTGTCGATCAGCTCCAGCACCCGCTCGACGCCGGCCCGCGCCTGCTGACCGACGGTGAGGACCATGGCCAGCATCCGCACCGGACCCACGAGCTGCGCCAGATACGTGGAGAACGCGACGAAGGTACCGAGGGTGATCTCGCCCCGGGTGGCGAGCCAGCCGCCCAGCGCCAGCATGGCGACCTGGCCCAGCGCGGGCACGGCCTGGAGGGCGGGGGTGTAGCGGGAGTTCAGCTTGATCGTGCGCAGCCGGCCCGCGAAGAGCCTGCGGCCGACCTCGCGGAGCTTGCCGGTCTCCTGCTCCTCCTGCCCGAACCCCTTGACCACCCGGACACCCGAGACGGCGCCGTCGACGACGCCCGCGACGGCCGCCGCCTGGCCCTGGGCGTACCAGGTGGCGGGGAAGAGCCGGTTGCGGCTGTGCCTGGCGATGAACCACAGCGCGGGCGCCACGGCCAGCGCCACCAGGGTCAGCAGCGGCGAGAGCCATGCCATGACCGCGAGGGAGATCACGAAGAGCAGGATGTTGCCGATGGTCATCGGCAACATGAAGAGCAGGCCCTGGATGAGCTGGAGGTCGCTGGTGGCGCGGCCGACGACCTGGCCGGTGGAGAGCTCGTCCTGACGCCCCCCGTCGAGCCCGGTGATCGTCGCGTACATCTCGGTCCGCAGGTCGTGCTGGACGTCGAGGGCGAGCCGGCCGCCGTAGTAGCGGCGGATGTACGTCAGGACGTACACGACCACGGCCGCGGCTATGAGCAGCCCGGTCCACACGGCCAGGGACCGGGTGTGGGCCCCGATCACGTCGTCGATGATCACCTTGGTGACCAGCGGGACCAGAGCCATCACCGCCATGCCGCCGAGCGACGACCCGAGGGCCAGCAGCACATCCCGCCGGTACCGCCAGGCGTACCCGGTGAGCCGTCGTGCCCACCCCTGCTCTGCCGCCGCCACTGGTGCCTCCCGTGTGTCCGCTCCGCCGGAAGGCTCCAACGCCGTCACCGGCGGATTTCATCCCGCCGCAACGTACGGCGACTAAAAACCCGCCTCGGTCGCTGGGGACCGGGCGGGTTTTCCGGGGGCGTGCCGGGGCCCTAGCGGGTCGGGACCACCGTGACCAGGTCGCGGCCCGCGGGTGCCTCGGGCACCGGCGGGATGGCCTCGCTCACCGGCGTCGGCTTCTGCCACTTCGGCGGGTGCCAGGGCTTGCCGCCCTCGGCCGGGCGGCCGAGATCGGCGTGGACGGCGCGGGCGACGGCCTCGATGGTGCTGATGCCCTGGCTCATCGAACTGTTGTCCTCGGTGAGGACGGCCAGGCCGTAGTCGTGGCCGCCGTCGGTGAAGGCACCGATGCTGTGCACCCGCCAGCCGTGCGTGGCGCGCGGCAGCCAGCCGTTCTTGACGTGCACGGTCGTCCCGCCCTGGACCCCCGCGGGGGTACCCCAGCGCTGGTCCGAGCGGACGCGGTTCATCAGGCCCAGCTCGTACTCCCGGGCGTCGTCGCTGAGCACCGGGTTGCGGGAGGTCAGCAGGGCGAGCAGCTTGGCCTGGTCGCGGGCGGAGACCCGGCTCAGGCCCCAGTAGCCGTCGGAGCCCGGCGTCGTCTGGGTCATCCCGGCGGCCTTGAGGAACCCCGACACCTTGGAGGCGCCGAGCTGCTTCCACAGCGCGGTCGTCGAGTCGTTGTCCGACTCGGTGATCATCTTCGTGGCCAGCGCGCGCTCGTTGGAGGTGAGCGAGCGGTGGTGGTTGCCGGCGTCCCAGAGCAGCGTCGCCAGCACGGTGGCCTTGATCACGCTCGCGGAGTCGAAGGTGTCGGTCGCGCGCAGCTCGCACTTGGTGCCGGTCGAGCGGTCGTACAGCGCCACGGCCGTCAGCGAGGCGTGGCCCTTGAGCGCGGAGGTGATGTCGTTGGTCAGCCTGGCCGCGAGTCCGGCCTTGGCGGAGGTGCAGCTCACCGTCGTCGCGGCGGCGGCCGGTGTCGCGCCCGCGGCCACCGGCGCGAGCACGCCCGCGGCGACGGCCACCGAGAGCGCGCCGCGGCGCGCCCGGCGGGATATGCGGGATGTGCGGAGTTTCCTGGGCAAAGCGTCCCCGTCCCCTGATACGTCTTGAGGCGAGCACGTCGTTGTGACGTGCTCGCTTCAGATGACTCACCGAGGGCCGAAAGGTTGTACCTCGCGCACGCGGAAGAAGGCGGACTTCGTCGCATCGCCCGCCTCCCTCGCATCGCCGGCCTCCGTCACCGGTGCGTGGGCGCGAACATCCTCAGTACGGCGGGCAGGACGACCACCGAGGGACCGGGGGCGGCCAGCGCCGCGGCCAGGTCGTCCCGGAGCGCCTCCTCGCTCGTACGGACCGCCGGGACGCCGAAGGACTCGGCGAGCGCGACGAAGTCGGGGCGGTCCAGCTCGGTCGCGGTGGCCGTGCCGAAGGCGTCCGTCATGTACTCGCGCAGGATGCCGTAGCCGCCGTCGTCCACGATCAGCCAGGTGACCGGCGCGTCGTACTGGCGCGCCGTGGCGAGCTCCGCGATCGAGTACATCGCGCCGCCGTCGCCGCTGACCGCGAGCACCGGGCGGGTCGGATCGGCCGCCGCGGCCCCGATGGCCGCCGGGAAGGCGTAGCCGAGGCCGCCGGCGCCCTGGGCCGAGTGCATCGCGCCCGGCCAGGCGGACCAGGCCCAGTACGCCAGGATCGTCATGTCCCAGAAGCTGGGCGCGTCGGCGGGCAGGGCCGCGCGCACCTGTTCCAGGATTCGCCGCTCGGCCTGGAGCCCCTGCCCGTCGAGGCGCTCGCGCACCCGGGCCAGGACGCCCCGTACCGCCTCGGCCGCCGCCGGGTCGGTGCGCTCACCCACGCTCTCCAGGAGCGCCGAGAGCGCGATCCGGGCGTCCGCGTGGATGCCGAGCGCCGGGTGGTTGGACTCCAGCTTGCCGAGGTCGGCCTCGATCTGGATCACCCGGCCGCGCGGCCGGAACGTGTGGTAGTTCGAGGAGAGTTCACCCAGCCCCGAGCCGACCACCAGCAGGACGTCGGCGTCCTGTAGGAAGTCGGTGGTGTGCCGGTCCTCCATCCAGGACTGGAGCGAGAGCGGGTGCTCCCAGGGGAACGCGCCCTTGCCGCCGAAGGTGGTGACCACCGGCGCGTCCAGCCGCTCGGCGAGCGCGCGGAGCTTGCCGGCGGCGTCGGCGCGCACCACCCCGCCGCCCGCGACGATCACGGGGCGGGCCGCGTTCTCCAGCAGGTGCGCGGCCAGGGCGGTCAGTTCGGGGCGGGGCACCAGGTCGCGCGGGGTCGCGTCCACGGCCGTGACGACCGGCAGCGCGGTCTCGGCGAGCAGGACGTCCTGCGGGATCTCCACGTACACCGGGCCGTGCGGGGCGGTGAGCGCCGACTCCCAGGCCGCCGCGAGCGCGGAGGGGATCTGGGACTGGGCGCGCACCGGGTGCACCGACTTCACCACGTCGCGGAACGCGGCCTGCTGGTCGCGCAGTTCGTGCAGATGGCCGTGGCGTCCGCCGCCGAGCCCGGCGGTGGGCACCTGGGCGCAGACGGCCAGCACCGGGGCGCTCGCCGCGGCTGCCTCCTGGAGCGCGGCGAGCGACATCAGGGCGCCGGGCCCGGTGGAGAGCAGCAGCGGCGCCGCCTCGCCGGTGACCCGGCCGTAGGCGTCGGCGGCGAAGGCCGCGTTGTTCTCCATGCGCAGGCCCACGTACGTCATCGACGAGCGGCGCAGCGCGTCGAACATCCCCAGCGCGTGCTGCCCGGGCAGGCCGAACACGGTGGTGGCGCCGAGTCCCCGCAGGGTCTCGACGACCAGGTCGCCGCCGATGCGGCCGGGCGGCGGGTTGAGGGCCGCCTCGACCTGGCGCGGCGTCGGACGCAGCACCAGGTCGTGGTCGTGGGTCATTTGGCGGCCTTGGCCGCCGCGATCTGCCGGGACATGATCGTCGTGAGCTCGTACGCGGTGTGGGAGGCGGCCACCGAGGTGATCTCGGCGTGGTCGTACGCCGGGGCGACCTCGACGACGTCGGCCGAGACCAGGTTGCAGGAGGCCAGGCCGCGCAGGATCTCCAGGAGCTCGCGGGAGGTCATGCCGCCCGCCTCCGGGGTGCCGGTGCCGGGGGCGTGCGCCGGGTCGAGGCAGTCGATGTCGATGGAGATGTAGAGCGGGCGGTCGCCGATGCGCTGGCGCAGCTGGTCGGCGATCTCGTCGGCGCCGCGGCGGTAGACGTCGGCCGAGGTGACGATGCCGAAGCCCATCTTCTCGTCGTCGGTGAGGTCCTGCTTGCCGTAGAGCGGGCCGCGGGTGCCGACGTGGGAGAGCGCCTCGGTGTCGAGGATGCCCTCCTCGACCGCGCGGCGGAACGGGGTGCCGTGGGTGTACTCGGCGCCGAAGTAGGTGTCCCAGGTGTCCAGGTGCGCGTCGAAGTGGAGCAGCGCGACCGGGCCGTGCTTCTTGGCGACGCTTCTGAGGAGGGGCAGCGCGATGGTGTGGTCGCCGCCCAGCGTCATCAGCCGGGCGCCGGTGCCGAGCAGGTCGTCGGCGGCGGCCTCGATGGTGTCCACGGCCTCGTTGATGTTGAACGGGTTGACCGCGATGTCACCGCCGTCCGCGACCTGGGCGAGCGCGAAGGGCGAGGCGTCCTGGGCCGGGTTGTAGGGGCGCAGCAGCCGGGAGGCCTCGCGGATGGCGTTGCCGCCGAAGCGGGCGCCGGGCCGGTAGGAGACACCGCTGTCGAAGGGCACGCCGACGACGGCGACATCGGCGGTGCCGACCTCGTCGAGGCGGGGCAGCCGGGCGAAGGTCGCGGGACCGGCGTACCGCGGGACGCGGGACGAGTCGATCGGACCGCGCGGCGTTCCGTTGCTGCTCATGTGAATGGCCCTTCGTTTCAGCGATTCATGCGATCTGTGCAGTTCGCGCACTTCACACGGTTCATGCGGTTCACCACGACGATAGGTCGCCGGGCAGCGACACTGAAGTGTACGTTTCCTCCACTCCCGACACCGATGATGGATGGATCCTCCACCATGCCGGACTCCTCCGTCCCTCCCACCCCTCCCGTGCCGCTGTCGGCCCTGCTGACCCGCACCGACCTCGGTCTGCGGCGGATCGCAGGGCCGCCCGAGGCCGATGTGCACTGGGTGCACACCTCGGAGATGGCCGACCCGTATCCGTATCTGCTCGGCGGGGAGCTGCTGCTGACCGCGGGCGTGCAGCTCAGCGACCCGGAGCGGTACGCGGCGCGGGTCGCCGAGGCGGGCGCGGCGGCGCTCGGCTTCGGCGTCACGCCCGTGTACGACACGGTCCCGGCGGCGCTGGTCGACGCCTGCGAGCGGCACGGGCTGCCGCTGCTCGAAGTGCCGCCGACCACGACCTTCACCGCGGTCGCCCGCGCGGTGTGGGGCCTGATGACCCGGGCCCGCCACCATGAGCTGCGCCGGGTCGCCCGCGCTCAGCAGGGGCTCGCCGCGGCGGCGGCCCGCCCGGACCCGGTCCCGGCGGTCCTGCACCAGCTCGCGGTCGGGCTCGACGGCTGGGCGGGGCTGCTCGGCCCCGGGGGCGAGGTCCTGCGGGCGGCCGGCCCGGAGCCGTCCCCGCGCGCGGCGGCGGCGCTGCGCCGGCTGGCGGTGGTGGTGGCCCCGGGCACCCCCGGTTCCCCCGCGTCCGCCACCGACACCGGCGCGGGCCCGCACCTCGCCGCGTACGCCCTGACCGGACCGCGGCAGCTGGTGCTCGGGACCGTGGCCGAGGGGCGCGAGGCGGGCGACCACACCGTGGCCGGGGTCGCGTCCGTACTGCTCTCGCTGCTCACCGCGGAGCGCCAGGGCGCGGGTGAGGCCGTCCGCTCGGCCGCGCTGGTGCGGCTGCTGCTCGGCGCGGCCCCGGCCGAGGTCGCGCCACTGCTCGGCGAGGGGCCCTGGACCGTCGTCCACGCGCGCGGCGAGGGCGACCCGCCCGACCTCGGCAGCCCGCTGGTGGAGGCGGACGGCGGCCACGCGCGCGTACTCGTCCCCGGCGGGCGGGAGGTGGCCGCGCGCGCCGGCTGGACGCTGGGCGTGAGCGCGCCCGTGGCGGCCGGGGAGCTGGCCGCGGCCGATGCCCAGGCGGCGCGGGCCCTGCGCCGGGCCGAGGCCGCCCGGACACCGCTGGTACGCCACCGCACCGGCGGCTACGCCTCGCTGGTGGACCCGGAGGAGGCCGCCGCGTACGCCCGCGCGCTGCTCGCCCCGCTCACCGAGCCGCTGGTGACGACGCTGCGCACCTGGCTCTCGCTGCACGGCAGCTGGGACCGCACGGCCGTGGCCCTCGGGGTGCACCGCAACACCGTCCGCCAGCGCGTGGCCCGCTGCGCGGCGCTGCTGGACGCGGACCTGGACGACATGGACGTCCGTACGGAGCTGTGGCTCGCCCTACGGAGTGCGCATGGACGTGCTGAGGCTCACTCTGGACAGTGCGAGTGACCGCCGGGTAACTTCGTCTTTCAAACTCTGAGCAAGCGCTTAGCCAAGCCGCCGCCACCGTCAGAAGGAGAGCGTCCGTGCGCCGCACCGTATTCAACGAGGACCACGAGGCGTTCCGGGACACCATCCGGGCCTTCATCGAGGCCGAGGTCGTCCCGGTCTACGACGAGTGGTTCGCCGCCGGCCAGGCGCCGCGCGACTTCTACTACAAGCTCGCCGAGCTCGGCGTCTTCGGCATCCGCGTCGACGAGGAGTTCGGCGGCGCCGGCATCGAGTCGTACAAGTTCGAGGCCGTCATGTACGAGGAGACGGCCCGCGCGGGCGTGCAGTTCGGCGGCTCCGGTGTGCACGTGCTGCTGGGCCTGCCCTACATCAAGATGCTCGCCAGCGACGAGCAGAAGAAGCGCTTCCTGCCCAAGTTCGTCTCCGGTGAGGAGATGTGGGCGCTGGCGATGACCGAGCCGGGCACCGGCTCCGACCTCGCGGGCATGAAGACCACCGCGAAGCTCTCCGAGGACGGCACGCACTACGTCCTCAACGGCGCCAAGACCTTCATCACCGGCGGCGTCCACGCCGACCGCGTGATCGTCTGCGCCCGCACCGCCGCGCCCACCGCCGAGGACCGCCGCCACGGCATCTCGCTGTTCGCCGTCGACACCAAGTCCGAGGGCTACTCCATCGGCCGCAAGCTCGACAAGCTCGGCCTGAAGACCTCCGACACCGCCGAGCTGGCGTTCGTCGACGTGAAGGTCCCCGTCGAGGACCTGCTCGGCGAAGAGAACAAGGGCTTCTACTACCTCGGCCACAACCTCGCCTCCGAGCGCTGGGGCATCGCCTTCGGCGCCTACGCGCAGGCCAAGGCGGCCGTCCGGTTCGCCAAGGAGTACGTCCAGGAGCGCACCGTCTTCGGCAAGCCGGTCGCGCACTTCCAGAACACCAAGTTCGAACTGGCCGCCTGCCAGGCCGAGGTGGACGCCGCCGAGGCGGTCGCCGACCGCGCCCTCGAAGCCCTCGACGCGGGCGAGCTGACCCCGGCCGAGGCCGCCTCCGCCAAGCTGTTCTGCACCGAGGTCGCCCACCGCGTCATCGACCGCTGCCTCCAGCTGCACGGCGGCTACGGCTTCATGAACGAGTACCCGATCGCCCGTCTGTACGCCGACAACCGCGTCAACCGGATCTACGGCGGCACCAGCGAGATCATGAAGTCGATCATCGCCAAGGACATGGGTCTGTGACCGAGGCTCTGGATGCCCTGCTCGATCTGCTCGACCTGGAGCAGATCGAGCGGGACTACTTCCGGGGCCGCTCCCGCTCGGCGCTCGTCCCGCGCGTCTTCGGCGGACAGGTCGCGGCCCAGGCGCTGGTCGCCGCGGGCCGCACCGTTCCCGCCGAGACCCCGACGCCGCATTCCCTGCACGCGTACTTCCTGCGTGCGGGGGACCCGGGCGCGCCGATCGTCTACCTGGTCGACCGCATCCGCGACGGCCGCTCCTTCACCACCCGCAGGGTCGTCGCCGTCCAGCACGGCCAGCCGATCTTCCACCTCTCGGCGTCCTTCCAGAAGTACGAGGAAGGGCTGGAGCACCAGGCGGACATGCCGCCCGCACCGGACCCGGAGTCATTGCCGACCGCGGCCGAGATGCTGCCGCGCCATCTGCCCGCGGACGTCGCCGAGCGCCTGATCGAGGCGCGCGCGGCCGTCGACCTGCGCTACGCGGACGCACCGCCGTGGGCCAGCGCCGGCACCCCGCGCGAGCCGCGCTCGCAGGTCTGGTTCCGTACGAACGGCAAGCTCGCGGACGACCCCCTGCTGCACATCGCGCTGGCCACCTACGTCTCCGACATGACGCTGCTCGACTCGGTGCTGCTCGCGCACGGCCGGGGCGGCTGGGCGGTCGGGGACGTGGTGGGCGCGTCGCTGGACCACGCGATGTGGTTCCACCGCCCGTTCCGGGCCGACGAGTGGCTCCTGTACGACCAGGAGTCCCCCTCGGCCTCGGCGGGCCGGGGCCTGGGCCAGGCCCGCATCTACACCCAGGACGGCCGCCTGGCGGTGACGGTGGTCCAGGAGGGCGTGGTCAGGGTCCCGCGGCCCCTTTAGGGACGGCCTCAGACCAACTCGGCCGCAGCCAGCAGGTATTCGGTCATGGGCTCGTAGTAGCGCGGGTCCACCACGTGGTCGTCCAGCGGGACCGCGACCTGAAGCGTCCCCTCCGCCTCCGCCAGGAACAGCGCGGGGTCGTTGCAGTCGGCGTACCCGACCGCGTCGATCCCGCGCTGGGCGGCGCACCCGGCCCACCCGTGGTCCGCGACGACCAGATCGGGCAGCGCCCGTCCCTCCCGCTCCAGCGCGTCCAGGATCGCCGCCATGGGCGCGGGCGAGTGCGTGTGCCACAGGGACGCGCCCCGCTCGTACAGCGAGACGTCCGCGAACTGCACCACACAGCCCTCGTCGGCCGTCACCCCGTCCGGGATGCGCACGATCTCGCACCCGGCCGCCCGCAGCGCCGCCGCGGTCCGGCTGTGCACGTCGATGAGCGCACCGGGGTGGCCGGTGGCGAAGAGCACCCGCTGATTGCCCGCCACCGCCTTCCGCAGCCGTGCCGCCATCCGCTCCAGCGCGTCGACCGTCAGCTCCGGGTCGATGGTGTCCTGGCCGGTGCGGTGCCCGGGGTCGTCGACGACGCCGCAGCGCTCGGCCATCACGGCGAGCACGTCCTGCTCGTCGCTCCAGCGCTCGCCCAGCTCCAGGCCCAGCCAGTAGTGGCGGTCGCCGTTGGCGAGCTTGCGGTAGTGGGAGAGGTTGTTGTCGCGGGGGGTGGCGACGTCTCCGGCGATACGGGTGCGGACGAGGTGGTCGACGAGAGCGGCACGGCTGGGTATCGGCATGCGCCCCATTCTGCCCCCGCGCGCGGCACCCGGCGCCGTCGTCCGCGCAGTGGACGTGCGGCCACGGGCGCGGGGAAGCACCCCTCGCGCCTCCCTCGCGCACCCGTTCACGCGCGCGTGGGGGCTCAGTTCGCGAGCGCCGCGAACGCCCCGTGCGCCAGGCGCCGCAGCAGCGCCTCCGTGGCGGCGCGCCCCGGCAGCCCCGCCCCGTACGAGCCCAGGTGCGGGGTCGAGTTGAGCAGGCCGAACACCGCGTGGACGGCGGCGCGGACCTCGGCCTCGGAGCCGTGCGGGTACAGCTCGCGGACGACCGCGACCCACAGCTCCACGTACTGCCGCTGGAGCTGGCGCACCAGCTTGCGGTCGCTGTCGCGCAGCCGGTCCAGCTCCCGGTCGTGGAGGGTGATGAGCGCCCGGTCGTCCAGGGCGAAGTCGATGTGGCCGTCGATGAGCGAGCCGAGGACCGCCTCGGGGCCCCCGTCCGCCTCGGCGACCCGCTTGCGCCCGCCGTCGTAGAGCCGCCCGCTGATCCCGACCAGCAGCTCCGCCAGCATCGCGTCCTTGCCCGCGAAGTGCCGGTAGAGGCCGGGACCGCTGATGCCGACGGCCGCGCCTATCTCGTCGACGCCCACGCCGTGGAAGCCGCGCTCGGCGAAGAGGCGCGCGGCCTCGCGCAGGATCTGCTCGCGGCGGGTGGGGGCATCGGTCCGGGTGCTCATGGGAATTCATTCTAGACAACGCGGTTAGCGCTCGTTAACCTGGTGGAAATGAGTTAACGGTCATTAACATCCGGCCGGAGATCTCACCGGAAGACTCCGCCGGAGACTTCGTACGGGCAAGGGGGCTCGACACGATGCAGCAGGCACCGGTCCTTGGGAGCGCGGCCGATCCCGCGTCCGAGGCATGGCGGGCCAACGAGGAGGCGCACCGCACCCTCGGCGAGGAGCTGCGCGCCAGACTGGCCGCGGCGCGCCTCGGCGGCGGCGAGCGGGCCCGCGAGCGCCATGTCGCGCGCGGCAAGCTGCTGCCGCGCGACCGGGTCGACACCCTGCTCGACCCCGGCTCGCCCTTCCTGGAGCTGGCGCCGCTGGCGGCGGACGGGATGTACGGGGGCCAGGCCCCCGCCGCCGGGGTGATCGCCGGGATCGGGCGGGTCAGCGGTCGCGAGTGCGTGATCGTGGCCAACGACGCCACGGTCAAGGGCGGCACGTACTACCCGATGACGGTGAAGAAGCACCTGCGCGCCCAGGAGGTGGCCCTGGAGAACCGGCTGCCGTGTCTGTACCTGGTCGACTCCGGCGGCGCCTTCCTGCCGATGCAGGACGAGGTCTTCCCCGACCGGGACCACTTCGGGCGGATCTTCTACAACCAGGCCCGGATGTCGGGCGCCGGGATCCCGCAGATCGCGGCGGTTCTCGGCTCCTGCACGGCCGGCGGGGCCTACGTCCCGGCGATGAGCGACGAGGCCGTGATCGTCCGCAACCAGGGCACGATCTTCCTCGGCGGGCCGCCGCTGGTGAAGGCCGCCACCGGTGAGGTCGTCACCGCCGAGGAGCTGGGCGGCGGCGAGGTCCACTCGCGCACCTCCGGCGTCACCGACCACCTCGCCGAGGACGACGCGCACGCGCTGCGCATCGTCCGCACCATCGTCGCCACCCTCCCCGCGCGCGGGGAGCTGCCCTGGAGCGTCGAGCCGGTGGAGGAGCCGAAGGTCGACCCCTTGGGGCTGTACGGGGCGGTCCCGGTCGACTCGCGCACGCCGTACGACGTCCGCGAGGTCATCGCGCGCGTGGTCGACGGCTCGCGCTTCCAGGAGTTCAAGTCCGAGTTCGGGCAGACGCTGGTCACCGGCTTCGCCCGGATCCACGGCCACCCGGTCGGCATCGTCGCCAACAACGGCATCCTGTTCTCCGAGTCCGCCCAGAAGGGCGCCCACTTCATCGAGCTGTGCGACCAGCGCGGCATCCCGCTGGTCTTCCTCCAGAACATCTCGGGCTTCATGGTCGGCCGGGACTACGAGGCGGGGGGCATCGCCAAGCACGGCGCCAAGATGGTCACCGCCGTGGCCTGCACTCGCGTCCCCAAGCTGACGGTCGTGGTCGGCGGGTCGTACGGGGCGGGGAACTACTCGATGTGCGGCCGGGCGTACTCGCCGCGCTTCCTGTGGATGTGGCCCAACGCCAAGATCTCCGTGATGGGCGGTGAGCAGGCCGCCTCGGTGCTGGCCACCGTCAAGCGCGACCAGTTGGAGGCGCGCGGCGAGTCCTGGCCCGCCGAGGAGGAGGAGTCCTTCAAGGACCCCATCCGCGCGCAGTACGAGCAGCAGGGCAACGCCTACTACGCGTCGGCCCGGCTGTGGGACGACGGGGTCATCGACCCGACGGACACCCGCCAGGTCCTCGGGCTCGCCCTGACGGCCTGTGCCAACGCCCCCCTCCCCCAGCGGGACTACTCGGCGCCCGGCTTCGGCGTCTTCCGGATGTGAGGCGGACCATGACGATGTTCGACACAGTCCTCGTCGCCAACCGGGGCGAGATCGCCGTCCGTGTCATCCGCACCCTGCGCGCCCTCGGGGTGCGCTCGGTCGCGGTGTTCAGCGACGCGGACGCGGACGCCCGCCATGTGCGCGAGGCCGACACGGCCGTGCGGATCGGCCCGGCGGCGGCGTCCGAGAGCTACCTCTCCATCGACCGGCTCCTTGCGGCGGCGGCGCGCAGCGGCGCCCAGGCCGTCCACCCGGGCTACGGCTTCCTCGCCGAGAACGCGGCCTTCGCGCGCGCGTGCGCCGAAGCGGGCCTGGTCTTCATCGGCCCCCCGGCGGACGCCATCTCCCTGATGGGCGACAAGATCCGGGCCAAGGAGACCGTGAAGGCGGCCGGCGTCCCGGTCGTGCCCGGCTCCTCCGGCAGCGGCCTGAGCGACGGCCAACTCGCCGACGCGGCCCGCGAGATCGGGATGCCGGTCCTGCTGAAGCCCAGCGCGGGCGGCGGCGGCAAGGGCATGCGGCTGGTCCGCGAGGAGGCGGCCCTCGCCGACGAGATCGCCGCCGCCCGGCGCGAGGCGCGCGCCTCCTTCGGCGACGACACGCTCCTGGTGGAGCGGTGGGTCGACCGCCCCCGCCACATCGAGATCCAGGTCCTCGCGGACGGCCACGGCAACGTGGTGCACCTCGGCGAGCGCGAGTGCTCCCTCCAGCGCCGCCACCAGAAGATCATCGAGGAGGCCCCCTCGGTCCTCCTCGACGAGGAGACCCGGGCCGCCATGGGCGAGGCGGCGGTCCAGGCGGCCCGCTCCTGCGGCTACGCGGGCGCGGGCACGGTCGAGTTCATCGTCCCGGGCAACGACCCCTCCTCGTACTACTTCATGGAGATGAACACCCGCCTCCAGGTCGAGCACCCGGTCACCGAGCTGATCACCGGGCTGGACCTGGTGGAGTGGCAGGTGCGGGTCGCCTCCGGCGAACACCTGCCGTTCGGACAGCAGGACATCACCCTGACCGGCCACGCCGTGGAGGCCCGGATCTGCGCCGAGGACCCCGCCCGGGGCTTCCTGCCCTCGGGGGGTACGGTCCTGGCGCTGCGCGAGCCCCAGGGCGACGGGGTGCGCACGGACTCGGGCCTGAGCGAGGGCACCGAGGTCGGCAGCCTCTACGACCCGATGCTCTCCAAGGTCATCGCATACGGACCGGACCGCGCCACTGCCCTGCGCCGGCTGCGCGCCGCGCTGGCCGACACGGTCACCCTGGGCGTGCCCACCAACGCGGGCTTCCTGCGCCGGCTGCTCGCCCATCCGGCCGTGGTCGCGGGCGACCTCGACACGGGCCTGGTCGAGCGCGAGGCCGACACCCTGGTCCCGGACGGTGTGCCGGACGAGGTGTACGCGGCGGCGGCGCTGGTACGGCAGGAGGCCCTGCGGCCGACGGCCGCCGGCGGATGGCTGGACCCGTTCGCGGTGCCGAGCGGCTGGCGCATCGGCGGCGAACCGGCCCCGCTGGCGTTCCCGTTCCGGGTACCGGGACTCGAACCCGTCACTCATGTGGTGCGGGGCGAGGCCGCCGGACAGGTCGCCCCCGGACACGTCCGGGTGGAACTCGACGGTGTCACCCACACCTTCACCACCGCCTCCTCCCCGGAGGGGACCTGGCTGGGGCGGGACGGGGACAGCTGGCATGTGCTGGACCACGACCCGGTCGCGGCGAGCCTCGGCGGCGCCGCGCGCGGCGGCGCGGACACCCTGGCCGCCCCGATGCCCGGCACCGTCACCGTCGTCAAGGTGGCCGTCGGGGACGAGGTCGCGGCGGGCCAGAGCCTGCTGGTGGTCGAGGCGATGAAAATGGAGCACGTCATCTCCGCCCCGCACGCCGGCACCGTCACCGAGCTGGACGTCTCCCCCGGCTCGACCGTCGCCATGGACCAGGTGCTGGCCGTGGTGACCCCGAAGGAGGAGGACCAGTGACGCTCCCCATGGTCGTACCGGCGCCGGGCCTGCCCGCCTCGGTGCGCATCCACGAGGTCGGGGCCCGCGACGGGCTCCAGAACGAGAAGGCCGTCGTCCCCACCGAGGTCAAGGCCGAGTTCGTGCGCCGCCTCGCGGACGCGGGCCTGACCACCATCGAGGCGACCAGCTTCGTCCACCCCAAGTGGGTGCCCCAACTGGCCGACGCCGAGCGGCTCTTCCCGATGCTCGGGGACATCGCGGGCGTGGCGCTGCCGGTCCTGGTGCCCAACGAGCGCGGCCTGGACCGGGCGCTCGCGCTGGGCGCCGACCGGATCGCGGTCTTCGCCAGCGCCACGGAGTCCTTCGCCAAGGCCAATCTGAACCGTACGGTGGACGAGTCGCTGGCGATGTTCGCGCCGGTCGTGGCCCGCGCGAAGGAGCAGCGGGTCCATGTCCGGGGCTATCTGTCGATGTGCTTCGGCGACCCGTGGGAGGGAGCCGTCCCCGTCCAGCAGGTCGTCCGCGTCGCCAAGTCCCTCATGGACCTGGGCTGCGACGAGCTGAGTCTCGGGGACACGATCGGGGTCGCGACCCCGGCCCATGTCCAGATCCTGCTGACGGCGCTCAACGAGGAGGGCGTGGCGACCTCCGCGATCGGGGTGCACTTCCACGACACCTACGGTCAGGCGCTCGCCAACACCCTCGCGGCCCTCCAGCACGGCGTCACCACGGTCGACGCCTCGGCGGGCGGCCTGGGCGGCTGTCCGTACGCCAAGTCCGCCACCGGAAACCTCGCCACCGAAGACCTCGTGTGGATGCTCCAGGGCCTCGGTATCGACACCGGGGTCGACCTCGGCAGGCTCACCGCCACCAGCGTGTGGCTCGCCGAGCAGCTGGGACGGCCGAGCCCGTCCCGCACCGTCCGCGCCCTCTCCCCCGACTCCCACAAGGAGTGACCCCCCATGTCCCTTGACCACCGGCTCTCCGACGAGCACGAAGAACTCCGCCGTACGGTCGAGGAGTTCGCGCACGACGTCGTCGCCCCCAAGATCGGCGACTTCTACGAGCGCCACGAGTTCCCGTACGAGATCGTCCGCGAGATGGGCCGTATGGGCCTGTTCGGACTGCCCTTCCCCGAGGAGTACGGGGGCATGGGCGGCGACTACCTGGCGCTGGGCATCGCGCTGGAGGAGCTGGCGCGGGTCGACTCCTCGGTGGCCATCACCCTGGAGGCGGGGGTCTCGCTCGGGGCGATGCCGGTGTTCCGGTTCGGTACGGAGGAGCAGAAGCGGGAGTGGCTGCCCAAGCTCTGCGCCGGGGAGACGCTGGGCGCGTTCGGTCTGACCGAGCCGGACTGCGGCTCGGACGCGGGAGGCACGCGCACGACGGCGGTGCGCGACGGCGACGAGTGGGTCATCAACGGCACCAAGTGCTTCATCACCAACTCCGGTACGGATGTCACGGGCCTGGTGACGGTCACGGCCGTGACCGGCCGCAAGCCCGACGGACGCCCGCTGATCTCCTCGATCATCGTCCCGTCCGGGACGCCGGGCTTCACGGTGGCCGCGCCGTACTCGAAGGTGGGGTGGAACGCCTCGGACACCCGCGAGCTGTCCTTCGTGGACGTCCGCGTCCCGGCGGCCAACCTCCTGGGCGAGGAGGGCCGGGGCTACGCCCAGTTCCTGCGCATCCTCGACGAGGGCCGTGTCGCGATCTCCGCGCTGGCCACGGGGCTGGCGCAGGGCTGCGTCGACGAGTCGGTGAAGTACGCGCGCGAGCGCCACGCCTTCGGCCGTCCCATCGGGGACAACCAGGCGATCCAGTTCAAGATCGCGGACATGGAGATGCGGGCACACATGGCGCGGGTGGGCTGGCGCGACGCGGCGTCCCGTCTGGTGCGGGGCGAGTCCTTCAAGAAGGAGGCGGCGGTGGCGAAGCTGTACTCGTCCACGGTCGCGGTGGACAACGCGCGGGACGCGACGCAGATCCACGGCGGGTACGGCTTCATGAACGAGTACCCGGTGGCCCGGATGTGGCGGGACTCCAAGATCCTGGAGATCGGGGAGGGGACGAGTGAGGTGCAGCGGATGCTGATCGCGAGGGAACTCGGTTTGCCGGCGTAGGCGTGGTGCCCGGCCTTCGTCTGCGGCTGAGTGGTGGGTTGCTCGCGCAGTTCCCCGCGCCCCTCAGGGGGTTGCGACTCGGCCCGGGAAGCGTCTGCGGGGCGGGCTGCGAAGTTCGTCTGCGGACCGTCTTTGGCTGAGCGCGCAGTTCCCCGCGCCCCTAACTGCCCAGGGGCGCGGGGAACTGCGCGAGCAACCCAGCACGGTCCGCAGGTCCGCTCCCGGTCGGCAGCGGGGCACCGGGGCCATGGGCCCCGGGAAGGCGCCTCAACCCACCCCCACCCCCGGAGGGTTCAGGGAAGGGGCGGGGCGGGGGAAATCCCCCGAAGGGGTGGACCCGGCCCGTACACCCCCCGCACCCGCACCCCCCACCCCCACCCTGGGCACCGTGACCCCGCCCACCTGCCCCGCCTGCCCCACGCGGCCACCCCTGTGGAAGGACACCTCCGCCACCGCCCCCGGCGCCGCCGACCACTGGCACTGGCACTGCACCGTCTGCCGCACCCTCTACGAACCCACCGCGTCCCACAAAGTCCGCTTCACCTACGCCCCGCTGCGGCGATAGGCACCCGTGGCCACGCGTCCGAGCCCCCCCAACCCCCGGAACGCCAGAGCGCCCAGGGCCAAGCTCCCCCTCTACAGATCCTTGTGAGGTTAGGCTAACCTACCCAAGAACTGCCAGAGGCCGACCCCGGCACGCACGAAAGCGGATCGTCATGCCCTTTTCCCGAGCGTCCCACCTTTCCCGTCGCGGTCTGCTGGCCGCCGGCGGCGCCATCGGCCTCGGGGCCGCGCTGGCCGCCTGCGGGGACGGCGACGACGACAAGAAAACGGGCGACGCGACGGGCGACGCGCAGAAGGCCGGGGAGAAGTCCGGCCCCTGGTCCTTCAAGGACGACCGCGGCAAGACCGTGCGGACGAAGTCCACCCCCAAGACCATCGTGGCCTTCACCGGCACCGCCGCCGCCCTCCACGACTACGGCGTCGAGGTCAAGGCCGTGTTCGGCCCGACGAAGACCAAGGACGGCAAGCCGGACGTCCAGGCGGGCGACCTCGACATCAACAAGGTCGAGATCCTCGGCAACGTCTGGGGCGAGTTCAGCGTCGAGAAGTACGCAGCCCTCGCCCCCGACCTGCTCGTCACGGACATGTGGGAGAAGGACGCCCTCTGGTACGTGCCGGACAACAGCAAGGACAAGATCCTCAAGCTCGCCCCCAGCGTCGCCCTGTGGGCCGCGCAGCTCAGCATGCCCGCCGCCCTCCAGCGCCGCGCCGACCTCGCCGCCTCCCTGGGCGCCGACCTCAAGGCCGCCAAGGTCACCGAGGCCAAGGCCCGGTTCGAGAAGGCCGCCGCCCGGCTGAAGGCCGCCACCAGGGCCAACCCCAACGTCACGGTGATGATCGGCTCCGCCAGCGCCGACCTGTTCTACGTCTCGGCGCCCAAGACCTCCGCCGACACCGCCTACTTCCAGGAGCTGGGCGTGAAGTTCGTCGAGCCGAAGGTCAACGCGCAGGGCTTCTTCGAGGAGCTGAGCTGGGAGAACGTCGGCAAGTACAAGGCCGACGTGATCATGATGGACAACCGTTCCACCGCCCTCCAGCCCGACTCCCTGAAGTCCAAGCCGACCTGGGCCGGACTGCCCGCCGTCAAGGCCGGCCAGATCACCCCGCGCACCACCGAGCCGATCTACTCGTACGCCAAGTGCGCCCCGATCCTCGAAACCCTCGCCCAGGCCATCGAGACCGCGAAGAAGGTTGCCTGACCATGACGCTGACAGCCGAGACCGCCACCGTCCCCTTCCGTCTCTTCGACCTGAGCGTGGTACGGACCCGGCGGCTCGGCCCGTCGCTGGTGCGGATCACCTTCGGCGGCGAGCAGTTGGCGTACTTCGAGGGCGGCGGCCGGGACCAGAGCCTCTCGCTCTTCCTGCCGCACCCCGGCCAGGACGCGCCCGTCCTGCCGCCGGCCGAGGACCCGCGGACGTGGTTCGCGGAGTACCGGGCGCTGCCCGCCGACGTACGGGCCGTGATGCGCTCGTACACCCTGCGCGACCAGCGCCGTGACCCCGACGAGGTCGACATCGACTTCGCGCTCCACGAGGACGGCGGCCCGGCGTGCCGCTGGGCCGGGCGCGCCGTGCCCGGGGACCGTGTGGCGGTCCTCGGTCCGGCGGTCGCCGACAACACGGCGGTGCGCTTCCGGCCCCCGGCGGGGACGGACGGGGTCGTGCTCTGGGGCGACGAGACGGCACTGCCCGCCGTCTCCGCGATCCTGGAGTGGCTGCCGGCCGGTACGCCCGCGCGGGTCTGGCTCGAAGTGCCGTACAGCGAGGACCGGATGGCGCTGGCGACGGCCGCCGACGCCACGGTCACCTGGCTGGTGAAGGAGGAGGGCGCGCCCTCCGTCCTGGACGCGGTGCGGGCGGAGCCGGTGCTGCCGGGGCTAGACCCGTACGTATGGATCGCCGGGGAGGCCGGCACCATGCGGGAGCTGCGGCGGCACTTCGTGCATGAGCGTCATGTCGACCGCAGGAACGTTACTTTCGTCGGTTACTGGCGGCGGGGGCGTTCCGAGGACCAGCTCCGCGAGGAAGAGGCAGCGTAGGCCGGTTGCGCGGCTGCGGGCCGGTGGTGGGCTGGTCGCGCGGTTCCCCGCGCCCCTAGGGGGTCCGCCGCAGCCGGAGAACTCTGCTCAGCCACAAGCTTTTGGGGGCGCGGGGAACTGCGCGAACAGCCACCCACTCAACCGCAGACGGAGGCCGGGCCTCAGGGCGCCGCACCCCGCCTCAAGGGGGGCGAGGCCTGTTGAGATCAAAGTTAGGTTAGGCTAACCTTACTTACAGATCGCGGTCCTCGCCCCCTTCCTTTCTGCCCGGAGGGCCCGACGAAGTCCCCGATCCGGGAGGACAGTTCATGCGTTCGCACCTGCTCAATGACACGACGGCGGAGAGCTACCGGCGCTCCGTGACCGAAGGAGTCGAGCGGGTGGCGTCGAAACTCGCCGCGACCCGGCGCCCGTTCACCGGCGCGGGCGTGGAGGACATCGCCCCCCTCATCGACCGCGTCGACCTCGACCGGCCGCTGGGCGACACCTCCGCCGTCCTGGACGAGCTGGAGGACGTGTATCTGCGCGACGCCGTCTACTTCCACCACCCCCGCTACCTGGGCCATCTCAACTGCCCGGTGGTGATCCCCGCCGTCCTCGGCGAAGCGGTCCTCTCGGCCGTCAACTCCTCGCTCGACACCTGGGACCAGAGCGCCGGCGGCACCCTCATCGAGCGCCGGCTGATCGACTGGACCGCCGGGCGGGTCGGCTACGGACCGGGCGCGGACGGGGTGTTCACCAGCGGCGGCAGCCAGTCCAACCTCCAGGCGCTGCTGCTGGCCCGCGAGGAGGCCAAGACCGACGACCTGGCGAAACTGCGGATCTTCTCCTCCGAGTGCAGCCACTTCAGCGTCCAGAAGTCCGCCCAGCTCCTCGGCCTCGGCCGGTCCGCCGTCGTGTCGGTCCCCTGCGACCGCGACAAGCGCATGCAGACCGTGGCGCTCGCCCGCGCCCTGGAGCGCTGCGCCGCCGAGGGCAACGTGCCCATGGCCGTCGTCGCCACCGCCGGCACCACCGACTTCGGCTCGCTCGACCCGCTGCCGGAGATCGGCGAGCTGTGCGAGCGGTACGGCGCCTGGTTCCACGTGGACGCCGCGTACGGCTGCGGGCTGCTCGTCTCCCCGACCCGGCGCCACCTCCTCAACGGCATCGAGCACGCCGACTCGGTCACCGTGGACTACCACAAGTCCTTCTTCCAGCCGGTCAGTTCGAGCGCGATCCTGGTCAAGGACGGCACCACGCTGCGGCACGCCACGTACCACGCGGACTACCTCAACCCGCGCCGGGCCGCTGAGGAGCGCATCCCCAACCAGGTCGACAAATCCCTCCAGACCACCCGCCGCTTCGACGCCCTGAAGCTGTGGATGACCCTGCGCACCATGGGCGCCGACGGGATCGGCTCGCTCTTCGACGAGGTGTGCGAGCTGGCCGCTGAGGGCTGGCGGCTGCTCGCCGCCGACCCGCGCTACGACGTCGTCGTCGAGCCCACCCTCTCGACCCTGGTCTTCCGCTACGTCCCGGACGCCATCACCTCGCCCGCCGAGATCGACCGCGCCAACCTCTACGCCCGCAAGGCACTGTTCGCGTCCGGCGAGGCGGTCGTCGCGGGCACCAGGGCCGATGGGCGCCAGTACCTGAAATTCACCCTGCTCAACCCCGAGACGACGGTCCACGACATCGCCGCCGTCCTCGATCTGATCGCCGGCCACGCCGAGCAGTACCTGGGAGAGAACCTTGTCCACGCAGCCTCGTGAGCCGTACGACTTCATCGGGATCGGCCTCGGGCCCTTCAACCTGGGCCTGGCCTGCCTCACCGAGCCGGTCGACGAGCTCAGCGGCCTCTTCCTGGAGTCCAAGCCGGACTTCGAGTGGCACTCGGGCATGTTCCTGGAGGGCGCCCACCTCCAGACCCCGTTCCTGTCGGACCTGGTGACGCTCGCGGACCCGACCTCGCCGTACTCCTTCCTCAACTATCTGAAGGAGTCGGGCCGCCTCTACGCGTTCTACATACGCGAGAACTTCTATCCGCTGCGCACCGAGTACAACGACTACTGCCGCTGGGCGGCCGGGAAACTCTCCTCGATCCGCTTCAACCAGACGGTGAAGACGGTCACGTACGAGGACGAGGTGTACGTCGTACGCACCGAGGACGGCTCCCGGTTCCGCGCGCGGCGCCTCGTGCTCGGCACCGGCACCCCGCCGTTCGTGCCCGAGCCGTGCCAGGGCCTGGGGGGCGACTATCTGCACAACTCCCGCTATCTGGAGCGCAAGGAAGCGCTCCAGAAGAAGAAGTCGATCACCCTGGTGGGCAGCGGTCAGTCGGCGGCGGAGATCTACTACGACCTGCTGAGCGAGATCGACGTCCACGGCTACCGGCTGAACTGGGTCACCCGCTCGCCGCGCTTCTTCCCGCTGGAGTACACCAAGCTGACGCTGGAGATGACCTCGCCGGAGTACGTGGACTACTTCCACGCGCTGCCCGAGTCCACCCGCTACCGCCTGGAGTCGCAGCAGAAGGGCCTGTTCAAGGGCATCGACTCGGAGCTCATCGACGCGATCTTCGACCTGCTGTACCAGAAGAACCTCAAGGGCCCCGTCGGCACCCGGCTGCTGACCAACTCGTCGTTGAACGCCGCCAGTTACGACACCACGACCGGCACGTACACCCTGGGGCTGCGCCAGGAGGAGCAGGAGAAGGACTACACCCTCGACACCGAGGGCCTGGTCCTGGCCACCGGCTACCAGTACGCCGAGCCCGAGTTCCTGGAGCCGATCGCCGACCGGATCAGGCGCGACGGCCACGGCCGCTTCGACGTGGCCCGCAACTACGCCATCGACACCGCCGGCCGCGAGATCTTCCTCCAGAACGCCGCCGTGCACACCCACTCGATCACCTCGCCCGACCTGGGCATGGGCGCCTACCGCAACGCGTACATCATCGGCGAACTCCTCGGCCGTGAGTACTACCCGGTCGAGAAGTCCATCGCCTTCCAGGAGTTCGCCGTATGAGCACCACGCACACCATCGCCGGCATAGGCACCTTCACCGTCCGCGCCCTCGACCCCCTCAAGGACGCCGAGCTGCTGCACGGCTGGGTCACCCACCCCAAGGCCGCGTTCTGGATGATGGGGGACGCCAGGCTGGAGGACGTCGAGCGGGCGTACATGGAGATCGCCGCCGACGAGCACCACCACGCGCTGCTCGGACTGCACGACGGTGAGCCCGCCTTCCTGATGGAGACGTACGACCCCGCCCACCGCGAGCTGGTCGGCCTGTACGAGCCCGAGCCGGGCGACGTCGGGATGCACTTCCTGGTCGCGCCGACCGGCACGCCCGTCCACGGCTTCACCCGCGCGGTCATCACCGCCGTGATGGCGCACCTCTTCGCGGACCCGGCGACCCGGCGGGTCGTCGTGGAGCCGGACGTGGGCAACAAGGCCGTCCACGCGCTCAACGCGGCCGTCGGCTTCGAGGTCGTCGGGGAGATCACCAAGCCGGAGAAGCGGGCGCTGCTCAGCGTCTGCACACGGGCCGCGTTCGAGGAGGCCACCCGATGACCGCGCGGCCCGCCCCGAGCACCCCCGACGTCACCGTCCCCCACCTCACCCCCGGCCTCTGGGCCCGCGCCAACCGGCTGCTGGTCCGCAAGGCGCTCGCCGAGTTCGCCCACGAACGGCTGCTGGAGCCGCGACCGCTCGGTGCGAACCGGTACGGCGTGCCCAGTGACGACGGCACGGTGGAGTACCGCTTCACCGCCACGCTGTACGCGCTCGACCACTGGCAGATCGACCCGGAGTCGGTGTCGCGGCACGGCGCCGAGGGCCCACTGCCGCTCGACGCGCTCGACTTCTTCATCGAGCTGCGCACGACGCTGGGCCTGAGCGACGAGATCCTGCCGGTGTACCTGGAGGAGATCTCCTCCACGCTCTCCGGTACGGCGTACAAGCTCACCAAGGAGCAGATCCCGGCGGCCGAGCTCGCCGAGGCGGACTTCCAGGCGATCGAGACGGGCATGACCGAGGGCCACCCGTGCTTCGTGGCCAACAACGGACGGCTCGGCTTCGGCGCGCACGAGTACCCGGCGTACGCGCCGGAGGCCGCCGCGCCCGTCCGGCTGATCTGGCTGGCGGCGCGGCGCGACCGGGCGACCTTCACCTCGGGCGCGGGCCTGGACTACGAGACGCTGATCCAGGCGGAGCTGGGCGCCGCGACGCTGGAACGTTTCGCCGACACGATGGCGGAGCGGGGCCTGGACCTCGCGGACTACCACCTGCTGCCGGTCCACCCCTGGCAGTGGTGGAACAAGCTGTCGGTGACGTTCGCGGCGGAGGTCGCGCAGGACCGGCTGGTGCCGCTGGGGGTGGGCGACGACGACTACCTCGCCCAGCAGTCGATCCGTACCTTCTTCAACACGACGGACCCGACGAAGCACTACGTCAAGACGGCGCTGTCGGTCCTGAACATGGGCTTCATGCGGGGCCTGTCGGCGGCCTACATGGAGGCGACACCGGCCATCAACGACTGGCTGGCGGGGCTGGTGGAGCGCGACTCCGTCCTGCGCGCGGCCCGTTTCTCGATCATCCGCGAACGGGCGGCGATCGGCTACCACCACCGCCAGTACGAGCGGGCCACCGACCGCTCGTCGCCGTACCGCAAGATGCTGGCGGCGCTGTGGCGCGAGAGCCCGGTGCCGACGCTCCAGCCGGGCGAGCGGCTGGCCACGATGGCGTCGCTCCTGCACGTCGACGGCGCCGGGGCGTCCTTCGCGGGCGCGCTGATAGAGCGGTCGGGGGTGGGGGCGCGGGAGTGGCTGCGGCGCTACCTCGACGCCTATCTGCTCCCGGTCCTGCACTCCTTCTACGCCTACGACCTGGTCTACATGCCGCACGGCGAGAACGTGATCCTCGTGCTGGCGCCGGACGGCACGGTCTCACGGGCGATCTTCAAGGACATCGCCGAGGAGATCGCGGTCATGGACCCGGACGCGGTGCTGCCGCCCACGGTGGAGCGGATCCGGGCCGACGTCCCCGACGACATGAAGCTCCTGTCCGTCTTCACGGACGTCTTCGACTGCTTCTTCCGCTTCCTGAACGCGACGCTGGTGAGCGAGGGGGTGCTGGAGGAAACGGAGTTCTGGGGGGCCGTGGCGGAGTGCGTCAGGTCGTACCAGGCGTCGGTGCCGGAGCTGGCCGAGAAGTTCAAGCAGTACGACATGTTCGCGCCCGAGTTCGCGCTGTCGTGCCTGAACCGGCTCCAGCTGCGGAACAACCGGCAGATGGTGGATCTGGGTGATCCGGCGGGGGCGTTGCAGCTGGTGGGCACCCTGCGAAACCCGATCGGGGGGTGACCCCCGCTGCGGGGCCCTTCTGAGTGTCGACCTGCGGACCGTGGGTGGCTGGTGCGCAGTTGGGACCCGCCCGATCAGGGGCGCGGGGGGCTTGCACGAGCGACCCCGTGGCCCGAACAGGGGCGCGGGGAACTGCGCGACCAGCCCCCCACCGGCCCGCGGACGAACACACAGCGGCGGGGTCCGGGGGGCCGCAGGCCCCGCGCCTCGGGGGGCCGGGGGCGTACCCCGGAAACCTCACCCCCACCGCACCAGCGGCGACCGATAGAAGTTCACCCCCCGCGCGGCCATCCGAGCCCCTTCCTCCCCCAGCCGGACCCGGTACGCCCCCCAGTCGTGCGTCGCCGCAGGCGACCACCCCAGCTCCGCGATCCCCAGCACGCGCGGAAACGCCATGTACTCCACGTCCCCGCTCCGCACCAGCGTCTCCGACCACAGCGGCGCCTCCACCCCCAGCACCGCTCCCGCCGGCATCCCCTTCACGAAGGTGTCCGGGTCCCAGCCGTAGGCCTGGTCCACCTCCACATAGCCCGCCCAGTCCTGCCCCAGCTCCGTGTGCGCGTCGTACTTCATGTCGAGACACGCCCGGTTCGCCGGGGACATCACCACCTTCGTCCCCGCCTTCGCCGCCGCGACGACCTCGGATTCGTTCCCCTCCGTGCCCCAGTACTGGGCCACCGCCCCGGCGACGGGCCGCGCCCCGGTGAGCTGGTGCCAGCCCATGACCGTCTTGCCGTACTTCCCGACCACCGCCTGGGCCCGGTCCATGAAGGCCACGTAGTCCGCGTGCGGCGTCGAGTGCGCCTCGTCGCCGCCGATGTGGACATATCGACCCGGGGTCATCGCCGCCAGCTCCCGCACCACGTCGTCCAGGAACGCGTACGTCACCTGTTTGGGCACGCACAGTGAGCTGAAACCGACGTCCGTGCCGGTATAGAGGGGCGGTGCGACACCGTCGCAGTTCAGGTCGGCGTAGGAGGCGAGGGCCGCGTTCGTGTGGCCGGGCGTGTCGATCTCGGGGACGAGTTCCAGATATCGGCTCGCCGCGTACCGGACGATCTCCCGGTAGTCCGCTTTGCTGTAGTGGCCGCCCTTGCCGCCGCCCACCTGCGTCTGCCCGCCGTACTCCGCCAGCCGGGGCCAGGAGTCGATGGCGATCCGCCAGCCCTGGTCGTCGCTGAGGTGCAGATGCAGCTTGTTGATCTTGTAGAGGGCCAGTTGGTCGATGTACCGCTCGACCTGCGCCACGGTGAAGAAGTGGCGGGAGACGTCCAGCATCGCACCCCGGTAGGCATAGCGCGGCACGTCCGTGATCGTCCCGCCCGCCACCTGCCACGGCCCCGGCTGCCGGGTGCGCCTCTCGACCGGCGCGGGCAGCAGTTGCCTCAGCGTCTGGACTCCGTGGAAGAGCCCGGCCGCCCGGTGCGCCGTGAGCGTGAGCGCGCCGGGGCCGCTTTCGAGCCGGTACCCCTCCGGTCCGAGCCGCGCCTCGCCGGAGAGCCGCAGCCGGATGCCGCCGCGCCCCTCCGCCCGTACCGGCAGCGCGTACCCGGTCGACGGGCGCAGGACGTCCGCCAGGTACCCGGCGATGCGGCGGCCCTCGGCGCCCGCCGAGGCGTCGACCCGGATCACGGTCGCGGGCGTGAGCGTGTACGGGGAGCCGCCGGGGGTGACGGAGGCCGGGGCCGGGACGATGTGGTCCAGCGGGCGCGGGGCGCGGGGCGCGGCTGCGGCGGAGGAGGCGCCGGCCGAGGAGATGCCCGCCGCCAGAAGAAGCAGGGCGGCGCCCAGCAGACCCGTGATCGTCCCGCGCCGCCTCGTGCGCTGTCTCGTACGCGGTCTCACGAGCGGTCTCACAAGCGGTTCCCTTCGACGGGACACGAGCAGGGGACGCGAGCAACCGAACGGGAACCATCACAGCCGCCCGCCACCGCCACCGTCAAGGTGCAGACCAATAGCCAACAGCCCTCCGCAGGCCTGGTCCGTACCAGGATGCGTATGATCATGGGAATCCTGCCCGATATCGGGCAGGATTCTTGCGTGCGAACCGGATAGCCCGCAATATCGACGGGTGCTCGAACGCCGCAGCCCGTCGTCGCACGACGACCTCATCGACCATCTGGTGCGCAGCACCGCGCTCCAGCGCGGTGAGGCCGCCCGGGTGGTCCTCGATGTGCTGGCGTACTTCGACGAGACGTACGAGGAGTTCGTCCGCCGCCGCCACCGTGAACTGCAGTCCGGTGGTCTGGTGAACGCGGAGATCTTCGAGCGGATCGCGGCCGAACTGCCGCACCGCGCCGTGGCGCCCCCGGAGCTCTCGCTCCGCCAGCTGCGCCGCATCGTCTACGGCTGAGCACACCCGAACGTGTTGGACCTGTTGAACCTGTACGTCGATGGAGGGGTCAAGACTCTATGTGCGGAATCGTCGGTTATATCGGTAAGCGTGATGTCGCTCCCCTGCTGCTGGAAGGCCTCCAGCGGCTGGAGTACCGCGGTTACGACTCCGCGGGCGTGGTCATCAACAGCCCCAAGTCGGGCGCGCTGAAGATGGTCAAGGCCAAGGGCCGCGTCCGCGACCTGGAGGCCCGCGTCCCCAAGCGCTTCACCGGCACCACCGGCATCGCGCACACCCGCTGGGCCACCCACGGCGCCCCCAGCGACGTGAACTCGCACCCGCACCTCGACCCCGAGAACAAGGTCGCCGTCGTCCACAACGGCATCGTCGACAACGCCGCCGAGCTGCGCGCCAAGCTGGAGGCCGAGGGCGTCGTCTTCGCCTCCGAGACCGACACCGAGGTGATCACCCACCTGATCGCCCGCTCCCCGGCCGACTCCCTGGAGGAGAAGGTCCGCGAGGCGCTCAAGGTCATCGAGGGCACCTACGGCATCGCCGTGATGCACGCCGACTTCGCCGACCGCATCGTGGTCGCCCGCAACGGCTCCCCGGTCATCCTCGGCATCGGCGAGAAGGAGATGCTCGTCGCCTCCGACGTCGCCGCGCTGATCGCCCACACCCGCCAGGTCGTCACCCTCAACGACGGCGAGATGGCGACGCTGAAGGCCGACGACTTCCGTACGTACACGACCTCGGGCACGCTCACCAACGCCACCCCCGAGACCGTCGAGTGGGAGGCCGCCTCCTACGACATGGGCGGCCACGACACGTACATGCACAAGGAGATGTCGGAGCAGGCCGACGCCGTGGACCGCGTGCTGCGCGGCCGGATCGACGACCGGTTCTCCACCGTCCACCTCGGCGGCCTCAACCTCGACGCCCGCGAGGCCCGCGGTGTGCGCCGGATCAAGATCCTCGGCTGCGGCACCTCGTACCACGCCGGTCTCATCGGCGCCGGCCTCATCGAGGAGCTGGCCCGTATCCCCGCGGACGCTGAGCCGGCCTCCGAGTTCCGCTACCGCAACCCGGTGGTGGACCCCGACACGCTGTACATCGCGGTCTCCCAGTCCGGTGAGACCTACGACGTGCTCGCCGCCGTCCAGGAGCTCAAGCGCAAGGGCGCCCGCGTCCTCGGCGTCGTGAACGTCGTCGGCTCGGCGATCGCCCGCGAGGCGGACGGCGGCACCTATGTGCACGCCGGTCCCGAGGTCTGCGTCGTCTCCACCAAGTGCTTCACCAACACCGTGGTCGCCTTCGCGCTGCTCGCCCTGCACCTGGGCCGCATCCGCGACCTGTCGGTGGCCGACGGCAAGCGGATCATCGAGGGCCTGCGCAAGCTGCCCGCACAGATCTCCGAGATCCTGGCGATGGAGCCGGAGATCGAGAAGCTGGCCAAGGAGTACGCCGGCGCCCAGTCGATGATGTTCATCGGCCGGGTGCGCGGCTACCCGGTCGCCCTGGAGGCCTCCCTGAAGCTCAAGGAGATCTCCTACATCCACGCCGAGGCCTACCCCGCCTCCGAGCTCAAGCACGGCCCGCTGGCGCTCATCGAGCCCGCGCTACCGACGGTCGCGATCGTCCCCGACGACGACCTGCTGGAGAAGAACCGCGCGGCCCTGGAGGAGATCAAGGCCCGCAGCGGCCGTATCCTCGCCGTGGCCCACCGCGAGCAGGAGAAGGCCGACCACACCATCGTCGTCCCGAAGAACGAGAACGAGCTGGACCCGATCCTGATGGGCATCCCGCTCCAGCTCTTCGCGTACCACACGGCGCTGGCCATGGGCCGCGACATCGACAAGCCGCGCAACCTGGCGAAGTCCGTCACGGTCGAGTAGTCCGTCCGGTACGGCTGGTTCCGTATCCATCGGCCCCGTAGAGGCAGAAGCGGCCCCGCACGCGCCACCTGGCGTGCGGGGCCGCTCCCTTGCCTGCCGGTGCCGCCCATCGCACCGGCGTGCGGCTGCCTAGCCGGCGGCCGTCACCCCCCGGCCGGCAGCGCGTCGCGGGACCGCGGTCGGCCAGTTGGCCAGGCCCGCCGTCGCCCCGTACCAGGACACGGCGCCCGCGACCGCGGCCACCCAGCCGCCGGCCTTCGCCAGACCGTCGTTGGTGGCGAAGTCCGCGATGGCGAGGAGCACCAGGGAGACGAAGAGCAGCGCGAACGAGCCCTGCCGGATGGGCCCGTAGCCCGTCGAGCCCACCGCCAGGCTCAGCGCGAGGAGCCCGAAGAGCAGCAGGAACAGGCCGGCCGCGTTGGCCGAGAACTTGGCGTCCGCACCGTTCGCCCAGGTGAACCAGAAGGCGCCCAGGCCCGCGAAGGCGGTGCCGGTGAAGGCGTCCTGGTCACGGAAGGCGACGATGCCGAGGACGAAGAGGGCGATGCCGCCGATGTACGTCGCGATCGACACCGCGTCGGCCACGGTGACGCCGTCGACGACCCGGGTGGTGCCGAGGCCGAAGGCGAGCAGGGTGAGTCCGAGTGCGAGGTGGCCGAGGGTGGAGGTGACGCTTCCCGCGGGGGCTTCGTGGTCCACGGCGGGCTCCCTTCCTGTGCAGTTGTGCTGCGGGCCGTGCTGTGGGGCATGCTGTGGGGCGTCCCCAGCGACCCTTATGTACCCTTCACAAGGGCACAATCCACCACCTACCGAAGGGTAGATTCGCCTCTCGGGCAAGGGAGTTGACGCCGCCTCAGCCGGCGCGAGGGACGGGGTTACGGGATGACGACCACGGGGCGCTGGGCACGCCGGGCCAGCCGCCCGGCCACCGAGCCGAAGATCCGGCCGACGATGCCGTGGGTCGAGCCGACGACGATCGCGTCCGCCGCGTACTCCCGCCCGACTTCTTCCAGTTCGTGACAGATGTCCCCACCGCGCTCGACCAGGATCCAGGAGACCTCGGTGAGGTAGTCCGCGCAGGCCAGCTCCAGGCCGAGCACTTCCGTACGGTGGTCCGGCACGTCCACGAAGACCGGCGGCTCGCACCCCGCCCACACGGTGGTGGGCAGCCGGTTGGCGACGTGCACGATGATCAGGCCGGAGCCGGAGCGTCTGGCCATACCGATGGCGTACGCCAGGGCGCGCTCACTGGACGTCGAGCCGTCGAAGCCGACCACCACTCCGTGCCGGAAGGCGGGGTCGCAGGACAGACGTGGCTCTTCCGCCGCCTGGAGGTCCGACGTCGGGTCGGCTACCTGCTTGCGGTCCGCGGGTTCGGAAAATTCTTGACCGGCCATGGGTGTCTCGGCGTTTGGATCCTCATGGAGGGCGACAGTTGGCGGCGGAGCTGTGTCCGGGAATCATCTTCCCAAGCCCATACCCCCAAGGGTACGGCGACACTCCTCTCCTGCACAGAGCCGCCGGTGCTGCACGACGTTCCCCGGAGCATGCACGAGCCCGCCCCGGATGGCAATGGCAGATGGCTGGTACAGAGGTCTGGTCTTCAACATTCTGTGCACGTTCGATCCGCCTGGGTGACCTCCGGCCGGTTCCGGCTGTGTCCCGGCTATGCCCCCGCTGTGCACGCGGAGTGACCGGAACAGGTGCCCGGCCGTTAGACACGCGGTCGCCGCGACGCTGTTCCACACCGCACCCCCCAGGGAGCCCCCGCCCGTGTCCGCCCCGCCGTTCGCCCAGGACGCCTGTCCGCCCACGCCGCCCGGCGGCATCCCCCGGGTGGCGCACACCCCCCGGGAGTCCGGCGCGCCCGGGGCGGGGGCGCCGCGCCACCGGGAGAGCCCGCAGGGGGGCGCGCACGGCGTACGAAGGCCCGCGGCGGGCACCGGTGACTGTGCGGGCGATGTCGTGCGCTGGGCGGCGTTCAGCTGCGTCCTGGTCCCGGTGGTGCTCCTCGTCTACGGTTCCTCGTTCGCCGGCGCGGCCGGCTGGGCCCTCGGGCTCGCGGCCGTCACCGCGGTCTGCCGGCTGCTGCTGCGACACTCCGAGCAGACGGCGCGGACGGCGCGGACGGAGCGGACGGGGCGGGCGGGGCACACGACCGCCCGACCGGGACCCGGCAGACACCGCGACCGGCGGACGAACGGCGAAAGTCCGCCGTCGGACTGACGGGTTCGCACACACGGACCCGTATGTTTTCAGCCAACTTCCCCTCCCCCCTCCCGCCTGCCCGAAATGGCCTGCCAGCCCCCTTGTCACCAGGGAAAAACGGGCAGCCGTGGCGGATTTCGCCATACGGGTACGGGCCATGCATGCCACGCCCACTTCCCTACGGGCGCCTCGGGTGAAACCCTTCGTGATCGAACGCTTCGCGCCAAGTTGCCAAGTCGACATAGCGCTGAGTACCGGACTTGTCACGCCGACGCCACAGAACGCAGTAGATTCGATCATGCGTATCGAAGGCTGGGGGACTCGTGCAAAACCAAGGGGAAAAGTGCAGGAGCGACAAGCCGGACAAGAACGGGGAGCCGCGAACACCGAGGGGGGCTTAGCAAAATGAGCCAGGACTCCGCTGCCGCATCACCGGAGGCCACAAGGAAGCTCGCCGGCCGTCGACGCCGGGAAGTCGTTGCCGTACTGCTGTTCAGTGGCGGCCCCATCTTCGAGAGCTCCATTCCGCTCTCCGTGTTCGGGATCGACAGGCAGGACGCGGGCGTGCCCCGTTACCGCCTGCTGGTCTGTGCCGGAGAGGAGGGCCCCCTGCGGACCACAGGCGGGCTCGAACTGACCGCGCCCTATGGGCTGGAGGCCATCAACCGGGCCGGCACCGTCGTGGTGCCCGCCTGGCGATCCATCACCTCGCCACCGCCGGCCGCCGCGCTCGACGCGCTGCGCCGGGCGCACGAGGAAGGGGCCCGCATCGTGGGCCTGTGCACCGGGGCGTTCGTCCTCGCCGCCGCCGGGCTGCTCGACGGCCGCCCGGCGACGACGCACTGGATGTACGCGCCGACGCTCGCCAAGCGCTATCCGTCGGTCCATGTGGACCCGCGGGAGCTGTTCGTCGACGACGGGGACGTCCTCACGTCGGCGGGCACGGCGGCCGGAATCGATCTCTGTCTGCATATCGTGCGGACCGACCACGGCAGCGACGCCGCCGGAGCCCTCGCGCGCCGGCTCGTCGTCCCGCCGCGGCGCAGCGGCGGTCAGGAGCGCTATCTCGACAGGTCTTTACCTGAAGAGATCGGGTCCGACCCGCTGGCCGAGGTCGTGTCCTGGGCGCTGGAGCACCTCCACGAGCAGTTCGACGTGGAGACCCTCGCCGCTCGCGCGTACATGTCACGTCGTACGTTCGACCGGCGGTTCCGCTCGCTGACCGGATCGGCCCCGCTCCAGTGGCTGATCACCCAGCGGGTGCTCCAGGCCCAGCGTCTCCTGGAGACGTCGGACTACTCGGTCGACGAGGTCGCGGGCCGCTGCGGCTTCCGCTCGCCGGTCGCGCTGCGCGGGCACTTCCGCCGCCAGCTCGGCTCGTCCCCGGCGTCCTACCGGGCCGCCTACCGGGCGCGCCGGCCGCAGGCGGAGCCGTCCGGCGGTCCGCCGACCCTGGAGACGGTGCCGTCGCAGGCCATGCCGCAGTCGCGGCGCACGGCGGCGAGCGCACTGGTCGGCCCGGCGGCGATCACCCACGCGGCGCCGCCGGACCACCCGGGGAAGTCCGTCTCGGAGATGTACGCCACCGGTTATATGCGTCCGAGTCTGCCGGGGCAGCGCAGCGGCCCCGTAGGCTGAGACACATGAACGACCGCATGGTGTGGATCGACTGCGAGATGACCGGGCTCTCGCTGACGGACGACGCACTTATCGAGGTGGCCGCCCTGGTCACCGACTCGGAGCTGAACGTGCTCGGTGAAGGGGTGGACATCGTGATCCGTCCCCCGGACGCCGCGCTGGAGACCATGCCGGAGGTGGTGCGCACGATGCACACCGCCTCCGGGCTCCTCGACGAGCTGGCCGGCGGCACCACGCTGGCCGACGCCGAGGCGCAGGTCCTGGCGTACGTCCGCGAGCACGTGAAGGAGCCGGGCAAGGCCCCGCTGTGCGGAAACTCGGTCGGCACCGACCGCGGGTTCCTCCTCCGCGACATGCCCGCGCTGGAGGAGTACCTCCACTACCGGATCGTGGACGTCTCCTCGGTGAAGGAGCTCGCCCGCCGCTGGTACCCGAGGGCGTACTTCAACAGCCCGGACAAGAACGGCAACCACCGCGCGCTGGCGGACATCCGCGAATCCATCGCGGAGCTCCGCTACTACCGCGAGGCGATCTTCGTCGCCCAGCCGGGCCCGGACTCGGACACGGCGAAGGCGATCGCGGCGAAGCACGTCCTGCCTGCGGAGTAACCCTTCCGGGTCACTCCGGGGGCGACCGGGGACCGCCCCGGGAGGGTGCCGCGAAACATGTGCGCGAGCACCCTCCCGGACCCTGTACACTTTTTCTCGGCCGGTAAGGAAAGCCCCCAGGGACTTTCCCAGACCACAACAGTCCGGCCACGCATGGTGGGTATAGCTCAGCTGGTAGAGCACCTGGTTGTGGTCCAGGATGTCGCGGGTTCGAGTCCCGTTACTCACCCTGATCGGGAAGGCCCGGTCCGCGCAAGCGGACCGGGCCTTCTTCGTTGCGCGGACTCTGGGCGGATACGGGCTCCTGCGGGTACGGGAACGGGTCAGCCCAGGGACGCGATGGCCTTGAGGATGAGCGCGCGGGCCTCGGGGCCGTAGACGGCCATGGTGCGCAGGTGCTCGAAGGCTTTCAGGTACAGGGCGACTTCGTCCGGCTGGACGATGTTGACCTGGGCCGACAGGAGTTCCACCGACACGTACGTGTCGTCGTACACATGGAAGGTCTCCATCGGCCACAGGGTCCTCTCCCGGGTGACCGCCGGAATCACCCCGAGCGAGACGGACGGCAGCGCACCGGCCGTCAGCAGGTAGCCGAGCTGAGCGGCCATCGCCTCCTCCTGCCCCATTCGGAAGTAGAGCGCCGACTCCTCCACGAGCAGCACGAACCTGTGCCCCGGCTCATGGATCACCCGGGACCGCTCGACCCGTGCCGTGGCGGCCGTCTCCGACTCGTCGGGGATCTCCCGGAACTCCGCGATGCGGCGGAACAGTGCCGTGACGTAGCCCTCGGTCTGCAGGAGACCGGGCACGAGCGTGGCCGAGTACACCCGGAACAGCCGCGTCTCGTGGAAGAACTGGACCCAGCTGTCCTGGAGCTGCTTGAGCCCGTTCCGCAGCTGGAGACGCCACTCGCTGTACAGGGACTCGGCGTTGAGGGACTGGGTGACCAGCCCGGCTGCCTGATCGGCGACACCGCCCGCCTCGCACCACAGACGTATGTCCTTCGCGGTCGGGGCGGTACGCGCGTTCTCGATCCGGGAGGTCTTCGAGTGATGCCAGCCGCACCGGGCAGCCAGCTCCGAAACCGTGAGCCCCGCCTCCTTACGGATGCCGCGAAGCCGCTCGGCGACGATCTCCCGGGCGGCCTGGGCGGACGAGGACGGTGAGATGGGCATGAGGCGCGCTGTCCGTACTTCCTGTCAGTGGATCTCGTACCGCTCATGAGGAACCGCTCTGGACCAGACCTCCTCGAAAGCGGCGGCACACAGCCGCGCCGCGGCCGGGTCTTCGGTGACCTCCTCACCAGCCCAGGTGCCGTCACCGGCGAAGTGGTTCCAGTGCACCCACCGGCCGTCGAAGAGCCAGAAGTCGTTGCCCGGCAAAGGGATGGTCGAGGCCTGCCGCCTGGGCAGCCAGCGCACCTGCTCTCCGGCTGCGACGTTGGTGAAGGTGCCCGCGTGCTCGTACCGAATGTACTCGCTGACCGGTTCCGAGACGATGCGCGCCCGGCGCACGGTGACGCCCCTGGCGACGGTCTCGCTCATGAGGTCGAGCCACGGCCTCCACCAGGACGCGCGGTCCGCCGGATCGTGCCGGAAGCCCTTGCGCCATGCGGCGAACGGCCCCTCCTCGTAGTCGACGGCGTACGCGTCCCGCATCTCCAGGTGCTCGGCTGACCGGACAGAGCCCGCCATCCCTGGAAGACGATCTCCCTGTTCGTCTGGTCCACCCAGACGGTCGGACTCTGCTTGTCGCCCGTGTGGGGGTCGATCCCGACGAACAGTAATGACATGTCGTCCTCCTGCGGTGAGTTGTGCAGCTGTGTGCAGAACTCTCCTCGTCCACGAGGGCGCCCTTCAAGGGCGTGCGCCGGACCATATGGAGCTCCATGGGGCGTGCGCACATATCTGCACAAAGCTCGATGTGCGGCATCGCGCCCGCCTACCTTCCTGACCGACGGCATCCGCACCACCCACCCAGGGAGTCCCCATGTCCGACCCCGAATCCTCTGACGAACCAGGCGCGGGGGTACGCCGCGGCGGACCGGCCCTCGGGGCACACGGGAGGCCCGCGACGAGGCTCATCGGCGGGCTCCCCGACATCGGCGGGCTCTCGCAGGCACAGCAGCGCGGTGTCGACTGCGTGTGGTGCGGGGTGACGCTCACCGCGGCGACCGCCGTCGACCTGGGGCCACGGCCGCTGAAGATCCTGGACTACCGGACCTATTGGTACCCCCGGGCCTGCCCGGGGCACGCGCTCCCCCGGATCTGCGCCGTCTGCGACGAACCCGTCGGCGGTGAGGCCTAGGTCGTGGTCGGCTTCTCGTCGTGCGGGGCCCGGCCGGACACGTACCGGCATCCGGCCGGTACGCCCGGCTGCGTACGCAAGAGCGGCAAGAGCGGCAAGAGGTAGCGCGGGCCTCACGCGGACGCCCGCACCACCACCTCCGTCGGCAGCACCAGCTGGGTGCCCGCGCGCTCGCCCGCCGCGATCTGGGCGAGGAGCAGGTCCGTCATCGCCCGGCCCATCTCCTCGATCGGCTGGCGCACGCTGGTCAGCGGGGGCTCCATGTGGCGGGCTATGGCCGAGTCGTCGAAGCCGATCAGAGCCACGTCCTCGGGGACGCGCCGGCCTCGTTCGCGCAGGACCTGGCGGGCGCCCGCCGCCATCACGTCCGAGGCGGCGAAGACCGCGTCGAGGCCGGGCTCGCGGTCGAGGAGCAGGGCCATCGCCTCGCGGCCCCCCTCCTCCGTGAAGTCCGAGGGGCCGATGAGCCCGGGCTCGGGCGGCAGGCCCGCCCCGGCCAGGGCCGCCCGGTAGCCGTCCAGACGGCAGCGGGCGCCGTAGACGTCCAGCGGGCCGGTGATCGTGGCGATCCGGCGCCGGCCCCGGGCCAGCAGATGCGCCACGGCCGCCCGCGCCCCGCCGAAGTTGTCCGAGTCCACCGACGCCAGCGGCTCCTCCTCCGAGCGCGGGCCGCTGATCACCACCGGCATGTCGAGCTGCTCCAGGAGCTCGGGCAGCGGATCGTCGGCGTGGACGCCCACCAGCAGGACCCCGTCGACGCGCTGGCCGGTCAGGTACTGGGCGAGCCTGCGGCGCTCCCGCTCACTGCCCACCAGCGTCAGCAGGAGCTGCATGTCGGTCTCCGCGAGCGCCTGGCCGACACCCCGGACCACCTCGGAGAAGTACGGCTCCGCGAAGAAGCGCGTCTCGGTCTCGGGGACGACCAGGGCGATCGCGTCCGTACGGTTGGCGGCCAGGGCGCGGGCCGCACGGTTGGGGACGTAGCCGAGCTCGGCGACCGCCGCCTCGACGGCCGCGCGCGTACGGTCGCTGACCCGGGGCGAACCGTTGATCACCCGGGACACCGTGCCGCGGCCGACCCCGGCACGCGCCGCCACCTCTTCAAGGGTGGGCCGCCCGGCCCCGCGGCCCCGGACCGTGCGAGCTGCTTTCATGGCTGCCTCCCCGTCTTGCCGCACATCGTGGACCTCGGGGTGAAAACTAACAGCACGACCCCGGCGGCGGACTGCCTTTGCCCGCTCCCT
The DNA here is from genome assembly GCF_055580545.1 of Streptomyces sp. NPDC031670. NCBI lineage: Bacteria > Bacillati > Actinomycetota > Actinomycetes > Kitasatosporales > Streptomycetaceae > Streptomyces > Streptomyces sp. NPDC031670. The sequence goes on along the minus strand of NZ_JBVILC010000007.1, from coordinate 201,156 downwards.
TGACACCCTCCCGGACAGTCGCCACCCTTCAACACATCACGACTGGGAGCGCTCCCACCCCTAGCTGCCCGTACACCTTCCGCACCTTCCACCACTGCACGACCGACCGTCAATCGTTCTGCACGGAAAGCACGTTGGAGGACCACCATGCGTTCGAGAACCCGTACAAGAACACCCCTCGGCACCCGCGCGCCCCGGCGGCTCGCGGCGCTCGCCGTCGTCTCCGTACTCGGCGCCGGACTGCTCGCGGGCTGCGCCGACGACGGCGACAGCAAGGACTCGACCGGCTCCGGCTCGTCCTCCTCCGGGGGCGGCGGGGGCGGCGGGGCGAAGACCACGCTCACCGTCGGTGTCTTCGGGGCCTTCGGTCTCAAGGAGGCCGGGCTCTACGACGCGTACATGAAGCTCCACCCGGACATCGAGATCAAGCAGACCTCGATCGAGCGGAACGAGAACTACTACCCGCAGCTGCTCACCCACCTCGGCTCCGGCAGCGGGCTCGCCGACATCCAGGCGGTCGAGGTCAACAACATCGCCGAGGTGACCGCCACCCAGGCGGCCCATCTGGAGGACCTCGGCAAGGTGAAGGGCGTCGACAAGGCCGCCTTCCTGCCGTGGAAGTGGGGGCAGGCCACCAACAAGGACGGCAAGACCGTCGGCCTCGGCACCGACATCGGGCCGCAGGGCATCTGCTACCGCAAGGACCTGTTCGCCGCGGCCGGGCTGCCGACCGACCGGGAGGCCGTGGGGAAGCTGTGGGAGGGCGACTGGCAGAAGTACCTCGCGGCCGGTGAGCGCTACAAGTCGAAGGCGCCCAAGGGGACGGCCTTCGTCGACTCCGCCTCCGGCGTCCTGAACGCCATCACCGGCTCCAGCGACACCCGCTACTACGACGCCGCCGGGAAGGTCGTCTACAAGTCCAACCCGGCCGTGAAGGACGCCTGGGACACGGCCGCCTCCTTCGCCACGCACGGGCTGACCGCCAAGTTGCAGCAGTTCCAGCCCAGCTGGGACCAGGGCTTCGCCAACGGCAGCTTCGCCACCGTCTCCTGCCCGGCCTGGATGCTCGGGTACATCCAGGACAAGGCGGGCGCCGCGGGCAAGGGCAAGTGGGATGTGGCGGCAGCGCCCAAGCCGTCCAACTGGGGTGGCTCGTTCCTCGTCGTCCCGTCGGCGGGCAAGCACCGCGAACAGGCCGCCGAGCTGGCCGCCTGGCTCACCGCGCCGGCCCAGCAGGCGACGTTCTTCGAGAAGCGCGGCAGCTTCCCGAGCGCCAAGGCCGCGTACGGCCTGCCCACCGTCGCCAACGCCCACCACGACTACTTCGGCGGCGCGCCCATCGGGCAGATCTTCGCCAAGGCCGCCGAGGGCACGCCGGTGCAGGTCCTCGGACCCAAGGACCTGATCATCGCGCAGAACCTGGCCGACGTCGGCATGCTCCAGGTCGACCAGAAGGGCCGGTCCCCGCAGGCGGGCTGGGAGGCCGCGGTGAAGGCCATCGACAACGCGCTGGACCAGTGAGGACGGCCAACGGCACGGGGGCGGGGGCTTCCGGGGACCGGGGCGGCGGGGGTGTGGCGGGGCTGACCGCCGCCACCCCGGACGGGGCCGCCCCGGCCGCGGCGGCCCCGCGCCCCGCGGCCTCCCCCGCCCCGGGCGCCGATCCCCGCGAGGCGCGGCGGCGCGAGCGGCGCAGCCGGCGCTACCGGCGCGATGTGCGCTGGAGCCCGTACGCCTTCGTGGCGCCCTTCTTCCTCTTCTTCGCCGCCTTCGGCCTCTTCCCGCTCCTCTACACGGGCTGGGCCTCGCTGCACCAGGTCGAGCTGACCGCGCCGAACGACATGCACTGGGTCGGGCTGCGCAACTTCTCGCGGCTGCTCTCGGACGAGTTCTTCTGGAACGCGCTGCGCAACACCTTCACCATCGGCCTCATCTCCACCGTCCCCCAGCTCCTGATGGCCCTCGGCATCGCCCATCTGCTCAACTACAAGCTGCGCGGCTCGATGTTCTTCCGGGTCGCCGTCCTCACCCCGTACGCCACCAGCGTGGCCGCCGCGACCCTCGTCTTCGTGCTCCTCTTCGGACGCGACTACGGCATGATCAACTGGGCGCTCGGTCAGCTCGGGGTGGGCCCGGTGGACTGGCAGAACGGCACCTGGACCTCGCAGTTCGCCGTCTCCACGATCGTGGTGTGGCGCTGGACCGGCTACAACGCGCTGATCTATCTGGCCGCGATGCAGGCCATCGCGCCCGATCTGTACGAGTCCGCCGCGCTGGACGGCGCCTCGCGCTGGCAGCAGTTCCGGCACGTCACCGTGCCCGCGCTGCGGCCGACCATCCTGTTCACCTGCGTCGTGTCCACGATCGGCGCGACCCAGCTGTTCGGCGAACCGCTGCTGTTCAACGGCGGCGCCGGAGCCACCGGAGGCTCCGACCACCAGTTCCAGACGCTCGGGCTGTATCTGTACGAGCAGGGCTGGGTGAACCTCCACCTCGGCCGCGCCTCGGCGATCGCCTGGACGATGTTCCTGATCCTGCTGCTGATCGGCGCGGTGAACTGGCTGGTCTCGCGCGCCCTGCGCAAGGAGACGTCATGAACGCCAAGACGACGGCCCCGGCCGTCCCCGCCGGCGGTCCCGCCGCCGGCCGCTCCTCCCCCCGGTCCGTCCACCGCGCCGGGCGCCAGCTCCACGGCGGACGCCTGACGTACGCGATCCTGATCCTCTTCACCGCCGGCTCGCTCTTCCCGCTGGTGTGGACGGCCATCGCCGCCTCCCGTACCAACGAGCGGCTGGCCCAGACTCCGCCGCCGTTCTGGTTCGGCGGGAACCTCTTCAAGAATTTGAAGATCGCCTGGACCGACGCCAACATGGGCACGGCCCTGCTCAACACCACGATCGTGGCGGGCTCGATCGCGCTCGGCACGGTCTTCTTCTCCACACTCGCCGGATTCGCCTTCGCCAAGCTGCGGTTCCGCTTCAAGAACGTGCTGCTCCTGCTCGTCATCGGCACGATGATGATCCCGCCGCAGCTCAGCGTCGTCCCCCTCTACATGATGGTGGCGAAGCTGTCGTGGACCGATCAGCTCCAGGCGGTCATCCTGCCGACCCTGGTCAGCGCCTTCGGGGTGTTCTTCATGCGGCAGTTCCTCATCGAGGCGCTGCCCACCGAGCTGATCGAGGCCGCCCGGGTCGACGGCGCCAGCAGCTGGCGGGTGGTGTGGCACGTGGTCTTCCCGGCCGCCCGGCCCGCGATGGCCGTCCTGGGGATGCTCACCTTCGTGATGGCCTGGAACGACTTCTTCTGGCCGATCATCGCGCTGACCCAGAACGGCAGCCCCACGGTCCAGGTGGCGCTCACCGGACTCGGCCGCGGCTACATCCCCGACCAGTCGGTCATCATGGCCGGCGCCCTCCTCGGCACCCTCCCCCTGCTGCTGGCGTTCGTCCTCTTCGGGCGGCAGATCGTCGGCGGAATCATGCAGGGAGCGGTCAAGGGGTGAGCACCGACCACGCGCCCGACAGCACCCCCCTTCCATACCCCCTCGATGGGAGCGCCTCCATGACCGACCGGTTTCCGCCCGACTTCCTCTGGGGCACCGCCACCTCCGCGTACCAGATCGAGGGCGCGGTCGCCGAGGGCGGCCGTACGCCGTCCATCTGGGACACCTTCTGCCGTACCCCGGGGAAGGTGTTCGGCGGGGACAGCGGGGACGTCGCCGTCGACCACTACCACCGCTGGCAGGACGACATCCGGCTGATGGCGGAGCTGAACCTCACCGCGTACCGCTTCTCCGTGTCCTGGTCCCGGGTGCAGCCGACCGGGCGCGGACCCGCGGTGCAGCGCGGGCTCGACTTCTACCGCAAGCTGGTGGACGGGCTCCTGGAGCAGGGCATCCGGCCCTCCCTCACGCTCTACCACTGGGACCTGCCGCAGGAGCTGGAGTCGGCGGGCGGCTGGCCCGAACGGGACACCGCCCACCGGTTCGCGGACTACGCGGGGCTCGTCGCCGAGGCGCTCGGCGACCGGGTGGATATGTGGACCACCCTCAACGAGCCCTGGTGCAGCGCCTTCCTCGGGTACGGCTCCGGCGTCCACGCGCCCGGCCGCACCGATCCGGTGGCCGCGCTGCGGGCCGCGCACCATCTGAACCTGGGCCACGGCCTGGCCGCCCAGACCCTGCGCGCCAGGCTGCCGAAGGCCGCCAGGCTGGCGGTCAGCCTCAACCCGAGCGCGGTCAGGGCCCGCACCCAGTCCCCCGCGGACCTGGACGCGCGGCGGCGCATCGACGCGCTCGCCAACCGGGTGTTCACCGGGCCGATGTTCAAGGGCGCGTACGACGAGGACCTGCTGCGGGACACCGCGCGGCTCACCGACTGGTCGTTCGTCCACGACGGCGATCTGAGCACCATCAAGCACCCCCTCGATGTGCTGGGCATCAACTACTACGCACCCTCAGTTGTATCCGCCGCCACTGACAACGGCCCCGGCGAGGGCCCTGACCTGCGAGTACCCCGCCCCGACGGGCACGGCGCGAGCGCCCACTCGCCCTGGCCCGGGGCCGATTCCGTCGTCTTCCACCAGCCGCCGGGCGAGCTGACCGCGATGGACTGGTCGATCGACCCGACGGGGCTGTACGACCTGCTGATGCGCTACACCCGCGAGGCGCCCGGCGTACCGCTGATGATCACGGAGAACGGCGCCGCGTACGACGACAAGCCGTCCCCCGACGGCTCGGTGCACGACCCCGACCGCATCCGCTATCTGCACGGCCACCTCGCGGCGGTGCGCCGCGCGATGCGGGACGGGGCGGACGTACGCGGGTACTTCCTGTGGTCCCTGCTCGACAACTTCGAGTGGGCGTACGGCTACGGCAAGCGCTTCGGGGCGGTGTACGTCGACTACGAGACGCAGACCCGTACGCCGAAGTCCAGCGCGCGGTGGTACGGGGAGGTGGCGCGGACGGGCGAGCTGCCGGATGCGGCGCCGTCGGCGTGACGGTGCGCAGGGGGTGGCGGCGGCGATCGCGGTGGCGGTCGCCGTTCGGCGCTTGAACCTCACGCCACGTCAGGAGGCATCGTAGGGGCCATGACCGCTTCCACGACCTGGAAGGTGGGTCCGCTGGCCGAGTCCAGCGGGCTGACCGTCCGCACCCTGCACCACTGGGACGCCATCGGGCTGCTCTCACCGTCCCGGCGCACGGCGGGAGGGCACCGCGAGTACACCGAGGACGACATCGTCCGCCTCTACCAGGTCCTGGCCCTGCGCGGCCTGGGTCTCGGCCTGGAGTCCATCGCCGTCTGCCTCGACTCCGGCCTCGACCCGACCCGGGTGCTGCGCGACCATCGCGCGGGCGTCGAGGAGGCATTGGCGTCACTCGGCGCGCTGCGGCAGCGGCTGCTCCACATCGAGGAGGAGCTCGCCGAGGGGCGCGCGCCCACGACCGAGGCGGTGCTGTCGGCGCTGCGCGCGACCGGGGCGGCGGGTCCGGCGGCCGAGCGCGCGTTGCGCCACCACCTGGACGACGAGCAGGTGAGCGCCCTGGGCGCACGCGCCGCCGCGCTCGGCCCGGCCGCGCACTACCTCCTGGAGGTCGAGTGGCCCGAGCTGTACCGGCGGGCCGAGGCGCTGCGCACGGCCGGGACACCGCCGACCGCCGCCCCGGTACGGAAGCTGGTGGCGCGGATGGACGAGCTGAGCGCGCTGTTCGGCGGCGGGGACCGGGCGGTCTCGGCGGGAGTACGGGAGGCGTGGCGCGCGGATCCGGCCGCCCTGAGCGGTGACGCGACGGCGCGCCCGGGGCAGTGGGACGACCTGTCGTCCTACCTGGACGCGGCGCGGGGAAGTGAGCGCGCGTGAGGGGGTATTCGGTGGCGCCGCTGCTGCTGGTGGGACTGCCGCTGCTGGGCGTACTGGCCGTGGTGGGGGTGGTGCCGTGGGAGGCGGTGGTGGGGGTGGCGTGCGCGCTGGGGGTGCTCGTCCTCGTACGGAGGAGGCGCGCGCCCCGGCCGGGTGGGGGGTGAACCGGCGGGGCGCGCGCTGGGGTGGGGCCCGGGGGCTGTGGGGTCCGGGGGTCGGGGCTACTTGAAGGCGGCGAAGGCCTTGGTGAAGGCCAGCGGCTCCTGGACGATGGAGGAGCAGGTCGGGTCGGCGGAGTTCTTGGCGCCGCCCGCGCACTGCTTGTCCCGGGCGCCGGACCACATCGCGAGCCGGCCCAGGCCCTTGGACTTGGCGAAGTCCACCAGCTGGGTGGCGTCGTCGACCTTGAACGTCTCGGTGTTGACGTCGTTGACGCCGATCATCGGGGTGACGGAGACGGCCTTCCAGGCGGCGGCGTCGGAGAGTCCGAGGACGCCCTTGATCTGGGCCTGGGTGGCGGTGGCGGCCTGGATGGCGTACGTGCCCATGTCACCGCTGTACGCCGGGCCGTAGTCCATCGCCATGATGTTGACGGCCGAGACGGCGACGCCGTTCTTCTTGGCGTCGGCGACGAGGTCGACGCCGGGCTGGGTGAGGCCCTCCGGCATCACCGGCAGCGTGAACGACACGTCGAGGCCGGGGTGGGACTTCTGGAGCCGCGCGACGGCCTGCGCGCGGCGGGCGTTGGCGGCGGTGTCCGGCAGGGCCGCGCCCTCGATGTCGAAGTCGACCTTCGTGAGCTTGTACGCGTCGATGACCTTGCCGTACGCGGTGGCGAGCTCGTCGGCGCTCTTGCAGACCAGACCGAGTTCGGAGCCGGACGCGCCGCCGAAGGAGACGCGTACGTCGCCGCCCTTGGCGCGCAGGGCGCCGATCTGTGCGGCGACGGCGTCGCTGTCCAGACCGCTGACACCGCCCCAGAGCGGGGTGCAGCCGCCGCCGGAGGTGATGAAGGCGAGGTGGAACTCCTTCACGCCGGTCTTGGTGGCGGTGTCGACGAGGTCGTACGCGGGGTAGAGCGAGGTGTCGATGTAGGGGGCGAAGCGGGAGGTCGTGCCGGTGGTGGGGGGCTGGGGGGTGGTGGGCTCGGTGGGGCCGGGGGTGGGTTTAGCGGTGGCGGTGGGGCGGGTGGTGGGCGGGGTGGTGGGTTGGCTGGTGGGCTGGGTGGTCGGGGTCGGCTTCGTCGTCGGGCGGCCGGTCGGGGCGGGGGTGGCGCCGGTGCCGGCCGAGCACTTCTCCTGGTTGATCAGACAGCCGGTGGGGTCGCCCGCCGTGCCGGTGGAGCTGGTGACGAAGCCGACGGTGACGGACGCGCCCGCGGCGAGGCCGTTCCTGTCCCAGGTGGCGGGCTTCACGGTGACGTGCCGGCCCTTGACGGTCTGCTCACCGTTCCAGAGGGAGGAGAGCTTGGTCCCGGCGGGGAGGTCGAACTCCAGGGTCCAGTCGGGGAGGGCCTTGCCGGTGTCGTTGGTGATGACGTACTGCCCGGTGTAACCGCCGTCCCAGCTACTGGTCTTGGTGTACGCGGCGGCGACGGAGGCGGCGTGCGCGGTGCCGGTGAGGACGATGGCGGCGCCCGCGATGGCACCGGCGGTGGCTATGGCGCCGATCGCCTTCGCCTTGCCGGTGGCGCGGCGGCGGTGGGTACGGGGGTGGGTCATGAGTGCGCCTGCCCTTGGGAGGTGGGGGGGATTTGAGTGGTTGGGGGTGAGGGGGTGATGGGGTGCGGGCAGCACGCTAGCCGTTGGGAAACGGGCAAATGGGGCGTGGGGGGCGGGGGTTGGGGATCTTAGGGTTCGCTTAAGGGGGCGATGTGGTGCGGTTAATTCCGGGGGGTTCTTCTGCGGGCCGGTGGGGGTTGCTCGCGCAGTTCCCCGCGCCCCTAGGGGGACGGGGGCCGGGGAGCCGGACCCCTCGGCCCACCGACCCGCTGCGGGGCTGCGCCCCCGGCCACCCAGGGGCGCGGGGAACTGCGCGCGCAACCCACCACGGTCCGCAGCCAAAAACGAAGGCCGGCCCACCGCATCGCCCCCCACGCCCCGGCGACCCCGCCCCTACGCCGCAGGCGGGCCCGTGCGCCGTAGCTCCGGGCGGCGGCGTCTGCCACGGCGGCGGATTCTTGACGGCCTCGTGCCGGCGCCGCCCAGCCCGATCCACACCCGCACCTCCGTCCCGCCCAGCACCGACCGCCCCAGCCGCACGTCGCCCCCCGTCGCCTCCGCCATCCGCCGCACGATGTCCAGGCCCAGGCCAGTCGAGCCGCCGCCGCTCGATCCCCGGGCCAGGGCCGCCCGGGGGTCGGCGATGCCGGGGCCCGCGTCGGAGACCAGGACGATCACCGCGTCCTCGCCGTTGTGGACGTCCACCGCGAAGGCCGTGCCCTCCGGGGTGTGCCGGAAGACGTTGCCGAGCATCGCGTCGAGCGCGGCGGCCAGTTCGGGCCGGGCGACCGGGATACGGACGGGCCGGTCGACGCCCGCGAGGCGCACCTCCCGGCCCTCGTCCTCCGCCAGCGCCGACCAGAACGCCATCCGGTCCCGGATGACCTCGGACGCGTCGCACCCGGCCCCCGCCCCGGCCGGCTGGGTCTGCGGCTTGGCCTCCCGGGCCGTACGGATGATCGTGTCGACCTCGCGCTCCAGCTGCTCGACCGCCGCCCGCGTCTGCTCGGCTGCCGGACCGTCCCCCAGGGACGCGGCGTTGAGGCGCAGCACCGTCAGCGGGGTGCGCAGCCGGTGGGAGAGATCGGCCGCCAGCTCCCGTTCGTTCGCCAGGAGTTGGACCACCTGGTCGGCCATCGAGTTGAAGGCGACCGCCGCCGAACGCAGTTCCGCCGGCCCCTCCTCCGGCACCCGCGCCCCGAGCCTCCCCTCGCCCAGGTCGTGCGCCGCCCCCGCCAACCGCTGTGCGGGGCGCACCATCCGTACGCCCAGGCGGTCCGCCACCGCGACCGAGCCGATGACGAGCGCGATGCCCACGCCCGCGAGGACCAGCCACGCCGTGGCCACGCCGTTGGTGACCTCGGCCTCGGGGACGTACACCTCGACGATCGCGATCTCGCCCGAGCTCAGCGCGGTCGGCTGGAGGAGCGCGGAGCCGCCGGGGACGCCGGAGATGTACGCGCGGACCACCTTGCGGGTCGCGTCCAGATCCTTGCGGGCCGCCCGCCGCTTGCCGATCTCCAGGGGCGCGCCGTCCGGCGGCGCCGGGATGTGCACCGCCATCCGGCCCGCCGCGCCCGCCTGGGTGGAGGCGACGGCCCGCTCCAGCGCGTCCCGGTCGGTGGTGATCGACAGGGTGGGGCCGATCGCGGCGGCCTGGCGCTCGGCGTTGGAGAAGGCGCGGTCGCGCGCCATCTCCTTGATGACCAGCCCCAGCGGTACGGCGAAGGCGAGCACCACCATGAGGGTGACGGCGACCGCGACCTTCACCAGGGCCCATCTCATCGGCCGGGCTCCGCCCGCGGTGGCTCCAGCTTCACACCCACCCCGCGCAGGGTGTGCAGATAGCGGGGTTGCGCGGCGGTCTCGCCGAGCTTGCGGCGCAGCCAGGACAGATGGACGTCGATGGTCTGGTCGTCGCCGTACGACTGCTGCCACACCTCGGCCAGCAGCTCCTTGCGCGGTACGACCACGCCGGGCCGCCCGGCGAGGAACGCCAGCAGGTCGAACTCACGGCGGGTCAGATCGAGCCGCAGCCCGTCGAGTTCGGCCTGCCGGCGCAGCGGGTCGATGGAGAGGCCGCCGACCCGGATCAGCGTCGGCGGCGGCTCGGCGCCCGCGGCCCGCGCCCGGCGCAGCACGGCCGTCATCCGGGCGGACAGGTGCTCCACGGAGAACGGCTTGACCAGGTAGTCGTCGGCGCCGTCGTTGAGCAGCCGGACGATCTCCGTCTCGTCGTCCCGCGCGGTCGCGATGATCACCGGTACGTCGGTGATGCCGCGGAGCATCTTCAGCGCCTCGGCCCCGTCGAGATCGGGCAGTCCGAGGTCGAGGACGACCACGTCGAAGCGGAAATGGGCCACCTCGCGCAGCGCCTCCAGCGCCGTGCCGACGCTCCGTACGGTGTGGGAGGCCTCGGTGAGGTGGCGGATGAGGGCGGAGCGAACGAACTGGTCGTCCTCGACCACGAGCACACTTGCCATGGGCGGCACCGTACGTCATCCGGAGTACACCGGTCCCGGCCGGGACGAGAGGGTGCGGGAGGCGGCGGGAGGCCGCGATAGGGGACACGCGTGGGGCGCGTGGGGCAGTATGGCCCCCGATATGACCCCGATGCACCGAGGAATCGTTCACGTCTGCGCCTGGTCGCTGGCCACCGGGGCGGCGGTCACGCTCTCCTGGTGGGGCGTGCACACGGTGATGGCCGGGACGGCGTACGACCCCCCGCGCGCGGTTCCGCTCACCGGTGACGGGCACACCACCCAGGGGGTACGGCCGCTCGCCTCCTCGACGCGGCGGCCGAAGGACTCGCCGTCGCCGTCCACCAGCCCCTCCGGTACGCCTTCGGACCCGGGCGGCAGGCAACCGGGCCGCTCCCCCGCCGCGCCGCCACCGCCCAAGTCGCCCTCCGACCGCCCTTCTTCGAGCTCTTCCGGTTCTTACGGTTCCTCCGGTTCCTCCGGAAACGTGAAGGGCTACAACGTCGACGGCGGCCGGGTCGTCTTCGACATCGGCACCGCCTCGGCGGAGCTGGTGACGGCGACGCCGGACTCGGGCTGGCGGATGCAGGTGTGGAAGCAGCCGACGTGGATCCGGGTGACGTTCAGCCGGGGCACGCGCGAGGTGTCGGTCTTCTGCACCTGGTACGACCACGCGCCGACCGTGGAGCTGGACGACCGGGGCTGAGCCCGCGGTCGCCGAGTCTCCACCTTCCTAGCGGAACACCGCGGGCGGCGGTACGGGGGACGGCTTGGCGGTCGCGTCCGTCACCGGGGACGCCCCGCCGGTGAAGTCGGCGAGCGCACGCCCGTGTTCGACGCGTCCGGGGTGCGGGTCGCCCGCGATCCGGCGGGTGAACTCGGCCACCGGCAGCGGCACGTCCGAGGCGAGCAGGACCGCGTTGCCGAACCGCTTGCCGCGCAGCACGGTCGGGTCGGCGGCGAGCGCCAGTTCGGGGAAGAGCCCGGCGGCGGTGGCTATCTGGCCGCGCAGATGTGTCAGCGGGGGGCCGTCGGCGAGGTTGGCCGCGTAGATCCCGCCGGGCCGCAGCACCCGGCGCACCTCGCCCAGGAACTCGGTGCTGGTCAGATGGGCCGGGGTGCGGGCGCCGCTGAAGACGTCGGCGACGACCAGGTCGGCCCAGCCGTCCGGGAGCTTGGCGAGACCTTCGCGCGCGTCCAGGGAGCGCACCCGTATGCGGGCCTGTGGATCGAGCGGCAGCTCGCGGCGGACCAGTGCCACGAGCGCCGCGTCGATCTCGACGACCTGCTGGGTGGAGCGGGGACGGGTGGCGGCCGTGTAGCGGGCGAGGGTGAGGGCGCCGCCGCCCAGGTGCAGCACCTGGAGGGGGCGGCCCGGCTCGCCGGCCAGGTCGATGACGTGGCCGAGGCGGCGCTGGTACTCGAAGGTGAGCCGCTCCGGCGCGTCCAGGTCGACGTGGGACTGGGGGGCGCCGTCGAGCAGCAGCGTCCAGCCGCGGGGGCGGTCCCGGTCCGGTATCAGCTCGGCGAGGCCGCCGTCGACCGGCTCCACGACGGCCTGCGGGGCGGCCGGGCGACCGCGCCGCCCGCCCTGCGCGGCCTTCGCCCCGCCCTTCGCCGTGTTCTTCGTACCGCTTCGTGCCGCCATCCGACCATTATCTGCCGCCCGCCTCGGTGATGCCGTCCGCGGCCTTGATGAGCCGGGCGGCCTCGCCCAGCGCGAGGCGCAGCACGGCCGGGTCGGTGACCGTCACCGCGTCCGGCGGGAGCAGCCAGCCGCTGCCGGAGACCGGCGGCCCGGCGGCCGGCCCGGGCAGGCGCAGACCGCGTCCGTTCGTCTCGGTGCAGGCGCTGCCCGGCACGTCCCAGGCGGCGGCGGTGCCGGGCGGCACCAGGAAGCCCAGGGTGTCGCAGGCGCCGTCGTGGAGCACCGGGCCGACGGCCGCCGGGGCGACGGCGCGGCGCAGGATGTCCACCGCCTCCAGGCCCTGCCGCGCGGGCACGGTGACCAGGTCGCAGGGCTCCTCGCCGCCCGGCGGTCCACCGGCGTCCCGGCCGGGCCGGTGCCGCACGGTCGTCGTGGTCGTCCCGGTGCCATTGATGTCCATGCCGGCCTCCAACAAGGCAACCCCCACGTGGTTTCTGCGGGTTGGCGGTATCCACATGGTTCAACGCCGTTCGCTGTCAACGGCTACGGCGGTATGCCGCCGCAAAGGATGGCAGTTCATGGCAGATCAGGGATGAGATATCCCTTTTGTAGCCAAACTTCGGTTGTGGTGGCCGAGGTTGTCGGTACCTTCTTGCTCCGCACCACCACGCCAGAGAGAGCTGTTGAGCCATGGCGACGACCACGGATCCCCGTGCCGGAGCGAACTCCGCCGCACGTCCCCCCGAACGGAGTCCCGCCAAGGGCCCCAACACCGCCTTCCGCGAACTGCGGGGGCAGCGCTCCCCCGGCGAGTTCGCGGCGGCGGTCCGCAGAGCGGCCCGCGAGATCGGTGAACAGGTCGCCTGTGACGCGCGGTACGTCGGACGGGTGGAGGCGGGCGAGATCCGTTGCCCCAACTACGCCTACGAACGCGTGTTCCGCCACATGTTCCCGGGTTTGACGCTGGCCGACATGGGGTTCTCGTCGCGTGAGGCGGTACGGGGCCGGGGGGCGCGTGCGGGGTGTGGTGCGACCCCCGCGTCCGCGGCGCGTCAACAGCACCCCGCACCCCCCTGCGGCACCATCGACCACGAGGAAAACCGTAATGACGAGGAGAGCGACGTGCTGCGTCGCGCGTTCATGACCGGCGGCTCCGCCACCCTGGCGGCCGTCTCCCTGGGGCTGCTGCCCGAGTACGCGGGCGCCGCGCCCCAGGACCGCGTCCACCACTCGGTGCGGCGGGTCGGCGAGGCCGAGGTGGGCGCGGTCGAGGAGGCGGTACGGCGGATCCGGCTGCTCGACGACCGGCACGGCGCGAACGGGCTCTACCGCAGGGCCGCCCAGCCGCTGCGCACCGCCTACGCGCTGCTCGACGCGGGTACCGCGCGCCGCTCCACGGCCGACCGGCTGCACGCCGGCGCGGGCGAGCTCGCCATCTCGGTGGGATGGCTCGCCCATGACTCGGGCCACTACGAGGAGGCCCGCTCGCACTACGCGGAGGCGCTGGCGACCGCCCGGCTCGCGGGCGACCCGGCCCTGGAGGCGCACGCCTTCTGCAATATGTCGTTCCTGGCCAGGGACGCGGGCCGGCCGCGCGAGGCGCTGCGGGCCGCGCAGGCGGGCGGGCGCGCGGCCCGCCGGCTCGGCTCGCCCCGGCTGCTCGCGCTGCTCAGCCTGCGGGAGGCCGGCGGCTGGGCCGGGCTCGGGGACCGGGGGGCGTGCGAGCAGTCGCTCGCCCGGGCGCACACGCTGTTCGCGCGCGGCCCGTCCGAGCGGGACCCGGAGTGGATGACGTTCTTCGTGGAGGCCGAGCTGGAGATGCTGGAGGCGCAGTGCTGGTCGGCACTGGGCGAGTGGTCCCGTGCGGCCCGCCACGCCCACCGCGCGGCCTGTCTCCAGGACCCGCACTTCGCCCGCAACCTGGCCCTGTACCGCGCGGAACTCGCCGACGACCTGGCCCGCGCCGGCTCCCCCACGGAGTCGGCGGCGGCCGGTCACCAGGTCCTCGACCTCCTCCCCGAGGTCCAGTCCACCCGCATCCAGGCGATGCTGGCGGACACGGCCCGGATTCTGGCTCCCCACGGGAACTGCCCGGAGGTGCGGACGTTCCTCGAACGGAGGGCGTCGGTGTAGCCGTTGCGGCCGGGGCGGGTGCGGGGCGCAGGCCCCGGCAGGCCTCAGACCTCCAGGTGCCCCGTGTCGTTCCACCGCTCGACCGCCGGAGCCCCGTACGCCCAGCCCAGCACCGACAGCGACGTCGGATCGAGCTTGATGCGGGCCGCGAAGCCGATCGGTTCGCCGAGCCAGCGCGCCGCGATCGACCGCAGGATGTGCCCGTGCGCGAAGACCAGCACGTCCCGCCCGGCCGACCGCGCCCACTCGACGACCTCGTCCGCCCGGTCCGACACCTGGGCCAGCGTCTCGCCGCCCTCGACCCCGTCGCGCCAGATGAACCAGTCGGGCCGCCCCGCCTTGATCTGGGCCGGGGTGAGCCCCTCGTACGCCCCGTAGTCGAACTCCATCAGCGCGTCCCAGTCACGCGCGCGCTCCCCGAATCCGGCCAGGTCGCAGGTCTCCCGCGCGCGCACCAGCGGACTCGTACGGACCTCGACGTCCGCCAGGCCGTCCCAGGGCGCGCGGTGCAGGCGCTCGCCGAGCAGCTTCGCGCCCCGGCGGCCCTCCTCCAGGAGCGGGATGTCGGTACGGCCGGTGTGCCTGCCGGCGAGCGACCACTCGGTCTGCCCGTGCCGGGCGAGCAGGATGCGCGGTTCGGCGGCTGGCATGTCAGGTCACTCCCGGGGCGCGTGCAGAATGCCGAGGGTTCGGCGGAGGTTCACCTCCATCATCGCGCACCCTCGCGGCCCTCCCCTGCGTCCTTCGGGGGTGGGTGCACGCGCGCGCCCACGACCACCGTACGGTTGAACACCTGAACGGGGCCCGACGGGGCCCTGAAGAAGAGATGGAGAGGGTCCGGAGATGCAGCACCCCGCGCCTCGGCCCCGCTGGTGGACCGAGCTGCCGCTCATCGCCATCGTGTATGCCGCCTATTCGGCGGGCCGACTCCTGGTGAGCGGCGACGAGTCGCAGGCCGTGGACCACGGTCTGGCGATCCTGCGCATCGAGAAGTACCTGCACCTCAACGCCGAGCACCCGCTCAACCGGCTCTTCACCCGCACCCCCTCCCTCGGCATACCCGCCGACTTCGCCTACGCGTCGCTGCACTACCTGGTGACGCCGGCGATCCTGGTGTGGCTCTTCCGGCGCCGCCCGGTGCGCTACCGCGCCGCCCGCACCTGGCTGATGCTCTCCACCCTCATGGGCCTGATCGGCTTCTCGCTGCTGCCGACCTGCCCGCCGCGTCTGCTCGACCCCTCGCACGGCTTCGTCGACACCATGGCGCAGTACAGCTCGTACGGCTGGTGGGGCGGCGAGGCCAGCGCACCGCGCGGCATGGGCGGCATGACCAACCAGTACGCGGCGATGCCGAGCCTCCATGTGGGCTGGGCGCTGTGGTGCGGGGTGATGCTGTGGCGGTTCGGCGGCCGGCGCTGGACCCGGGTGCTGGGCGTCGCGTACCCGCTGACCATCACGTTCGTGGTGATGGGCACCGCCAACCACTATCTGCTCGACGCGGTCGCCGGGGCGGTCGTGATGGGGCTCGGACTGCTGCTCTCCCGGCCCGCGATGCGGCTCGCGAACGCGGTGCGCGCCCGTGTCGCACCCGGCTCGTTCGCCGCACCGGCCCCGATTGTCAGTGCCGGATGCAAGACTTCCCCGGGTGAGCGAATCCCAGGGCAGCGCGCGTCCGACGACTCCACCGCGGGAGCGGGCGACAGCCATTCGTCAGCGGCTCGCTGAGCTGCGCGGTCCCACCACCGTGCCGCGCCCGCTGGACGCCCGGGCGCTGGCGGCGCTGGCCGCCAACCCGGGCTGCCGCCGCCGCGCCCTGCTCGACGGAGCGGGCGTCGACAAGGGCGCGCTGGCCGAGGCGCTGGGCTCCCCGTCGGCGGCGTTCGGCCAGTCCCAGTTCGCCATCGCGCGCGGCAACACCTTCGAGGCCCGGGTGAAGTCCGACGGCGGTACGGAACTGCTGCGCCTGCTGCACGAGCGCACCGGCGGCGAACCGCCCAAGGACGCGGCAGTCCCCGACCTGGCGGCGGCCGGTCCCGAGGGCCGGGCCGCCCGCACGGCGCTCGCGCTGCGCGAGGCGACGGCGTCCGGCGGATGGACGCTCCTGGACCACCCGATGCTGACCCTCGAGGTGGCGGGCTCCCCCGCCTACCTGGAGCCGGACGCGGTGGTCATCGCCCCGGACGGCCGCTGGACGGTCGTGGAGATCAAGTCCTTCCCGATGATCGACGCGGCGGCCGACCCGGCCAAGGTGGGCGCCGCGGCACGCCAGGCGGCGGTGTACGTACTGGCACTGGAGCGGGTGGCGGGGCTGGTGGGAGGGCCGCAGGACACAGCCTCCCCGGCCCCCGCCGTCGCGCACTCGGTGCTGCTCGTCTGCCCCAAGGACTTCTCCAACCTGCCGACCGCCTCCCTGGTGGACGTGCGCAAGCAGTTGTCGGTGACCCGGCGCCAGCTGGCCCGGCTCACCCGGATCGAGGAGATCGCCGACGCCCTGCCGCCGGGCGCCAGCTTCGCGCTGGACCGGCCGGCCCCCGAGCTGGTGGACACGGTCGAGTCGGTCCCGGCGACGTACGCGCCGGAGTGCCTGGCCGCCTGCGAGCTGGCCTTCCACTGCCGCGAGCGGGCCCGCTCCGTGGCCGCGGTGACGGCGCTCGGCCGCGGCCTGCGGGCCGAGCTGGGCGGGCTGACCAGCGTCGGCGCGGTCCTGGACGCGGCGCGCGGCCATACGGGCGACCCGGCCGACCCGGCGGTGGCGGCGCTGCGCAGGGCGGCGGCCCTGCGGGCGGAGGCCCTGGAGGGCGCGGCCACCGGAGGCGCGGTATGTCGCTGATCGCCACCCTCGCGCGGCTGGAGGCCGTCGAGGCCGGACGGGCCGCGCCGCTGGCCACCGTGCGCCACCGGCATCTGTCCGAGCGGCCTCTCGTGCTCGTCCCGCTGACCACCTCCGGAGAGGCCGGGGCGCCGCTCGGCGCGCTGGTGGGGACCGACCGCGAGGCGCCCCGGCTGCTCGTCGTGCCGCAGCCGCGCGACCGCGAGCTGCGGTTCGCCTTCCTCGCCGAGCTCGCCGACGCCGTACTGCCGCATCTGGACGCGTACGCGGACGAGGTGGAGGCCGCCGAGCGCAACGAAACGGACCCGGAGACCGGCAAGAAGGTCAAGGTCGAGGTCGAGCTGTGCGCCGACGCGCCGCAGATCGTGGTGCCGGGCCGGGCCGCCGTCGACTTCGTACGGCTGCTCGGCCGCTCCATGCGCTTTCGCCGGACCGCCGAGCAGGACCCGGACACCCCGCACCCCGCGCCGCCGCGCGTCCCGCTGCTCGGCCGCTGGCTGACGCACTACGGGGAGCGCGCCCGCGTCCCCGGCTCCGCGCTGCTGCTCGCCGCCACCGATCTGCTCGCCCGGCACTGGGCGACCGGCCAGTCCGGCCTGGAGGACCAGCACCTGGGGGCGCTGCTCGCCTGGATCGACCCGCCCGAGGGTGCCACGGGCGCCGAGGCGGCCCTGCGGGCCGAGCTGGCCCGCGACCGGGACGGCCAGCTGCTGTGCCCGCCCGCGGGCCCGGCCACCGACCCGGCCTTCGACAACAAGCTGCTCGCCCCGGCGATCGACCGCTACGACCGGGCCCGCCAGGCGCTGTCCGCGGCGCAGGACGGCGAGGCGGCCGACGCGCGCCTGGCCGCCCTGACCCGGGCCGAGCAGGAGATCCGCCGACTGGTCGGAGGCCAGCTGCGACCCACCTGGGACGCGGTGTGGCGCTCCCTGGACCTGCTGCGGGAGCTGCCCGAGGCGCCGCGCGCGGCGGACCGCTGGACCCGCGACCGCTGGTCGTTCACCGCCCACCGGGACCGGGTGCGGGCCGGTGAGCCGCCGCAGCCCCGCCGCGACGACGCGGTGACGGCGGCGGCCAAGCTCGCCTCGCGGGAGAGCGCCCAGGCGCAGCTGGAGGCGCAGGAGGCGCTGGACGACCCGCTGGTGATGGCCGGGCGGCGCCTCGCGGGCGAGGCGTTCGCGGGCGAGGTCGTCGAGGTGGTGATGGCTTGGTCGGAGTCGAAGCGGCCGAGCCCGCGCCCGCTGGTGACCGTGCGCACCGGTGACGCGCCGCACCTGGCCGAGCGGGCGAAGGTGTTCCGCTCGCTGGACGGCAAGCCCCAGTCGGCGGAGTTCGTGGGGTACGAGCGGGACGGCTCGCTCGTGCTGCGCCTGCTCGACAAGATGGGCCGGAGCAAGGACCCCGCGCCCGGATCGGTGCCCGAGAAGGGCGACCGGGTGTGCTGGACGCTCTTCGAGCACGACCAGCGCGGCGGCCCGAAGCTGCCGGACCCGGAGGCCACCCCGTGGACCCACGGCGGCCCGCCGGGCACGGACGTGGAACACCCCGACCCCCTCACCCCAGAGGACCTGCTGTGATCCGTGCCGAGCGCGGCTTCGACCCGGGTACGGCGGCGGCCGAGGCCACCGGGAGGATCCTCCACGACACCCTGCACGCCGAGGCCCGGGGCGTCGTCGTGGACTCGCCGCCGGGCGCCGGCAAGTCGACGCTCGTGGTGCGCGCGGCGCTCGAACTGGCCGCCGCCGGGCGCCCCTTGATGGTGGTGGCGCAGACCAACGCCCAGGTCGACGACCTCGTCCTGCGCCTCGCCGAGCAGCAGCCGGAGCTGCCGGTGGGCCGTCTGCACAGCAGCGACGCCGACCCGTACGACAAGGCGCTGGACGACCTGGCGCACGTACGCAAGTCGTCCAGGGCCGCCGATCTGGCCGGTCTGGACATCGTGCTGTCGACGGCCGCGAAGTGGGCGCACGTCAAGGACGTCGAGCCGTGGGCGCACGCGATCGTGGACGAGGCGTACCAGATGCGCTCGGACGCGCTGCTCGCCGTGGCCGGGCTGTTCGAGCGGGCGCTGTTCGTGGGCGATCCGGGCCAGCTGGACCCGTTCGCGATCGCGGACTCCGAGCAGTGGGCGGGGCTCTCCTACGACCCGTCGGCGAGCGCGGTGACGACGCTGCTCGCCCACAACCCCGAGCTGCCGCAGCACCGGCTGCCCGTCTCCTGGCGGCTGCCCGCGTCTGCGGCGCCGCTGGTCTCCGACGCGTTCTACCCGTACACACCGTTCCGCAGCGGTACGGACCACGGCGACCGGCGGCTCTCCTTCGGCGTCCCCTCCGACGGCTCGGCGCCGGACCGGGCGCTGGACGAGGCGGCCGAGTCGGGCTGGGCCCTGCTGGAGCTGCCGGCGCGGCACACCCCGCGCACCGACCCGGAGGCGGTACGGGCGGTGGCCCAGGTGGTCCGCAGGCTGCTCGACCGGGGCGGCGCGGCGACCAGCGAGCGTTCCCCGGACCCGGCGCCGCTGACCGCCGCCCGGGTCGCCGTCGGCACCGCCCACCGCGACCAGGCGGCGGCCGTGCGGGCCGCGCTCGCGGAGCTGGGGGTGAGCGGGGTCGCGGTGGACACGGCGAACCGGCTCCAGGGCCGCGAGTTCGACGTGACGGTCGTCCTGCACCCGCTGTCGGGGCGCCCGGACGCCACGGCGTTCCACCTGGAGACGGGCCGCCTGTGCGTCCTGGCCTCCCGCCACCGGCACGCCTGCGTGGTGGTGTGCCGGGCGGGCGTGACGGACCTGCTGGACGAACACCCCTCGACCGAGCCGGTCCAGCTGGGGGTCACGGTGAAGTTCCCGGACGGCTGGGAGGCGAACCACGCGGTCCTGACGCATCTGGCGGAGCACCGGGTGCGGTGGCGGCCGTGACCGGCGCTCCGGCTCCTGCCTGTCCGGCGGCGAGCACCCCGCCGGACCGCCGGACGGAGTCCGGCACGCCGCTGGAAGCGGCCCATGGTTGCAGCCCCGGACGGCTGGGAGGCGAACCACGCGGTCCTCACGCATCTGGCGGAGCACCGGGTGCGGTGGCGGCCGTAGGGGGCGCGCGGACGGCGTGAGGCCCACTTGCGGGGCGCGGGACAATGGAGGGTGGCCCGGGGCGAACTCCGGGCCGCTGAACTGCGGCAGGAGGAGACCCGATGGCGGAGTCCGAGCGGAAAGAGCAGCGGCTGAGGCCGGCGCCGTTGCTGTTCGAGCCGGCCGAGGCCGCCGCCGACCCGGAGCACTTCTTCGCCCTGGAGTCGATCGACGACCCCCGGGAGCTGCTGTCGCGCTCCACGGAACTGGCGCTGGCGTTCCGCGCGGCGGCGGACCGGGCGGTGGAGTTCCAGGCGATCGCGGCGGCCCAGCTGGCCGACCCCCGCCGCTTCGACCGCCTCACGGCGGCGGACATCGCCGAGCGGGCGCAGTGGACCGAGGACTACGCGAAGAAGATGGTCGAGTTCGGCCGGGATCTGTCGCGGGGGGAGCGGGGGTAGGGGGTGGGGTGGGGGGTTCGTCTGCGGGTGAGTGGGTGGCTGGTCGCGCAGTTCCCCGCGCCCCTCAGGGGGTCGGCCGCAGCCCGAGCAGTTGGCTCAGCCACAGGCTTGCAGGGGCGCGGGGAACTGCGCGAGCAACCCACCACCACCCGCACCCAAACACCGGGCAACCCCACGGGCATATGCCACCGGCCGCGCAAGATACTCCTACCCGCCCCACCCCGTCCCGGTTTCCGGCAATCCGCCCAGACGGGGGCGCCGCGACCCGTAGACCTATGACCCATGAGCATCATGCGGCGCGACGAGGCCCTGCTCCCCCATGACGGTGCCGGGGAGGTGACCCCCGAGGGCGCCGCGTGGCTGGCGTCGGCGAGCTCGTACCCGCGCAGCACCCTCGCCCTGTGGGAGGACCGCCCGGACGCCCCCGTCGTGCTCCCCTGCGGCTCGGTCTTCGACGTGGTCGGCGTACCCGCCCTCTTCGGGCGCCGGATGCTGGACCGGCTGTGGGGCGAGGGCGCCGGCTCCGGGCCGGTCGCCCGGCACCGGGGCAGGATGCTGCTCTTCGCCACCCCCGGCACCGCCCACCGCCTGCCCGCCCTGCTCGGCTGGGAGGAGTGGGCCGAGGTGCCGCCGCTGCTCTGCCACGGCACGGGCGACGCGGTCACCGTGCCCGGCATCGGCCGCCCCGGCACCGGCCGCCCCGGGGACCCCGGCCGCCCCGGCGCCGCCCGCTGGCTGATCGCCCCGGACACCCGCCACCCCAGACTGCCGGGCCCGGACGTACTGCTGTGGGCATGCGTCCGGGCCGCCCGCGACAGCGCCCCCGCCGACCGGCGCTTATCGATTTTTCCTCCCGCCGATCAGGGTGCTAAGGTCTACGACGTCAGCAGGCGCCGCTAGCTCAGTTGGTTAGAGCAGCTGACTCTTAATCAGCGGGTCCGGGGTTCGAGTCCCTGGCGGCGCACAGACGGAGAAGGCCCCTCGCGCGAGCGGGGGGCCTTTTCGTATGCCCGGACGGGTCCGCCGGGTACGCCCGGGGCGGAGCCGTCGCGCCTACGGCGTGACCTTCACCGTCCAGCCCCCCGACCGCGTCCGCCCCGTCGCCTCGATCCGGATCCCCTCCCCCGGCACGGTGAACGTCTCGCCCACGTTCAGCGGCGCGTCCGCGAGCGCCGGGTAGACCGAGCGCTCCCAGCACGCCCCCGTATTGGGGTGGGTGTCGAGGACCTCGACCGGGCCGGTGCCCGACGCCGTCTCGCTGCGGACCCGGTAGATCAGCAGCCCCGACGTACAGGTCGTACGGTCGTTGCCCGCCGAGTTCCGGGCCTCGATGGCGACCGCGCTGTCCTGCGAGGTCCGCACCACCGCGAGCCGGACGCCGCCGTGGCCCACCCGCGCGGGCGACTCCGAGAGCGGCGCCAGGGTCAGGCGTGAGGACCCGCGCGTCGCCACGCACGCCACCTGGCGCCGGTCCAGCCACCCCAGCTTCCACTTCTGCCAGCCGAACAGGTCCGGGGCCATCCCGAACTGGCTGCCCATGACGTCCCAGTCGCCGACGTACGTGTCCCAGTCGCCCTTGCCGTCGACCGGGCGGTGGTAGAGGTCGGGCAGGTCGAAGACGTGCCCGGTCTCGTGCGCCAGGACATTGCGGTCCGGCGGGTGCTGTTCGAAGACCGTGACGACCCGCTTGAGGTCCGTCCCGTCGACCCGCAGCGGCTGGTCGAAGTTGACGACCTTGGTGGCGTCCGAGTCGACGCCCGGCGCGTCCGGGTCCGCGACCAGGTAGACGATGTCGTACGCGGAGAAGTCCACGCCCGGGTCGGCGGCCGTGACGGCGTCGCGCAGGTACTCGGTGCGCCGGTCCGGGTCCCAGTCGCGCTGTATCCGGTAGGAGGTGGACGGCTTCGGCATCCGCACCCACTCCGGCCGTGTGTCGGCCTGGAGCCGGAACTTCCCGTACGAGGCGCGGGCGAAGAAGTCGCTGGTCGCGGGGAAGTAGTCGGTGGCGATGTCCTTGGGGGCGGCCACGGGCACCGAGTCCGGGAAGGAGAGGAAGACCATCACCGCCCTGAGCGTGCGCACCGGGCGGGGATAGGCGGTGTTCCAGGTGTCCACTCCCAGCGAGTGGTGGGCCGCGGTGCGGGGCAGGGCGCAGGGCATCGCGGATCTGGCGGCCACGGCGGGGCCCGCCACGAGGGTGGTGGCGGCGACCGCGGTCAGGGAGGTGAGCGCGGCGGCGGCACTGCGCAGCCGGGCACGCTCCACTCCCCCGGGTGTCAGCTGACGCTCCACGTCGACCTCCGGGTACGGAATGCGGGACACCTCACCCACCTTGTGGTGATTTGTGTGATTACGCCCTGTTCCGCTGCCCCAGGCGGGTGAGGGGCCCGACACCAGCCCGACACCCCGACGCCTTACAGAAAGTCACAATTGGTCACTTGTGAATCGCCGCTGGCCAGGCACGTGCAGAAACGATCGGCCTGTGCTCCCGGGTGCGCATGATCACGACTGTGGAGCTGGCTCGGCCATTGCGCCTGCCTCTATGATCGGCACACTTTCCTGCGTGGATTCAGCCTCGGACGGCTGTCCTCCACTCGGCCGACGGCCCCGACCACATCTCTGTACGACTCGAATGCACAGCGGGAGCGAGCGGTGAGCGGAACCCCCGAAGGACCGGGAGCAGCCCCCGGGACCATGCGGCCACCGGTCACAGAGCGTGATCTGGAGGGGCCGCTGGGGCCCATGGGACGACCGCCCGAACGTCACGCGGTCGGGCGCACCACGGCCGAGCCGCGCGACTACCGCGCGGCGTTCGACGCGGCCCATCTGGCGATGGCCGTCGTCGACCGGGACGGCACGGTGACCGCCGTCAACCACGCGCTGGCCGAACTGCTCGGCTCCGCGCCCACCGAGCTGTGCGGCCAGGCCGCCGCCGACCTCGTCGACCTCGCCGCCGACGCCCGTACTTGGCACATCTACCAGGACGTCCTGCACGGCAGCCGCTCCCGGTTCCGCTGCACCCGCCGCCTCAAGCACCCCGACGGGCACTCGCTGTGGGCCGAGGTCACCGTCTCGCCGGTGCGCGACGGGACCGGAGCGCTCCTCTCGATCACCGACATCAGCGACCGGCGCGAGCTCCAGGCGCGGCTGCGCCACCTCCAGATGCACGACCCGGTGACCCGCCTGCCCAACCGGACGCTCTTCTTCGAGCGGCTCGCGGGGGCGATGGAGGCGTCCACGTACGGACGCGGCGGCACCGGCCGGATCGGGATCTGCTACCTCGACCTCGACGGCTTCAAGGCCGTCAACGACACGCTGGGCCACCGCATCGGCGACCGGCTCCTGTCGGCGGTCGCGGCCCGCCTCACGCACTGCGCCGACCAGAGCGGCTACGCCCGCAGCGGCGGCCATCTGGTGGCGCGCCTGGGCGGCGACGAGTTCGCGGTCCTGGTCGAGGACTCGACGGGGACCGAGCAGCTGGCGGATCTGGCGAAGTCCGTACTGGCGGTGCTCCAGCAGCCGTTCGACCTGGCCGGGCAGCGGCTGTCGGTCTCGGCGTCCATCGGCGTGGTGGAGCGGGCGGTCGCGGGCACGACGGCCACCGGTCTGATGCAGGACGCGGACACGACCCTGTACTGGGCCAAGGCCGACGGCAAGGCCCGCTGGACCCTCTTCGACCCCGAGCGCAACGCGCACCGGATGACCCGTCAGGCGCTCTCCTCGACGCTGCGCCCGGCCGTGGAGCGGGGCGAGTTCGCGCTGGAGTACCAGCCGCTGGTGGGGATGGCCGACGGATCAGTGGAGGGCGTCGAGGCGCTTGTCAGATGGAACCATCCACAGTTCGGCACACTGGCGCCGAATCGGTTCATCGGAATTGCGGAAGAAGACGGCTCGATCGTCCAGCTCGGCCGCTGGGTCCTGCGCACGGCCTGCCGGCAGGCACGCCGCTGGCAGATCGAGCACCCCGGGGTGCCGCCGATCTTCGTCAGCGTGAACGTGGCCGTGCGCCAGGTCTGGGACTCCGACCTGGTCGCGGACGTGGCGGAGATCCTCGCGGAGACGGGCCTCGCGCCGCACCTGCTGCAACTGGAGCTCACGGAGTCCGCCGTGATGGGCTCGGCGGGCCGTCCCCTCCAGGCCCTCCAGGCCCTGTCCGACATGGGCGTACGGATCGCCATCGACGACTTCGGCACGGGCTACTCGAACCTCGCGTACCTCTCCCGGCTGCCGGTCTCGGTCCTGAAACTGGACGGCTCCTTCGTCCGGGGCTTCCAGTACGACGAGGGCGGTACGCATCCCAACCCCGCCGACGAGACGATCGTCGAGGCACTGGTGCAACTGGCGCACCGGCTGGGCCTGAAGGTGACGGCGGAGTGCGTGGAGACGTCACACCAGGCGGGGCGGCTGCGGCGGATCGGGTGCGACACGGGGCAGGGGTGGTTGTATTCGCGGGCGGTGGGGCCGGGGTGTATCGGGACGATGCTGTCCGGGGGGTGCGGGGTGCCGCAGTAACGGGGTTCGTCCGCGGGTAAGTGGGTGGCCGGTCGCGCAGTTCCCCGCGCCCCTGGTCGGCCCGGGGTTCGTCTGACCGTCCGGTGGGGGCTGGTCGCGCAGTTCCCCGCGCCCCTGGGTCGGCCCGGGGTTCGTCTGACCGTCCGGTGGAGGGTTGCTCGCGCAGTTCCCCGCGCCCCTGAAGGGGCCGGTGTTCGCCTGCCGGCCGGTGGGAGGTTGCTCGCGCAGTTCTCCGCGGCCCTGGGTACCTCCTGGTCGCCGCACCTCCAGCCCCCGTCCGTCGATCGGGGCGGAGCCCGTTCTTGAGGGGCGCGGGGAACTGCGCGACCAGCCCCCACTCACCCGCGGACAAAATCGAGGAGCGGGGGTCCGGGGGCGGAGCCCCCGGCAAGAGAAAGCCGCCCCACCCCCGGCACGGGGTGGGGCGGCTTCCCCCCGAAGGGGGCTCTCGGCTCACATCAGCACGCGCCCAGGTCCTGCCACACCCCCCACTCACCCGTCGTCCCGGGCTCCTCGCCCTGCGTCCACCACTTGGCCTTCCAGGTGTGGCCCTTGTGGGAGACCTGCGCCCCGCCCGTGTACGTACCGCCCTTGTCCCAGGCCGCGGCCGTGCAGCCCGTCGTCGGCGGAGTCGTCGGAGGCGTCGTGGGAGGCGTCGTCGGCGGCGTGGTGGGGGGAGTCGTCGGCGGCGTCGTCGGGTCCGGCGTCGAGGACGGGGACGAGCCGACCGCCGTGACGATCTGGTTCAGGAGCGTCGTCCGGTCGTCGAGCCCGAGCAGCGAGTACATCATCGCGCCCGCGAGCCCCCGGCTGTGCGCGTAGTCGGCGCGCGCCTGGATCGACTTCTGGTTCAGGCCGGTGAAGAACTCGCCGTCCTTGTAGAAGTAGGACGCCTTCGCCCGGTCGTCCCAGTACGTCGTCGCCGCGTTGTCGACGATCCCGCCGAGCTCCTTGTAGTGGGCGATGCCCGGCTGCTGGCTCAGCGGCCGTGCGCCCGAGGGGCCGGTCGCCGTCTGGGCGAGGCCGCCCGCGCTGCCCGCCGGGACGCCCTTCCAGCCGCGGTAGTAGAACTCGTACCCGAGGGTGAGCTTGTTCGCCGGGAAGCCGCCCGCGATGCCGTACGCCGCGTTCCCGTCCAGCCAGGAGTCGACCGCGTTGGCGATCGAGTACTTCTGGGTGCCCGGCTTGATCACGTCGGTCGGGTCGTCGGCGCCCGAGTACAGCGGCGACTGGTGGTACGTCGGCCCGTCGCCGTCCCAGGCGCCGTGCATGTCGTACGTCATGACGTTGGCGTAGTCGAGGTACTGCCCGACCTTGTCGGTCTCGATGTTCTTGATCTTGTCCTGGCCGGCCGGCATCGCCGCCGTCAGCAGGTACTTCTTGCCGCCGTGCGCGGCCCCGTAGGCGTCGAGCTGCTTGCGGAACTCGGCGAGCAGCAGCGTGAAGTTCTGCTTGTCCTCGGGCGCGTAGTGGTTGCCGAGGTGGCCGTCGGGCGAGCCGGGGTACTCCCAGTCGATGTCGATGCCGTCGAAGATCCCGGCGGCGGTCCCGGGGCCGCCGAAGCCTCCGTCGACCGGCAGGTCGCCCTGGATGTACTGCTTGACGCAGGACGCCACCAGCTTCTTGCGGCTCGCGTCGGTCTTCGCCGCGTCCGAGAAGTACTTGGAGTAACTCCAGCCGCCGATCGATATGTTGATCTTCAGCTTCGGGTACTTCGCCTTGAGCTGCTTGAACTGGTTGAAGACGCCGACGATGGGCTGGTTCCAGGTGTCGGCGGTCCCGCTGACGCTGTCGGCCGCGCCGAACGACTTCTGGTAGTCGGCGTAGGAGTCGCCCGCGCCGTCACCGGCGCTCGCGTTGCTGTCGTCGCCCGCCGCCTTGTTGGCCTCGAAACAGGTGAGGTCGGTGGGGTGGATGTTGGCGAACGAGTAGTTGATGACGTCCAGCTTGCCCGCGATGCCCCGGGTGTCGAGGTGCTTGGGGTAGAAGGCGTTCCCGTACACGCTCCACTGGTCGTAGTACGCGATCTTCACGCCGCCCGTGGAGGCGGCGACCGTCTCGGTGCGGCCGGCGGAGGCGGCGCCGGCCGGGCCGAGGCCCGCGAAGGCGGCCAGCGCGCCGGCGGCGAGCGTCGCGGTCGTGAGGGCTGCGGCTAGAGGTCTGCGGACGGGCACGGTCGGCCTCCGGGGAGCTGAGCGGAACGGCGGTTGCAGCAGTGATAGCGATCACTCCGGGGCCGAGTCAATGGTCTGAACCAAATTGAGGACTAGACCAATTTGGGAGCGAAACCGCTTGTCAGCGCGGTGGACCTTACGCACGAACCGCCCGCCACCATCGGTGACGAGCGGTTTAAGGGTGTCTTATGGATCTTGGGTGGGGCCGTGGCCGGGTTGGACCACCGGCCTTGCGGAATTCAGGATTCACCGGTGCGCGGGCACCGCGCGAGGCTTCGGGCGCTCGCCGCGGGGGCGCCGGTGGACTACGCCGTGGGCGCCCCGTAGACGTCCGCGATCAGTTCGTACGAGCGCAGCCGCACCTCGGGCCCGTGCGCGTTCGCCGTCAGCATCAGCTCGTCCGCGCCCGTGCGCTTCTGGAGCGCGTCGAGTCCCTCGCGCACCTCCTCGGCCGTCCCGGAGACCACGTTGGCCAGCCAGCCGTCGACAAACTCCCGCTCCAGCGCACTGAAGGAGTACGCCGCCGCCTCCTCGGGCGTCGGCACCAGACCGGGGCGGCCGGTGCGCAGCCGCACCATCGACAGGGCGTTGGTGAGCGTCTGGCGGCGGGCCTCCTCCTCGGTGTCGGCGGCCAGCGCGGAGACGCCGATCAGCGCGTACGGCGCGGCCAGCACCGCCGAGGGCCGGAACGACTCCCGGTAGAGGTCCAGCGCGGGCACGGTGTTGGCGGCCGAGAAGTGGTGCGCGAACGCGAACGGCAGGCCCAGCATCCCGGCGAGCCGGGCGCTGAAGCCGGAGGAGCCCAGCAGCCAGATCGGGGGGCGGCCGGTGGGTCCCTGCACGGGGCCGGGCACGGCGTGGATACGGGCGTAGGGGTGCCCGTCGGGGAAGTCGTCGTCCAGGAAGCGGGTCAGCTCGGCCAGTTGCTGCGGGAAATCGTCCGCGCCTTCGTTCAAGTGGTCGGTGCGGCGCAGGGCCGCCGCCGTCGCGCCGTCCGTGCCGGGCGCGCGCCCCAGGCCCAGGTCGATGCGCCCGGGCGCCAGCGCCTCCAGCGTGCCGAACTGCTCCGCGATCACCAGCGGGGCGTGGTTGGGCAGCATCACGCCGCCCGAGCCGAGCCGGATGCGCTCGGTGTGGGCGGCGAGGTGGGCGAGGATGACGGCCGGGGACGAGGAGGCGACGCCGGGCATGGAGTGGTGCTCGGCGACCCAGTGGCGGGTGAAGCCGCGCCGCTCGGCGAGCCGGGCGATCTGCACGCTGGTGCGCAGGGCCGTGCTCGCGGTGTAGCCGCTGCCGACCGTCACCAGGTCCAGCACGGACAGGGGCACGGGCGCGCTGCCGAACGCCGTCCCTCGAATGTCGTCCACGTCCACCGGTCCGCTCCTCCAGTTCGTGCCGTACGGATACACCGAAGCCAACTGGAGGCGGTCTCCGTTTTATTCCCGGCCACAGGCATCCGCCGGGCCGCTGTCGATCAGCAAACCCGGGTACGAACCCGGGCATGACCGAGCCGACGACAGGCCTCACCACCTCCCTCGCCGACCTGACCGCCCGTCAACTCAGGGCCGGATACGGCCGGGGCGACTTCTCCCCGCTCGACGCGGTCCGCGACGTACTGGAGCGGATCACCGCCGTACAGCCCCGGATCAACGCCTTCGTCCGGGTCGACGCCGAGGCGGCGCTGGCCCGGGCCGTGGAATCCACCGCGCGCTGGCGGGCCGGGGAGCCGCTGGGCCCGCTCGACGGGGTGCCGGTGTCCGTCAAGGACGCGCTCCCGGTGGCCGGCGGACCGACCCTGCGCGGCTCCACGCTCCCGGCGGGCCCCGGGCCCTGGGAGGTGGACGCGCCCGCCGTGGCGCGGCTGCGCGAGCACGGGGCGGTGCTGGTGGGCAAGACCACGATGCCCGAGTTCGGGTGGAAGGCGGTCACCGACTCGGCGCTCTCGGGGATCACCCGCAACCCGCACGACCCCTCCCGTACGGCGGGCGGCTCCAGCGGCGGCAGCGCGGCGGCGGTGGCGGCCGGGGCGGCGCCGCTCTCCCTCGGCACCGACGGCGGCGGCTCGGTGCGCATTCCCGCCTCGTTCTGCGGGGTCGTCGGGCTGAAGCCGACGTACGGGCGGGTGCCGCTGTTCCCGCCGAGCCCCTTCGGTTCGCTGGCGCACGTCGGGCCGCTGGCGCGGGACGCCGCCGACACGGCGCTGCTGCTCGACGTGATCAGCGGCGCCGACTGGCGCGACTGGTCGGCGGGCGAGGCCGCCCGGCCCGTCTCCCCGTGCCTCGCCGAGGGCGTGAAGGGGCTGCGCGTGGCGTACTCGCCGTCCTTCGGCGGCCAGGTGGCCGTGCGCCCCGAGGTCGCGGCGGCGGTACGGGCGGGCGTGACCCGGCTCGCCGGACTCGGCGCCTACGTCGAGGAGGCCGACCCGGACTTCGCGGACCCGGTCGCCGCCTTCCACACCCTGTGGTTCACGGGGGCGGCGCGCGTGGCCGCCCGGGTCCCCTCCGAGCGGCGCGCGGCCCTGGAGCCGGGGCTGCGGGACATCGCCGAGCGGGGCGCGCGGTACTCGGCGCTCGACTACCTGGCCGCGCTCGACGTGCGCGCCGAGCTCGGCCACCGGATGGCGCGTTTCCACCGCACCTACGACCTGCTGGTCACCCCGACCCTGCCGATCACCGCCTTCGAGGCGGGCGCGGAGGTCCCCGAGGGGTCCGGGCTGCGCCACTGGACGGGCTGGACCCCGTTCACGTACCCCTTCAACCTGACCTGCCAGCCGGCGCTCACCGTCCCGGTCGGCACGGACGCGGCGGGGCTGCCGATCGGCCTCCAGCTGGTCGCCGCGCGCCACCGCGACGACCTGGTGCTGAGGGCGGCGCACGCACTGGAGAGCTGAGGGAGCCGGTCGGTACGCATGGGGGCGTCGATCCCGGGTAGCGGCGCCGCCATGGTTCGAGCAACTGCACGACGAACGTTTCTCGCCGGGGGTGTCGGCGTGGCCCTGGCCGCCGCCGGCTGCTCCCGGGTGCCCGAAGGCGACGCGCTCGGGCGCCTCAGATCGCAGGGCACGGTACGGCTGGGAATCGCCGGAGAGGTCCCGTACGGCTATGTCGACGAGGACGGCCGGTTCACCGGCGAGGCACCGGAACTGGCCAAAGTCATCTTCAAGCGGCTCGGCATCGACCGCGTCCAGCCGGTGGCCACCGACTTCTCCTCACTGATCCCGGGCCTCAACTCCCAGCAGTTCGACGTCGTCTCGGCCGGGATGTACATCAACAAGGAGCGCTGCGCGCAGGTCCTCTTCGCCGACCCCGAGTACCAGATGCTCGACGCGTTCATCGTGCGCAAGGGCAACCCCAAGGGGCTGCACACCTACCGGGACGTGGTGCGCACCCGCGCCCGCTTCGCCACCGGCACCGGCTACGCCGAGATCCAGTACGCGGTCGCCGCCGGTATCCCCGAGAAGGACATCGTCATCCTCCAGGACCAGGTCGCCGGGTTGAACGCGGTGGAGTCCGGCCGCGTCGACGTCTTCGCCGGGACCGCGCTGACCACCCGCGCCGTGGTGCGCAAGAGCAGCCGCGCCGAGGCCACCGCGCCCTTCGCCGCCGTCGTCGACGGCAGGAAGAAGGTCGACGGCGGCGGCTTCGCCTTCCGGCCCACCGACACCACCCTGCGCGACGCCTTCAACACCGAGCTGCGCAAGATGCGCGCCAGCGGCGAACTCTTCCGCATCCTGCGGCCGTTCGGCTTCACCCGCGCGGAGATGACCAACCTCACCGCCAAGGAGCTGTGCCGATGACGGCGGGACTGTGGCAGCACTGGGTGCTGCCGGGAATCTGGATCACCGTCCAGCTGACCGTGTACAGCGCGGCGCTGGCCGCCGCCGTCGCCTTCGGGGTCGGCATGGCCCGTACGCACCGCTCGGTGTTCGTCAGGTTCCTGGCCGGCTTCTACACCGAGGTCTTCCGGGGCACCTCCGCCCTGGTCCTGATGTTCTGGCTGTTCTTCGTGCTGCCGCCGCTGGTGGGCTGGCAGCTGGTGCCGATGTGGGCGGCCGTCCTGGCGCTCGGCCTGTCCTACGGGGCGTA
The DNA here is from genome assembly GCF_055580545.1 of Streptomyces sp. NPDC031670. Lineage (NCBI taxonomy): Bacteria > Bacillati > Actinomycetota > Actinomycetes > Kitasatosporales > Streptomycetaceae > Streptomyces > Streptomyces sp. NPDC031670. Next base: position 170,189 of record NZ_JBVILC010000007.1, on the reverse strand, counting down.
CGGGGCGGAGATCGTCCGGGGCGCGCTGAACTCGGTCCCGGCCGCGCAGCGCGAGGCCGGCATAGCCCTGAGCCTCACGCCGTGGCAGCGGATGCGGCTGGTGCTGCTGCCGCAGGCGGTGCCGGAGATGATCCCGCCGTTCTGCAACCTGCTGGTCGAGCTGCTCAAGGGCACCGCGCTGGTCTCGCTCCTCGGCGTCGGCGACGTGTCGTTCGCCGCGTACCTGGTCCGCCTCGCCACCCAGGACAGCGCCCGGATCTACGGCGTCACCCTCGTCATCTACTTCGTCCTCGCCCTCGGGATCACCCGGGGCATGAAGGCGCTGGAGCGCCGCACCAAGGCCAATCTGGGGGTGACGGTCAAGTGACGCACTCGGTCTCGGCCCAGGCGGCGCAGTCCTCCTGGGACTGGTCCGCCGTCGGCGACTTCATGCCGCGTTTCTGGGACGGGGTGCTGGTCACCCTGGAAGTCCTCGCGCTCGGCTCACTCATCTCGTTCTCGCTGGGGCTGGTGTGGGCGCTCGGTCTGCGCGCCTCGTCCCGGGCGGTGCGGTGGCCGGTGACGGCCGTCACCGAGTTCATCCGCACCACCCCGCTGCTGGTGCAGTTGTTCTTCCTGTTCTTCGTGCTGCCCGAGTGGGGCGTGCAGTTCTCCGCCCTGACCACCGGCGTCCTCGCCATCGGGCTGCACTACTCGACGTACACCGCGCAGGTCTACCGGGCCGGCATCGACGCCGTGCCCCGGGGCCAGTGGGAGGCGGCCACCGCGCTCAGCCTGCCCGCGCACCGGACCTGGCTGGCGGTGATCCTGCCGCAGGCGGTCCGCCGCGTCGTTCCGGCGCTCGGCAACTACGTCATCTCGATGCTGAAGGACACCCCGCTGCTCGCCGGGATCAGCGTCCTGGAACTCCTCCAGCAGTCCCGTCTGGCGGGCGCGTCGACCTTCCAGTACACCGAGCCGCTGACCGTCGTCGGCGTCGCCTTCGTCCTCATCGCCTATCCGGCTTCCCTTCTCGTACGAGCCCTGGAGCGCCGCCTTGCCCGCTGACCTCTCCCCCGCGTCCGCCCCCGCCTCCCCCGCCACCCCGCCCGGGGCGCCCCTGATCACCTTCGACAACGTCACCAAGCGCTTCGGGTCCACCACGGTCCTGGACGACCTGTGCTTCTCGGTGCGGCCGGGGCGGCACGTCACGCTGATCGGCCCGTCCGGCTCCGGCAAGACCACCATCCTGCGGCTGCTGATGACCCTGGAAACACCCGACTCCGGGACGATCCAGGTCAATGGGGACCGACTGTTTCCGGCCGCCGAGAGAGAGCGCCGGGAGGCCCGCAAGAAGATCGGGATGGTCTTCCAGCAGTTCAACCTCTTCCCCAACATGACCGTCCTGAGGAACCTCACCGAGGCGCCGGTGCGGGTGCTCGGGCTCTCCCCCGACGAGGCCGAGGCACGGGCGCGGGAGCTGCTCGACCTGGTGGGGCTCGCCGACCGCACGGACGCCAGGCCCTCCCAGCTCTCCGGCGGCCAGCAGCAGCGGGTGGCGATCGCCCGGGCCCTGGCCATGCGCCCCCAGGTGCTGCTTCTCGACGAGGTGACCTCCGCGCTCGACCCGGAGCTGGTGGCCGGGGTCCTCGACGTCCTGCGGGACATCGCGACGACGACGGACATCACCATGCTCTGCGTCACCCACGAGATGAACTTCGCGCGCGACATCTCGGACGAGGTCATGATGTTCGATTCCGGGAAGGTCATCGAGTCGGGTCCGCCGGAGAAAATCTTCACGGCGGCCGAGCACGAACGTACGCGCGAGTTCCTGGGCGCGGTGCTCTGACCTCACCTTCCGGCCAGAGACCTTTCCTCTGGCATATGCCATACGGATGCGCCCCAGCGTGCGGGCCGGGGCGCATCATCAATCTCGTCAACACCCCCACCGGAACGGGGTCTTGGCGGCTATCGTGGAACGGTGAAGCTGTCCACCTTCGCAGCCTCGACCTGCTAGGGGGAAACCGTGGCGCTGAAGCCCGAGCCGACCGCGCCGTTCCACTCGGTGCAGTACGCCTTCCGCGTCCTGGAGACGATCTCCAAGCACGCGAGCGGAGTGACGGACGTCCAGATCGCACGAGAGACCGGTCTGCCGACCGCCCACCTCGCCTCCCTGCTGCTCATGCTCCGCTGCGAGGGCTACGTGGAGCAGGTGAGCGACGGGGCGTACGTCATCGGCGACTCCACCGTCCTGCTCGGCTCCGGCGTGGTGCGCCAGCAGGCCCTGGAGGCCAAGCTCCAGAGCACCCTGACCGAACTGCGCGACTCGGTCGGCGCGGCGGTCTACATCAGCCGGTACATCGACGGCGAAGTCAAGATCACGCAGTACGCGGACGGGCCGCGCGCCCCGAAGGTCAACGAGTGGGTGGACTTCCGCTCGGCGGCCCACGCCAGCGCGGTCGGCAAATGCCTGCTCACCCAGCTCGACCAGAACGGCCGGCGCGACCACCTCGCCCGCCACAAGATCGCCCGGCTCACTTCGCGGACCATCACCAACGAACGCGTGCTCTTCAGCAAGCTGGACAGCCAGCCCGCGACGGTCCCGGTCCTCGACCTCCAGGAGTACGCGGTGGGCACGGTCTGCGCGGCCGTCCCCCTCACGGCGGGCGCGGCGGTCGGCTGCCTGGCGCTCTCCCTCCCGATCGAACACGCCCACCGACTGCGCTCGGCGGCGGACACCCTGAACCGACGGGCGGCGCCCGTGGTGCTGTCGCTGGCGATCTAGACGTTTCGTTTCCGTGATCCGCCGGGTGGCAGGAGCACCCCGGCGGACCAGGTAGTATTTTCTCTGTCAGCAGGCGCCGCTAGCTCAGTTGGTTAGAGCAGCTGACTCTTAATCAGCGGGTCCGGGGTTCGAGTCCCTGGCGGCGCACAGACAGCAGAAGCCCTTCGCGAAAGCGGAGGGCTTCTTGCGTTGTCCCTACATGTTTCCGGCCCACGGCGAACACGCTTGGCGTACCGCCCTGGGCGCGTAATGCTGATTACATGATTACAGCCGAACAGCACGAGCAGCTTCGCGGCTGGTTCTCCGGCCGCATCCCCGAGGGGCTCTACGAGAGCCTGGTCGAGGTGACCGTCGATCGCGAGGAGATCACCGTCATCGGACGCGTCCCCGAGCCGGCGCTCGCGGACGACGTCTCCCCCGCCGAGCGCACCGCCGCCCTCGACGGCCGCGTCCAGGAGTTCCGCGAGCGCACCCGCGACGAGCGGATCGCCGTCGCCCGCGACGCCGAGCACCGCTACGGGCGCAAGGTGTCCTGGGGTGCCGAGTGCGGTGGTCGCCGGGTGATGTTCACCCAGGTCGCGGCCCCGGTCATGACCCGGCTGCGCCAGCCCGAACGCCAGGTGCTGGACACGCTGGTGGCGGGCGGGGTGGTCCGCAGTCGCAGCGAGGCCCTTGCCTGGTGCGTACGGCTCGTACAGAGTCACACCGACGACTGGCTCGGGGAGCTGCGCGACTCCCTGGAGCGGGTACGCGAAGTCCGCGCCCAGGGCCCCGACCGCGCGCCGGGGCCGGCCGAGGAGGAAAACGCATGAGCGACGCTCCGGGGATTCCCAGCGTCTACGAGTGGATGGGCGGCCAGGAGGCACTGGACCACCTGACCGAGGTCTTCTACGGGCATGTGCACAAGGACCCGGTCCTGGCGCCGGTGTTCGCGGCGGCCCCGCCCGAGCACCCCCACCATGTGGCCGTCTGGCTGGCCGAGGTCTTCGGCGGTCCCGCCGAGTACACCGCGGCCCACGGCGGCCACGACCGGATGGCCGGGCGCCATCTGGGCCGCGGCATCACCGAGGAGCAGCGGCGGCGCTGGGTCTCCCTGCTGATGGACACGGCGGACGAGGTGGGTCTGCCGGACGACCCGGAGTTCCGGGCGGTGTTCGCGTACTACATCGAGTGGGGCACGCGGATGGCGCTCGTCTACTCCGGGCCGAACCCGCCGCCGGTGGAGGGCACGGGCGCCACGGTGCCCAGGTGGGGCTGGAACCAGACCCCGCCGTGGCAGCCGCGGGCCTAGTTGCCCGGAGTTCGTCCGCGGGCCGGCGGGGGGCTGATCGCCCAGTTCCTCGCGCCCCTACAGGCCTGGCCCCGTATCGCATGGTCATCGCGGTACGGGGCCAGGCCTTCTGCCGTAAGGGGCGCGGGGAACTGCGCGAGCACGCCCCACCGGGCGCCGGACGAACCACACCACCACTCCATACACATGTCCTATACATTCGTTCTAGACGGCCGTATTAAACAGCCGTACAGTTCCTGTCATGACGCACACACCGAGCACGAACCTCCGCGCGGGCCGCAAGGAATGGACCGCCTTCGTCGTCCTGCTGCTGCCGCTCCTGCTGGTCTCGATGGACGTCTCCGTCCTCTACTTCGCGATCCCCTCGCTCACCCGCGAGCTGGACCCGAGCGCCACCCAGCAGCTGTGGATCTTCGACATCTACGCCTTCGCGCTCGCCGGACTGCTGATCACGATGGGCTCGCTCGGTGACCGGATCGGCCGCCGCAAGCTGCTGCTGATCGGCGCGGCGGCCTTCGGCCTCGCCTCGGTGACGGCGGCGTACGCGACCAGCGCCGAGATGCTGATCGCAGCCCGCGCCCTGCTCGGTGTCGGCGGCGCCACCCTGATGCCCTCCACCATGGGGCTGGTCCGCAACATGTTCCGCGACGACAAGCAGCGCGGCCAGGCGATCGGCATCTGGTCCGGCGCCATGGCCGGCGGCATAGCACTCGGCTCGGTGATGAGCGGCGTGATGCTGGAGCACTTCTGGTGGGGCTCGGTCTTCCTGATCAACGTGCCGGCGATGCTGCTCCTGCTGGTCCTCGTCCCGGTCCTGGTCCCCGAGTTCAAGGACCCCGCGCCGGGAAGGTTCGACCTGCTGAGCGTGCCGCTGTCGATGGGCGCGGTGCTGCCGGTGGTCTACGGGCTCAAGGAGTTCGCCGCCGAGGGCTTCAGCACGGCCCGGCTCGTCTCGGTCGCCGTGGGCCTGCTGATCGGCTGGGTCTTCGTCCGCCGCCAGCGGACCCGGCAGGACGCGATGATCAGCCGTGAGCTCTTCCGCGACCGCGTCTTCGGCGCCGGGATCTCGCTCAACGCCGTCGCCGCCTTCGCGATGATGGGCTCGGCGTACTTCACCACCCAGTACCTCCAGTCGGTGCTCGGCATGGGCACCATGGAGGCGGCCCTATGGTCGATGGCCCCCTCGCTCGCGGTGGGCGTCGCCGCCCCGACGGCCACGGCGGTCGCCGCCAGGGCGGGCAAGGCCCCGGTCATGACGGCCGGATTCGTGATCGGCGCGGGGGGCTACGGCATCCTCGCCCTCACCGGCACCGACTCCCTCTGGCTGCTGCTGACCGGCGCGGCGGTACTGGCCAGCGGCATCGTCGCGGTGATGGCGCTCGTCTCCGACATGGCGCTGGCCTCGGCCCCGGCCGAGAAGGCGAGCTCGGCGGCCTCGCTCCTGGAGACCGGCCAGGAGTTCGGCGGGGCGATGGGGATGGCGGTCCTGGGCTCGATCGGCACCGCGGTCTACCGCTCGGACATGCCCGGCTCGGCCCCGGCGACGGCCCGCGAGACCCTGGGCGCGGCGGTCGCGAGCACCGACCACACCCTGGTGGCGACGGCCCGGGAGGCCTTCGTCCACGGGATGCAGTACGCGGCGGTCGGCGGGACGGTGCTGCTGCTGGTGGCGGCGGGGGCGACGGTGGCCCTGCTGCGCAACACCAGCGCGGGGGTCCCCGCACCCGAGCCGGAGAGTGAGCTGGTGGCGTGAGCCACCGCAGTGCGCGACCGCCGGGCGGGCTCATGACGAGCCCGCCCGGCGGTCGTTGACGTCCCGCCCGCGGACGAGTCCCGGGCGCGCTAGAACTGCACGTCCGAGCAGGCGTAGAAGGCGTTGCCCGTGTCCGCGATCGTCCACACCGCGAGGATCATGTGGCGGCCGGTCCGGCCCGTGGGGAGGGTGCCCTCGTGGGAGAGCGTGGGCGGCGGCTGCTTCCCGTAGAACGGGACGGTCAGGAACGGCTGGGGGTCGAGGGCCGCCCGGGTCAGCTTCTGAGCCGGGTTCCAGCCCTGCTTGGTGAGGTAGTAACGGAAGTCGGTCGTGGCGTGCCGGGCGGTGAACTGCCAGCGGAAGGTGTACGACTGACCGGCCGTCAGCCTGGTCGCCGGCCAGCCCGTGCCGCCGCGCGGGTCGTCGAGCTCGGCGAACCGGCTGTTGCCGCCCGCGCAGAGCGTGCCGTCGGCGGGGCCCCCGGCCGGGAAGCCCTTGGGACCCTCGACCGACTGGGGCTCCCACTGGATGTCGCCGCAGTTGCTCACCGTGCGGTTGGCGCAGAGCTTCTGGCGGCTGAGCGGCTGGTCGGTGTAGCCGTGGCTGTCGGCGCTGGAGGTGGCGAACAGGGAGACACCCGTGGCCGCGAGCGCGACCACGGCCGCGCCCAGCTTCTTCTTGCGCATGCTGACGCTCCTGGAGAACGTGGGGGAGTTCTGGGGCCGTGGCACGCGTGCAATCTGGTCTGGACCAACTCACAGGCTATTCCCGCCAGTTGAGCATGTCCAGACCAATCGCACCGCGGGCCAGGGCCCCGCCGCTCCCCCGCGCTCACACCTCCCGCGCGACGCCCCCGCCCGTGTAGAACGCCACCGTCAGGTCCTTCACCAGCACCCGGCGCTCGTAGTCGTCCAGGTCCACCAGACCGCGCGAGGTGAGCCGGGCCACCGTGTCGTCGACCGCGTCCACCACCGAACTCAGCACGGCGTCCCGGTGCCGGGCGTCGATCGCGGCGACCCGCCGGCGCCGCATCGCCGCCGCCACCTCCGGTGCGTACTCGATCCGGGTCGGCTGGGCCGCGTACACCTCGATCCCCACCGGCTCCGCCTCCGCCTTCAGCAGCCGGGTCAGCGCGTCCCCGACGGCCTCCGCGTCGCGCAGGGTCGGGGCGTCCTCGTGGAAGGCGTCGGCCGGGAGCCGGGAGAGCACCCGGGCCGTCGCCGCCTCCACCTGGTCGCGCAGATAGCCCACGTGGTCCTCGACCGCGAGCGCCGCCCGCGCGGTGTCCCCGACCCGCCACACCACGAGCACCACGGCCAGCAGCGCGGTGCCGTCCGCGTCGACCGCGGGCATCGGCTCGCTGCGCCAGTGCCGCAGCCGTACGTCGACCCGTCGGCGCAGCAGCAGCGGGTTGATCCACACCAGCCCCGTGCGCCGCACGCTCCCCCGGTAGTCGCCGCAGAGCGAGAGCACCCAGGCGCTCCCGACCCGGCCGCGCCCGAGCCCGCCGAAGCAGACCACCACCAGGGCGGCGCCGAGCACGAGGAGCGCCCAGCGCGCCGGGCCCATACCGGCAGGTCCGCCGCCGCGCTCGTACGGGGGCAGTCGCAGCCCCTCGGTCACCGCCGCCGGGAGCAGCCCGGCCGACCAGACGAGTGCCGCGCACCCCGCCAGCGCGGCCAGCCCCGCGACCACCGCCACCATCCCCGGCACCACGGGCCCGTCCCGCTCGACGAGGTCGGGGTCGGACGGCGTGGCGGGCCGCGAGGGCGCCGGCAGGGGCCGCGCCGCCCGCCGGGCCGCGACGGGCGCCACCGGCTTCGGCCCCGGCTGCGGCACCACGGGGGCGGGCGCGGTGTCGTCCCGGAACAGCAGGTGCACCGGGATCTCGGCCGTGGACCCGCCCCTGATCACCGCGACCCGGCGGGCGCCGGGGCCGGGGGCGCCCTGCCCGGGGGGCGTGGGGACGCCCTGTCCGGGGCCTGGGGTGTCCGTCGTCCTGCGCATCGATGCCTCCGTCATGCGAACAGCCGCCGCCAGGTCTCGGGGCCGGGGTAGCCGTCGGCGGCGGCACCGTACCAGCCCTGGGCGCGCTGGAAGGCCTCGACGTTGCGCCGGTCGGCCTCGCTCCAGCGCGGGCCGGGGCCCGAGGTGTAGTACCGCCCGAACCCCTTGCGCAGCAGCTGCCGCCCGAGTTCGGTCACATGGGCGCTGGACTCGCCCGGCCGGAAGTACGCCCGGCCGGGGAAGGCGGGCACCCGCACCCAGCCCGCCTGGACGGCCGCGGTCGGCGCGGCCGGTGCGCCCGCCGGGGGCGGCGGGGCGGCGGGCACCGGGGCCGGGGGTTCGGGCCGGGCGGTCGCGGTGGCCGCCGTCAGGACGCCCGTGGTCCCGTTCGCGGGCGGGATGTCCTTGCCCGCGCCCCGCACGAGCAGGCTCCAGGTCTGGACACCCGGCAGACCGTCGGCGCCGCTGCCGGTCCAGCCCTGGGCGAGCTGGAAGGCCTGGGTCGCCAGGCGGTCGGCGGCGCCCCAGACGGGCCCGGGGCCCTGGGTGTAGAAGCGCTTGCCGCCGCGCGCGACCAGCATCTCGCCGAGGCGGGTGACGTACGGGTTGTCGGCGCCCGGTCCGAAAGCCCCCGTCCCGGGGAAGTCCGTCATGAGCGACACGGTGACGGGCTGCTCGGCGACCGGCTGCTCGGTGACGATGGCACCGCCGTTGCCGGTGCTGAGCCCCTTGTACCGGTAGGGCACATAGCGCGAGGAGTTGGTCCAGTACGCGTACGGCGTGGGCAGTCTGCGGGCGAGCGGCGGCGTCTGCTCGTAGGCGATGTAGGAGGTGTGCGTGTAGTCCGTCCAGCCGCCGAAGATCACTACGTGCGAACCCTTGGTGGGGTTGTCGGGGTTGTGGAAGAGCAGGATGTCGCCGGGCTGGAGCTCCTCCTTGGCGATCCGGACGGAGAAGTTGCCCAGGCTGCCGGTCCACTCGTTGGTGCCCAGGTTCCAGGCCATCGAGACGAACCCGGAGCAGTCCTGCCGGTACCCGTCCGACCAGTACTTCTCCATGCTGTACGGGACCTGCGCCGCCACCCACTTCTTGGCGCGGTTGATGATGTCGGCCCGGGTGACCGGCTGGCGCCCGGGCGGCACCGGCGCCTCGGGCCGCGCGGCGGCGCTCCCGTGCAGGGCGCCGGTGACCCCCTGTTCGGTCACGGGCCCGGGGTCGAGGTCGGCGGTGTCGTCTTCCGGGGCGGCCCGGTCGTGGCCGGCGCCCGGGGCCGGCGGTGGCGCCGGGGCGGCGGTCGCGGTCTGGGCGCCCAGGACCACCCCGGCGGCGGTCGCGAGCACCAGTACGCGGCGGGCGCCGTGGGCCGCCGGGTGGCCGCCGGCGCGCCGTGGGAGGGCGGCCGACCGCCGCCGGTCCGCGCACCCGGGGCAGCCGCACGCGCCGGTCGGCTCGTACTCCTCGAACACCGGCACCGTCATGGGCGTCACCTGCCGCTCTCGGCGATCTCGTGGTCGTTGGCGATCTTCTCTGCGCTTCTGCACGGGCGACAGCTTTCCCACCGTTCGCCTGAACCGCACTATGACGTATGAAAACGGATGAAACGAACATCTCACCGCGTGGCGCCGGTCGGAACCACCCTTCCGAGTCCGGTAGAGTTCTCGGTGTCAGCAGGCGCCGCTAGCTCAGTTGGTTAGAGCAGCTGACTCTTAATCAGCGGGTCCGGGGTTCGAGTCCCTGGCGGCGCACAGACAGCCACAGCCCCCTCACCATCGGTGAGGGGGCTGTGGTCGTTCGGGGGCGCGCGCCCGCGCCTCCCGCGCCGTGCGGCGCGTGACGCTCCCACGGGAGCACCGCCCAGAATCCGCACGCCCTGCACAAGCGCCCCGTAAAGCCCGCGTTTGACCGGTAAACACCTCGTTTCACCCTTGCGATCAAGCCGCCGGGCGTAGAAACCTGGCTGAGGACCATCGGTTCCCAAGGGGCTGCGCGTCTCCATCACTTGGAGATCGCACATGAGGTTCGGAGGGGAATGTCCCGGTTGCACCGTCTGTGGGGTGGGGGCCCTGTTCAGGAAGCGGTGCCGAGGAAGGCATCATGCAACCGGAAGGGCCTCCTCCCATATCTTGGATCAAGGGGGCGGCCCGCCCTTTGACCGACCATCACCACGTCCGCGGGGTCGAGGGGGACCGCCGCGGACGACGGAACAACGACACACACGCAACCTGACCCTTGCGTGCGGGGGGATGACTCATGACGTCGACGCCGACCGGCGCCCGGCACCACGACGACCCGTCCCAGACCACCCAGCTCCGGCTCCCGCCGCATCTGCGGCCCGGGGCCCGGCAGCGGCTGAAGAAGTCGCTGCCGCGCTACGACTACGAGCACTACAGCAGACTGGCCGGCCCGCTCACCGAGCCCGACCCGGCCAAGCCGTACCGGGTCCGCTACCGCTCGCTCCTCTCGCAGGAGCCGCACCGGATACGCGCGGCCCTGCTCCTGGGCGCCGCCCCGCTGGTCTCGCTCGGCCTGTTCGCCTGGCTGATGCAGCCCGAGCACTGGACCAAGCGCGACCACGCCTCGCACTCCCTGCTGGTGCTGGACATCGTGATGCTGGTCTCGATCGGGCTGATCGAGCTCTTCCGCACGATGAACGTGCTCTCCAACGCGCACGCCACGCTGGTCGCGCGCGACCCGGTCCCGGTGGTGCCCGAGACCGGCACCAAGGTCGCCTTCCTCACCTCCTTCGTACCCGGCAAGGAGCCGCTGGAGATGGTGACCAGGACCCTGGAGGCGGCGGTCCGCATCCGCCACCGGGGCCTGATGCACGTCTGGCTCCTCGACGAGGGCGACGACCCGGCGGTCAAGGAGGTCTGCGCGCGCCTGGGCGTGCACCACTTCTCCCGCAAGGGCGTCGCGCGCTGGAACCAGCCCAAGGGCCCGCACCGCGCCAAGACCAAGCACGGCAACTACAACGCCTGGCTGGAGGCGCACGGCGGCGACTACGACTTCTTCGCCTCCGTCGACACCGACCACGTGCCGCTGCCCAACTACCTGGAGCGGATGCTCGGCTACTTCCGCGACCCCGACGTCGGCTTCGTCATCGGCCCGCAGGTCTACGGCAACTACGACACCTTCGTCACCAAGGCCGCCGAGTCCCAGCAGTTCCTCTTCCACGCGCTGATCCAGCGGGCCGGCAACAAGTACGGCGCGCCCATGTTCGTCGGCACCAGCAACGCCGTGCGCATCAGCGCGCTGAAGCAGATCGGCGGGCTCTACGACTCGATCACCGAGGACATGGCGACCGGCTTCGAGATGCACCGCGCCACCAACCCGGCCACCGGCGAGAAGTGGCGCTCGGTCTACACCCCGGACGTGCTGGCCGTCGGTGAGGGCCCCACCGCCTGGACCGACTTCTTCACCCAGCAGCTGCGCTGGTCCAGAGGGACGTACGAGACGATCCTCAAGCAGTACTGGAAGGGCTTCGGCACCCTGCCGGCCGGCAAGCTCTTCAACTACACCATGATGATCATCTTCTACCCGATGTCGGCCCTCAACTGGATCCTGGCGGCGCTCAGTTGCGCCCTGTTCCTCGGGCTCGGCGCCTCGGGCGTGCAGATCGACCCGGCCATCTGGATGATGCTGTACGGCAACGCCTCGGCGCTCCAGATCGGGCTCTACATCTGGAACCGCCGCCACAACGTCTCGCCGCACGAGCCGGAGGGCTCCGGCGGGATCGCCGGCATGGTGATGTCCGCGCTCTCCGCGCCCATCTACGCCCGTTCGCTGATGGACGCCGTACTGCGCCGCAAGAGCTCCTTCGTGGTGACCCCCAAGGGCGACTCGTCCAGTCCGGACACCCTCTTCGGCACCTTCCGCATCCACCTGTTCTTCATCGCCCTGTTCGGCGGCTCGCTCATATCCTCGTTCTTCAACGGCCACAGCCACCCCGCGATGATCACCTGGGCCACCCTGGCCATGCTGATCACGGCCGCGCCGATCATCGGCTGGCGCTGGACCGTCCGGGCGGAGAAGAAGAAGCGCGGCAGGCGCCGGCGCTCCGGCCCGCCGGCCGGCCCGCACCAGCAGGAACGCCCGCAGTGGACCCCGCAGCCGCCCGCCGCGCCCGGCACACCGCAGCCGCCCGCCGACCAGACCGCGCAGATCGCCCTTGGGGGACGTAACCCATGAGATTCCGTCCGACCCGCCGTACTCGCCGCTGGGCGATCGGGACGACGGTGGTCCTCGCGCTCGCGGGCGCCAACGGGCCCTGGCTCTACCGGTTCTCCTCCGACCAGTACCACGACTACAAGATCAACCAGCCGGGGTACAAGGCGGACAACGGCCACTGGGACATGGTCAACATGCCCAAGGAGTTCCGGCTCAACACGATCCACGCGGCGCTGCTGCACACCGGCAAGATCCTGCTCGTCGCGGGCTCCGGCAACAACGCCAAGAACTTCGACGCGAAGAAGTTCGACACGGTGCTGTGGGACCCGGACAAGAACACCTTCAAGAAGATCCCCACGCCCAACGACCTGTTCTGCACCGGCCACACCCAGCTGGCCGACGGCAATCTGCTGATCGCGGGCGGCACCAAGCGGTACGAGAAGCTCAAGGGGGACGTCACCAAGGCCGGCGGCCTGATGATCGTCCACAACGAGGACCCGGACAAGCCGGTCACGCTGCCCGCGGGCAGCCGGTTCACCGGCAAGTCCAACGGCAAGACGTTCGTCTCCAAGGACCCCGTCCTCGTCCAGCGCGCCAAGAAGGTCTTCGACAAGAAGACCGGGAAGTTCCTGCGCACGGAGGCCGGGCTCGGGCGGATCTACGTGGAGGCAGAGGAGTCCGGCACCGAGCACGAGACCGGCACCGAGGACAACTACCGCATCCAGGGCCTCAAGGGCTCCGACACCCGCAACGTCTACGGCATCGCGCAGAAACTCGCCCTGGACAAGAAGGACTTCCAGGGGATCAGGGACGCGTACGAGTTCGACCCGGTGGCCGAGCGGTACATCACCGTCGACCCGATGAACGAGGCCCGCTGGTACCCCACCCTGACGACGCTCGCCGACGGCAAGGTGCTCGCCCTCTCCGGCCTGGACGACATCGGGCAACTTGTCCCGGGCAAGAACGAGGTGTACGACCCGAAGACGAAGAAGTGGACGTACACCAAGGGGATCAGGCAGTTCCCGACCTACCCGGCGGTGTTCCTGCTCCAGAACGGCAAGCTGTTCTACTCGGGCTCCAACGCGGGGTACGGGCCGGACAACGTCGGCCGCGACCCCGGCATCTGGGACTTCGCGAGCAACAAGTTCACGAAGATCCCCGGGTTGAGCGACCCGCTGGAGATGGAGACGTCCGGGACGGTGCTGATGCCGCCCGCGCAGGACGAGAAGTACATGGTGATCGGCGGGGGCGGGGTCGGGGAGTCGTCCAAGGCGTCGAAGAAGACCCGCGTCGTGGACCTCAAGGACCCCCATCCGTCCTTCAAGGACGGCCCTTCCCTGTCCGACGGCACCCGCTACCCCGAGACGTCGGTGCTCCCCGACGACACCATGCTCATCAGCGGCGGCTCCAGGGACTACCGGGGCCGGGGCGGCTCCAACCTCCACCAGGCGCGGATCTACGACGCGAAGACCGGCACGATGCGGCGGGTCGCGGACCCGGAGGTCGGCCGCAACTACCACTCCGGCTCGATCCTCCTGCCGGACGGCCGCGTCGTCACCTTCGGCGGGGACTCGCTGTTCGCGGACAAGGACGACACCAAGCCGGGGGTCTTCGAGCAGCGCATCGAGATCTACACCCCGCCGTACCTGTACAAGGGCAAGGGCACCCGGCCAGAACTCGGGCCCGGCCCCACGTCGCTGGCGCGGGGCGGGAGCGGGGTGTTCCGTACGAAGGACGCGGCGTCGGTGAAGACGGCCCGGCTGATCCGTCCGAGCGCGACGACCCATGTCACGGACATCGACCAGCGGTCGATCGCGCTGGACGTGGTGAAGGCGGGGGACGGGGTACGGGTGACGGTCCCCAAGAACCGGAACCTGGTGCCGGCGGGCTGGTACATGCTGTTCGTGACGGACGGGGACGGGGTGCCGTCACGGGCGGTGTGGGTGGAGGTGCGGTAGGGGGATGCCCGGCCTTCGTCTGCGGGGCGGTGGTGGGTTGCTCGCTCGCGCAGTTCCGCGCGGCCCGAGGCAGTTGGGGGCGCGGCGAACTGCGCGAGCGACCCGGCACGGTCCGCGGACGGAAGAGGGGTCGGGGTGCAGCCCCCTACAGGGGTTCGGGGCGCAGGCCCGTACGGGGGCTACTTCGTGTTGCGGGCGAGGGTCAGGGCGTACTCCGGCCACCACTCCCCCGCCTTCGGCCCCCCCTTGCAGTCCCCGTCCGACTCCCCGGGCCGCTTCGCCCACACATACGCGTCCACCAGCGCGTCCCCCGTCCGCGTCGTGGGCCGCTCCCCCAGCGCCCGGCCGGGCGGATTGCACCAGGTCTCCTTGGGGTCGCCGCCCCCGTACGGCCCGTTCCCGTTGCGGCTCGTGTCGATCACGAAGTGCTTGCCGCCGAGCTTCGCCGAGAGCTGGTGGCCGAAGCCCCGGCTCGCCGCCGTCGTCTGGAAGTTGGAGACGTTGACGGCGAAGCCGTCGGCCGCCGTCACCCCCGCCCGCCGCAGCGGCTCGTCCAGCGCGTCCGGCCGCTGCCACCCCGCGTTGCCCGCGTCCACGTACACCTTCACGCCCGGCTGCCGCTTCAGCCGCTCGACCGCCTTCTTCAGCAGGTCGTACCGCTCCTCCGCGAACCGCGCGGGCGTACAGCCGTCCACCAGGTGCAGTACCGCGTCCGGCTCCAGGACCACCGTGGCGGACCGGTCCCCGATCCCCGCCGCCACCTTGTCCACCCACGCCCGGTACGCGTCCCCGTCCGCCGCCCCGCCCTTGGAGAACTGGCCGCAGTCGCGGTGCGGGATGTTGTAGAGGACCAGCAGCGCCGTCCGGTCGGCCTCGGCCGCCGCCTCGGTGAAGCCCCTCGCCTCCGACTCCGGGTTCTCCGGTCCGATCCACTCCCCGACCGGCTGCTCCGCGATCTTCCCGATCAGCGCGGCCCTCGTGTCGTCCCCGTCCTTGCGGTAAGCGGCGGCCTGCCGCGCCGCGTTGCCGTCCGGGTTGACCCAGAACGGATCGGTCGCCTTGGGCTGCTGCGCCACCTCGGGCTTCCCGCTGCCGTCCGAGGAGGACGAAGAGGACGAGCAGGACGTCAGCAGCAGGACCGCGCCCACCGCAACCGCCACCCCGACCGCGCCCGTCCGCGTACCACTGAGCAACATCCGATCCCCCTCGACGTACTTTTCCGGACGCTTCCCCCGATCCATCGTGGCACACCGGCGCATGCCCTCACGAGCCAGATCCCACCGAGCGCGCACGGAGGGCGACTTGGCGTCATCCGGCCCTAGGCCGAAAGCGCACACCGGTTCTACAGTGGTCGCATCGGCCCCGTCCCCGTCCCCGGCCCCAGTCCGACGCCGGTCCACCGAACCTCCCGTGGAGGTGCCGGGCTTCTCCCGCAGCCCGCGCGCCCGCGGTCGAGGACCAGCCCGGCCGGCGGCTCCGGGGGGAGCGGGCCGTCGGCCGGGCCAGGTACGCGACGGGCGCCGCCGCGCGCTCAGGACCGGGGGGACGGCACCGGCGCGCGCATGTCCGTCAGATACGCCGACACCACCACGTTCGCCGTGTACGTACGCGCCTTGCGGTCGTAGGTGCCCCCGCAGGTGATCAGCCGCAGCTCCGCGCGCCCCGCCCGGCGCGGCCCGTACACCTTGTGCGCGTCGAACCGGTCCCGCCCGAAGACCTGCACGTCGTCGATGGTGAACTCGGCGACCGAACCGTCGCTCCTGGTCACCCGGACCTTCTGGCCGGGCCGGGTGGCGCTCAGGCCGTAGAAGACGGCGGGCCTGCGCTCGGTGTCGACATGGCCGACGAGCAGCGCCGGGCCGGGCCCGCCGGGTTCGACCCCGGCACCGAACCAGCCGACCGTGCCCGGCCGGTCGTACGGTGGCGGATCGACCGCGCCCGAGGTGTCGAGGCCGCGCGGCACGACGGGTGCGGTCACGCCTATGGAGGGGATGTCGACCCGCCGGGGCGGCGCCGCCGTCACGGGGTCGTGCGCCGGTGGCAGGGGTACGCCCAACGGGCGCCCCACGGCGGCCACATCACCGGTGGTCGGGGCCGAGCTGGCGCCCGGGCCGTCGGTCACGTCGCGGCCCCACAGCCACAGACCGACCAGCAGGACCGCCCACGCCACGCCGGTCAGCAGCCGCCCGGTGCCGGACGTGTGCTCGCAGGACATGGCCCGCTCGCCTCAGCCGCCGCCGCGCCGGCGCCGCACACTGCGGCCCGCCACCGCGATCGCCGCCACGGCCGCCAGGGCCAGGCCGATCACCGCGTGCCGGGTGCCCGGGCCCTGCTCGGTGGCCTGCCGCTCGGCGAGCCGCGCGGTACCGCCGCCGCCGGCGTGGACGGGGGCGTGCGGGGTGGCGCGGTGGTCGGGGTGCTCGTCCGGGCGGCGGTCGCCGTCGTGCCGGCCGTCGTGTTGCCCGTCGTGCCGGCCGTCGTGTTGCCCGTCGTGGTGGCCGTCGTTGTGGCCGCCGCCGTGGACGACGGTGACACGGCCGGAGGCCTGGCCCGAGCTGTCCTTGCAGTTGACCCAGATGTCGTAGTCGTGCGCCTGCGCGTCCGAGCGGATGCGGGCCTGGGCGAAGAGGCCCCCGTCCGCCGCAGGCGTGAAGTGCGCCTGCGAGACGAAGGCCTCCGAGGTCCCGATGGCCTGCCGGCCGCTGCAGACGCTGACCCGCAGAGCCACTTCGCCGCCGGGGGCGATCGTGGACGGCGTCACCGTCAGCGAGCCGTGCCCATCGGAATCCGCGGTCGCGGCGGACACGGGCATCAGAGCGGTGGCGGCTGCCACGGCCGCACAGATCGTGACCTGTCGAAAACGCATCGTGAACCTCCTGTACGAAGATTCACCCGCCGCGCCGCGTTTCGCATCCCGGGCGCGCCCGAACGGCTGCACGCCGCCGACGCCGGGCTGGGCGCGCGGCGGCTAGATCAGCTCCACCAGATCCGCGATCGAGTCCACGGTCGTGGACGGCCGGAACGGGAAGTTCTCCACGTCCTGCGGCCGGGTGAGCCCGGTCAGCACCAGGAACGTCTGCATTCCCGCCTCCAGCCCCGCCAGGACGTCCGTGTCCATCCGGTCGCCGATCATCGCGCTGGTCTCCGAGTGCGCCCCGATCGCGTTCAGCCCGGTCCGCATCATCAGCGGGTTGGGCTTGCCCGCGAAGTACGGCTTCTTGCCGGTCGCCTTGGTGATCAGCGCGGCCACCGCGCCGGTCGCGGGCAGCGGGCCCTCGGCGGAGGGACCGGTCTCGTCGGGGTTGGTGCAGATGAACCGCGCCCCGCCGTTGATGAGCCGGATCGCCTTGGTGAGCGCCTCGAAGCTGTACGTACGGGTCTCGCCCAGCACCACGTAGTCCGGCTCGTGGTCGGTGAGCACGTAACCGATGTCGTGCAGGGCGGTGGTGAGCCCGGCCTCCCCGATCACGTACGCCGTGCCGCCGGGCCGCTGGTCGTCCAGGAACTTGGCGGTGGCCAGCGCCGAGGTCCAGATGTTCTCCACCGGCACGTGCAGACCCATACGGGCGAGCCGCGCCTGGAGGTCGCGGGGCGTGTAGATGGAGTTGTTGGTCAGGACCAGGAAGGGCTTGCCGGACTCCTTGAGCCCCTTGAGGAAGGCGTCCGCCCCCGGGATCGGCGTGCCCTCGTGGATGAGGACCCCGTCCATGTCGGTGAGCCAGGATTCGATCGGCTTGCGCTCGGCCATGGGGCGGACTCTCCTGCGGTGTGCGATGGGGTGAGCTGGGCGGTGCCGGGGTGCACCGCGCTGTGCCGTACCGACAGCGCCCAGCCTAGTCAGGAACCGCCGGGTTTCACCTGGCCGATCACCCGGAACCCGGACCGCCCGCCGCGCCGGGCGGTCCGGCCGCGCGGCCGGACCGCCCCCGCGTCAGCGCCTCCGCAGCCGCCACACCCCCGCGACCAGCGCCCCGCCCCCGAGCAGCAGAGCGGCAGCCGCGGCCCCGGAGGGGAACCGGGGCCCCGTACGGGCCAGTTCCGGCGGCCCCGCGAGCTGCGGCGCCCGGGGTGTCTGCGCCGCCTCGGCCGCCTCCGGCGCCACCGGCCCGATGCCGAACCGGTAACCCCCCGACTCCCCGACCCAATCCCCGTCGTCGCCCCGCCGCTGCACCACCGCCGCGTTCACGGTGACCTCGTTGGGCCGGGTGTCGGCCGTGAACGCGAGCCGGACCTTGACGGTCACCGTCTCCCCCGCGCCGATCACGAACCCGGGGAAGCCGTCGTCGAAGACCCCGATGTGCTCGTCGGCGTCCGTCCGCTCGAAGGGAACGGGGTGCGCACGCCCCGCCGCCGCGTCGAAGAACTCCAGTTTGGCCTGGGAGTCCTTGAGGGTCCGGTCCCGGTCGACGAGGACGACCACGGGGTGGATGTTGCGGCAGGTGTGCGCGGTGGTGTTGGTGAGGTCCACGTACCAGAGCTGCGCGCCACCACCCGGAACGTACTCCGCCGGCCCCCCGTGGATCCGCGTGTCCACGGGGAAGTCGGCCGCGGCCCGGTCCCCACAGGCCGGCTGGTTGGCGGCGGAGAGCAGGGCGTGCCCCTGCCGCCCCCGCGGCTCGCGCTCGTCGGCCACCGCGACCGCGGGCGCGGAGAGGGCCGTGGCCGCGGTGACGGAGATGGCGAGGGCGTTGCGCAGTCGCATGGGGGACCTCTGCTGCTCGCGGGCGTACGTGCTCAGGGACCCTGCCACGGGTACGCGGCGGCCCGGACCAGCCACGCCCGTACGCCCCGCGAAACCGACCCGATCAGCGCAATATCGGACGGTACGATCAGCCACCCCGCCGAGGCGTGGCCCCTCGTCCCTGGTCTCAGGTCCCTGCGCGCTGGCCCCTGCGCCTCATCCCTAATTCCTGGTCCCTGGTCCCTGGTCCATCGGCCGCCGACCGGTCCCTGGCGCTCCTGCCCATCGGCCGCCGACCAGTCCCTGACTCCTGTCCATCGGCCCCCGACCGGCGGCGACGGCGACATCGACGGGCGCGGGTGGTGCCTGGCATCGCACCACCGTTGCGGTACTAGGGCTGGTCGTGCGGTTCGCCGCGCCCCTTCACGGACACGGGCGCCCCCGCCCCGTGCCCGAACACCGGTCCCAGGATCAGCCGCGCCGCCCCCTCCGCCACCGCGTGGGGCCCGCCGGGTGCCACCGACACCGGGACCGGCCGCGCGTCGCCGCCCCGGCGGGCCCGCTCCTCCAGGACCGCACTCACCCCCCGGACGAATCCGTCCCGCGCGCCCGTGACCGTACGTCCGCCGAGCAGCACGCGGTCGATGTCCAGCAGGCCGACGAGGTTCGCGGCGCCCACCCCGAGGAAGCGGGCGGCGGCGGCGATGTCGCCGCGGGCCACCGACGACAGGCACAGCGCCTCGATGCAGCCGCGCGCCCCGCAGCCGCAGGCGGGGCCGCCGAGCAGGATCGTCTGGTGGCCGAACTCCCCCGCGCCGGTCCGCGCGCCGCGCAGCAGCGTGCCGCCCAGGACGAGGCCCGCGCCCAGGCCCGTACCGAGGTGGAGGTAGGCGAAGGAGTCGGCCGGGCCGCGCAGGGCGAGTCCGAGGGCGGCGGCGTTGGTGTCCTTGTCGAGGACGACCGGCAGGCCCAGGCGCGCGGCGAGCGCGTCGCGCAGCGGGAAGCCGTTCCACTGCGGGAAGCCGGTGACCCGGTGGAGGACGCCGGTGTGGTGGTCGAGGGGGCCGGGGCTGGCCACGCCGACGCCGAGTATCGGGCGCCCCCCGATCAGCGAGGCGGCCTCGTCCGCCGCGGCCCCGACCACCGTGTCGTGGTCCGCGCCGAGGTCGAGCGGTACGGTCCGCACGCCCACCAGGGTGCCGGCGAGGTCGACCAGGACCGCGGTGAGTTCGTCGCGGTCGAGGTGCAGCCCTATCGCGTGCCCGGCGGAGGGCACCAGCTTGAGCACCGTGCGCGGCTTGCCGCCGGTCGAGGCGCGGCGGCCCGCCTCGGTCGCCGTCCCTTCCGCCCGCAGCCGCGCGGTGATCTTGCTGACGGCCTGCGGGGTGAGCCCGGTCCGCTCGGCGAGCTCCAGTCTGCTGATCCCGGCCTCCCCGGCCGTACGCAGCAGATCGAGCACCAGCGCGGCGTTGTGGCTGCGCAGGGCCGGCAGGTTGGCTCCCGAGTTACTCCTGTTCACGACCCCATTGTCTCCTGCGCTTGCACTTTGGCAACAGCGTTGCTTAAGTGGGTGCCATGAACGCTCGTACGGATACTGACCTCCGCGTCGGACTCGTGGGCTACGGCCTGGCGGGCTCCGTCTTCCACGCCCCGCTGATCGCCGCGACGGAGGGCCTGACCCTCGACACGGTCGTCACATCCAGCCCCGAGCGCCGCGCGCAGGCCCGCGCCGAGCACGGCGACGGGCTGCGGTTCGCGGCATCGCCGGACGAGCTCCTCGACGCCGGTCTCGACCTGATCGTGATCGCCTCCCCCAACAAGACACACGTCCCGATCGCCACCGACGCCCTCAAGGCCGGCATCCCGGTCGTCGTCGACAAGCCGCTCGCGGGCACGGCCGCCGAGGCGCGGGACCTGGCGGCGCTCGCCCAGGAGCGCGGCCTGCTGCTGTCGGTCTTCCAGAACCGCCGCTGGGACAACGACTTCCTGACCCTGCGAGCCCTGCTCGCCACCGGTGAACTCGGCGAGGTCCAGCGCTTCGAGTCCCGCTTCGAGCGCTGGCGTCCGCAGCCCAAGGGCGGCTGGCGCGAGTCGGGCGACCCGACGGAGATCGGCGGTCTGCTGTACGACCTGGGCAGCCACCTCGTCGACCAGGCCCTGGTCCTGTTCGGCCCGGCGCTGCGGGTGTACGCGGAGGCAGACGTACGCCGTCCCGGCGCCCAGGCCGACGACGACACCTTCATCGCGATCACCCACGCGGGCGGGGTGCGCTCGCACCTCTATGTGAGCGCCACGACGGCCCAGCTCGGCCCCCGCTTCCGGGTGCTCGGCTCCGCCGCGGGCTACGTCAAGTACGGCCTCGACCCCCAGGAGGCCGCCCTGCGCGAGGGCCTGCGGCCGGGCACCGGCGAGCCCTGGGGCCTGGAGCCCGAGGAGATGTGGGGCCGGGTCGGCTCCGGGGGCTCCACCCGTTTCGGCGCTGGGGGAGAGTCCCCGCTGACGGACGGCGGGCGCCCCGCCCCGAGCCTGCCGGGCGACTACCCCGCGTACTACACGGCGATCGCCACCGCCCTGCGCGAGGGCGGCGAACCGCCGGTCACCGCGCAGGAGGCCGCGGCGGCCCTCGACGTGCTGGAGGCGGCGCGCCGCTCGGCGCGCGAGGGCGTGACGGTGGAGGTGGCACTGTGACGACCGCCCCGGCCACCCCCGACCCCCCGGCCGCCTTCACGATCCCCGAACTGGAGGCGCAGGAGGCCGAGCTGGAGCTCGCGCGGTTCACATACGAGGACGCGTGGGCGCTCGGCTCACTCCTGCGGGAGCTGGCGGTGGCCCGCCGCGCCCCGGTGACGATCGACATCCACCGGGGCGCCCAGCAGCTCTTCCGCTGCGCCCTGCCGGGCTCGACCCCGGACAACGACGCCTGGGTGGACCGCAAACGGCGGGTCACCGAGCGGTACGGGGCCGGCTCGTACCTGGTCGGCGCCCGCTTCCGTGCCAAGGGCACGACGTTCGAGGCGTCCTCGCGCCTGGACCCCGACAGGTACGCGGCCCACGGAGGTTCGTTCCCGCTGCGGGTCACGGGCGCGGGCGTCATCGGCACGGTGACGGTCTCGGGCCTGCCGCAGGTGGAGGACCACGCGCTGGTGGTGGAGGCGCTGCGGCGGTTCAGGGGGTAGCACCGCCGAGGGTCTCCCGCGCCCCCCGGGGGGCAGCGGCGCGGGAGCCGCGCGAGCGCCCCGGCACGGTCCGCGGCCGGAAGCGGCCGGTACCGGCCTCGGTCCCGGCCGCGCACTCCGTCGGAGCGCGGCGCCCGACGCCTACGCGCCCTTCAGTTCCTGACGCTGCCTCCCCAGCCCCTCGATCTCCAGCTCCACGACATCACCCGCCCGCAGATACGGCTTCGGCTCCGGCTGCCCCATCGCGACGCCCGCCGGGGTGCCGGTGTTGATGATGTCGCCGGGGTACAGGGTCATGAACCGGCTCACGTACCGGACGACCTCCGCGACCGGGAAGATCTGGTCGGCCGTGGAACCGTTCTGCCGCAGCTCGCCGTTGACCCACAGCCGCAGCGCCAGCGCCTGCGGGTCCGGGACCTCGTCCCGGGTGACCAGCCAGGGGCCCAGCGGGTTGAAGGTCTCGCAGTTCTTGCCCTTGTCCCAGGTGCCGCCGCGCTCAAGTTGGTACTCGCGCTCGGACACGTCGTGCGACACCGCGTACCCCGCGACGTACGCAAGCGGGTCCTCGTCGTCTGCCACATAGCGGGCCGTGCGTCCGATGACGATCGCGAGCTCGACCTCCCAGTCGGTCTTCACCGACCCGCGCGGCACCAGGACCGTGTCGTGTGCGCCGACCACCGTGTCGGCCGCCTTGAGGAAGACGACCGGCTCGGCCGGGGCCGTGGCTCCGGTCTCGGCGGCGTGGTCGTGGTAGTTCAGCCCGATGCACACGACCTTGCCGATCCGGGCGACCGGCGGCCCGACGCGCTGCCCGGCCGCGTCGAGCCCGGGCAGCACACCGGTGTCGGCCGCGGCCCGTATCCGGTCCAGGGCGAACTCGTCGGCGAGCAGGTCGCCGTCGATGTCCGCCACAAGGCCGGACAGGTCCCGCAGGGTCCCGTCGGCGGCGAGCAGCGCGGGGCGCTCACTGCCCGCCGTGCCTACGCGCAGCAGCTTCATGGTCTGTCTCCCTAGGTCGAGCCTGGCCCGGCCGATGGGTGGCGGCCATCGGAAGGATCGTTCGATCCTCCAAGGTCGAGGTCCACTCGGCAAGACCCCGTTCACACACTGGACTGTTACGCGTCGGTAGCCGCAGGCGCCGAGGACGGCGTCGTGGGCGCCTCCCGGTAGAGGTACGCCCGCTCCAGCGCCGTCCAGGTCGTACTGGTCACCACGTACAGCGCGGCGGCCAGCGGCACGACCGCCACCGTGATCAGCGTGCCGAACGACATCAGCGGCATGAACTTCGTCATCGCCCCCAGCCCCGGCACGCCTTCCTGCTGGTCGGCCGGGACCAGCGGCTGGGCGGCGAGCTGCCGCTTCGTCCGTCCGTAGTTGAAGGTGGCGACCGCGGCGACGAGGACGAAGAGCCCGAGGTAGACGAGCCCCTCGCCGCCTATGAGCCCGCCGTGGCCGAGCGCGTCCGCCCAGTGGCCGCGCAGCGGGGCGGAGAGCAGGGTGTGGTCGAGCAGTGTGGTGTGGCCGCCGCCCAGACCGGAGTTGGAGAAGAGCTGGTAGAGGAGGAAGAACGCGGGCAGTTGGAGCAGGCTCGGCAGACAGCCGGAGAACGGCGACACCTTCTCCGCCGCGTGCAGCTCCGCGACCGCCTTGCGCAGCCGCTCCGGGTCCTTGCGGTGCTTCCTGCGCAGCTCGGCCAGGTGCGGCTGGAGCTTGGCGCGGGCCTGCTGCCCCCGGGCCGCCTGCCGGGAGAGGGGGTGCACGGCGAGCCGTACGAGCAGGGTGAACAGCACGATCGCGGCGGCGGTGGCGGAGCCGTGGAAGAGCGGCTGGACGAGGTCGGCGAGGCGCTCGACCAGGCTGGCGAATACGTCGAACACGGACATGGGAAAGCCTCCGGAATCACGTCTGGGGGCGCGCGGACGCGTCGGTCCGACGGCGCGCTGTGGCGGCGCCGCGGGCGCGGTGGGGTGCGTAGGCGCGCGGGACAGAACGGCGTGACGGCCGGCGGAGGGCGGAAGGCGGAGGGTGCGAGGAAGAAGCAGGAACGCAGCCCTACGAGACCCCTGGGAAGGGGAGCCTTCGGAAAGGGGGAGCCCCCGGGAAGGGAGAGCCTTCGGGAAGGGGGAGCCCCCCAGAAAGGGGCGGGGAAGGGGCGCTGCCCTACGCGGCGGCCGTCAGGGCGAGGCGGCCGGGAGCCCGGGGCCTGGGCCGCCCGGAGGCGTCGGGATCGCGCTGCGGCAGGAAGGCGGTGCGCCGCTCGCGGTCCCGTATCGCGGTACGTATGCGCGTACGCGGCACCGTGGGCACCGCTCGGGAGGCAAGCAGCGCGCAGACGGCGAGGGCGGAGCCGGCCGCGGCGGTGGCGGCCAGGGCGACGGCGCCGGAGAGGGTGGCGCCGTTGGCGAGCAGCAGCTCGGCGAGGAGGAAGAGGAGCAGGGCGAGGGCGCAGCGCGCGGAAGCCATGCGGTTGCCGCTCATGCCGTCTCCCCCCATCTCCGTACAAACGCGCGTACACGCACATACACACGCGCACGCACACACACAGACACACACAGACGCGCGTCCGGTTTCCAGAACGCCTGTCCGACTCCTGACTCTTCTCACGTTATACACGACGGCTCGGACAGTCAGCGCGGTCGCTTCGAGGCCAACGTCCCCCACACGACGAGCCGGTACCGGGAGGTGAACTCCGGGGTGCAGGTGGTGAGGGTGACGTAGTACCCCGGCGTCCCGTACCCATAGGCCGTACGGACGTCACTGCGCGGCACGGGAGCGATCACTCCGCCGTCCCGCGCGGAGGTCTCCGGGAGGATCTTGTCCACCAGATAGGTGAAGACGGCGTCCCGCGTCTCGACGACGATCCGGTCCCCGGCGCGCAGCCGGTCGAGCCGGCGGAAGGGCTCGCCATGGGTGTTGCGGTGACCGGCGAGCGCGAAGTTCCCGGCCCGGCCGGGCTGGGCGGTGCCGGTGTAGTGCCCCACGTACCCCTTGTCGAGGACGCCGTGCTTGCTGATCCCCTCGGCGATGGGGGCGGTGACCCCGAGGGAGGGGAGGCGGAGGACGGCGTAGGCGCGGTCGGGGCCGGGGCGGTCCCGGCGGCCGGGGCCCGGGGCGGGAACCGAGGGGTCCGCGCCGGAGGGGGCGGCGGGCTCGACGGCGGTCCCGGCGGGTGCGGCGGCCCTGGCGGGCGCGGCGGCCCCGGCGGGCGCTGCCCGGGGGCGCGTCTTGTCCCCCCGGGCTCCCCCGTTCCGCTCCCACTCCCCCTCCAGCGACCGTACGGTCTGCCGCGCCTCGTGCCGGGCCTCGCGGTTGGTCCACCACAGCTGGTGGGCGACGAGCAGGAGGAGGACGAGCCCGAGCGTGACGACGCCTTCGGAGCCGGCCCAGAGGGCGCGCGCGAGGGGGTTGAGGCGGGGGCGGATGGGGGCGGACGGGCGCCCCCCTCGTACGTACCGCCGGACGGCACGCGAACGGGTACGGGCCGAGGACGCACGCACCCCGCGTACGAACCGGAGGGCGGCGCGCACCGGAGCGCCCCGCCATCGCGAGCGCCCCTGCACCACCACGGGTATGCGCACGCGCGCACCATAAGCGCTGCTCCGTCAACTCACCAGGGCCCGAACACCCCTCCGCTTGGACCCCGCACAGCAGTACGGTGTTCCTCATGCGCCCCGACACTCCTGCCGATCACACGGATCACACCGCCGAAGCCGAGCGTCTGCTGCGCACCGCAGCGCAGTACCCCGAGGACCACGAGCCCCTCCTGCTCCAGGCCGCAGCCCACTGGGAGCTGGCCGGCGACCGCGAGCGGGCCACGACGCTCTATGACCGCCTGCTGGCCGCCGACCCCGAGCACCCGGCGTTGATCAAGGCCTTCAAGGCGGCCAACCTCTGGGAGTACGGCCACGAGGCCGAGGCACGGGCGATCATCGAGGGCGTCCGCGGCTCGGCGCCCCGGGACCCGGCGGCGTGGGAGATCGTGGCGGAGACGCTGGAGACGCACGACGAGCTGGACGCGGCGCACGCGACCCTGACGACGGCGCTCACGCTCCTGCTCCCCGCCGACGACCCGGCGGCGGACATCCCGTACCCCACGCAGTCCCTGCTGACGGCCCGCCACCGGGTACGCCGCCTGCTCGCCCTGGACCACGACGCCTGGGACGAGCTGGCGGACCGTCTGCACCGCGCCGAGATCACCCTGGACGAACTCCACGACCCCAAGCGCCTGTGGTCGCTGGGATCGGACGACCCGGCCGAGCTGAAGGCGGAACTGGCGCGCCTGCGCACGGAGTTGGGCACGGCGAGGGCGGCCCTCTCGCGCCCGTTCCCGGTGGCGGTCCTGCACTGGCCGGCCGCGGAGCTGGACGAGCTCCTCGCGGCTTACCCCGACCTGGCGACGGAGTACCCGACCCACGACGCCCATCTCCTGGACATCGAGGCGTCGTTGCGCGAACTGTCGGCGACCGGCACGGCGAACCTGGGCATCGTGACGGGCACGGTCCCGTCCTACGAGGCCTTCGCGGCCTCGGAATCCTCCTCCCCCTCGAACGCGGACCTCCTCCCCCAGTACGCCACGACACTGGCGGCCCGTGGGCGCGCGGTGGCGTGGCCGCCGCGGAGGGGGGAGGTTTGCTGGTGCGGGTCTGGGCGGGGGTATGGGGAGTGCCATGGGGTGATGTGACGGCCGCTGTCGGGGTTGTCAGTGGCCTTTGTTACAACTGAGTCGCACGGAGTCGATTCACCCAGCGACGCAGGGAGAGGCCGTGACGGACTCGGGGGATTTCACACAGCCGATCACCGGCGTGTACGAAAAGCTGATCACGCAGCAGGTCCAGGAGCAGATCGACGGCCTGACCACCACTGGGTGGAAGGTCGTCGACGCCGAGGTCAGTCAGGAGTCCTCGCCCCATGTGCTCGCGCGGTTCGTGGCCGCGGCCGTGCAGCGGAAGTTGCAGGAGCTTCCGCAGGACAAGCAGGTGGCCGCGGCCAACCGCATCATGGCGTCCTTCTCCTCATTGGCCGCCGATACCGAAGCTTCGGCACCATCAGGCGCCGTCCCATCCGGGTCTGCGGCGGCTGAGCCGACCCCGGCCCCCGAGGACCTCATCGTCGACGGGCCGCGCCAGCTGCTTGCTCTCGCCAAGCAGGAGGCACCAGGTGTGTACGCGGTGCGCCCGCTCACGCCTCTTTCCGAGACGGCTCTCATCACCAATGCGCCTGAAGACCCGAGTCTGGGCAGCGAGTTGCGGGCCGAGCTGGCCACCGCGGACCGCGTCGATCTGCTCTGTGCCTTCGTGAAGTGGTATGGCCTCCGGGTACTGGAAGGCTCGCTGCGCGCAGCGAAGGAACGCGGTGTGCCGATCCGGGTCATTACAACGACCTACATGGGAGCCACCGACCGACACGCACTCGACCGGCTGGTGCGGGAGTTCGGCGCCGAGGTCCGGATCAACTATGAGATCCGCTCCACCCGGCTGCACGCCAAGGCGTGGCTGTTTCGACGCAACACCGGCTTCGACACCGCGTACGTCGGCAGCTCCAACCTGTCCAAGGCGGCGCTGCTCGACGGCCTGGAATGGAATGTACGGCTGTCCTCGGTCGCGACCCGCGATGTCCTCAACAAGTTCGAGTCCACCTTCGACGCGTATTGGAACAGCACCGCGTTCGAGTTGTACGACCCGGATACGGATGCGCAGCGCTTGGACGAGGCGCTTGGCATGGCGGGCGGCACCATCACCCCGGGTGAGACGCCCATCAGCCTGTCCGGGCTCGCAGTGCGCCCCTTCGCGCACCAGCGGGACATGCTGGAGCGGCTCACCATCGAGCGGGAGGTCCACGACCGCCACCGCAATCTGCTGGTGGCGGCGACCGGCACGGGCAAGACCGTCATGGCCGCGCTGGACTACCGGGATCTGCTCCGCAGCATGGGCAGGGACCTACGGTTGCTTTTCGTGGCGCACCGCAAGGAGATCCTCAAGCAGTCCCGGCGCACCTACCGCGAGGTCCTCGACGACGCCTCTTTCGGGGAGCTCCTCCACAACGGTGAGCAGCCGCGCGAGTGGAAGCACGTCTTCGCCAGCGTCCAGTCCCTTACTGAGCAGCGCTTGGCACCGCTTGACCCGACCCATTTCGACGTCATCGTCATCGACGAATTCCACCATGCGACGGCGAATACCTATCGGCAGGTGATCGACCACTTCGCACCCACCGAACTGCTCGGCCTGACGGCCACGCCCGAGCGCATGGACGGGCTGAACGTCCAGGACGAGTTCTTCGATGGTCGCATCGCAGCCGAAATGCGCCTATGGGAGGCGCTGGACAACGATCTGCTGTGCCCGTTCCACTACTTCGGCATTGCGGACGGCACCGACCACAAGGCGCTGACCTGGAAGGGGGGATCGTACGACGTCGCCGAGTTGGGCGGCCTCTACACCGGCAACGAAGCCCGTGTGCGACTGGTCATCAAGGCTATACAGCAGAAGATCGCTCATCCCGAGTCCATGCGCGCGCTCGGTTTCTGCGTGACCAAGGCGCATGCGCACTTCATGGCCAGCTGCTTCCGTAAAGCCGGCATCAGGGCCGTCGCCCTCGACAGCGATTCAACTCCTGCCGAACGGGATGCCGAACTGGCCAGGCTACGCAAGGGTCATCTTCAAGTGATCTTCTCCGTCGATCTTTTCAACGAAGGGTTGGACATTCCGGAGGTCGACACCCTGCTGCTCCTGCGACCGACGAACAGTGCGACGGTCTTTCTCCAGCAGTTGGGCCGCGGTCTGCGTCGCACCCCGGACAAACCGGTGCTCACCGTCCTCGATTTCATCGGTGAGCACCGCGCCGAATTCCGCTTCGAAGAGCAGTTCCGCGCCCTGACAGGACTGTCCCGCAACCGCCTGGTCGAGAACCTGGAGCGCGACTTCCCGCAGCTCCCTTCCGGCTGCCAGATCATGCTCGAACGCGTCGCCAAGGACATCGTGCTGAACAACGTCCGCACGCAGCTCAAGGCGGGCATCAAGGTCTTGGCGTCCGAAGTGAAGAGTTTCGCCGAGGCAAGCCTTTCGGGCTATCTCACCGAGAGCCGTCGGGAGATCAAGGAGCTCTACAAGGGATCCAACTCATGGACGCACATACTGCGCTACGCGAAGCTCATCCCGGAGGACGCTCCGCCCGGAGAGGAGCAGCTCCTCAAGCGCGTGCACGCTTTCCTACATGCTGACGACCGCGAGCGCGTAGAGGCGTACACGCGGCTTCTGGAAGACGACGCGCCCGCGTACGCCGAGCTGGACGCGAAACAGCAGGGCTATGCCCGCATGCTCTTCTTCAATCTCTGGGACAAGGCGGGCGGCTTCTCCAGCTACCAGGAGGGCTTCGATTCCCTGCGCGAACAGGTCGCCCTGCGCAGTGAGATCCGTCAGGTTCTGGCTCACATCCATGACCGTACGGACCACCTCCCGCTCGATCTGGCAGCGCCCCACCACGAGCTCCCGTTGAAGATCCACAGCTCGTACAACCGGTCGGAGATCCTGGCCGCCCTCGGCGTGGCCCGACTCGGCGGGCAAATGCCGGGCTCTTTCGCCCAAGGTGTGGCCTGGGTCGATGCCCTCAAGACGGATGCTCTGTTGATCACGCTGGAGAAGAACGAGAAGGACTTTTCCCCCTCGATCCGTTACAAGGACTTCGCCCTGAGTCCCACACAGTTTCACTGGGAGTCGCAGAGCACCACCGCGGCGGACTCCCCCACGGGGCGGCGTTATCAGCACCACGTCGAACAGGGCAGCCACGTGATGCTCTTCATGCGCCGTTACAAGGACAATGACATCGGCAAGTCCCAGCCGTGGATGCTGCTGGGCCCGGCAACGTACGTAGGACACGAGGGCAACAAGCCCATGGCTATAACGTGGCGGCTTCACAACGAACTGCCGGCCGACGTCTGGACGTACGCCCACATCGTGGCGAGCTGACTCAGCAGTCGTGACTGTCACGAAGCTGCCACTTCGCGGCGCATCAAGACCCGGTCCAGCGTGTCGCTCGGGTCGCAGCCGTGTGCTCGCAACCAGTCGAGGAGGTCCGCGATGATCTGGATCGTGGTCTCTTCCGCGAGGGCCACGCTGAACGACGTGGCATCTCCTCCGGCCGCGTGGTGGTCGAGGTAGCAGTACAGCGACAGCAACGCTTCGGCGGTGTCGACACCGGGCTCTGCGACGTGACCGTCTGCGGAGGGGAGCCCGGTAGCGAGCTCGCACCACGTCACCTTGGAGTCCGCGCGCAGGACTACACCCCATTGCGTCGCCACCGCGTCCACCAGCGCCATGCCCCTCCCGGACTCGTCGCCCTCCGTGGCCGCGAGAAGGGTCGGCAGCGCCCGGGCGTCCGGGTCGGTCACTGCGAGGCGTAGTGAGCCGCCGCGCATCGAGACGGCGAGGGTCGTCGGCGTCCCCCGCCCGACGTGCGTGATGACGTTCGTGACCAGCTCTGTCACGCACAACTGAGCAGCGTCGATCATGTGCGGCAGGCCCCAGATGCCCAGATGTAACCGCATCACGTTCCGCAGCCCCCTCAGCTCCTCGGGCTCCGCCAGGAAGGGCAGATGCCACGGCTTTCTGGGGACCTTGAACCTGCACTCATTCACCTGAGCCACCCTTCCGCTTGGACCGGCTTCCAGCGTGACAGTGGAACTCTCAATATGGAACTCTCACAAAGGCCTTGTAGGAGCATGCTGCCTCTGGTGCGCCCCCGGCGTGCGCTGTCTTGCCCGCAGCGCGCTGCGCCGTGCACGCTCGGGTAGATCGACATGAAGGGTCATGACATGGCTGTTGGTCCGACCACTCGCAGGCGCCAGCTCGGTGCCGACTTGCGTCGGCTGCGCGACCTCAAGGGCCTCACCTTGGAGGAGGCCGGAGCGCTCGTCGGTGTCTCCAAGGCCACCCTGAGCCGCTACGAAACCAAGGAGGGGACCGTCAAGTGGCCCACTGTCGACGCCCTTTGTCGTGAGTACGGGGCTTCCGAGCAGGAGAGGCTGACGCTCGTCGAGTTGGCCAAGGGCGCCAAGATCCAAGGGTGGTGGCGGTCCCTCGCCGACCCGATCCCCGAGTCGATGAACCTCATGCTGACTCTGGAGGACGAGGTGGTCCGTGAGGACCACTACGCCTGTATGTATGTGCCGGGGCTGCTCCAGACCCGCGCCTACGCCGAGGCCGTGCACCGCGCCTCCGAGATGCGCTGTTCCGAGCAGGAGATCGCGCACATGGTCGACATCCGTATGAAGCGGCAGGAGTTGCTGGCTCGCGAGGACGCTCCGCACATCTGGGCCGTGATCGACGAAGCCGTTCTGCGTCGCCTGGTCGGCGGGCGGGATGTCATGCGGGAGCAGTTGATACACCTGCGTGCCCGGGCAGAGCAGCCCCAAGTCACGGTCCAGGTACTGCCGTTCGCCAGCGGCGCCCACGCCGCGGCCGTCGGCAGCTTCGTCATCCTCGGTGGGCCCACCGCCGAACTCGACGTCGTCTACGTGGACATCATCGGCGGTGGCTTGTTCATGGAGAAGCCCGAGGAACTGGAGCGCTATAAGTTGGCGTTCGAATACCTGCGCGCGCAGGCGCTGGACATCGAAGCATCGGCCGCGCTTCTGGATCGGGCGTGCAAGGAGCTTTGATGGATCACGGCGATGGACACACCTCCTGGGTGAAGTCCACCTACAGTGGCGGCAGCGGTACGGAATGCGTCGAGGCCTCATTCACCACCTTGGGGACGGCCATACGCGACTCCAAGCGTCCGCGAGGCCCCCGCCTCGCCTTCGCCGCCCCCGCCTGGCACGCCTTCACCGCCGCCATCCGGCAGGACCGGCTGCCCGGGGCCTGAGGCCGGCCATTAGCCTCGGAGAGGACACACCACAGAGGCGCAGGAGGCACAACATGGCCAAGGTTCCGGCAGCAGCTATAGCCGCGGGTGGGCTCGTGGGTGGGTATGCCACCGCTCGGTTCACCAAGAAGCGGCCCCTCGGTGGGGTGGCGCTCGCCGTCGCCGGGGCCCTGGCCGCGCGGGAGTGGAAGCAGGCCGCCGGGACCAAGGCAGCCGTCGGGCTCACCACGGCCTACGTCGCCGCGTTCGCCGGGTCGCACCCGCTCGCCAAGAAGGTCGGTGCCTGGCCGTCCGTGTTCGCCGTGGCCGGTGGGGTCGCCGCGGCCTCCTGGGCCGTCACCCGCAAGGCCGGATAGCGACGCCCGGGAAAATGTCCCGCCGCATCCGGGAACCGTCTGAACGCGCCGGACGACTCGTACGTACGTAAAGGTGCACACTGCGACTCCCCGCAGGATGGACCCCTCGGGCGCGTGGCCACGCAGAGCAGGGACAGGACTGCGGTCACGCGCCCGGCAGGGGAACCGAGCCGCGGCGGGGCGCCCCGGCACCTGCCGCGCGCCCCGAAGACCCGTACCTACTGACCCTCCCCGCCCCGAGAACCCCTACCCCCCGACCCCCCGCGCCACCGCAAAGATCACCACCCCCGCCAGCGCCCCCACCACCGTCCCGTTGATCCGGATGAACTGGAGGTCGCGGCCGATATGGGCCTCGATCTTCTTCGAGGTGTCCGCCGCGTCCCAGGAGCGGACCGTGTCCGTGATCAGGGAAGTGATCTCCGTGCGGTACGTGGAGACCACATACGCCGCCGCGTCCTCGACCCAGCCGTCCACCTTCGCCTGGAGGCGGGTGTCCGTGGAGAGGCGGGCGCCCAGGGACAGCAGGGACGCCCTCGCCCGCAGGCGCAGCTCGCTGCGTTCGTCCTCCGCCGCCGCGATGATCATCGAGCGGACCGAGGACCACGCCGAGGCGATCACGTCCTGGACCTCGGGACGGGCCAGGACGTCGGACTTCAGGCGCTCCACCTTCGCGCGCGTGTCCGTGTCCGACTGGAGGTCGCAGGCGAAGTCCGCCAGGAAGCGGTCCAGGGCGCCGCGCGCCGGGTGCCCCGGCATGTCCCGCATCTCGGTGACGAAGCGGAGCAGTTCCTTGTAGACCCGCTCGCCGACCTTCTTGTCCACGAAGCGGGGGGTCCAGCCGGGGGCGCCGCCCTGGACCGCCTCCATCACCGAGTCCCCGTGCACCACCAGCCAGTCGTGCGCCCGGGCGCACACCAGGTCCACCACCCGGCGGTGGCCGCCGTCCGCGACCACCTTCTCCAGGGTCTTGCCGATGCCCGGGGCGATCTCCGCCGCGTCCGCCCGGCGTGTGATCGCCTCGCCCACCACCGCCTGGACGTCCGAGTCCCGCAGGACCGTGAGCGCGCCGCGCAGCGCCGTGGCCAGTTCGGA
The DNA here is from genome assembly GCF_055580545.1 of Streptomyces sp. NPDC031670. Taxonomy (NCBI): domain Bacteria; kingdom Bacillati; phylum Actinomycetota; class Actinomycetes; order Kitasatosporales; family Streptomycetaceae; genus Streptomyces; species Streptomyces sp. NPDC031670. The sequence goes on along the minus strand of NZ_JBVILC010000007.1, from coordinate 137,089 downwards.
CGTGACCCGGTCCGCGTGGGAGGGGTCCGCCAGCCAGGTGCCCATCCGGGCGCCCATGCCCAGCGCGCCCAGTCTCGTACGCACCACCTGCGGGGAGAGGAAGTTCTCCCCCACGAACGCGCCCAGCGACACGCCCAGCTGGTCCTTCTTGTTCGGGATGATCGCCGTGTGCGGGATCGGCACGCCCAGGGGGTGGCGGAACAGCGCCGTCACCGCGAACCAGTCCGCCAGCGCGCCCACCATCCCGGCCTCGGCCGCCGCCGCCACATACGCCGCCCAGGGGCCCGCGCCCGAGCGGTCCGCCCAGGTCGCCAGGGCGAAGACCAGCGCCACCAGGAGCAGCAGGCCCGTCGCCGTGGCCTTCATCCGGCGCACGCCCCGGCGCTTCTCCTCGTCCGCCGCCGTGTACGAGAACGCGGACGTCAGGCCGGCGGCAGGCGGGGGCGACGCGGCCGGTCCCTCCCGGTCGCCCGCCCTCGCCGCTCCACTACGCTCCATTGGCTCCGCCCGTCCACGCGTACGCGTCTCCCCGTACGCCATCGTCCCTACCTGAGTGACTCCCGGGACGCATGCCGAGTTCCCGCACGTCGCGTTCTCATTCGAAGGGGTGAGCCGAAGGGGGGCTCCGCAGGGGGATGCGCAGGGGTGATCAGTCCGCGGGCCGGGGGGCGAGGGAGTGCGTCAGCGCAGTTCCTTGCGCGGGTCGTCGCCGCGTCCCCGCTTCGCCGTCTTCCGCGGCTTGCGCTTGACGTCGATGCCGCCCATCAGGGCGAACCCCGTCACGGTCACCGTCGGCGAGCCCGGGGTGCCTTCGCCCGTCGCCCTGTCGCCGAAGCCGCCCATCAGGCCGAAGCCGCGCACCCGCACCGTCAGCTCGGGCGGGACCGTCACTCCCATCCCGCCCATCAGCGTGAAGCAGCGGATCACCGTCCGGGCGGACTCGAAACGGGCCTCGCGCAGGTCGATCTCGCCGCCGCCCCACATCGCGAACGCGGTGAACGTCCGCCCGATCGTCCACGTACCCCGGCGCCCGAACCCGCCCCACAGGGCGAAGGCGCCCCGCGAGGTGGCCGTGCCGCCGATCCGCGCGGGCCAGTCGAGGTCCGCGGAGGAACCGGAGACGGCCGGGGCAGGGGGGCGCACACCGGGCGCCGGCAGGTCCCGTACCAGCGGCGCCAACTCCCCGTGCGTACGCGCCTTGTACGCCGCCTCCAGACGCTCCTCGAACTCCTCCATGTCGAGCCGTCCCTCGGCCACCGCGTCCCGCAGCGCCTCGGCCACCCGTTCGCGCTCCGCGTCCGACGCCCTCATCTCGGGAAGGCCCGCCCCCGCAGGTTCACTCGTCATACGGCCAGCCTAATGAAGGCCCCGGTCGGCGTACATGCGCGCGATCACCGACTCGATGTCCGGCTCCCGCACCGAGAGGTCCACCAGCGGATAGCGTGCCGCGATCCCCGCCACCAGCGGCGCCGCCGACGCCGTGGCCGGGAACGCCAGCCACTGCCTGGGCCCCTCGACCCGCACCACGCGCGCGTGGTCGACCTCGATCGGCGCGAGCTCGCGCTCCAGGTCGACCACCAGGGTGCGTTCGCTGCCCCCGACCTCGTGCAGCCCCGCCAGCGCGCCGTCGTACACCAGACGGCCGTGGTCGATCACCATCACGCGCGCGCAGAGCTGCTCGATGTCGGTCAGGTCATGGGTGGTGAGCAGGACCGTGGTGCCGCGTTCGGCGTTCAGGTCCTTCAGGAAGGCGCGCACTTTCGCCTTGCTCACCACGTCCAGGCCGATGGTCGGCTCGTCCAGGTAGAGCACCTCCGGGTCGTGCAGCAGGGCCGCCGCGATGTCGCCGCGCATCCGCTGGCCCAGCGACAGCTGGCGTACCGGCACGTTCAGCAGCGGTCCGAGGTCGAGGAGTTCGACGCAGCGGGCCAGGTTCTCGCGGAAGCGGTCGTCGGGGATGCGGTACATCCGGTGGACCAGGCGGTACGAGTCGTACAGCGGCAGGTCCCACCAGAGCGTGGTGCGCTGGCCGAAGACCACGCCGATGCGGCGGGCCAGGCGGGTGCGTTCGCGCGCGGGGTCGAGGCCCGCCACCCGCACCCTGCCGCCGCTCGGCGTCAGGATGCCGGTGAGCATCTTGATGGTGGTCGACTTGCCGGCGCCGTTGGGGCCGATGTAGCCGACCATCGCGCCGCGCGGCACCGAGAAGGTGATGCCGTCGACCGCCCTGACCTGCCCGCGCTCGCGCCGCAGCCGCCGCCCGTTCCTGCGCCGGACCTCGAAGACCTTCTCGACCCCGTCGAGTTCGATCACATCGCTCATCGTCGTCCCCGCTTCCTCTCAGCTTCCCGTGCTCCGGTACGCCCGCAGGCCCGCCCGCCACGCGGCCCCCGCCAGCGCGCAGCAGCCCACCGCCATCAGCGGTGGCGCGAACGCCAGCCAGCCGGGGAGGTCCAGCGGGTAGGGCCGCCCCAGCACGTACAGCGCGGGCAGCCAGTTCACGAAGGCCAGCGGGACCACGAACGTCACCCCGCGCACCAGGTCCTTGGCGAAGAGCGTCGGCGGGTACTGGAGCAGTTGGTTCCCGCCGAACGTGAAGGCGTTCTGCACCTCGGAGGCGTCCTGCGCGACGAACTGGAACGCCGCGCCCGCCACGAACACCGAGGCGAAGACGGTGGCGCCGCTCAGCAGCATCAGCGGGATCAGCAGGGCCCGCAGCGGCGTCCAGTGGATGTCGAGCGTCAGCAGCGCGTAGCCGAGGACGAGGAGGCCCTGGGTGATGCGGCCGAGGCGGCGCAGCGCGAACCGGTCGGCGGCGACCTGGGCGAGCACGGGCGCCGGGCGTACCAGGAGGGTGTCGAGGGTGCCGTCGCGCACCCGGCGGCCGAGCCGGTCCATGGACCCCATCACCAGGTCGGCGAGCCCGAACGCGGCGCCCGCCGCGCCGTACAGGAACGCCACCTCGGGCAGCGTGTAGCCGCCCAGCGCGTCGATGTGCGAGAACATCAGCAGGATCGCCACGAAGTCGAGCGCGGTCGCCGCGAAGTTGCCGAACGCCGTCATCACGAAGGACGCCCGGTAGGCCATGGTGGAGCGGATCCACATGCCCGCGATCAGCCGGTAGGCGCGCACGCCCTCCGCGACGGCGCGCAGCCGCCCGACGCGCGCGCCCGTGTCCCGGACCGCCGCCGCCCCCGCGGTCGCGCCCGCCCCCGTCTCAGCCGCCGTCTCAGCCACCCTGGACCACCACCCTCCTGGTCGCCGCCGCCTGGAGCAGACGCCCGGCGCCGAGCAGCACCGCCGCCCAGCCGAGCTGGAAGGCGTACGCCCGTGCCAGGCCCCAGCCGGAGTGGTGGCCGAGCAGGACATCGGCCGGGATCTGGAGCAGCGACGACCAGGGCAGCGCCCGCGCCACCTCGCCGAGGGCGCCGGGGAAGACGTTGAGCGGCAGCAGCATCCCGGAGAAGAAGGTCCCGCCGAGCCAGGCGATCTGGGTCAGGCCCGCCCCGTCGAGCAGCCAGAACGCCGAGAGCGCCACCAGATAGCGGATCGAGAAGCTGACGACGACGCCGAACAGGACGGCGAGCACGAACGCCAGCCATGTCCCGGGGCCGACGGGCAGCGCCAGGTCGAAGAAGAGCGCCCCGAACGCCAGCGGCACCAGACCGCGCCCCAGGAAGTGGAAGGCGGCCCGGCCCACATCGCCCGCGAGCCACCACAGTTGGAGGTCGACGGGACGGTACAGGTCGATCGCGATGTCACCCGTACGGATGCGTTCGACGAGCTCGTCCTCGAAGCCGCCGCCCATCATGGCGACGGTCATGAGGAGGGCCTGTCCGAGCCACACATACGTCAGTGCCTCGGCCTGGTCGTAACCGCCCAGACGAGGGCGGACGTTCCACAGGGCCATATAGGTGTACGCCATGATCACACCGAAGACGGTGTTGGTGAACATCCCCGCCGCAGTGGCGATCCGGTACGCCGTATGGCGTCGGAACCCACCTGCGGCCACCGCCAGGTATAGCCGCACCACGCCGCCTTCCGTCCGGTCCGTGTATGAAGGGCCCATGCCCGACCGCCCCACCGCACCCGGAGGCGTCCCGGCCGGGCCGTCCAAAGCGCCCGACCCTAGTGCCGTCCGGTGATCGTGCGCGACGGCTTTTCCAGACCCGGGCATGCAAGATGGGCGTACAACGCGAATCACCCGATACAGCCCAGCGCCGAGAGAGACATGAGCGACGACGAGCAGCCCACCCGGCCCTCTCCTCGGGGCTGGGCCCCCCGGGACCCCGACGGCACGGGCCCCGAGGCCGCCAAAGGCCCGCCGGCCGCCACGCCGGGCCCCACCTCACCCGGCGGCGGCGGCGCGAACGGCCCGGACGACAGGGCCGGACGCGGCGAGGGCCCGGACAGCGGCGAGACCGGGGGCGGGGCGAAGGCCGGGGCCGAGGCAGCCGCCGGGAACGGCGGGAAACGCCCCCGGCGGACCGGTTGGCGGCGCTTCGTGCCCGGCTGGCGCTGGGTGCTCGGCACCGTCCTGGTCATCGCCCTGCTGCTCATCGGCGGCTTCGTCGCCGGCTACACCCTCGTCCACATCCCGCCCGCCAACGCCACCGCGACCGCGCAGTCCAACGTCTACCTGTACGCCGACGGCAGCCAGCTCGCGCGGGACGGCGAGATCAACCGCGAGAACGTCCGGCTCGCCCAGATCCCGCTGACCGTCCAGCACACCGTGCTCGCCGCCGAGGACCGCGACTTCTACTCCGAGCGGGCCGTCGACCCCAAGGCCATGGTCCGCGCCGCCTGGAACACCCTCTCCGGCAAGGGCAAGCAGTCCGGCTCGACGATCACCCAGCAGTACGTGAAGAACTACTACCTGGGACAGGAACAGACGATCAGCCGCAAGGTGAAGGAGTTCTTCATCGCCATCAAGCTGAACCGCGAGGTCAGCAAGGCGGACATCCTGGAGGGCTACCTCAACACCAGCTACTTCGGCCGCAACGCCTACGGCATCCAGGCCGCCGCCCAGGCCTACTACGGAAAGGACATCGAGAAGGTCACCACCGCCGAGGGCGCCTATCTGGCCTCGCTGCTCAACGCCCCCAGCGCCTACGACGTGGTGGCGCACCCGGAGAACAAGGGCAGGGCCGTGGCGCGCTGGAACTACGTACTGGACGGCATGGTCAAGAAGAAGTGGATGACGCCCGCCGCGCGGGCCGCCGCCACCTTCCCCGTACCCGGCAAGGCGCGCCCGGCGGCCGGGATGGCCGGACAGCGCGGCTATGTGGTGGAGGCGGTGAAGGACTATCTGACGGACAACAAGATCATCGACGAGAACACCCTGGCCAAGGGCGGGTACCGGATCACCACCACGCTCCAGAAGCCCAAGCAGGACGCACTCGTCGCAGCCGTCGACGACAAGGTGATGTCCCAAGTCAGCTCCGAGCGCCCGGTGGACCGCAACGTACGCGTGGGCGGCGCCTCCATCGACCCCGACAGCGGCAAGGTGCTCGCGATGTACGGAGGCATCGACTACACCAAGCAGTACGTCAACAACGCCACCCGGCGCGACTACCAGGTCGGCTCGACCTTCAAGCCGTTCGTCTTCACCTCCGCCGTCCAGAACGCCTCCAAGACGCAGGACGGGCGCACGATCACCCCCAACACCGTCTACGACGGCACCGACAGGCGCTTCGTCCAGGGCTGGTCCGGCACCCCGTACAACCCCTCCAACGAGGACGGCAGGTCCTACGGACAGCTCACCGTCCGGTCCGCCACCGACCTCTCGGTGAACGCCGTGTACGCGCAGATGGCCGTCGACGTCGGCCCCAAGAACGTCCGCCAGACCGCCGTCGGCCTGGGCATCCCCTCCACCACCCCCGACATGCCCAACGGACCCTCCATCGCGCTGGGCACCGCGACCGCCTCCGTACTGGACATGGCCGAGGCGTACGCGACGCTCGCCAACCACGGCAAGCACGGCACGTACACGATGGTCGAGTCCGTCACCAAGGACGACGAGAAGGCGGAACTGCCCGCGCAGGACGCCAGGCAGGCCGTCCCGCGCGAGGCCGCCGACACCACCACCTCGATCCTGCAGAGCGTGGTGGAGGGCGGCACCGGTACGGCCGCACAGGCCTCGGGACGTACGGCAGCGGGCAAGACCGGCACCGCCGAGGACGACAAGGCGGCCTGGTTCGCGGGCTACACGCCCGATCTGGCCACCGTCGTCGCCGTGATGGGCCAGGACCCCGACACGGCCGCCCAGAAGCCGCTGTACGGGGCGCTGGGGCTGCCCCGGATGAACGGCGGCGGGCCGCCCGCGGAGGTGTGGGCGCAGTACACGGCGCGCGCGCTCAAGGACACCGAGCCCCAGGACTTCGACCTCCAGCTCCAGGAGGGCGCCTCCGTGCCCCCGCCGGTCGAGACCCAGGCACCCAACCCGGAGACCCCCAACCCGCCGCCCGGCCGGACCGAGGGCCAGGACGAGGGCCGCACGCAGGGGCAGACCGAGGGCGGGACGACCGACGGCGGCACGACGGGCGGCGGCGCCACCACGGACGGTCCGACGGGCGGGACGACCGGCGGCACCACCGGGGCCACGACCGACGCGGGGACCACCACGGGCGGCACCACCACCGGCGGCCCGACCAACGGCGGGGCCACCACCGGGGGCGCCACCGACGGCGGCAGCACCGGCGGGACCACGGACGGCGCGCCCACCACCGGAGGCACGACGGCGGCCACGCAAGGCGGCGTCACGGCGGGCCAGACGACCACCGGGACGACGGCCGGGGGCGCCGACCGGCCGCGCCGCCGGGCAGGCACGGGCTGACCCTCGGGGAACACGCCCTAGTGGCCGGAGGTCGCCTTGAGGCCGACCACGGCCACCAGCAGCAGACAGACGAAGAAGATCCGGGCGGCGGTCGCGGGCTCACCAAACACCAGCATGCCGAGCACCGCCGCACCGGCCGCGCCGATGCCCACCCACACGCCGTAGGCGGTACCTATGGGCAGGGACCTGGCGGCCCGCGAGAGCAGCACCATCGAGGCGACGATCCCGGCGCCGGTGAACAGACTGGGCCACAGCCGGGTGAACCCGTCCGTGTACTTCATCCCGACCGACCAGCCGACTTCGAGCAGACCGGCGACGACCAGCAGAACCCAGGCCATGACAGACACCTCCGAGAGACGTACGCGCGCGTACGTGGCGTACACGCGGGGTGCGTCGTCTTGTCATGACCCGGTACGACGCGTCTCGTCGGGGTGCTTCCACCGTAGCAAAGGGCGGCCGGGGCAGCGTGCGTCGAAAAGGGCTGGTGACGGCGGTCACCAGCCCTTTCGTTCCGCTCGTTCCGCTCGTTCCGCTCGCTCCGTCGTTCCCGCAACGTCACGCGCTACAGGGGGTACGACTTCAGAGATAAAGCCCTGTCGAGTCCTCGGACACCCGCTCCGAGGCGACGGCGTGCAGATCGCGCTCCCGCATCAGTACGTAGGCGATACCGCGCACCTCGACCTCGGCGCGGTCCTCGGGGTCGTAGAGCACCCGGTCGCCCGCTACGACGGTCCGCACGTTCTGGCCGACCGCGACCACCTCGGCCCAGGCCAGCCGCTTGCCGACGGCGGCGGTCGCCGGGATCAGGATGCCGCCGCCGGAGCGCCGTTCGCCCTCGGGTGTGTCGGACCGGACCAGCACGCGGTCGTGGAGCATCCGGATGGGCAGCTTGTCGTCGTGGGTGTTCTCGCTCACGGACCCGAACCTACCTGTCCCTGCCCCCGGCGTATGCCGAAGGGCCACGGAAGAAGAAGCCGGATGAGGCGGCGGGAGCCGTCAGCCGCGGCGCTTGCGGGCGGACGACAGGGCGAACAGCCCCACGAGCCCCACGGCCAGCAGCGCGACCGGCACGATGCGCTCGACGCGGGGCGCGCCGTCCTCGTTCACGAACTGGGCCTTCACATCCGAGACGGCCCGGTTCACCGCGACGAAGGCACGGCCGGCCGTCCGGTCCACGGCCGAGGCGACCTTCGCCTTGGCGTCACCGGCGATCGTCGACGGGTGCAGCCGTACGCCGATCTCGTCGAGGGTCACCGCGAGCTCGTCCCGGCGGCGCCTGATGTCCGCCTCGATCTGCGCAGGGGTCCTGGCTTCCGACACTGCGCCGCCTCCGTCTGTTCGGTCGGGGTATGGGGTTGTCAGTCATCGACAGTCTGTCAGCTCTACCGGCGCTGCACTGTCACAGGCCCCCATTAGGCTCTGCTGGAGTAAGACTGCCCCGTTCCTTCCGGAGGAAGATCCCATGAGCGAGCGACTCGTCCCCGGCGACACCGCCCCCGCCTTCACCCTGCCCGACGCGGACGGCAACGAGGTCTCGCTCGCGGACCACAAGGGCCGCAAGGTCATCGTGTACTTCTACCCCGCCGCCCTCACCCCCGGCTGCACCAAGCAGGCCTGCGACTTCACGGACAACCTGGAGCTGCTGGCCGGCGCCGGTTACGACGTGATCGGCGTCTCCCCCGACAAGCCGGAGAAGCTGGCGAAGTTCCGCGACCAGGAGTCCCTGAAGGTCACCCTCGTCGGCGACCCGTCGAAGCAGGTCCTGGAGGCGTACGGGGCCTTCGGCGAGAAGAAGCTGTACGGCAAGACGGTGACCGGCGTCATCCGCTCCACGGTGGTCGTGGACGAGGAGGGCAAGGTCGAGCGCGCGCTGTACAACGTGAAGGCGACGGGGCATGTCGCGAAGATCATCAAGGATCTGGGGATCTGAGTCCCGCCACCGGCCCCCGCCCCCTGGCGAACCCCGACGGCCCACACCGCGCGATATGCGGTGCGGGCCGTTCCGTATTTCGGGCGTGACTGTCCGATCAGCGGGTCGTTAGTCCGTACGAGGCTGCGAACGCTTGGCCGGGGGCGGAGGGAATATTCATGGGCACGAGCCCGTATACGCGCGAGCGGCTCGCGGAGGCGGCCGGGGCTTCGGGGACGTTGTCGGAGGCGTTGACGCGGCTGGGGGTCGATCCGAAGAGCGGGTCGCGGCGCTATATCGCGGAGCGCATGAAGAAGCTGGGAATACCGACCGCCCACTTCGAACGCGATGGCGTGCGCTGGACCAGGGAAGTGCTGGAGCCGGTGGTGGCGGTGTCCACGAGCATGTATGAAGTGCTGCGTCGGCTGGGGGTCGAGGTAGTCGGGGGCCACCACACGCACATCAGCCGCCGCATCGAGGCGTACGGGATCGACACGTCGCACTTCCGGCCGCCATCCCGCGGCAGGGACAGGAGAAGGCGACGCGAGCCCGAAGCGCTGCTCGTCGCACAGCCGGCGGGCCGCAGGGTGCCGGGCGAACGCCTCAAGCGGGCGCTCACAGCAGTGGGCGTAGCCGAACGCTGTGCCCTGTGTGGCATCGGGCCGGTCTGGCAGGACCAGCCACTCCCCCTGGAGGTCGACCACATCGACGGGGACTGGCACAACAACCGGGTCGAGAACCTGCGGCTCCTGTGCCCCAACTGCCATTCGACCACGGACACCTATCGAGGCCGGGGCAAGGCCAGGAAAGCGAGCAGGCAGTGAGCCCGACCGCGCGCTACACGCGCGAGCGGCTGGCCGAAGCAGCGCGGAATTGCGAGAGCATCGAGGAGGTCATCGCCTTCTTCGGGACGAAGCCCTACGGCCATCTCGCCCGCTACCTCCAGCGGCGCTTCGCCCACTACGAAATCGACATCTCACACTTCCGACCCAGCGGCAGGCGCCGGCGTCCGGCGAGGACCGAACTACGGCAGGCCGTGGGGAATTCGCTCTCCATCGCAGCCACGCTGCGGCGCTTGGGGCGGCCGGACAACAGTCGACAGCGCACGTTGCTGCGTCAGTGGACCGACGAGGACGGCATCGACACCTCGCACTTCCTGGGGCAGGCACACCAGAGAGGCAGGCCCGGCCCGACCCAGGCCAAACGGCCTGCAGACGTACTGGTGAAGCACGACAGCGACCGCCGTACGCGAACCGTGGTGCTGCGCCGGGCTCTGTGCGAGATCGGCGTCCCCGAAGAGTGCGTGGACTGTGGAACCGGCCCCGTCTGGCACGGAATGCCCATGACCCTTGAGATCGACCACATCAACGGTGACTGGAGCGACGACCGCGCCGAGAACCTGCGGTTGCTGTGCCCCAACTGTCACGCGATCACCGGCACTTGGTGCCGGGGAAGCCGCCGCCAGAAGTGAACTGACACCCGCCCAATCCACCGCAGCCGCCCGCCCCGGTACCATGGCAGGCGGCTAGCGGCGGTGGTGCAACTGGTTGACACAGCAGACTTAGGATCTGTGGCCTGTGAAAGGGCTTGAGGGTTCGAATCCCTTCCGCCGCACACCAAACGGCCTGCGAATCGAAGTACCGAGACGCAGGCCGCTTCTGTGCTCCGACCTCAGCCCAGCAGCTCCCGCACCACCGGCACCAGCGCCCGGAACGCCTTCCCCCGGTGGCTGATCCTGTTCTTCTCCTCGGCCGTCAGCTCCGCGCAGGTGCGGGTCTCGCCCTTCGGCTGGAGGATCGGGTCGTAGCCGAAGCCGTTGGTGCCCGCGGGCTCCTGGCGGAGGGTGCCCAGGAGGCGGCCCTCGACCACGCGCTCGGTGCCGTCGGGGAGGGCCAGGGCCGCCGCGCAGGCGAAATGGGCGCCCCGGTGGGGCTCCGCGATGTCGGCGAGCTGGGCCAGGAGCAGGTCCAGGTTGGCCTTGTCGTCGCCGTGGGTGCCGGACCAGCGGGCGGAGAAGATGCCGGGGGCGCCGTTCAGTACGTCCACGCAGAGGCCCGAGTCGTCGGCGACGGCGGGCAGGCCGGTGGCGCGCGCGAGGGCATGGGCCTTCAGGAGCGCGTTCTCGGCGAAGGTGGCGCCGGTCTCCTTGACGTCGGGGATCTCCGGATACGCGTCGGCGCCGACCAGTTCGTGGGGCAGTCCGGCGTCCGCGAGGATCGCGCGGAGCTCGGTGATTTTGCCGGCGTTGCGGGTGGCGAGGATCAGGCGGGTCATGCCCCCAGTATCGCCGGGCGCGTCCGGCGTCATGGCGTCACGGGGTGCAGACCTTGCCGACTTCCTTCGCCGCGTCCTTGACGGGGCTGATGTCGGGCGTGCTGTCGCCGTTCTTGATCGCCGAACGTACGTTGGCGACCGCCTTGTTGAGGTTGTCGACCGCCTTGGAGAGATCGGCGTTGTCCGTCTTGTTCTTCAGCGACGACAGGTCGGTGTCGATGTCGTTGAGGGCCTGGTCCGCCTGCGCCGGGTTGTCGGTGGCGTTGGAGACCGCCCGGCCGAGGTCGTCGACGCTGGAGGCGATCGCGTCGGCCGTCTGGACGCAGTCCAGCGCCTTGCTGACCGCGCTGCACCCGACGGCGGCGGGCAGGGCGAGGGCCGCGGTGGCGGCGGTGAGTGCGAGGGCGCGGCGGCGGCTGCTGCGCATGGGCGGGTCCTCCCCGGGAGATACGGACGGGCGTACGGTTCGGCCCGTACGCCCGTGTCGTTAGGGACGCGGGGAGTGGCCCTGTGGTTGCCGCGCCCGGCCCTACGCGCCGAGCGTGCGGCCCAGCGCCTCCGTCTGGAGCGCGGCCAGGTCGGCGCAGCCGCCGGTGGCGAGGTCGAGGAGGGCGTTGAGCTCCTTGCGGTCGAACGGCTCGGCCTCGGCGGTGCCCTGGACCTCGACGAAGCGGCCGTCGCCGGTGCAGACGACGTTCATGTCGGTCTCGGCGCGCACGTCCTCCTCGTAGCAGAGGTCCAGGAGGGGGGTGCCGTCGACGATGCCGACGGAGACGGCGGCGACGGTGCCGGTGAGGGGCTGGCGGTTGGCCTTGACCAGCTTCTTGTTCTGGGCCCAGCCGATGGCGTCGGCGAGTGCCACGTACGCGCCGGTGATGGCGGCGGTGCGGGTGCCGCCGTCGGCCTGGAGGACGTCGCAGTCGAGGACGATGGTGTTCTCGCCGAGGGCCTTGTAGTCGATGACGGCGCGGAGGCTGCGGCCGATGAGGCGGGAGATCTCGTGGGTGCGTCCGCCGATCTTGCCGCGGACGGACTCGCGGTCGCCGCGGGTGTTGGTGGAGCGCGGCAGCATCGAGTACTCCGCGGTCACCCAGCCCTCGCCGCTGCCCTTGCGCCAGCGGGGGACGCCTTCGGTGACGGAGGCGGTGCAGAAGACTTTGGTGTCGCCGAAGGAGATGAGGACGGAGCCCTCGGCGTGCTTGCTCCATCCGCGTTCGATGGTGGTGGGGCGGAGCTGGTCGGGGGTGCGGCCGTCGATACGAGACATGCCACGAGCGTAGCCCGTGGGCGTCTCGCTCCTGGGGGTGTGCCCCCCGGCCCCCCTTCCGGGGCTTCGCCCCGTGGCCCCCTTCGGGGCTTCGCCCCGGGGGGTCGGTCGTCCGCGGACCGTGGGGGCTGGTCGCGCAGTTCCCCGCGCCCCTAAAGGCGTCGGTCGTCCGCAGACCGTGGGGGGCCGGTCGCGCCGTTCCCCGCGCCCCCCGGGGAGCGTTGGCGTCTGCCCGTTCGTGGGGGTTGGTCGCGCAGTTCCCCGCGCCCCTAAAAACGTCGGTCGTCCGCGGACCGTGGGTCGTCCGTCGAAAAGGGGCCCTCCCAGCCGGGAGGGCCCCTTGGTCAGCGCGTGGCTGGGGTTACATCATGTCTTCGATGTCCGCCGCGATCGGGTCCGCGTCCGTGCCGATGACGACCTGGATCGCGGTGCCCATCTTGACGACGCCGTGGGCGCCGGCGGCCTTCAGCGCGGCCTCGTCGACCTTGCTCGGGTCGATGACCTCGGTGCGGAGGCGGGTGATGCAGCCCTCGACCTCTTCGATGTTCTCGATACCGCCGAGCCCGGCGACGATCTTCTCAGCCTTGCTGGCCATGTCTGTCTCCCTGTTCTTTCAAAGAACGCTGTGGCGGCGCACCGCAGATCCGTCCGACCGCGGTTCCGCTTTGTCACCGTAACGCACGTTTGGCCCAGTTACGCGAGCGAGCGTCCGCGCGCTGGCCAAGGATGGCGATCACCGGTACCGCGCCCGTGCGGCCAGGATCCGGACGATACCGCAACTGGTCTACACCAGTGTGCAACGCACCCCGGAACTGGCTTGTTCCGACGGGACGGACGGGACGGAGGGCCGCCGATGAGCGCGGACAGCACGGCGGCGGACCGGCCGAAGTGGTGGAACGGGGCCTTCCAGAACCTCCAGAAGATGGGGCGCAGCCTCCAGTTGCCGATCGCCGTCCTGCCCGCGGCCGGCATCCTCAACCGGCTCGGCCAGCCGGACGTCTTCGGCAAGGACGGCCTCGGCTGGACCGATGTCGCCAAGGTCATGGCCGGTGCGGGCGGCGCGCTGCTCGACGCCAACATCGGTCTGCCGCTGCTGTTCTGCATCGGTGTCGCCATCGGCATGGCCAAGAAGGCGGACGGCTCCACCGCGCTCGCCGCCGTGGCCGGTTTCCTCGTCTACTACAACGTGCTGCGCCAGTTCCCCAAGGACTGCGCCGCCGGTGCGAAGGTCATCGCGGCGGGGTGCCAGGCCAACGACGGGACCGTGGCGGCCTTCACGTACCAGAACCCGGGTGTCTTCGGCGGCATCGTCATGGGTCTGCTCGCCGCCTGGTTCTGGCAGCGCTACCACCGGGTGAAGCTGGTCGACTGGCTCGGCTTCTTCAACGGCCGCCGGCTGGTCCCCATCATCATGTCGTTCGTCGCCATCGCGTTCGCCGCGATCTGTCTGTGGATCTGGCCGCCGATCGGTGACGGCCTGGAGAACTTCAGCGACTGGCTGGTGGGTCTCGGCGCCTGGGGTGCGGGCATCTTCGGTGTCGCCAACCGGGCGCTGCTGGTGATCGGTCTGCACCAGTTCCTCAACGTGCCCATCTGGTTCCAGTTCGGCACCTTCACCAAGCCGGACGGGACCGTCGTCCACGGTGACATCAGCATGTTCCTGGCGGGCGACAAGGACGCGGGCCAGTTCACCACCGGCTTCTTCCCCATCATGATGTTCGCGCTGCCCGCCGCCGCTCTGGCGATCACCCACTGCGCCAAGCCGCACCGCCGCAAGCAGGTGGGCGGTCTGATGCTGTCGGTGGGTCTGACCTCGTTCGTCACCGGTATCACCGAGCCGATCGAGTACTCGTTCCTCTTCATCGCGCCGCTGCTGTACGTGATCCACGCGCTGCTCACGGGTGTCTCGATGGCCGTGAGCTGGGCGCTGGGCGTGAAGGACGGCTTCAGCTTCTCGGCCGGTCTCATCGACTACGTCATCAACTGGAACCTGGCGACCAGACCGTGGCTGATCATTCCGATCGGGCTGGTCTTCGCGGCCGTCTATTACGCCATCTTCCGGTTCGCGATCACCAAGTTCGACCTTCCCACTCCCGGCCGTGAACCGGAGGAGCTGGAAGAGGAGATCGAGCGGGAGAACACGAAGTAATAACGGCGGGATAACCAAGCGGTGATACGGCACAGGCCTCGGACCTCAGGGTCCGGGGCCTTTGTCCGTCATGCCGGAATGCGTGGCTCAGCACACAGAAATTGCAGGTTCCTTATCTAACCCTCACCGTGCTACAACTGGTCTACACCACTCAATGGTGTAGACCACGCGGGCTTCACCGCGTTCCCCCCTGAGACGCCGCCGTCCCCCCGTACTTTCCCATGCCCGGGCGGCGCCTTGCCAACTGGAGGAAGTTGATGAGTACGGCCACCGCTACGGCGGCGCCCGCGAAGAAGCGGGGTGCCGGCCTGTTCCAGGGTCTGCAGAAGGTCGGTCGCAGCCTGCAGCTGCCGATCGCCGTACTGCCGGCCGCGGGCATTCTGCTCCGCCTCGGTCAGGACGATGTCTTCGGCAAGGACGGCCTCGGCTGGGACAAGGTCGCCAAGGTCTTCGCGACCGCCGGCGACGCGGTCTTCGCCAACATGCCGCTGCTGTTCTGCATCGGCGTCGCCATCGGCTTCGCCAAGAAGTCCGACGGCTCCACCGCCCTCGCCGCGCTGGTCGGCTTCCTGGTCTACAAGAACGTGCTCACCGCGTTCCCGGTGACCGACGCCGTGGTCAACACGACCAAGAACAACGGTGTCGATGTCCCGGCCACGTACAACGACCCGAAGGTCCTCGGCGGCATCGTCATGGGCCTGATATCCGCGGTCGTGTGGCAGCGGTTCCACCGCACCAAGCTCGTGGACTGGCTGGGCTTCTTCAACGGCCGCCGTCTCGTCCCGATCCTCATGGCCTTCATCGGCACCGCGCTGGGCGTCTTCTTCGGCCTGGTCTGGGGTCCGATCGGTGACGGCATCACCTCCTTCGGCCAGTGGATGACCGACCTGGGCTCGGTCGGCGCCGGCATCTTCGGCGCCGTGAACCGCGCGCTGCTGCCGGTCGGCATGCACCAGTTCGTGAACACCGTCGCCTGGCAGGAGATCGGCACCTACACGGACCCGTCCGGTGCCACCTGGCACGGTGACATCCAGCGCTTCATGCACGGCGACCCGAGCGCCGGACAGTTCATGACCGGCTTCTTCCCGATCATGATGTTCGCCCTTCCGGCCGTGGCCCTCGCCATCACCCACACCGCCCGCCCGGAGCGCCGCAAGGCCGTCGGCGGCATGATGATCTCGCTCGCGCTGACCTCCTTCGTCACCGGTATCACCGAGCCGATCGAGTTCGCGTTCATGTTCATCGCGCCGGTCCTGTACGTGATCCACGCGATCCTGACCGCCGTCTCGATGGCCGTCACCTGGGCGCTGGGCGTGCACCACGGCTTCACGTTCTCGGCCGGTGCCATCGACTACCTGCTCAACTGGAAGTTCGCGGAGAAGCCCTGGCTGATCATCCCGATCGGCCTGGTCTTCGCGGCGATCTACTACTTCGTCTTCCGCTTCGCGATCGTCAAGTTCAACCTCGCCACCCCGGGCCGCGAGCCCGAGGAGGAGCTCGAGGACCTGACGAAGGCGTAAGCCGTACGGGTGAGGTGAGAAGGGCCCCCGGAACCGCTCGGTTCCGGGGGCCCTTCGCGTACGTGCGCCGCTCAGACCTCGTACACCGCGCCCGGCACCGCGAGCTCCACCGGTCCCTCGTACGCGTGACGAGCGTCCGCCAGGTTGACATCGCCGTCCGTCCACGGGGGGATGTGGGTCAGGACCAGGCGGCCCGCCCGGGCGCGGGCGGCGTGCGCGCCGGCCTCGCGGCCGTTGAGGTGGAGGGCCGGGATGTCCTCCTTGCCGTACGTGAAGGACGCCTCGCACAGGAAGAGGTCGGTGCCCTCGGCCAGCTCGTGCAGCGCCTCGCAGACGCCGGTGTCGCCCGAGTACGTGAGGGACGCGCCGCCGTGCTCGATGCGGATGCCGTACGCCTCGACGGGGTGGCAGACCCGCTCCGTACGGACCGCGAAGGGGCCGATGTCGAACGAGCCGGACTTCAGGGTGTGGAAGTCGAAGACCTCGCTCATGGAGGAGGTGGAGGGCGTGTCGGCGTACGCCGTGGTCAGACGCTGCTCGGCGCCCTCCGGCGCGTACACCGGCAGGGGGGCGCAGCGCCCGCCCTCGTGCCGGTAGTACCGGGCGACGAAGTAGCCGCACATGTCGATGCAGTGGTCGGCGTGGAGGTGGCTGAGGAAGATCGCGTCGAGGTCGTAGAGACCGATGTGGCGCTGCAGCTCGCCCAGGGCGCCGTTGCCCATGTCGAGGAGCAGCCGGAAGCCGTCGGCCTCGACGAGGTAGCTCGAACAGGCCGATTCCGCGGACGGGAACGACCCGGAGCAGCCGACGACGGTGAGCTTCATGGAGCGTGAACCTCCGGGAGCGGCAAGGGATACGGGCAAGGCTGTGGGAGGTCGTGCGGTGCGTCGAGCGTAAGGTGCCACACTGCCGGTCGCTCCTCAGTGGCGGGCCGTTGTGGGGGAACTCACCTGCGCTGTCACCGGTTCGGGCGGAGTGCGGACGGAGCGCGCGCGGGGGGTGGGCCGCCGGGTAACGTCTGCGGTATGGACACGTCCTGGTGGCTCGCGGTGATCGCCGTGGTGGTGGTCGCGCTGGGGGCCGCGGTGGTGGACGGACGGGGGCGCGCCCGGCCGCCGGGCCGGCCCCGGGGGCGGGTTCGGCCGCCCGGCCGGCCGGCCGGTCCGCGGCGCGCGCCCAAGCGGCGCCCGCAGCCCGGGGAGATCTGGTGGGCGGAGGTGCCCTACGAGGACGGCCCGGGGTCGAAGGACCGGCCCTGTCTGGTGCTGTCGGTACGGGGGGACAGCGCGCTCGTCGCGAAGATCACCAGCAAGTTCCACGAGGAGCGGGCGGGGGTGATCCCGCTGGCGCCGGGGACGGTCGGGGACGCGCGGGGGCGGCCGAGCTTTCTGGAGACGGATGAGTTGCGGGATGTGGGGGTGTGGGGGTTTCGGCGGCGGGTGGGGGTGGTGGATCCGACGGTGTGGGATCAGGTGAGGTATCTGGCGGGCTAGGGGGTTCGGCCCCCACCCCGCCCCTTCCCCAAACCCTCCGGGGGGTGGGGAGGGTGACCGCCGCCTCATCCGGGGCTACGCCCCCCGCCCCCGAAAGCGGGACCTGCGGCCCCCGCACCCCGCTCCTCAAACGCCGGAGGGGCTGATTTTCCGCCGCCCCGCCGAATGTCCGGCCCCGGGAGGCGCCTCAAGGGGCGCGGGGAACTGCGCGAGCAACCCACCACCGGCCGGCAGACGAACCCCAGGCCGAACCAAAACAGGGGCGCGGGGAACTGCGCGACCAGCCCACCACCCGCCCGCAGACGAACCCCGGCCGAACCAAAACAGGGGCGCGGGGAACTGCGCGGCCCGCCCACCACCGGCCCGCAGACGAACCCCAGGCCGAACCGCCCCGCCCCGCGCCTAAGCCCAGAGCTGGCCCCGCAGCCTCTCGATCGCTTCCTCCGTCGTCTCCGCCGTGTACACCCCCGTCGACAGGTACTTCCAGCCCCCGTCCGCCACCACGAACACGATGTCCGCCGGCGCGCCCGCCTTGACCGCCTTGCGGCCCACGCCGATCGCCGCGTGCAGCGCCGCCCCGGTGGAGACGCCCGCGAAGATGCCCTCCTCCTTGAGGAGTTCGCGGGTGCGGGTCACCGCGTCCGCCGAGCCCACCGAGAAGCGGCTCGTCAGGACCGACGCGTCGTACAGCTCGGGGACGAAGCCCTCGTCCAGGTTGCGCAGGCCGTAGACCAGGTCGTCGTAGCGCGGCTCGGCGGCGACGATCTGGACGCCGGGGACGCGCTCGCGCAGATAGCGGCCCACGCCCATCAGCGTGCCCGTCGTCCCCAGGCCCGCCACGAAGTGCGTGATCGAGGGGAGGTCGGCCAGGATCTCCGGGCCCGTCGTGGCGTAGTGGGCGCCCGCGTTGTCGGGGTTGCCGTACTGGTACAGCATCACCCAGGACGGGTTCTGGGCCGCCAGCTCCTTGGCGACCCGTACCGCCGTGTTGGAACCGCCCGCCGCGGGCGAGGGGACGATCTCCGCGCCCCACATCTTCAGCAGGTCGCGGCGCTCCTGGGAGGTGTTCTCGGGCATCACGCACACGATGCGGTAGCCCTTGAGCTTCGCCGCCATGGCCAGCGAGATGCCGGTGTTGCCGCTGGTCGGCTCCAGGATGGTGCAGCCGGGCGTCAACCGGCCCGCCTTCTCGGCCTGTTCGATCATGTGGAGCGCGGGGCGGTCCTTGACCGAGCCGGTCGGGTTGCGGTCCTCCAGCTTCGCCCAGATGCGTACGTCGTCCGAGGGCGACAGCCGGGGCAGGCGGACCAGCGGGGTGTTGCCGACCGCGGCGAGCGCGGAGTCGTAGCGCATGACGGCGATCAGCCTCAGACCATGCCGCCGGCCACGGCCGGCAGGATCGTGACGCTGTCGCCGTCGGACAGCGCGGTGGAGATGCCCGCGAGGAAGCGGACGTCCTCGTCGTTGAGATAGACGTTCACGAAGCGGCGCAGCTCGCCGCCGGTCTTCTCGTCGACGAGGCGCTCGCGGATGCCGGTGTGGCGGGTCTCCAGGTCGGCGAAGAGCTCGCCGATGGTCGCCCCGCTGCCTTCGACCGCCTTCGCGCCGTCGGTGTAGGTGCGGAGGATGGTCGGGATGCGGACCTCGATGGCCATGGCGTGGGCTCCTGTCAGGAGTCGGGAGGGGAAGGCAGGGGTGCGCGGCTCGGCGCGCGTGCTGCGGATGGTGCGGAGGGTACGCGGGGCGTACGCGGTGGTGCGGGCGCGGCTCAGACGGCGGTGGGGCGCGGACACATCGCGCTCGCCAGGCGGCACAGGTCGACGTGCAGGCGCGCCACCAGCAGCGGGCTGCTCGGCTTCTCTTCGCTCACGTCGTGGGGAACCATGCGGTCATCGTATCGATTCCCGGTCCGCTTTCCGGAGTGTGATCTCAGATGGTGGGCGCACTCTGCTCAGGATGCGGGCGACGGGCGCGGCGGAGCCCGCCGCGCGCCCCCCTCGGCCGGTTCAGTACGCCTGGACGACCTGGACCTCTTCCTCCTCGATCACACCGTCCACGATCCGGTACGAGCGGAACTGGAAGTCCCCGAGGCCGTCCGTGTCCGCCGTCGAGACCAGGACGTAGTGGGCGCCGGGCTCGTTGGCGTACGTCACGTCGGTGCGCGAGGGGTAGGCCTCGGTCGCCGTGTGGGAGTGGTAGACGATCACCGGCTCCTCGTCCCGGTCGTCCATCTCGCGGTACAGCTTCAGCAGGTCCTGCGAGTCGAACTCGTAGAACGTGGGCGAGCGCGCCGCGTTGAGCATCGGAATGAACCGCTCGGGGCGGCCGGTGCCGGCCGGGCCGGCGACCACGCCGCACGCCTCGTCGGGGTGGTCGGCGCGGGCGTGCGCGACGATCTGGTCGTAGAGGGCCTGGGTGAGGGTCAGCATGAGCGCAAGGATAAGCAGACGGGCCGTCCCGTACCGAGGAGTGGTACGGAACGGCCCGCATGCTGAGAAGCGCGGTGTTACGAGCGCTTGGCGAACGCCTTGTTGTCGGGGTTGCGCGCCTTGAGGACCAGGTAGGAGACGCCCAGGATCAGGCCCCACAGCGGGGCGCAGTACAGGGAGACCCGCGAGTCCTTGTCGACGCCCATCATCACGATGACCATGAGGATGAACAGCAGCGCGAACCAGCTGGTGTACGGGGCGCCGGGGGCGCGGAAGGTGGAGTGCGGGAGTTCGCCGCGGTCGGCCTTGGCGCGGTAGCGGATCTGGCAGACCAGGATCATGATCCAGGCCCACATGCCGGAGATGGTGGCGAAGGAGACGACGTAGTCGAAGGCCTTGCCCGGCGCCTTGTAGTTGATCCAGACGCCGACCAGCATCAGCGCGGCCGAGACCGTGGTGCCGATCAGCGGGGTGCCGCTCTTGGTCAGCTTGGTGAAGACCTTGGGGCCCTGGCCGTTGAGGGCGAGGTCGCGCAGCATTCGGCCGGTGGAGTACATGCCCGAGTTGCAGGAGGACAGGGCGGCCGTCAGGACGACGAAGTTGACGACCGCGGCGCCGACGCCGAGGCCCATCTTCTCGAAGGCGGCGACGAAGGGGCTGACACCCGGCTTGAACTCGTGCCACGGGACGACCGAGAGGATCATGATCAGGGCGCCGATGTAGAAGACGGCGATACGCCACGGCACGGTGTTGATGGCCTTGGGCAGGGTCTTCTCGGGGTCCTTGGACTCGCCCGCGGTCACACCGACCAGCTCGACGGCGAGGAAGGCGAACATCACGATCTGGAGGGTCATCAGCGTGCCGCCGATGCCCTTGGGGAAGAAGCCGCCGTCGTTCCAGAGGTTGGCGACGGTGGCGGTGTCGGCGGCGTCCGAGAAGCCGACGGTGAGGATGCCGGCGCAGATGAGGATCATGCCGACGATGGCCGTCACCTTGACCATCGAGAACCAGAACTCCAGCTCGCCGAAGAGCTTCACCGAGATCAGGTTCACCGCGTACAGGATGAGCGTGAAGACCAGCGCGTACAGCCACTGCGGGACGTCGTTGTGCGTCCAGAAGGCCATGTACTGGGCGGCGGCGGTGACCTCGGTGATGCCGGTGACGACCCAGAAGAGCCAGTACGTCCAGCCGGTCACGAAGCCCCAGAACGGGCCGACGAACTCACGGGCGTACTCCGAGAAGGAGCCCGAGACGGGGCGGTACATGAGCAGCTCGCCCAGCGCCCGCATGATGAAGAAGATCACCAGGCCCGCGATGGCATAGGCCAGGATGAGGCTGGGGCCGGCCTTCGAGATGGCCTTGCCCGCGCCGAGGAAGAGCCCGGTACCGATGGCTCCGCCGATCGCGATCATCTGGATCTGGCGGGCGCCGAGGCCCCGCTGGTATCCCTCGCCCTCGGCGGCGCCGTGGGCGGTTCCCAGGGCCTCATTGCCGGAGCGGTCGTCCTGCTTGTCGACCTGCGCTGAGGTCATGGTGGTGCGCCTTTCTCCATGCTGACCCGCCCGCTTCGGTCGTCGAAGCCGCGGACCAGGTCCTGATCCCCCCGGATGTGGATGGAGTGCCACCGGCGGTCAGCCGGCCGAAGCGCCCCCGGGAACATGGGTGGCGTCCCCGGGTGGTCGTGAAGATTTATCACGTCCTTACGGGTGATCCACCCGGAGGGTTGTGGCGCACACCACAAGGAGAACCGGACAAAGCGCCTAGGAAACCGCAAACCATACCGATGCGGTAATCGGATCGTTATGCGGATTTGAGCGTCCGCTGAGCGAACAGAGGGAGAACAGGAGGGAACAGCCGCCTACGGCCGTCCCCGGCGGCCGTTCAGGCCATCAGCGTCTCGACGAGCGTCTCCTGGAGCCCGCCGAGCCAGAGGTAGGCCATGACCATCGGCTTACGCGGGTCCTCGTCGGGCAGCCGGTACAGCTCGCCGCTCTCGTCCTCGTCGGTGACCTCCAGCCGGGTGCCGATGGTCAGACGCAGGTCGTTGAGGGCGCCCAGCCAGCGCCGGGAGTCCTCCGGCGTCAGCTTCAGCACCGCGCCGCCGTCACCCTGCGGGGCGAGCGCGTCCAGGGTGCGCACCACCGCGAGCGCGTCCTCGCGTTTGCGGGCGCGCAGGTCGTTCTCGGTGAAGCGGCGGAACTCGGCCGCCGAGGCACGCAGTTCGTCGCTCTCGCCGCTGTCGTAGGCGTCCGGGAAGAGCCGGGCGAGCGCGGGGTCGGCGGGCGGCTCGCTGGGACCCTCGGCGAAGAGCGCGGCCAGCGGGTCCTCGCCGTCCATCGGCTCGTCGCCGGGGCCGATCAGCTCCAGGAGCTGCACGGACAGGGAGCGCAGGATGGCGATCTCGACCTCGTCGAGCGCGACGGCCGCGCCGCCGCCGGGCAGCGCCTCGAAGTAGCCGGCCATCAGCCGCGGTCCTGGGTGAGGGTGGCCCACAGCCCGTACCCGTGCATCGCCTGCACGTCGCGCTCCATCTCCTCGCGGCTGCCGCTGGAGACCACGGCCCGCCCCTTGTGGTGCACGTCGAGCATCAGCTTGCGGGCCTTGTCCTTGGGGTAGCCGAAGTAACTCTGGAAGACGTACTGGACGTAGCTCATCAGGTTGACGGGGTCGTTGTGGACGAGCGTCACCCACGGCACATCGGGTTCGGGGACGGCGAAGGTCTCTTCCGCCGACTCGGGCCGTTCGATCTCTACAGGAGCCACACTCACTTACCCCATGCTGCCACCCGGGGACCGCGGTCGCACAAACGGGCCCCCGAAATCGTCAGTCTGACGCAAAGTGGAGTAGCATCCCGCCCATGGCTGCCACTTCCCGGGGAATCCCCCCGGGCCCCCGGCCGACCCGGTCGACAGCCGGAACGGAAAGGCGAGGTAACCGGTTGTGAACGCTGCGGACCTTGGGCTGCCGGTGGACGTGCCGTCGACCGCGCTCTTCACCGACCAGTACGAGCTGACCATGCTCCAGGCGGCACTGCGCGCCGGGACGGCCGACCGGCGGTCGGTCTTCGAGGTCTTCACCCGGCGGCTGCCGGACGGGCGCCGCTACGGCGTGGTGGGCGGGACCGGCCGGGTCCTGGACGCGGTGGAGAACTTCCGCTTCGACGCGGGCGTCCTCGGCTTCCTGCGCGAGCGGGCGATCGTCGACGAGCCGACCCTCCAATGGCTGGCCTCCTACCGCTTCTCGGGTGACATCTGGGGCTATCCGGAGGGCGAGGTCTACTTCCCGGGCTCCCCCATCCTGAGGGTGGAGGGCTCCTTCGCGGAGTGCGTGCTCCTGGAGACCGTGATCCTGTCGATCCTCAACCACGACTCGGCGATCGCCGCCGCGGCCTCCCGGATGTCCGCAGCCGCCGCCGGCCGCCCGCTGATCGAGATGGGCGCCCGGCGCACCCACGAGCTGGCCGCGGTCGCCTCGGCGCGGGCCGCGTACGTGGGCGGCTTCACCACCACCTCGGACCTGGCGGCCGGGTTCCGCTACGGCATCCCGACCGTCGGCACCAGCGCGCATGCCTTCACCCTGCTGCACGACAGCGAGCGGGACGCCTTCCGGGCCCAGGTGGACTCGCTGGGCCGGGGCACCACCCTGCTGGTGGACACCTACGACGTGGCCGAGGCGGTCCGTACCGCCGTGGAGATCGCCGGGCCCGAGCTGGGTGCGGTGCGGATCGACTCCGGGGACCTGCTGCTCGTCGCCCACCGGGTGCGCCAGCAGCTCGACGAGCTGGGCGCCACCGGCACGAAGATCGTGGTCACCTCCGACCTGGACGAGTACGCCATCGCCTCGCTCGCGGCGGCGCCCGTGGACGCGTACGGGGTCGGTACCCAGCTCGTCACCGGCAGCGGGCACCCCACCTGCTCCATGGTCTACAAGCTGGTCGCCCGCGCGGACAGCGCGGACCCGAAGGCGCCGCTGGTGCCGGTGGCGAAGAAGTCGATGGGCGGCAAGTCCTCGATCGGCGGACGCAAGTGGGCGGCCCGGCGCACCGACGCGGAGGGGATCGCCGAGGCCGAGGTCGTGGGCACCGGGCCGGTGCCGCCCGAGCTCGCCGGCCGGCAGCTCCTGGCCGAGCTGGTCAAGGGCGGCGCGGTGGTCGCCCGGGAGCCGCTGGACGCCGCCCGGGAGCGGCACATCGCGGCACGCGGGACACTGCCGATGTCCGCGATGCAGCTCTCCCGGGGCGAGCCGGTGCTGCCCACGGAGTACGTGTGAAACCGCACCTCGGGGCCTTTGCGCACCAATTGCCCCCTGCCGCGCCGGGGGCTGAGTCTCTACGCTCGTTGAACAGCTCCCTGACCGAAGGACAGCCGACATGCACCGCGCGTTGATCGTCGTGGACGTTCAGAACGACTTCTGCGAGGGCGGCAGCCTCGCGGTCACGGGCGGCTCCGACGTCGCCGCTGCCATCACCGACCTGATCGGGCAGGCCGCCGGGTCCGTGTACCGCCATGTGGTGGCCACCCGCGATCACCACATCGACCCGGGCCCCCACTTCTCGGCGCACCCCGACTACGAGCGCTCCTGGCCGGTGCACTGCGTGGCGGGGACGGAGGGCGTGGGCTTCCACCCGAACTTCGCCCCGGCGGTCGCCAGTGGCGCCATAGACGCCGTCTTCGACAAGGGTGCCCACGCCGCCGCGTACAGCGGCTTCGAGGGGCGCGACGAGAACGGCGTGGGGCTGGCGTACTGGCTGCGCGAGCGGGAGGTCACCGAGGTCGACGTGGTCGGCATCGCGACCGACCACTGTGTGCGGGCGACGGCGCTGGACGCGGTGCGGGCCGGCTTCGCCACCCATGTGCTGCTCGATCTGACCGCCGGTGTCTCCGCGGAGACCACCGCCCGGGCGATCGAGGAGCTGCGGTCCGCGGGCGCGGAGCTGTCGGGCAAACCGGTGGGCTGACCCGGGCCGCGGCCGGGGTCAGGGCCGCAGCAGGGCCCTTATCGGGTGCCAGAGCTCCTTGAGCTCCTCCGGCGCCGTGCGCCACAGCAGGCCGTCCGGGTGGTGCAGGACCGCCGTGATCTCGTCCGGTGTCGGCGGCTCGGTGTTGCCGCGCAGATAGACCGCGCGCAGCCCCAGGTTCCGCAGCCGGGTCAGGGCGCGGGCCCGGTTGGCCGCATGGACCAGGACGCGCACCTTGCGGCCGTCCCCGGCGGGGGACGGCAGCGTGAGCGCGACGACGACGCTGCCGTTCGGCAGCTTGCTGAAACCTCCGCCAGGCATGGCGTACCGCTCCCCCGTGAGACGTCGTGTCAATAAGGACTCGTAGAACGCACCTAAACACGATCGGCCGCCGCCCGCTAGAGGGCGACGGCCGATCATGGTTTGACCTGCGGTTTTTAGAACTACTTGGTCGACGGACCAACCCTCACGGTGATCGACGAGCCGTCCTTGGGCTGCTGGACGATCGAGATCCGGGTGTTGGTGTCAGGAACCTTCACGCTTCCCGTGGGGTTCTCCTGGTACCAGTAGGTGCCCCGGTGGTCGTCGAACATCGGCACGCCGGGCTGCGAGCGGACCGTGGTCGCCACGTCGGCCTTGTGCAGCGTGATCGCGTTCGTCGGGTAGAAGCTGAACGCGGCGTCGAACGGCGTGATCTTGTTGCGCATCAGCGTGCCGTCGGCCCACTTCAGCGGCTTGGCGTGGGCGTCCACCGGAAGGATCTGGCCCTGGCCCGGGTGGACCGAGACGTTGTTGTCCTTCTGGGAGAGGTCCCACAGCCAGATCATCAGTCCGGGCTGGTACGCGTAGTGCTCCACCCACGACGGGCGGGACTTGGCGAAGCCGAAGTTGTACGGGCCGACCTTGAGGGTCTGGTCGTACGACACGTACTGGCGGTTCTCCGCGATGTAGAACTGCGCGTAGTCGTTGGTGAACGACTCACCGATGCGGGAGAAGTTCTTCGACGTCCAGCCGTTGTCGTCGCCCTCGGCACCGTCGGTGAAGAGCGCGGCGCCGTCGGCGTTCACGGTGATCGCGTCGGCGGTGAAGCCCTTGCCGCCCGCGCCGCCGTCCGTCTGGTAGCGGAAGCGGAGGTCGATCTTCTTGCCCGCGAAGGCGTCCAGGTTGTACGAGAGCTTCTTGTACGCGCCCGAGGCGTCGGTCAGGGCCGGCTTGTCGCTGGGGTCGCGGCTGATCGGCTTGCCGTCGGCGGTGCCGTCGAGCGCGGTCCAGGTGGCGCCGCCGTCCGTGGAGGCCTCGGCGTACAGGAAGTCGTAGTCCAGCTCGATGTCCCACCAGCCGGACAGGTCCAGGGAGGCCTTGGACTTGCCGGTCAGGTCCACCGGGCGGGTCAGGGTGTTGTTGAGGTTGTCACCCATCCCGCTCCACCACTGCTTGGTGCCCTCGGCGGGCTTCACGACCGTGGTGGTGACGGGCTTCTTCGGCAGCTCGACGACGAGCGCCTGCTTGTCGCTGGTGTTGTACTCCGAGACACCCAGCTTGGTGGTCGACTGCGTCGCGGCCTTGGCCGTGCCGTAGTTGAGCCAGCCCAGCTGGAGCTTGTCCCAGGCGGTCATGTCGCCCGGCATGTCGCCGATCGAGTCCTTGCCGGTGCCCAGCCAGGAGCCGGCCGACATCAGGGACCAGAAGCCGACCGAGTTCTCGGCGGTGTTCGTGGTGTCGTAGAGGTCCGGCAGACCGAGGTCGTGGCCGTACTCGTGCGCGAAGACGCCGAGGCCGCCGTTCTCCGGCTGCATCGTGTAGTCGCCGACCCAGATGCCGGTGTCACCGATCTGCGTGCCGCCGGCCCGGTTGTTGGCGGGGCCGGTCTTGCCCGCGTCCGTGCCGTAGGCGTACGAGCGGTGGGCCCACAGGGCGTTGGTGCCCTGGGCGCCGCCGCCGGCCGACTCGTCCTCGCCCGCGTGGACGATCTGGAAGTGGTCGATGTAGCCGTCGGGCTCGTTGAAGTTGCCGTCGTTGTCGAAGTCGTTGCGGTCCCACTGGTCGTACTGCGCCAGGGTCGCCTTGATCTGCTCGGTGGTCTGGCCCTTGGCCTTCTGGTCCGCGGCCCAGGCGTTGACGCCGTCGCGGACCAGGTCCATCACGTTGGAGCAGTTGGTGGCGCCGCAGTAGTTCGAGCCGTAGCGGGCCTCGTTCGCGGGGACGCGCACCCAGTCGGTGACGGTGCCGTCGACCGAGTAGCGGCCCGAGGAGGTCTTCTCGTAGTACGTCTTCAGGGAGTGCTTCTCGGTACCGTCGGCGTTCTTGCCGGTCCCGAAGTACAGGTCCTGGAAGTGCTGCCGGCTGTAGTCCGCCTGCCAGGCGGTGGAGTTGTCCTTGGTGCGGTCCGGCTGCTTGATCGTGTTGTGCGCCGGGCCGGGGGTGCCGCCGTACTTGACGACCGGGGGCTTGGGGCCGGTCGGGCCGTCCGGGTCGAACATGGTGGTGTTGTCGACCTGGTCGCCGAAGTCCACCAGGATCGTGAAGATCTTGTCGGTCTTCTCCCGGGCGAGCTCGACGTACTTCTTGTCGTCCAGCTGGACGACCTTGGAGGCGCCGCGCTGCTGCACCTTCTTGTCGCCCGCGATGACCTTCTCCAGCGCCGCCTGGCGCTGCTGCTCACGCTGCTTGGTGAACGGGCCCGGGATGTTGTCGACGTGCTTGCCCGAGACGGTGCCCGGGTCGCGCCGCTCGACGGGGGCCGGGCTCTTGGAGTCGGCCTGGGCGGTGGCGAACGCGGAACCTATCGCGCCGGTCGTGGCAAGGGCCACGAGTATGGCGGCAGCTCTGACCGCTCGTCTGTTGCTGGTCACTTGATGATGTCCTCCCCCGCGGCCGGGCACGGACCGGGGGTGAGGGGTCTGGTCTCCGGTGCGCGGCACGCGTCTCAAGTGACGACATTGGACCGGAGTTGCCAAGGAAAAGACAGATCTTGACTTGAGTCAGGCAATTACATTATGCAGAGCGGAAGTTCCGGTATCCGAACGGTTCCGATGTGCTACCCAACCGGGACATCAGGTGCGCCTGTCCCACCTGATGGAATACCGAATGACTCCGTGCGCCCCCTGTGCTCCGGCACCGTGGGTTAGGTCACGCTTACCATCGGTTCCGCAGGGGCAAGCACCGACGTAGAGTCGCTTGACAGTGCGATCCGGTTGCCCGGTCGAGAGACCCGCCCCCATCCGATGCCTGCCCCCGAGGACGGATACCGCCATGCCGCGTCCTACCGCAGCACAGCTCGCCTATGGTTCGGCCACCGTCGTCTTCTCGACCGTGGCCATGATTCTTCTCTCCCAGACCGACTCGGGTGTCGGTGTGGGCGTGATAGTGCTCGCCGCGCTTCTGCTGGGACTGCTGGTCGCCATGACGGTGCCCATGCCGAAGGCGGCGCGCACGGTCCGTACGAACCGTGCCGCCGCCGTCGGCGAGAGCGCCGAGCCCGGGGTCCGCGTCCCGGCCGACTCGGTGCGGAGCTGACGCACCTCGCAGCCGGCCCGCACGCGGTCAGTGGGCGGTGGACACCACCACCGTCTTGCCGGCCTTGTCGTGCAGGCCCTGCCGGTAGGGCTTGTCCGTGAGGATGGTGATGATCAGGATGATCTGCCACAGACACGGACAGCACAGCAGGGCGGGCAGCCAGAGCACGGCCGTCCGGGCCAGCGCGGCGCTCGTGGTGGGCACACTGCCGTCGTTGAGCATCGCGACGCGCAGGTTCAGCAGCTTCTTGCCGACCGTCTGACCGTCACGCTTGAGCATGATGGTGTCGTAGGCGAGGTACGCCACGATGCCGATGAGGTTCCAGACGAGCCCGCTGCCGCTGTACGCACGGCCGATGACGTCGGAGGTGTCCTCGCCGGTCCTCGTCTCGTACACCCAGCGGTCCGAGGACGCCCACTCCAGCAGGGCGAGCGGGATCGCGATCAACAGCGCGTCGATGATCCGGGCCAGCAGGCGCCGCCCGAAGTCGGCGAGCGGCGGCATCCCGCTGAGCGGGTCGGGGCCGCCGTACCGGTTCCCGCCGCCGTACGGGTCGTACGGGGGCGGCGGGCCGCCGTAGGGCGACCCGGGGGGCGGCTGGTCGTAGGGGCTCCCGGGGGGAGGGCTTCCGTACGGACCGCCGCCGGGGGGAGGGGCGCCGCCGCCCGGGGGTGGGGTCCCGCCGCCGGGGGGCGGCCCCTGGCTCCAGCCGGGAGGGGGCTCGGAGGGCTCGGACGGCTTCTTGAGGAACGGGTCCTCCTCGGGCGGCTGGCCGGGCGGCGGTTCGTGGCTCATGCCCGCAGTCGACCGCGCGGGGTGGGGCCCCGCAACGGCACGGGGCCCGTTCGGGGTACGGCCGCCGCCGCACCCCCCTTCCCGGCGCCGCGCTCAGGTCCCCGCGACGAAGGTGCGGGCCGCCTTGTCGTGCCAGCACTGCCGCCAGGGGCGGTCGAAGAGGCACCACACCACGTTGAGCACCCCGACGGCGAGCACCCCGAGGACGCCGTAGACCAGCCAGCGGCGCAGGGCCGCGCCGAAGGCGGGCGGTTCGTGCGACTCGATGTCGCGCACCTGCACCCGCAGCAGCCGCTTGCCCAGGGTGCGGCCCCACTTGGCGGTGGGCAGCGCCTCGTAGAGGACCCCGAGGAGCAGGAAGGCGCCGAGCACGATGGCGAGGTAGCCCGCGGTGGTGCCGTCCAGGAGGTAGACCGTCACCGTCTCGCCGGAGAGCTTCGCGGCGTCGATCTTCCCCTGGATGTGGTCGGCCGCCTTGATGCCGAGCGGTATGGCGAGCGCGGCGACGGCCGCGCCGAGCACCGCGGTGTCCACCAGCCGGGCGGCGAGGCGCCGGCCGGGCCCCGCGGGGCGGGCCGCGGTCTGCGCCCGCGCGGCGCGCAGGAACGGGTCCTCCACGGGCGGCTTCCACGGCACCACGGGCTCCCCCGGCCCCGACGGCTCGTCGGGCCGTGCCAGCCGGTGCACCTGCTGCGCCCAGGACGCCGACCCGCCGCCCGGCCCGGTGGTGACGGGCGAGGCGGGCGGCTCGGACTGCGGCTGCGACTGCGGTACGGGCGCGGGCTGCGGCTGGGGAACGGGCTGCGGGGCGAGCGGCGCCGACGGCAGCGCGGCCCGGACGGGCGCGGGCTGGACCGGCCGCGGGGCGCCCTGCGGCCCGGCACCGCGCGGGTCGGCCACGCGCGGGTCGTCCCCGGCGCGCGGGTCCCCCTGCCGCGACCGGCCCGGCAACGGCTGCGCGGGCAGCGACTGCACCGGCAACGGCGCCCCCGACGGGCTCTGGCCGTGCCCCTGGCCCGGCGGGACGGGGGCCGGGCCGGCGGGCGAGGACACGGGCCCCCCAGACCGCTCGGACGCCGACCCGGCGGGCAGCGGCAACGGCTGCGGCTGCGGCCGACCGGTCTCGGGCTGACCGGGAAGCGGCTGACCGGGGAGGGGCTGAGCCGGGAAGGGTTGCGCCTGGAGGGGCTGCGCTGGGAGGGGTTGCGCGGGGAAGGGCTGCGCGGGGAGCGGCTGAGCGGGAAGCGGCTGCGCGGGAAGGGGCTGGAGCGCCTGTCCGTGCTGCTCCGGCCGTCCCGCCTGCCCGCCTGGGCCCCCCTGCCCGCCAGGTCCCGCCTGCCCGGCCCGGCCCGCCTGCTCCGGCCGGCCCGTCTGTCCCGTCCGTCCCGGTGCCGGGTCCCCCGGCCGGCCCCAGGAGATCCGCCGCGCCGCGTCGTCGCCGAAGCCCGACTGGTGGGAGGCGTCCGCGTGCCAGACGGGGCCCGGCTCGGGGCGGCTGCCGTGCAGGGGCGCGGGGCCGGTCTCGTCGAGGAAGACCGGCCCGGTCTCCTCCACCGCGGGCGCGGGCATCGGCGGGGCCGAGGCGAGGGCGGGGGCCGCCGGGGCCGCGCCGGCGGGCGGGACGGGCATGGCCTCGCCCTCCGCCGGGGCGGGCCGGCTCGTACCGGGCACCCAGGCGGCGCCGTTCCAGTACCGGACATATCCGGGGATGGACGGGTCTGGATAGAAGCCGGCGAGGGGGGTGCCGTCGCCGGTGGCCGGGGTGGGGGCGCTCATCACGGTCCCGTATCTGCTCGTGGGCCTCGTCAATACAAGGGTCCACATCTACCAGACGGGCGAGGGCCCCCGGGCGGGTCCGTCGGTACCGACCACTATCCGGTCAACATCCGGAAGCCTTTCACCCGCCCATGGCGCCGGTCGCGACCCTCGTCGGGGCCCGCCCGCCGGGCCGCCGGAAAAATCTTCGGGAAGTCGCGTCATAGCAGCGCCGTACCCCGCTCTCACCTGGTGCGGCCCGTTCCCGGACCGCGTACGCGGAGAGGAAAGGCACTGTCATGCACACCGTGGTGGAACGCGAGCTGGAGCTCAAACTCGTGCTGTCGCCCGAGCGCAGCATCCCGGTCCCGGCCCGGCTGACCTACCGCACGGACGATCCGTACGCCGTGCACGTCACCTTCCATGTCGGCACCGACCACCCCGTCGACTGGACCTTCGCCCGTGAGCTGCTCGTCGAGGGGGTGTTCCGGCCGTGCGGCCACGGTGACGTCCGGATCTGGCCCACCAAGGTGGACGGGCGCGGTGTGGTTCTGATGGCGCTCAGCTCGCCGGACGGCGACGCGCTCCTGGAGGCGCCGTCCGCCCAGGTGTCGGCGTGGCTGGAGCGGACGCTGCGGGTGGTCCCGCCGGGTTCCGAGACCGAGCAGCTCGGTATCGACGACGGTCTGGCCGAGCTGCTCGCCACCACGACCGGCCGCAGCCGCGCCGAGGAGCTGTATCTCAACGACCCGTGGCCCTCGGACGAGTCCCGGCCGGAGGAGGGTGCGTGACGGGCCGGGACTCCGGCGTAACGGTTTCTCAGAACAGCTTGCCGGGGTTCAGCAGCCCCAGCGGGTCGAAGGCCCGCTTGACGGCGCGCTGCATCTCCACGCCGACCGGGCCGAGTTCGCGGGCCAGCCACTCCTTCTTCAGTACGCCGACGCCGTGCTCGCCGGTGATCGTGCCGCCCAGCTCCAGACCGAGCGCCATGATCTCGTCGAAGGACTCGCGGGCCCGCCGCGACTCGTCCTCGTCGGCCGCGTCGAAGCAGACGACCGGGTGGGTGTTGCCGTCCCCGGCGTGCGCGCAGACGCCGATGGTGAGGTCGTACTTGGCGGCGATCGCAGAGGTCCCGGCCAGCATCTCGGCGAGCCGGGAGCGCGGTACGCACACGTCGTCGATCATCGTGGCGGGCTTGATGGTCTCCAGCGCGGTGAGCGACAACCGCCGCGCCTGAAGGAGCAGTTCGGACTCGGCGGCGGATTCGGCGGGCACCACCTCGACGGCCCCGGCCGCCCTGCACAGCTCCCCCACGGCGGCCAGGTCGGCGGCGGGGTCGGGAGTGTCGAAGGCGGCGAGCAGCAGCGCCTCGGTGGTCTCCGGCAGCCCCATGTTCGCCAGCCGGTTGACGGCCCGTACGGTCGTGTTGTCCATGAGTTCGAGCAGCGACGGGGTGTGGCCGCGCTCCATGATCGCGCAGACCGCCTCGCAGGCGGCGGTCGCGGACGGGAACTCGGCGGCGAGCACCAGCTGCGGGGGCGGCGCCGGCCTGAGCGCCAGTACGGCCTTCACCACGATGCCGAGACTGCCCTCGGAGCCGACGAAGAGCCGGGTCAGATCGTATCCGGCGACGCCCTTGGCGGTGCGCCGGCCGGTCTTTAGCAGACGGCCGTCGGCGAGGACCACGTCGAGGCCCAGGACGTACTCGGCGGTCACCCCGTACTTCACACAGCACAGGCCGCCCGAGGCGGTGCCGATGTTCCCGCCGATGGTGCACTGCTCCCAACTGGACGGGTCCGGCGGGTAGTAGAGCCCGTGTTCCATGACTTTCCGGGAGAGTACGGCGTTGACGACGCCCGGCTCGACGACCGCGACCCGGTCGACCGGGCTGATCTCCAGGATGCGGTCCATCCGGACCAGGGACAGCACGACGCAGCCCTCGGTCGCGTTGGCGCCGCCGGACAGGCCGGTACGGGCGCCCTGCGGCACGACCGGGACGCGCAGCTCGGTGGCGGTGCGCATGACGTGCTGGACCTGCTCGACCGTGCGCGGCAGCACCACCACGGCGGGCGCCCCGGCGGCGCAGAAGCTCGCCATGTCGTGGGTGTAGGAGGCGGTGACGTCCGGGTCGGTGATCAGCGCGTCGGCGGGCAGGCCCGCGCGCAGCCGGTCGAGGAGGGTGCCGCCCGGTCCGGGGGCGGGCGCGGCGACGGGCTCGGCTCCATCGTTCATGATCCCAGCCTGGCACCCGGGGCCATCGGTGTGAAGTCCGCGCGGCCCGGCGGGCGCGGGCGGTATGTGCTCTTCGTATCGACGCACAGTGAACGCCATGGAGACCGAAGACGAATGGCCGCCGCGCCGACGGCCCCTGACGCTGCCGCCGCCGGCCCGGCCGACGCCACTGGAGCCGGCCGGGCCGCCGCCCGCCCGCACCGCGCGCCGCACGATGATCGGCGCGGCGGTGGCCGCGCTGCTGACCGCCGGGGTCCTCGTGGTCCTGCCGCAGACCCGGATCGCGGCCGTCCGCGATGTGCCGCCGCCGGCGCCGGGGCCGGTCGCACGGGCGCTGACGGCCGTCGGGGCCGGGGTGCCCGCCTCGGCCGCCGATCTGACCGCGCTGATCGCCGACCGGCGGGCGTGGGTGCGCGCGCACCCCTCGGACGACGCCTCCTGGGCGGTGCTCGGCGCCGCCTATCTGGGGCGCGGGCTGCGGTCGGCGGACTCCTCGTACTATCCGCGCGCCGAGTGGGCCCTGCGCCGCTCGCTGGCGGTCCGGCCGGCCGCCCGGGGCAACGCGGACGCCCGGATCGGTCTGGCGGCGCTGGCCGGCGCGCGGCACGACTACGCGGCGGCGCGGACCATCGCCGAGGAGGTGCGCGGGAGCGACCCGAAGCGCTGGACGGTGTATCCGGTGCTGGTCGACGCGTACACGGGCCTGGGCGACCTCAAGGGCGCGGGCGGGGCGGTGGAGAAGCTGCTCGATCTGCGCGGCGGCTCCCGGGCGCTGGCCGCGGCGGGCGCGGTGTACCGGGAGCGGGGCTGGCGCGAGGACGCGGCGGCGTCGCTGACCGAGGCGGCGGCGCACGCCACCACACCGGCCCAGAAGGCGGACTGCCTGCGGCAGTTGGGGGACCTGGCGTGGGACCGGGGCGAGCCCGCGGAGGCGCTCGCCCAGCACTCGGCGGCGCTGCGCACGGATCCGGGCGCGCACGCGGCGCTGGCGGGACGGGCCCGTGCGGAGCTGGCGCTCGGCCGTACGGCGGCGGCGCGCCGCGACTACGCGGCGGCGGTCGCGCGGCTGCCCCGCCCCGACTACCTGCTGGAACTGGGCGAGTTGTACGAGTCGCTGGGGCTCGGGGCCGACGCCCGCGCCCAGTACGCCCGGCTGCGGGCGCGGGCCGCCGCCGACGAAGGCCACGGGGTGCGGGACGCGCTCGTCCTCGGCCGCTTCGAGGCCGACCACGGCGCCCCGGAGTCGGCGGTGGAGCGGCTGCGCGCGGAGTGGCGGCGCGCGCCGAGCGCGGCGGTGGGGGACGCGCTGGGGTGGGCGCTGTACCGGGCCGGGGAGCCGGAGGAGGGCCTGGCGTTCGCGAACGCGGCGGCGGAGAAGGGCGGCCGGACCGCGCTGTTCTCCTACCACCGCGGGATGCTGGAGCGGGAGCTCGGCCAGTACGGCCCGGCGCGGCGCGACCTCGACGAGGCGCTGCGGACCAATCCGTACTTCTCGCCGCTGCTGGCGCGGGCGGCGCGCGAGGCGCTGAAGGGCCTCGGGGAGCTGCCGGAGGGGGGTCCGAAGGACATGTACGGGTCGGCCACGCCGCACAGACAGGCCCCGTAGCCCGGCCGCCCGCCCGGGGACGACCCCCGGGCGGGAACAGCCGCGGCCCCCACAGGTCAGGTCGTGGGGGCCGCGTGATCGTGAAGGTACTTCAACTGCTCCGCGCGCGAGGGGAGTTGCGGGTCACAGGTTGCCGCGCTTCTCCTGCTCGCGCTCGATCGCCTCGAACAGCGCCTTGAAGTTGCCCTTGCCGAATCCCATGGAACCGTGCCGTTCGATCATTTCGAAGAAGACCGTCGGCCGGTCCTGCACCGGCTTGGTGAAGATCTGGAGGAGGTAGCCGTCCTCGTCCCGGTCCACCAGGATCTTCAGCTCGCGCAGGGTCTCCACGGGCACCCGCGTCTCGCCCGCCCACTCGCCCAGCGTGTCGTAGTACGAGTCCGGGGTGTCCAGGAACGCCACACCCGCCGCGCGCATCGCCCGTACCGTCGCGACGATGTCGTTCGTGGCCAGCGCGATGTGCTGGACGCCCGCACCGCCGTAGAACTCCAGGTACTCGTCGATCTGCGACTTCTTCTTCGCGATCGCGGGCTCGTTGATCGGGAACTTGACCTTCAGCGTGCCGTCCGCGACCACCTTCGACATCAGCGCGCTGTACTCGGTCGCGATGTCGTCGCCCACGAACTCCTTCATGTTCGTGAAGCCCATGACCTTGTTGTAGAACGCCACCCACTCGTTCATCCTGCCGAGCTCGACGTTGCCCACGCAGTGGTCGATGGCCTGGAACGTGCGCTTGGCGGGCGGCTCGACGATCGGGTCGGCCGCGACGAACCCGGGCAGGTACGGGCCGCTGTAGCCGGACCGGTCGACCAGGGTGTGGCGGGTCTTGCCGTACGTGGCTATCGCGGCCAGCACGACCGTGCCGTGCTCGTCCTTCAACTCGTACGGCTCGGCCAGGCCGGTCGCGCCGTGCGCCGTGGCGTACTCGTAGGCGGCGCGCGCGTCCGGTACCTCGATCGCGAGGTCCACGACGCCGTCCCCGTGCTCGGCCACATGGTCGGCCAGGAAGCGGCCGTGGTCGGTGGACGCCTTGATGACGGAGGTGAACACGAAACGGGCGGAGCCGTTGGTCAGGACGTACGAGGCGGTCTCGCGGCTGCCGTTCTCCGGTCCGGAGTAGGCGACGAGCTTCATACCGAAGGCGGTCGAGTAGTAGTGCGCGGCCTGCTTGGCGTTGCCCACGGCGAAGACGACCGCGTCCATTCCCTTCACCGGGAAGGGGTCGGCCTGCCGGGCGGTGTCGGGCGTGTGATCGATGGTCTCAGTCATAGCGGCAGGCTCCCCCCGTCCCGCAAGGTGCGCAATAGTTTGCGTCAGGGGTGGTCAATCTGCCCAGTCGACCACCGGCGGCGCCCTGCTTTCTGTACATCGTGACCATCGGGAGAGGCTCATGGCGATCGATCATCTGGACGGGCGGCTCATCGTGCTGCTGGCACGGGAGCCGCGTATCGGGGTTCTTGAGGCGTCCCGCAGGCTCGGCGTGGCGCGCGGCACCGTGCAGGCGAGGCTCGACCGCCTCCAGACGAACGGGGTCATCCGGGGCTTCGGCCCGGACGTAGACCCGGCGGCCCTCGGCTATCCGGTGACCGCCTTCGCGACCCTGGAGATCAAACAGGGCCAGGGCGCGGACGTACGGGCACATCTGGCCACCGTGCCCGAGGTCCTGGAGCTGCACACCACCACCGGCCACGGGGACATGCTCTGCCGGCTGGTGGCCCGCTCCAACGCCGATCTCCAGCGGGTGATCGACCGTGTCGTCGGCTTCGAGGGGATCGTCCGGGCCTCCACGGCGATCGTCATGGAGAACCCCGTTCCGCTGCGGATCATCCCGCTCGTGGAGCAGGCCGCGGAGGACTCGGTCAGAGGCTGAGGGACGGACACCCCCGTCGGCCCGCACTGATCGCCGCGTACAAAGATCCCGATGCAAAAGAATAGATGCAAAGAACGGGTTGCAACGACTTCTTTGTAGCCCTACGGTTGTCCCATGACCGAGAACGACGACCCGAAACCGGACACCGCCCACCCCGAGCCGCGCGAGCGGTTGCTCGACGCGCGCTCACTGCGGGGCCTGGCCCATCCCCTGCGCATCCGGCTGCTCGGCGCGCTGCGCCACGACGGCCCGGCCACCGCCTCCCAACTGGCCGAACGGCTCGGCGAGTCCAGCGGCGCCACCAGCTACCACCTGCGCCAGCTCGCCACGCACGGCTTCGTCGAGGACGCGCCCGAGCACGGCAGGGGCCGCGAGCGCTGGTGGCGGGCGACCCACGAGGGCACCAGCTTCACCGAGGAGCTGCACCACGACGCGGACCCCGAGGTGCGCGGCGCCGTCGACCTGTTCCTGCACGAGGTCGCGACCATCCACACCCAGGAGCTCTCGACCTGGCTGGGGACCATGAACGAGTGGTCCGACGAGTGGTCCGCCAACGCCGACATGAGCGACTTCACCCTGCGGCTGACCCCCGCCCAGCTGCGCGAGCTGAACGACAAGACGCACGCGCTCATCGAGACCTACCGCGACCTGGCCCACGCGGACGCCGAGGACACCGCCCAGGTCCGCGTCCACCTCCACGCGTTCCCGCGCAAGAGCCGCTGACGCGAAACCCCGGACCGGCGAAGGGATCACGCACCATGCTGCCCGACACGTACCTCACCCTGCACGAGTACCGCGCCGCCGAACTGCGCGAGGCCGCGGCCGACCACGCGCTCGCACCGCGCCCCGCACGCCATCGCATACGCACCCGGACGGGCCTCGCGCTGGTCGCGCTGGGCACCCGCCTGGCCCGGCCCGCCCCGCCGCGTCACCGCACCCGTATCGCATGAGCGGCGACGGGGGGCACGGCGAGGTGGCCGGGGGGCGCGGGAAAGCGGGCGGGCAGGGGCGTAGCCGCACTCCCCTGGCCGCCGTCCTCGCCGCCAACACCATCTCCACGGCCGGGAGTTCACTGACCCTGATCGGCGTTCCCTGGTTCGTCCTGGAGACCACCGGGAGCGCGGGGCGGGCCGGCGTGGTGGCCTTCTGCGCCACCCTGCCGATCGTGGTGGCCGCGCTGGTCGGCGGGCCGGTCATCGACCGGCTGGGGCGGCGGCGGGTGAGCGTCGGCTCCGACCTCCTCTGCGCGCTCGCCGTCGGCGCCGTCCCGCTGCTCCACCTCGCGGGCGCGCTCCCCTTCTGGCTGCTGTGTGCGCTGATGGCCGTGGAAGGGCTGGCCGCCACCCCCGGCCGCACCGCCCGGTACGTCCTGGTGCCCGACCTCGCCGAACGCGCCGGTACCACCCTGACCCGCGCGGCCAGTCTCTTCGACGCGGTGCAGCGCGGCGCTCGGATGGCAGGCGCGGCCCTCGCGGGTCTGCTGATCGCGCTGGCCGGCGCCGCATCCGTCCTGCTCCTGGACGCGGCGACGTTCGGTACGTCCGCGCTGCTGGTCGCCCTCGGCATACGCGGTATCCGCGCGGCCGAGCCGGTACGGGACGCGGCGCCGGTCTCCCTCACCACCTACCGGGCCGAACTGCGCGAGACGTACACGTACTTGCTGCGCGCCCGGCTGCTGCTCGCGGTCAGCGTGATGGTCATGGTCACCAACGGCCTCGACCAGGGCTGGAACGCGGTCCTGCTGCCCGTGCACGCCGAACGCGAACTGGGCGGCTCGGCCCAACTCGGCCTGGTCACCGCCGCGTTCGGGGCGGGCGGACTGCTGGGCGCGCTGCTGTACGGCGCGGTGGGCCACCGGTTCCCCAGGCGCGCGGTGTTCACCACCGCCTTCGTCCTGGCGGGCGCGCCCCGCTTCGTGGTGGCCGCGCTGACCGGCTCCGCGCTGCCCCTCGCGGTCACGATGGCGCTCGGCGGCCTCGCGGGCGGCATGCTCAACCCGATCCTGACGACGGTGACGTACGAACGCGTCCCCCAGGAGCTGCGCAGCCGCGTCTCCGGCGCCCTGACGGCCGGCTGCGAGCTGGCGATGCCGGTGGGCGGCCTGGGCGCGGGCCTGCTGGTGGACGGCGTCGGGGCGCGGGGGGCGCTGCTGGCGGTGGGCGCGGTGTATCTGGCGACGACGCTGAGCCCGCTGGTGTTCCCGGCGTGGCGGGGGATGGACGACCGACTCCCGCGCGGGGACGCCGAGTCGAAGCCGCAACGGGCGGTCGCGGCGCGCTGAGCACGGGGCCCGGCAGGCGGGTCAGGCCTGGCAGGCGGGCGGGCCGCAGCTCTAGCAGCTGGGTACGTCCCCGCCCTTGTCCAGCGCCTTCAGCGCGGACACGGCCCCAGACAGCGTGGTGACCGGGATCAGCCGCAGACCGTGCGGCAGCTCGGCGCGCGCGTCCGAGCACTCGTCCTTCGGTACGAGGAAGACGCTCGCCCCGTCCCGCCGCGCGGCCCGCGTCTTTAGCGAGACGCCGCCGACCGCGCCGACACTGCCGTCCGCGTCGATCGTGCCCGTACCGGCGATCGTCCGGCCGCCGGTGAGGTCACCGCCGGTGCCGTTGCCGTGGAGCTTGTCGACGATGCCGAGGGAGAAGAGCAGCCCGGCGCTGGGCCCGCCGACGTCGGCGAGGTTGAGGGTGACCTTGACCTGCTTCGGAGCGAGGTGGAGGTAGTTCAGCGCGGCGGCGGTGGCGCTGTCCTGCGACTCCTTCATCTCGGCCTGGTTGTGCTCGCTGATCTCCTCGTCGCTGCCGCCGCTCGGGTAGACCGAGTTGCGGGGCATGACGGCCTGGTCGGTGCGGAACCAGGCCCGGACGACGTCGGAGATCCCCACGCTGGCGGAGGGGCCGGTCGCCACGATGGTCACCATCCGCAGCTGCCCGGTGGTGGGCCGGGCGGGCCTGCCCTCGATGGTGATCACCGGCTTGCCCTTGTCGTCCCCGAGCACGTTCGCGGTCGGCCCCGGCTCGGCCACCGAGAACGGCAGCGGCGCGAAGCCGACGACGGCGAGCAGCGCGACGACGGGGGCGGAGCCGATGGCGAGGTTGCGGAGGCGTGAGTGACGGGGATGCACGGACCCAATGTATCGGGGCGCGCGGGAAGCCCGGCGGGGGCTGGGCCCGGACACGGCACCGGTGCAGGGCCGGACACCGCCGGGGCTCGGCCCGGACATCACACGGGGACGGGACCCGGACACGGCCGGGGCATCGCGCCGGGCCCGCACGCCGGGCTCGGGCCCCGGGCCCTACGGGTCCCGGGGATCACCGCAGCGCGTCCGCGACCTCCCTGGCCGCGTCCACCACCCTCGGTCCGACCCGTTCCGGTACCGCGTCCGCGAGCATCACCACGCCCACGCTCCCCTCTATCCCCGTGATCCCGACCAGCGGCGCGGCGGCGCCGCTCGCCCCGGCCTCCAGTTCGCCGTGGGTGAGGGTGAAGCCGGGGTCGACGAGGCCGCCGGCCTGGCGGGCGGAGAGGATGGCGCGGCCCGCGGCGCCCCGGTCGAGCGGGTGGCGGAACCCGGCCCGGTAGGCCACGTGGTAGTCGGTCCAGGTCGGCTCGACGACCGCGACGGCGAGCGCGTCGGCCCCGTCGACCAGGGTGAGGTGAGCGGTCGCGCCGATGTCCTCGGCGAGCGAGCGCAGGGCGGGCAGGGCGGCCTCCCGTACGAGGGGATGGACCTGCCGGCCCAGGCGCAGCACCCCGAGGCCGACCCGGGCGCGACCGCCCAGATCACGCCGTACGAGAGCGTGCTGTTCCAGTGTGGCGAGCAGACGGTAGACCACCGTCCGGTTGACGCCGAGTTTGTTGGACAACTCGGTGACGGTCAGGCCGTGATCGGTGTCGGCGAGCAGCTTGAGGACACGCAGTCCCCGGTCGAGCGTCTGGGAGGTCTCCGCGGTCACGACGCCCACTCCTTACGGTGAGTCGCGGCGGCTCCCCACAGGATCGCGGCACCGGTCCCATCGGCGACGCGCACAGAGGCCGCCGGCAGGCCATGGCACCGGCTGCGCTCCGCGGCGGCGCTGCCACGGGGCGTTTTGCATGGCCGGGACAGTAGCGACCGGTCCCGCTCAGCGGAAGCCCTCGTCCAGAATCCGGGCGCGCACGGGGACGACCCGTGGTTTTCCTCCTGATTCGGGACCCGCTTCCGGGCCGCCGGGACCCTTGACCGGGCCCCGGCGCCGCAGCCGGACCCGCCGCCCCGCTACTGCCCGGACGCGCGCTCCACACCGGCCACTTCATCACCGGTCACTTCACCACCGGTCACTTCATCCGCGTGGCCCACTCCTGCACCTTCTTGATCCGCTCACGGATCTGCCCGGCCGTGGCCTCCGCGCTCGGCGGTCCGCCGCACACCCGCCGCAGCTCGGTGTGGATGACACCGTGCGGCTTGCCGCTCTGGTGGACGTACGCGCCCACCATGGTGTTCAACTGCTTGCGCAGTTCCAGCAGTTCCTTGTGGGAGACGACGGGCCGCCGCTCGGCGGGCATCTCCAGGAGGTCGGCCTGCTCGGCGGGCTTCTGCCGGCTGTGCGCGATCTGCCGCGCCTGCCGCTTCTGGAGCAGCAGCTGCACCTGGTCGGGTTCGAGGAGCCCGGGAATCCCGAGGTAGTCCTGCTCCTCCTCGCTGCCCGGGTGGGCCTGCATACCGAACTCGGCCCCGTCGTAGAGCACCCGGTCGAAGACGGCGTCCGACTCCAGGGCCTCGAAGGGCAGCATGTCCTGGTCGCCGGTGTCCTCGTCCTGCTGCTTCTCGGCCTCGGCGAGGAGCTTGTCCTCCTCGGCGTACGGGTCCTCCTCCCCCTCCTTCTTCGGCTTGTCGAGCACATGGTCCCGCTCGACCTCCATCTCGGAGGCGAAGCCCAGCAGGGTGGGGATGGTCGGCACGAAGACGGACGCGGTCTCGCCGCGCCGCCGCGACCGTACGAAACGGCCGACGGCCTGGGCGAAGAAGAGGGGCGTGGAGATCGTGGTGGCGTACACGCCGACGGCGAGCCGGGGCACGTCGACGCCCTCGGAGACCATCCGGACGGCGACCATCCACCGGTCGTCGCTGTGGCTGAACTCGTCGATCTTCTTGGACGCACCCGTGTCGTCGGAGAGGACGACGGTGGCCTTGCTGCCGGTGATCTCCCGGATGAGCTTGGCGTAGGCGCGGGCG
The DNA here is from genome assembly GCF_055580545.1 of Streptomyces sp. NPDC031670. Lineage (NCBI taxonomy): Bacteria > Bacillati > Actinomycetota > Actinomycetes > Kitasatosporales > Streptomycetaceae > Streptomyces > Streptomyces sp. NPDC031670. Next base: position 95,270 of record NZ_JBVILC010000007.1, on the reverse strand, counting down.
GAGTCCTGGTCCGAGGCGATGACGAGGGCGCCGGCGTCCGGGATGCCCTTGCGGACCTCGGTGAGCCGCTGGTCGGCGGCGCGCAGCACGTTCGGCATCCAGTCGCCGCGCGGATCGAGGGCGGTGCGCCAGGCCTGCGAGATGGCGTCCTTGGTGAGCGGCTCCCCGAGCCGCGCCTCGATCTCGTCACCGGCCTTGGTGCGCCAGCGCATGTTGCCGCTGTAGGAGAGGAAGATGACCGGCCGGACGACACCGTCGCCGAGGGCGTTGCCGTACCCGTAGGTGTAGTCGGCGGAGGACCGCCGGATGCCGTCGTTGCCCTCCTCGTACGTGACGAAGGGGATCGGATTGGTGTCGGACCGGAAGGGGGTACCGGTCAGGGCGAGCCGCCGGGTGGCGGGGTCGAAGGCTTCGAGGCAGGCCTCACCCCAGGACTTGGAGTCACCGGCGTGGTGGATCTCGTCCAGGATGACTAGGGTCTTGCGCTGCTCGCAGCGGTTGCGGTGGAGCATGGGGCGCACGCCCACACCGGCGTACGTGACGGCGACCCCGTGGTAGTCCTTGCTCAGCGGCCCCGCGCTGTAGTCGGGGTCCAGCCGGATACCGATCCGCGCGGCGGCCTCCGCCCACTGCTTCTTCAGGTGCTCGGTCGGTGCGACGACGGTGATCTGCTGCACGACGTGGTGGTGCAGCAGCCACGACGCGAGCGTCAGCGCGAACGTCGTCTTGCCGGCGCCGGGCGTGGCGACGGCGAGGAAGTCACGCGGCTGCTCCTGGACGTACTTCTCCAGCGCCCCCTGCTGCCAGGCACGCAGCTTGTTGGCCGTACCCCAGGGGGCACGTCCGGGAAAGGCGGGCGAGAGGTGGTGGGAGGCGGTAGTAGTCACGGTCTCCGGTTCGCACGATCGGGGGCGGGCGGGTCTGGGTTCGGGTGTGGGTCTTGAGGTGGGTGCGGCGGCGTCTGTCCGGGCGTGCCAGGGGCTCCACGGCGGTCCGGCCGACGCGGCGCCCACGGTCACGTACGTACGACAACCGGGCCACCTTACCGGTGGGGGTGGGGGGCACCGGGGGTGACGGGGCGGGGGGGTGAGGGGGGTCACAGGGGGTGCGGGGGGGCGGGAATTCGCTTCGGGGTGGGGGTGCGGGGGCGGGACACGTATCGGGCCCCGGGGGCACACAGGGCGCGAGGGGTGCAGGGGCGAAGCCCTGCCAGGGGCACAAGGGGCGCAGGGGCGAAGCCCCGCCAGGGGCACAAGGGGCGCAGGGGCGAAGCCCCGCCAGGGGCACAAGGGGCGCAGGGGCGAAGCCCCGCCAGGGGGCCGGGGACGGAGTCCCCGGGAAACCTCCTTCCCCCTCCCCCACCGCTCCCACCCCACCCCACCCCCGGAGGGTTTAGGGAAGGGGCGGGGAGGGGCGAACCCCCCGCAACCGGACCCCCACCCACGCCCCCACCCCCGCAACCACCGCCATCGGCAGAAACACCGCCACGAACGCCCCCGGATGCCCAGCCGCCCCAGCCACCCCACCCGCCACGGCGACATCGTGCGCAGCCCCCACGGACCCCCCGCCGAGCGCCGCGAACGCCGCCCCGCCCCCCGCGAGCAGCAGCACGTTCGACAGGCCGTCCGAGATCTGGAGGGCGGCGGAGTTCGTCCCCGCCTCCTCCGGCGCCGAGAGCTTCAGCAGCAGCACACTCGTCGCCGCGATGACCATGCCCATGCCGAAGCACCCCACGCCCCAGGCGACCGCCACCACCCACACCGGCACCCACGACACCAGCACGCTCGGCGCCGCCGCGATGGCGGAGGCGACCATCAGCATCCCCACCACCATCAGCCGCTCCCGGTACGGCTCGGCCCACGGCCGCGCCTGCACGTACGAGCCGAGCGCCCACGTCCCCCCGCCCACCGCGAGCGACAGCCCGGCCATGGTCGGCGACATCCCCCGCTGCGTCACGAGCATCAGCGGTACGAACGACTCCGCCGCGATGAATGACCCCGCCGCGATCCCCCGGAGCAGTACGACGGACGGCAGCCCCCGCACCGCGCGGTACGTACCGCGCGGCAGCAGCGCGCGCCGCCCCGCGACGGCGGGCACCAGCAGCGCGGCGCCGGCCACGGCCGGCAGGAGCGAGAGCGGGCGGAGGTCCTGCCCGGCGTACTGGAGCAGCCCGGCCCCCAGCGAGATCATCAGCGCCAGCCGGATACGACGGCGGTCGAAGGGCTGGGCGGGCGCGTCCGGGTCGGCGGGCCCGGAGGCCATCCGGCGGATGGCGGGCAGCGCGAGCGCGAGCGGGAAGACGACGAGTACGGGGATGCCCACGAACACCCACCGCCACCCGAGGTGCTCGGTGACGCTGCCGGCGGCCAGCGGCCCGACCACCGAGGGCACCACCCAGCTCGCCGCGAAGGCGGCCATGATCGCGGGCCGCATGTGCTCGGGGTAGGCGCGCCCGACCACGACGTACAGCGGCACGATGACCAGCCCGCCACCGAGCCCCTGCACGGCCCGCCCGCCGATGAAGGTCCACATGTTCACGGCGGTCCCGGACAGCAGCAGCCCCGCCCCGAACGCGGCGATCCCGACCGCCAGCGCCCCGAGCGGCCCCCGCCGGTCGGCCCACTGCCCGGCGACGACCATGCCGAACAGGCTGGTCGTGAAGTACGCGGAGAAGGCGAACGCGTACAGCGACACCCCGTCCAGCTCCCGCGCCGCCACGGGCATGGCGGTCCCGACGGCGGTCGCCTCGAAGGCGATGAGGACGACGACGGCGATGGTGCCGATGCTGAGCGCGCGGTGGGTTTTACCGAGGATGCCGGGGGTGCCGGGGCCGGGGGCGTCGGGGCTGGAGGGGTCGGGGCTGGGGGACGGGGTGACGTCGGCGTCGGCTGGTTCCAGGGCGCTCATGGGCCCACAGTAAGGGCCGAGGAAGGCTTTGACCCCTGTCCAGAGGAGGTGCCGCGGATCAGCATTTGGTCGTAAGCCCGACCTCCGCCCGCTTCCGCCCCGCGGCCCTCCACGAGGCCGCACATGAACGCGACATGGCAGTCACATTGCAGCCCCCGCCCGGGCCTTCCGCTGCCTCCCCCGCGCCCCCTACGGTCAAGGAAGTCAGCACATGGCCGTGTGCCCGAGTGGCTCAGGGGCTCGTCTGCAAAGCGAGTTACGCGGGTTCGATTCCCGCCACGGCCTCCAGCAACACCCGAGAGCGGGCGCCCCCACGGCACAGGGGGTGCCCGCTCTTACCGCTTCGGCGCACCCCTAACGCGACACGGGAACGAGTGTCGGCGTGGCTGGCAGACCACCGTCGTGTGCGCAACCGAGTTGCTTGGCCAGGGCCAGGGCGGCGGAGTGCAGAGCCGTCAGGCTGGCTTCCCACAAGGGCCTGGTCTCCTTGTCCGGTGGGTAACGGTCCGAGATTTCACCGCCGATGAGAGCGGGGCGCTCCACGGAACCGGGCAGTTTCGGGGTTGCGCACTCGAAGAAGAGATACGACCTCTTAACTCCTGCGGACGCCCGCTTGCCCATGGCATATGGGTGCTGGCCGGCAGCGAGGTCGCCGCCGTCGAGTTCGTACTTGCCGACGAATCCGAACGTCAGGCGGGCGTCCGTAAAATCGTTTCCGCCTTTCCTGTAGACGGAACACAGAGTCCGCTCGCGCGCACTGGAACCCCCACGCCGAAAGTCCTCCTCCAAGTCGGCCGCTGTCTTGAGCACGCCTTGGTGTGCCGGGTGCGGGTGGAAGAGCTTCGCCCCGGTCACGGTCTCCAGCGCCGCGGCACCCTGACCGGAGAAGGCCCTGTCACACAACTCATCTGCGCCCAGGAATTTGGGCCCACTATCACCGTCGGCGTCAGCTCCGCCACCGCACGCCACCAGCGCGAGCGCCCCCAGCACGGTCAGGGACGCATACCACGTCCGGCCGCACCACGCCCTTCCCCCTCGCAGCATGGGCCGTGAACCTCCCTCCATGTCAGCCCGTTTCGGGGTCATTGCCCTGCTGGTTCTCGCGCGCGTTGCCTTTCGCGTACCCCATGTCCATCGCGTCCTGCAAATCCTGTCCGAAATCACTCCTGGAACGGATTCTGTGGTACTCCATGAAGTGCTTCATAGGTGACTCGGCACTGTACTCACCGGCTCGAAAAATGGCTGTCTTCTGCTCACGAGTGAGGTCTTCGATCTTTTCCTTGTGCTCGTCCACAGACTTGTCCGACCAGTCGCCGATCACCTGACCGGTGATCTGCTCCAGGGCGCCGTGTCCGGTGTCCATAGCGAGCGGGACGAGGACGGCAGCCGCCCCGGCCGACGCCGCTGTGGCCGGCAGGAAGGCCACACCGGCTGCCATCGCGGACGTCGTACCGAACTCGACCCAGGCAGACCGTTTCGCGTGCGCCTTCTCGTACTCCTCATGCATCTTCATTCCTTCGGCCTCGACCTGATCGGCCCGCGACTGGTCGAGCATCCCCTGCACCTCGGCACCGGTCCGCAGGGCTTGGCGCACTGCTCCTTCATGGATCGTGCCGTTCGCGCCGACCTGAGCCTCAAGCGTGCTGGTCGTATAGATGCGGTCGGCCGTGGCCATGGTGGCGTACGCGTCCGGATGCTGCCCCAGCGTGCTCAGGAACTGGCGCACGTCCCCCTGTTCGAATTGTGCATGCGCACTTGTGTTTTTGCCCGGCGCGAACACACTGTCCGTTCGACGGTCGTCAATGGCCCAATGAATGTCATCCATGTATCCCGCCCCCATGTTTCCGAGGCTGTCGGCCATGGCCTCCTGTTTTTTGAGCAATTTCGGCTCGGCGCCGTACTTGGTGACCACGTCCTGCATGATCTCCGCCGACGTCTCGTCCCGTCGCAACTGCGGATGCGGGTCGTCCCACGCATGCCCGAGTGTCGCCGACTCCAGCGCGTGTCCGAACGCGTCCGGCATGTAGGACGCGGACTTCTTGGCGTCGCCCGCATCGTGGCCTTCGATGTCGGGAAAGGACTTGTAGTCCTCGCTCGCGAACACGTCGAGATAGTTCGTGATCGCTTGACCGTCTTTGTCCTTACCCAAATCCGCGACGCCATCCTTGACCGCGCCGTCCTCGTTGTACGCGGTCGGATCCGCCGAGAAGAACTGCTTCGACGCCTCCGGGCTGTGACCGAGCGCCTCCAGCATGGACGTCACCGGGTCGTAGCCGGAACCGTTCACACCAGAGGGGTTGAACGGGTTCTTCTGCCAGCCCCCGACCGGCTTCGTGTCGGCGAACAGGTACGGGTTCTTCTGGTGCAGCTGAACCACATGCTCAGCGATCGGGTCGAGGAACTTGGGATCATAGTTCCCGTATCTCATGATGCCGCCGAGCAGCTGATAGCCGTACGGAGGATTCATGTCGTACTTGGCCAGCGGAATCCTCTGCGTGCCAAGCTTTCGCAGCTCCGTGCCCCAAGTGTCCGGCAGATGCCACTTATTGTCGGGATCAGTCGCCGTGGCCAGACTGAGCCCGAGGTTCTTCTGCAGCTCCTGGACGTCCTTGAGCCGCTCCTTGTCCACCTTGGCGTAGTCGTACGTGTCGGTCGACAACTGCCCGAAGAACTCCAGCGCGCCCTTCGGTCCCAGCTTCGAGTAGAAGGTCGTGGTGAACTCCGCCGAGCCATGGTTGTCCCGCAACAGCTCGTTGAGTTGATTGAGTTCGGTGTGAGTGAGGGCCCGCCCCTTGGAGGCGAGATCGAGCGCACGCTGCGCCTCTTCCGCGTCCAGACTGGAGAACCGGGGCGTGGTGAAGTTGTTGGCGTCGGTGACGTTCGCCGCCAGAGCCCGCCGCAGCGCCTCGTCCGCATCGTCGCACTCGTCGACCAGCGCCTTGATGCGCTGCTGCCACTGCGCGAGGTTGTCCTTCTGCTTCTGCAGTTCGAGGGAGATGCCCGGATCGTGGCGGGCGGTGTAGTCGCCGGAAAGCGAGTAGCGGGCCGTGACCCGGCCCTGGGCGTCCACCACGATCCCTGTCTTCTCCGAACCGTCGACGATCTTCTGTAACTCGTCCTTGGCCCGTTTGAACGCCGCGTACCCGTCCGCCAGAACCGCGTGGATCCCCTTCGCCTCCGCCGCCGCGTCCTCGAACTCCTTCGCCGTCTTGTCGATGAACTGCTTGGTGACCCCCGCGTTCACCCCCGCCCAGTCCGCCTTGTCGGCGTGCGCCTTCATGCCTTTGCGGGCCTCTTCGGCGAGGGTCTTGAGACGGGTGACCATGTCCGACCAGTCGTCGACCGCGGTCTTCAGCTTGTCGAGCGGCGCGTTGACCACGTCGTCGTACGTGAGCATGTCCTGATACCGACCTTGATGGCTCGAAGTCCCTGTACGTGCCCGGCGCCTGACGCCCGCCCCAAGTCCTGGACGTCAGGTCGTCGTCCTCTGTTCGTCTACTTCAGGTATTCGTCGATCCGCGACACCGCAAGGAGCTCGCCCCCGACGCGCTCGTCGTCCTTGGCGTGCGCGGCCATCGAGTAGTCGAGATGGTTGGAGATCTGCGCGCAGGCGTCGCTGAGGGTACGCAGCTGGGTGTCCCACTTGGCGCGGACCTTCGCGAGTTCGGCGCCGCAGGTGAAGTTGCGGGCGGTGAGCGCGGTCGCCGCGGCCCCGGTGGATTCGCGGGCGTGATTGCCGTCGCGCCTGAGCCCGTCGTGGAGCTTGAAGGCGTCCCCGCCGACCACACCGAGGTCGTCGCGCCGCACGCTCAGGTCGGCAGCGGCCGGGCCGCCCGGCCCGTCGTCGACGCGGTTCAGCCGCATCGCCACGTTCGCAGCCGCACTCTCCTGCGCCTGACGCCACTCTTCCTCGAACGACATGCGGACCCTGCCCCCGTACGCCCCCGGACGACTCTTTACCGATCCCAAACCGTACGGAGGGCCCGCTCTTCGCGCCAGCACATCCTCCGGCTATGGGAGGACGTGGCCGTTTCATCCCCCCTGAATGGCTGGGATGGGGCGGGTGGTGTGTTGACGAGGTCGTGGGTGCTGGGGTTTGCAGGTGCTGTAGGTGGTGTGCGTGTCGCCCGTGTGGCTTACGGGGTGCGGCGGCGTGACCGTACGAGCAGGACCGCCACCGCCACCACGACGACACCCGCCGCGCCGAGTCCGACCCACAGGCCGGTGTTACCGCCCCCGTCGTCCGAGTCGGGCGCGGCGGCCTCGGCGGGTGCGGGTTTGTCCGAGGCGGTGGGCGTCGGGGTCGGGGAGGCGGATCCCTGCGGCGTCCCGGCCGGGGCCAGGTCGGGCAGCGGCCACTCGTCGGCCGGCCCCGGGTCGCCGGGGGTCTTCAGGGCGACGCGGGGACGGACGACGCCGTATCCGATGTAGTCACTGCGCTTGTCCCCGTTCTTGGGGCCGCCGGCGGTGTTGAGCAGGACGCGCAGGACCTGGTTGTTGGTCCACTGGGGGTACTTGGACCAGATGAGGGCGGCGGAGGCGGAGGCGAGGGCGGTGGCGTCACTGGTGCCGTGGCTGAGGCAGATCTGGGTACCGCCGCCGCAGGCCTCCGTCATTTCGTCGCCGGGGGCGGCGAGATCGACCTGCGGGCCGTGCTCGGACTCCTTGGTTGCCTCGATCTTCCTGTCTACGGCTGCTACGCCTACTACGCCGGGCGTTGCGCCCGGGTATTCAACATGATTGCCCTTGTCGCCGCTGTTGCCGACGGAGGCGAACACCAACGCTCCCTTGCTGGAGGCGTACTTCACGGCGCTGGTGAGCTCATCCGACCCTTGCTCCGCGCCCAGCGAAATATTGATCACCTTGGCGTCGTGGTCCGCGGCGGAGCGAATGGCTTCGCTCAACTTCTGGACGAACTTGGCGACGTCCCTGAGCTTCGACCCTTCGTCCGACGGGGGCATGCGAATCGGCAGGATTTTCACGCCGGGCGCCAAACCGTAGGCCCCGTTACCGCCCGACCTCTTGCCCGTTCCGGCGATCAAGGAGGCCATGGCGGTTCCATGCCCCTTGTAGTCGGTCTGGGCGTCCCCCTGCTGCTTGGAGAGGTCGATTCCGGGCAGCACCTGCCCTTGCAGGTCCGGCAAATCGCCTTCCACGCCGCTGTCGATGACCGCGACCGTGATCCCCTTGCCCGTGCTGGTCTTCCACATCTCCTCCGCCTGCATGGCGTCGAGATGCCACTGCCGCTCGCGGACCGTGTCGGCTTGCGCGGGCGTGGCGGCGGCAACGCCCACCAGCAGCGTTCCCAAGAGGAGGGACACGGCACGGCCGTGCCTCGTTACCCGATGGCTGCTGGTAGGCATGCGCTTCCTTCGTAGGGCTCAGTCGATTACAGGCGGCACGATACGGCGGTCGCTCTGCTGCCAGGTCTCCTCGTCCTCGGTGAGGTAGTCCGGGCGCTCGCCCTCGCGCTCGTCGCGGCGCCCGGCGGGGCCGTGCGTACCGGGCGGAATCATCCCTCGGCCGCCGGAACGACCGGCTCGCGATTCACCTTCGGCCGTGCCGTTGCGTACGAGACCCGAGCCGCCCTCCGTGAACGGACGGCCGCTCCGGGCGCCCGGCTCGGTCGGGCGCCCACCGACGATGCCGCCGGGCTCGCCCGCCAGACGGCGTCCACCGGAGAAGCCTCCCCGGCCTCCGCCGCCGCCCACATGGCCACCCGCGCCCTGGCCCATCGGCGGACGGCCCTGCATGCCCTGAGTGCCTCTGAGGCCCTGTCGGCCCTCGTCGCCGACGACGGTGCCCCGGGGGATGCCGCTCGTGGGCCGGCCTTCACCGGGCGGTACGGGTCGGCCGCCGACGATGCCGGGCTCTCGCGGCAGCGCGCTCGGGGGCAGGCCCCCCACAGTGCCGCGCCCGGGAAGCCCGGGGCCACGGAGACCGCCTGTCGCCTGCCGACCGCCCAGGACGCCCGGTTCCGGCACCCCGACCTTCCCGCTGCCGGTGAAGGTGGGCGGGACGATCCCGACGGGCGGCGTCGGCATGACGTCGGGTCTACCGACAGGTGACGGGGTCGGGGTGCCAGTCGGCCCGGTGGGCGTGACATGGGTAGGTGGAGGCAGGGTGTTGACGCCGTCGATCGCCGTCGCGACCGGTAGGTCATGAACGGGAGTCGGCATCGCCACACTCGGAGTGACGGTGTGCGGCAGCCCTGTGGCAACGGTGGTGCCGTCCGGCGTCACCATGGCCTTGGACGTGTGACCACCGGTCCGGGTGGTGGAAGTACCGCCGCTCCGACTCGAGGACGACTGGCTGCCACTCACATGCGTCATCTCATTACGCCCGTCGTCCGCCGGCACGAAAGCCGCCGGCGGCGGCGGAAACACCGGCGGTCGCAACCCCGCCACCTGCTCCCCCGACTGCACATACACATCCGCGAGCCGCTTCAGCTCGCGCACCGCCTCCTGCCGCTGCCCCTCCATCTTCTCGTTGAGGCCGGTCAGCTTCGCCGACGCGTCGCGGGCGTCCTTCTGGCCGTCGGGGTCGTGGTGGGCCGCGATGTACAGCTTCTGGGTGTCGGTCGCCTGCTGTTTGAGGGCCGGGTCGTACTCCGGGACCGCCGACTTCGCCTGGGTGATCGCGTGCGAGACCGAGGCGAGCCAACCCGAGGCGTCCTGGCTGTACTTGCCCAGTTCCAGCGTGGCCATGGCCGCGTCGTGGCCCCAGTCCGTGAACGCCTTCGCGCCCTCGCCCTGCCAGACCACCCTGCTCATGTGCAGCTTGAGGTCGTCGCCGATCTTCGTGATCGTCGTGGCCGCCTTCGCCAGCTTCTGGGCCAGGCCGTGGGCGGAGTCGCCCTTCATCCCCTGGACCATGGTCCACAGTTCCTGGTGGGACTTGGACTCGAAGTCCGTACGCTCCACCGGCGGCGTCTTCGGCGCGCCCTGCGCCCCCTGCGCGCCCTCACTGCTGCGGCCCTTGTTCTCAGCCATCCCGTCGCACCACCATTCCCCGACTCCCGTCGTCCCCCGTCACGTACGCGGCGAGCGCCGCGTACGCCGCGTCGTTGGCCGCCTCGTCCGCCTCGTCCGCCGCGTCCATCAGATCGTGCCGCCCGTCGCGCCCTTGTCCGGCGCGGGCCCGGTGGCCTGCGGCGACGTGCCCGGGGCCGTCCCCGGCCCGTACGCGTCGTACTGCTTGTGCAGCTCGTCACTGATCGTGCGCATACGGTCGCGGACGTCCGCGTCCACGCCGTCGTACCCGTTCTCCGCCGCCAGTACGGCGATGCACAGGCCCTCGATCTGCATGCTCAGCGCCTTGGAGAGCTGGCTGATCTGCTCGTGGACGACCTCGTACACCCCGTACAGGAACGCGCTCTCCTTGAAGGAGTCCGGTCCCAGCTCCGACTTGGCCAGTCGGTCCGCGCCGATCTTCACCGAGGACGCCTCGGACTCGTTGAGCTCGGTGAGCAGCGCGTCGACCCGCTTCTTGAACGTGAGCATCGACTCGGCCTCGCGGGCCATGTCCGCCGCCGCCGCCACGGCGGCACCGGCCGCCGCCCCGAACCCGGGCATCATCCCGAGCACCGGCACCAGCGCGTCCATTCCGGGCGCCGCGCCCCCGCTGCCGTCCTGCGCCACAGTCGCCTCCCCGTTCGCCGTTCCCCGTACAGCTCCGAAAGTAACTGTAGTCAGCACCGCTGACAGACTGAACTCCTCCCTCTGCTTTCGGTCTTGACCGATCGCTTCTCTTGCGAGGACACGTCTGTGACCGGATGGGTTCCCGTCCCACGACAAAACCGGGCGGGACGCATCGGTCTCGTCCCGCCCGGCCCCTCAGCGCGCCACCCCTCAGCTCGTCAGCGCGCCACCCCTCAGCCCGTCAGCCCCCTACGGGTTCCCCGCCGTCACCACCGCCGCCTGCGGGCGGATCGGGAGGCGGTTGACCGGGCGGCCCGTTGCCGCGCGGACCGCCGAGGCGATCGCCGCCGGGCTCGTCACCACCGGGACCGCGCTCGCCGCCTTCGCGCCGAAGGGGGCCACCACGTCGCGCTCCTCCACCAGCTTCACGATGCGGATGTCGGGGGCGTCCAGGGCCGTGGGAAGGGCGTAGCCCGTCAGGTCGGGGTGGCGGACCAGGCCGCGGGCCGTGCGGAGGTTCTCCGTCAGCGCCGCGCCCACGCCCTGGGTCACGCCCGCCTCGATACGGGCCGCAAGCTGCGCGGGGTTGAGGACGCGGCCCACGTCCTGGGCCACCGCCAGCTCCACCACGCGGACCGAGCCGATCTCGATGTCCACGTCCACCACCGCGCGGATCGCGCAGAACGCCAGGCCCACGAAGGCGTCGCCCTGGCCCGTCTCGTCCAGGGGCTCGGTGGGGTGCGGGCGGCACTGGGCCGTGGCCCAGAGCTCCTTGCCGTCCATCGCCTCGGTGACCGTCGTGGACAGCACGCCGTCGTACGACGTGATCTTGCCGTCGGCGATCTGGAGCAGCTCCGTGGACATGCCGAACTTGTGCGCCAGCGGCTGGAGCAGCTGCGTGCGGACCATCTTCGCCGCCCGCTCCACCGCTCCCCCGGACACCCAGGTGTGGCGGCCGTGCGACGCCGGGCCCGCAGGGGGCTGGTCCGTGTCGACGGGGGCCACGTGGACCTCCTCGATGCCCAGCGTCTCCTGGACGATCTGGCGGGCCAGCGTCGTGAAGCCCTGGCCGGTGTCGACCGCCGCGCAGATCACCGTGGCCACGCCGTCGTGCACCTTGACCGTGGCCGTCGACACCTCGTCCGTGCCCTCGGCGCCGAGCATGTGCACCATGCCGACGGCGTAGCCGACGCCCCGGCGCACCGCGCCCGGCTCGCCCGCGCCCTCGGGGCCGCCCGGCAGCAGCCAGTCGTCCTCCGGGGCGTCCTTGGGGAGGGTGGGCAGGGGGAAGTCCCGTACGGCCGTGAGCAGTTCGGCCACGGGGGCCGGGCACGTCACCGTCTGGCCGGTCGGGAGCAGGTCGCCCGTCGCCAGGACGTTGCGCAGACGCAGCTCCGCCGGGTCCAGGCCCAGCTTGGCCGCCAGCTTGTCCATCTGGCCCTCGTAGGCCGCGCACACCTGCATCGCGCCCTCGCCCCGGACGTGGCCGGAGGGCGGGTTGTTCGTACGGACCGCCCAGCCTTCGACGAAGGCGTGCGGGACCACGTACGGGCCGCAGGCGAAGGCCACCGCGGCGGCCAGCGACTCGGACGACGCCTCCGCGTACGCGCCCGCGTCCAGAAGGATCTGCGCCTCCACCTTGACCAGGCGGCCCTCCGCGTCCGCGTGGTGGCGGTAGCGCAGCAGGGTGGGGTGGCGGTGGGCGTGGCCCAGGAAGGATTCCTCGCGGGTCGCCGTCAGCTTCACCGGGCAGCCGGTGCGCAGCGCGAGCAGGCCCAGCGGCAGCTGGAAGCCCAGGTCCTCGCGGTCGCCGGTGGCGCCGGGCACGCCCGTGACGACCACCTTCACGCGCTCCGGGTCCAGGCCGAAGCACGCCGCCGCGAGGTCCCGGTCGGCGTGCGGGTCGGTGGAGGCGGTGTAGATCTCCACGCCGCCGTCGGGGCGCGGCACCGCGAGCCCGGCCTCGGCGCCGATCGGCGCCGGGTCCTGGCGGCCGATCCGGTACAGGCCCTCCACCACGACCTCGCCGGTCACGTCCGGGTCGCCGTACTGGAGCGGGATGTGGCGGATCAGATTGCCGTCGGGGTGCAGCGGTTCGGCGCCGAACGCCTTCTCCGGGTCGGTGACCGGTTCCAGCAGCTCGTACTCGACCGCGATGGCCGCCGCCGCCAGCCGGGCCGTGTCGGGGTGGTCGGCGGCCACGGCCGCGATCGGCTCGCCGTGGTGGCGTACGACGTCGGAGGCGAAGACCGGGCGGTCCGCGACCCCCCGGCCGTGCGCCGCGTCACCGGGCACGTCGGCGTGGGTCACCACGGCCCGTACGCCCGGCATCTCGGCCGCGGCCGAGGTGTCGATGGAGACGATCCGGGCCGAGGCGTGCGGCGAGCGCAGCACGGCCGCCCACAGCAGACCCTCGGCCCACAGGTCGGAGGCGTACGGGAAGGTGCCCTCGGCCTTGGCGCGCGCGTCGGCGGGGCGGAGCGGGGCGCCGAGCCCGTGGGTGGGCACGGCGGCCTGCTCGGGACCGGTGCCCGCGCCGTCGACCGCCGTGGTGGCCGCGGTCGTCGCGGTGGCCGCGTCGTTGCTCACGCCATGCCTCCGTCGTGCGTGTGCGAGGGCTGGACGCCGCCCGCGCCGGGGCCCGCCTGGTGCGGAATACGGGCTTCTTCGGTGGTTGCCGCGGGCTGCCCGGCCGGCCGGCCCGAAGGCTGGCCCGCCGTGTCGCCGGGCGGGGCCGTCTGCGCCTCGCGCCCGGCCACCACCTCGCGTACGGCGTCGAGCACGCCCCGGTAGCCGGAGCAGCGGCACAGGTTGCCGCAGAGCGCCTGCCGGGTCTCCAGCTCGGTCGGCGCGTGGTTGCCCTCCAGCAGGTCGTGGAGGGTCATGGCCATGCCGGGGATGCAGAAACCGCACTGCACGGCCCCGCACGCGGCCAGCGCGCGCTGGACGTCGGAGGGTTCGCCGTCGGTGGCGAGGCCCTCGACCGTCCGTACCTCGGAGCCCGCGGTCGTGGCGGCGGGCACCAGGCAGGAGGCCACGAGACGGCCGTCCACCTGCACGTTGCACGCGCCGCACTCGCCCTGCGAGCAGCCGTCCTTGGCCCCGGCGAGCCCCAGGCGCTCGCGCAGCACATAGAGCAGCGACTCGCCGACCCACGCCTCGGTGACGGGGCGGTCGGTGCCGTTGACGCGCAGGACGTAGGAGGCGCGGGGGTGCTCCAGGTCGGCGGCGGGCGGCAGCTGCGGCTCGGGCTCGGGGTGGAGCGCGGATACGGGTTCGGGGTGGAGCGCGGATACGGGGCCCGGCTCGGGGGCCGGTGCCGCTTCCTGTACGGAGGCCGGTTCCGGGACGAGCTCGGGCTCCGGCTGCGGCTCGGGCTCGGCCTCCGGGAGCGGCTGGGCCGGCTCGGCGTGGAGGGGAAGCTCATCGGCGTGGCCGGGAAGCTCGTCCACGTGGACGGGACGCCGGTCCGCGTGCCCGGTCCCGGGCATCGGCTCGGCGGCCGGCAGCGGAACGGCGACCGGCTCCGCGTCGGCCGGCTCGGCGCCGGAGGCGTCCGGCGCCTCCCCCTCCGCCCGGACGTCCTCGCGCTCGTGCCCGAATTCGCGCCCGTGCTCGTGCTCGTGCCGCTCCTCGGGGAGCTCCTGCCGTACCTCCGTCGCCAGCGCCGCCGCCCAGGGCGCGGGTGCGCCGCCGGGCAGGGTCGCGCCGGGGTGGGGCGCGTTCCAGGACAGGACCGGTTCCTCGCGTACGGGCCCGGGGGCCGCCGGGGCGTCCAGGGGCGCCGAAAGGTCCGGGGAGGCCTGGTGGCGGGCGTCCAGGGCCGCCTGGTGGTGTGCCTGCGCGAAGTCCTCCACGCGCGCGTCGGCGGCCTCGGGGCTCGCCTCCACGGCGGGCTCGGGCTCGGCCGGCGGCTCGGGGTGCGGTTCGGGGTGCGGCTGCGGCTGTTCGGTCGCCCAGGGCGCGGCGGCGCCGCCGGGCAGGGTCGCCGGAGGGGTCGTACCCCACTGCTCGATCAGAGAGGATGTACTGAATTCGCCCGATTCATCCGGCAGTTCACCACCGGCGACCGGGATCGTCCACTGACCGCTGGGCTGTCCGTTCAGCGCGGGGTCGTCCGGAAACGTCCACTGGCCGGTGGCGTGCCGGTCCCGCGGAGCCTCGCCCAGCGGATCGCTGAGCGGGTCCGGCTCGGGCCGCGGGTGCGCGGACGCGTCGGGCCACCGCACCGACCGCACCTGGCTCTCGCCCCGGTCCGGCTCGGCCGGCGGCGCCGGGAAGGTCCAGGCGCCGGTCGAGGCCGGATCGGTCGCGGCGGCGGGCGTCAACGGCACGATCATCGGCGGCACATAGCCGTGCCCGGGCGCGGCCAGCGGGTCGCCGCCGAGCAGCGCGTCCAGGTCGGCGGGCAGCTGGACGAAGGCGGTCGCGCCGTCGTCGTACTCGCCGCCCTGCGGGACCGGCTGCCAGCCGCCCGTCCCCCGTGCTCCTTCGGCAGTGTGCTCGCCGTGGTCGCCGCGGTTGCCGTGGTTGCCGTGGTTGTCGCTCACGACAGCGCCCTCCCCAGTGCTCGTCGGGCCAGTGCGGCGACCGTGCGCCGCAGGTGCAGGACGGCGGGCGACAGCGCGGGGGGCTCCGTGCCGTCGGCCGCCGGTGCCGGGTCCGGGATGCAGGCGGCGGCCACGTACTCGCCGAAGGCACTCAGCGCCTCCGGGGCCAGCGCCGCCCGCTCGCCGTCCCAGTCGATCAGGGAGGCGATCCAGCGCTCGGCCTCCAGGGGCCGCAGCGGCATCGGCGCGATCGCGCCCACCGCGCAGCGCACCCCGCGCCGGGCCGGGTCCAGGACGACCGCGACCGAGGCGGTGGCGCGGCCGGGGCCGGTGCGGCCGGTCGCCTTCAGGAACACCTGGGGGGCGTGCAGCAGGGGCACGCGGACATGGCCGATGAGTTCGGCGGGGGCCAGCAGTTCGCGCCCGGCCAGCAGGTGCGACACCGGGATCTCCCGGCGGGCGCCCTCGGGGCCCGCGATGACCAGCGTGGCCTCCAGCGCGGCCAGCACGGGCAGCGCGTCGCCGGTGGGCGCCGCGGTGACGATGTTGCCGCCCAGGGTGCCCGCGTTGCGGATCTGCGGGGGTCCGGCGGCGCGCGCCGCCGCCGCGAGCGCCGGGATGAGCGCCGCGAAGTCCGGGCGCCCCATCCGCGCGTGCGTGAGCCCCGCGCCCAGCAGGGCGTGGCCGTCCTGGTACTGCCAGCCGCGGATCTCGTTGATCCGGCCGAGGCCGACGAGGCCCGCGGGGCGCAGCAGGCCCCGGTTCACCGCCGCCATCAGATCGGTGCCGCCCGCGACGGGCACGGCGGCGGGCATGGCGGCGAGCGCCGCCACGGCCTCGTCGAGCGAGGCCGGCAGTGTCACCGACTGCGCCGCCTGCGGTGCGTGCGTGGTCAACCCAGCTGCCCCTTCCCGGTGTCCCGGCCGTCCCGACTGTCCCGCCAGTGTGTGGCTGTGTTGCTGCGCGTTGGCCGTACGGTACGTGCTCACAGCCCGGACGTGGCAACTCTGGCACATCTTCCGAGCCGCTCGACGCGAGGGTCCGCGAAGGGCAGTTCCGTCCCCGACCAGGGGAATGGTCCGGATTCACGGTGGTTGTACGACTTATCCGTACGAGACGTCACGGATCACCGTTCCAGGGTCGCGGACGGCCGGTCACCGTCTTGCCGCTCGGCTCACACGTTTGGGGGCGACCCGTCGATCGGGCGTCCGAGGCCGCCTTCCATGTTTTCGGGGGCCGGGCGCTTCTGCCAGGGCAACGGGCCGCCGGGCGGCCGGTAGCCGACACCGAGGGCGTCAAGTCGCGCGTAGTGGGCGCGCATTCGGCGCTCGAACCCGGCGAAGTCGCGCGCGGCGGGGGCGGGCAGCGCCGACCACGCCACCTCGGCGAACGCCGCGAGCCGGGGGAACACCTGGTAGTCCACGCGCCCCTGGTCCCGCATCACCTCGGTCCAGACATTGGCCTGAGTGCCCAGTACGTGCCGCGCCTCGGCCTGCGTCAGCTCGGGGGGAACGGGCTCGAAGCGGTAGACGTCCTCCAACGTCCGTACGTATCCGATCGGCATCGGCTCGTCGGGGCCGTCGGCCTGCCGGTGGTCCAAGTAGACGTGCTGCTCGGGGCACATGACCACGTCGTGACCGGCCCGGGCGGCCTCGATGCCGCCCGCGTAGCCGCGCCAGGAGGAGACGGCGGCGCCGGGCGCCAGACCGCCTTCCAGGATCTCGTCCCAGCCGATGAGGCGGCGGCCCCGCTCGGTGAGCCAGCGGTCGAAGTGGCGGATGAACCACGACTGGAGCTCGTCCTCACCGGCGAGCCCCAGCTCCTCGATGCGCGCCCGCGCGGCCGGGGACGCCTTCCACTGGTCCCTGGGGCACTCGTCGCCGCCGATGTGGACGAACGGCGACGTGGCGGCGGGGAAGAGCCGCAACACCTCCTCCAGCACGCCCTCGTAGAAGCGGAGGGTGTTGTCAGTGGGGGCGAGTACGTTCGGACTGACGCCCCAGGTGTCCCAGACGGAGAGGCGGGTGGTGTCGATGACGTCGGTGTTGCCCAGTTCCGGGTATGCGGCGATGGCCGCCTGCGAGTGGCCGGGGATGTCGATTTCCGGAACCACCGAGATATGCCGCTCGGCGGCGTACGTGACGATCTCGCGGATGTCGTCCTGGGTGTAGAAGCCGCCGTGCGGCTCCTCGGTCCACAACGGCGAGGCGCGATGGCCGTACTTGGTCCGCGAGCGCCAGGCGCCGACCTCCGTGAGCCGGGGGAAGCGCTTGATCTCCACGCGCCAGCCCTGGTCGTCGGTGAGGTGGAAGTGGAAGACGTTCAGCTTGTGCGCGGCGAGCAGATCCAGGTAGCGCAGCACGCCGTCCTTCGGCATGAAGTGGCGTGAAACGTCCAGCATCAGGCCGCGCCAGGCGAACCGGGGCGCGTCCTGGACGACTTGGCGGGCGACGGCGCGCTCCGCGCCCGGGTCCGCGCACGCTTTGCGGTACGCGTCGGGGCCGAGCAGCTGACGGAAGGTCTGCGCACCCCAGAACACCCCGGCCGGGCCGCCGCCGACGAGCTCGACCGCCGCCGTCCCCACGGTGAGCCGGTACGCCTCGGGGGCGAGGGCCGCGTCGAGGCGCAGGGTCACGGTGTCCGGGGCGCCGGGCTCCCCCGGCGGCAGCGGGCGGGCGAGCGCCGCGCCGAGGACGGACCGCAGCCAGTGGGCCACGCCCTCGGTGCCGGGGCCGGCCGCGAGCGCGGTCGCCTCCCGCAGGACGAAGGCGCCCTCCCCGTGTTCCACGGAGACGGGCGCCGGAACGAGATCCACCAAGTCCAGGGGCATGGGGCACACGGTAGCCCCGGCGGCGCGGGGGCCTGCGGGGGCTACTCATGCGAGGGAGGGCCGCCTGTGCGGGCGCGGGGCCCGCGGGGCGGGCCGCCTGCGGCTGGTCGCGCCGCTATCCGGCACGGTCCGCGGACGACGGCGCACCGCAGCCCGAAGGGGGCGCTACTTCCCGCCCTTGCCGTCCTTGCCGCCCTTGTCCTTGTCGCCACCCGCGCCCATGGACTCGTAGATCTCCTTGCACATGGGGCACACCGGGTACTTCTTCGGGTCGCGGCCCGGCACCCAGACCTTGCCGCAGAGCGCGACGACGGGGGTGCCGTCGAGCGCGCTCGCCATGATCTTGTCCTTCTGGACGTAGTGGGCGAAGCGCTCGTGGTCGCCGTCGCCGTTCGACACCTGCGGCGTCGGCTCGACGAGGGTCCCCGTACCTGCCCCGCGCTCGGGCTCAAGAGTGCTCATAAGTTCCTAGCGTACTGAAGCGCGGCGGCATCAGTTCAGCGAAGGGTCGTCCGGGTACGTCGCCACCATCGCCAGCTCGCTGCGCTGCCGGCGCAGCACCGCACGCCACAGGGACTCCGGCTCCGGCGAGGAGACGTCACCGGGTTCGGACTCCACCACGTACCAGGCCCCGTCCGTCAGCTCGGCCTCCAGCTGGCCCGGTCCCCAGCCCGCGTACCCGGCGAAGATCCGCAGCGAGCCGAGGGCCGCGGCGAGCAGCTCCGGCGGCGCCTCCAGGTCGACCAGGCCGATCGCCCCGTACACCCGGCGCCAGCCGAGGGGGCCCTCGTCGCCGGGGATGACGGCGACGCCGAGCGCGGAGTCCAGCGACACCGGGCCGCCCTGGAAGACCACGCCGGGCTCACCGGCGAGGGACGCCCACGGCTCCAGGATGTCGCCGACACCCACCGGGGTCGGACGGTTGAGGACCACGCCGAGCGAGCCCTCCTCGTCGTGGTCGAGGAGCAGCACCACCGCGCGGTCGAAGTTCGGATCCGCGAGGGCGGGGGTGGCGACGAGCAGCCGCCCTGTGAGCGAGGACACCTCGGTCATGCCGACATGATCCCGCATCTTGGGCCCCGAGGGGGAGCGCACGGCAGCAATGGGGCGCACCGGCTCGTCCGGCCGGCCCCGATGGTGACCCTGCGCCGAACGGGCCCGAACGGAGCGTGTTGTGGCGAATTCATTACGCTTGCGAACCCCCCTTGGCCATACAGGACATGGGTAGAAGCCCCTTACCCTTTTCTCTGGCCCCCTGCCCGACGATTCCGGAACGCGAGATACATGACCGGCACAGACGATGTACTGCTTGTCCACGGCGGCACCCCGCTGGAGGGCGAGATCCGCGTTCGCGGCGCGAAGAACCTCGTGCCGAAGGCGATGGTCGCCGCCCTGCTCGGCAGCGGTCCGAGCCGGCTGCGCAATGTGCCCGACATCCGTGACGTGCGCGTCGTACGCGGCCTGCTGCAGCTGCACGGCGTGACGGTCCGCCCCGGTGAGGAGCCGGGTGAGCTGGTGCTCGACCCGTCGCACGTCGAGAGCGCGAACGTCGCGGACATCGACGCGCACGCGGGGTCCTCCCGCATCCCGATCCTGCTCTGCGGCCCGCTGCTGCACCGCCTCGGCCACGCCTTCATCCCTGGCCTGGGCGGCTGCGACATCGGCGGCCGGCCGATCGACTTCCACTTCGAGGTGCTGCGGCAGTTCGGCGCGACGATCGAGAAGCGCGCGGACGGCCAGTACCTGGAGGCGCCGCAGCGGCTGCGCGGCACCAAGATCCGGCTGCCGTACCCGTCGGTGGGCGCGACCGAGCAGGTGCTGCTCACGGCCGTGCTGGCCGAAGGTGTGACCGAGCTCTCCAACGCGGCCGTGGAGCCCGAGATCGAGGACCTCATCTGCGTACTGCAGAAGATGGGCGCGATCATCGCCATGGACACGGACCGGACGATCCGGATCACCGGTGTCGACAAGCTCGGCGGGTACACCCACCGCGCCCTCTCGGACCGGCTGGAGGCCGCCTCCTGGGCGTCGGCCGCGCTGGCGACCGAGGGCAACATCTACGTCCGCGGCGCGCAGCAGCGCTCGATGATGACGTTCCTGAACACGTACCGGAAGGTCGGCGGCGCCTTCGAGATCGACGACGAGGGCATTCGCTTCTGGCACCCCGGCGGTCAGCTGAAGTCGATCGCGCTGGAGACGGACGTCCACCCCGGCTTCCAGACCGACTGGCAGCAGCCGCTGGTCGTGGCCCTGACGCAGGCCACGGGGCTGTCGATCGTCCACGAGACGGTGTACGAGTCGCGGCTCGGCTTCACGTCGGCGCTCAACCAGATGGGCGCGCACATCCAGCTGTACCGGGAGTGCCTGGGCGGCTCGGACTGCCGCTTCGGACAGCGCAACTTCCTGCACTCGGCGGTCGTGAGCGGGCCCACGAAGCTCCAGGGCGCGGATCTGGTCATTCCCGACCTGCGGGGCGGGTTCTCGTACCTGATCGCGGCGCTGGCGGCGCAGGGGACGTCGCGGGTGCACGGGATCGATCTGATCAACCGTGGCTACGAGAACTTCATGGAGAAGCTGGTGGAGCTGGGGGCGAAGGTGGAGCTGCCGAACGGTGCGCTGAGCTGAGTCCGGGGGGTTGTCCCCCACCCCGCCCCTTCCCTAAACCCTCCGGGGGCCGGGAGGGGGCGGAGTCGTTTCCGGGCGCTGCGCCCCGGCCCCGCCCCGGAGCCTTCGGCCCGGCCCCGGATGCTTTCGTCTGCGGACCGTGCTGGGTTGCGCGCGCAGTTCCCCGCGCCCCTGAGCACCTGGGGGCGCGGGGAACCGCGCGACCGGCCACAGACAACCGACAGACGACCCCGGGCGGCTTGGGGGCGCGGGGAACTGCGCGACCAGCCACCCACCGGCCCGCAGACGAACCCCCGGGCCGATCAGGGGCGCGGGGAACTGCGCGACCAGCCACCCACCGGCCCGCAGACGAACCCCCGGGCGGCTTAGGGGCGCGGGGAACTGCGCGACCGGCCACCCACCGGCCCGCAGACGAACCCCCGGCAAGGGCAGCGGGCGGCCCCGGGTGCGACGAAGGGCGGCCACCCCCCTCCACGGGGGTGGCCGCCCTTGTCTTTCAGCTAAGCGGCCTGCTCAGGGGCGCTTACTTGCCCTTCGCGGCTTCCTTGAGCTTCGAGCCCGCGGAGACCTTGACGCTGTAACCGGCCGGGATGTCGATCGGGTCGCCGGTCTGCGGGTTACGAGCGGTACGAGCGGCACGGTGGGTGCGCTCGAACGTCAGGAAGCCGGGGATGGTGACCTTCTCGTCGCCCTTGGCGACGACCTCGCCGACGGTCTCGGCGAGAGCGGCCAGAACGGCGTCGGCGTCCTTGCGGGTCACCTCGGCGCGGTCGGCCAGCGCGGCCACCAGCTCACTGCGGTTCATGTTCTTACTCCCGTGTTCTTCTTGCCTGTGAGGCGTGCCACGCGGCGGAAGCCGCATGTTGGGTTCAGCGAAACCGATGCTGCCAGGGCCCTCGGACAGTCCCCGGACCCGGGTCCGTGTGCACGACCTCGCGTCCTGGGGGTCCCCCCTGGACGAAGTCCTTGGGGGAGCATCCTGCCCCCACCTGTGGCGGTAAAGCCAATCCGGCACCCTTCGGAGTCACACGAAAAGCGCCAGACCCCCGTCGTGGTGACGCTCCGTCGACTCCCTGGAGACTCGCTGGAACCGCCGGGGCGGATGCGGTTCATGGTCCGCCACCCTACGGGCGGCTCCACGGCCCCGCATCCCACGACGCGCCGGAGCTCAGGCGGACGCCGCCTGGGCCGCCGTACGCACCGCCCCCGCCACCGCGCCCGCGACCTTGTCGTTGAAGACCGACGGGATGATGTAGTTCGGGTTGAGCTCGTCCTCGGTCACCACGTCGGCGAGCGCCGTCGCGGCGGCCAGCATCATGTCCGTGTTGACCGTACGCGACTGGGCGTCCAGGAGGCCGCGGAAGACACCCGGGAAGACCAGCACGTTGTTGATCTGGTTCGGGAAGTCCGAGCGGCCGGTGGCGACCACGGTCGCGCTCTGGCGGGCGACGGCCGGGTCGACCTCGGGGTCGGGGTTCGCGAGCGCGAAGACGATGGCGCCCTCGGCCATCGCGGCCACGTCGTCGCCGTTCAGGACGTTGGGGGCGGAGACGCCGATGAAGACGTCCGCGCCGACCACGGCCTCGCGCAGCGAGCCCGTCAGGCCCTCCGGGTTGGTGTTCTCGGCGATCCAGCGCAGCGCGGCCATGTCGGAGCCGGCGCCGGCGCCGTTCAGGTCCGCGCGGCCCGAGTGGACGACGCCCTGGATGTCGGCGACGACCGCGTTCTTCACACCGGCCGCCAGCAGCAGCTTCAGGATGGCCGTACCGGCCGCGCCCGCGCCGGACATGACGACCCGTACGTCCCCGATGCCCTTGCCCACCACGCGCAGCGCGTTGGTCAGCGCGGCCAGCACCACGATCGCGGTGCCGTGCTGGTCGTCGTGGAAGACGGGGATGTCCAGCGCCTCGCGCAGACGTGCCTCGATCTCGAAGCAGCGCGGGGCGGAGATGTCCTCCAGGTTGATGCCCGCGAAGCCGGGGGCGATGGCCTTGACGATCGCGACGATCTCGTCGGTGTCCTGGGTGTCCAGGCAGAGCGGCCAGGCGTCGATCCCGGCGAACCGCTTGAAGAGGGCCGCCTTGCCCTCCATGACCGGCAGCGCGGCCTTGGGGCCGATGTTGCCGAGGCCGAGGACGGCGGAGCCGTCGGTGACGACCGCGACCGAGTTGCGCTTGATGGTGAGGCGGCGGGCGTCCTCGGGGTTCTCGGCGATCGCCATGCACACCCGGGCGACACCCGGGGTGTAGATCATCGAGAGGTCGTCACGGTTGCGGATGGGGTGCTTGGACGCCATCTCGATCTTGCCGCCGAGGTGCATCAGGAACGTACGGTCGGAGACCTTGCCGAGCGTGACGCCCTCGATGCCGCGCAGCTTCCCGACGATCTCGTCGGCGTGTGCGGTGGAGGTGGCCGCGATGGTGACGTCGATCCGCAGCTTCTCGTGGCCGGAGGCGGTCACGTCGAGGCCGGTGACCGAACCGCCGGAGGACTCCACGGCCGTGGTGAGCTGGGAGACCGCCGTTCCGCTGGCGGGCACCTCCAGCCTGACCGTCATCGAGTACGAGACGCTGGGCGCCGTTGCCATGACCGGGTTCCTCTGCTTTCCCTAGCTTCTTTGCTAGCGCGTCCCGGACTCTCGCCGGGCAGCGCCATCCGATGTTCGCACCTACCGGCTGGTAGCCGGTAACGGGGCCCTCGTTCCGGAAAACAGTTTCCACCATACGAGAGATGATCGGTCGACGGAAGCCACGGACAGCACAACAGGCCCACGCCATCCGGAGATGACGTGGGCCTGTCGCTCACGTGAAGACACCGGCCCGCCATGCTCGCCTCGCGGCAAGTGGTCGCTCGAAGCGACTAAGGTTGGGCCCGGGGGCTTGGATCGAGCCGGTGCCGTAACCAGGCTAACAAACCACTCCGGCAAGTGATTCGACCATCGCGGGTTGACTTCGGCGGATTTTCCGGGGAGTCCGGCGTTCCGGACATTCCGGGTGGTCCCGGGTGGGTCCCGCCGCTCAGTCCCGGAGCAGGTCCGGCACCCCGTCCGCGTCCGGCTCGTCGCCCTGGCCCGAGACCACGGTGAGCTGCTGGGTCGCCCGGGTGAGCGCCACGTACAGCACGCGCAGTCCGGCGGGCGACTCGTCGGCGATCTCCGCCGGGGAGACCACCACCGTCGCATCGTACTCCAGCCCCTTCGCCTCCAGGCTGCCGAGCGCCACCACCCGCTCCCCCAGGCCCGCCAGCCAGCGCGCCGCCTGTTCGCGGCGACGCATCGCGACGACCACGCCCACCGTGCCGTCGACCTGCTCCAGCAGCCGGGCCGCCTCCTCCCGCACCGACTGGGCGAGATCGGGACCGGCCACCGCGAAACGCGGCTCGACGCCGGTGGAGCGGACCGCCGCCGGGGACTTCATCCCCGGCATCGCCAGCGCCAGCACCCGGGCCGCCAGCTCGGCGATCTCGGCCGGGTTGCGGTAGTTCACCGTCAGCTCGAAGCGGCGGCGCGGGCGCGAGCCCAGCGCCTCGTCGCGCGCGGCGGCGGCCTCGTCCGGGTCGGACCAGGACGACTGGGCCGGGTCCCCGACGACCGTCCAGGTGGCCGTGCGGCCCCGGCGGCCGACCATGCGCCACTGCATCGGCGTGAGGTCCTGCGCCTCGTCGACGATCACATGGGCGTACTCGGTGCGCTCCTGGGCCAGCCGCTCGGCGCGCTCGCGCTGGGTCTCCTCGCGCTGCGGCATCAGCTCCTCCAGGCCGGTGAGCGCGTCCAGCGGGTCGTACTCGCGCTTCCTGCGGGGCTTGGCCGGGGTGCCGAGCAGCGTCTGGAGCTCGTCCAGGAGCGCCACGTCGTGCACCGACAGGGGCCCCTGGCCGCTCGCGTCCAACCGGGAGAGGGAACGGGCCAGGCGCCGGGTCTCGCCGGGCGTCAGGACCCGCCGGGCCCAGCGGCCCAGGCGCCGCTCGTCGCCCATCGCCGCGAGCACCCCGCGCGGGGTGAGCTCGGGCCACCAGGCGTCCAGGAACGCGATGAAGGCGTCCTCGGAGGTGATGTCGTCGTCGAAGGACGAGCGCAGCTCGGCGGCCAGCTCCGGGTCCGTGTGGCGGCCGGCCGCGCCCGATCTGCTCCACAGGGCGTCCAGCAGCAGCTTGCGGGCGCGCGGGCGCAGCAGGTTGACCGGCGCGGTGCCGGACAGCGCCGCGTGCCGGATGCGGCGGAGCTCCTCGGCCTCCAGCTCGACGCGCCGCCCGAAGGCGACGACCCGCAGCCGGGTGGGGGTGACTGCCGTCCCGGCGGCCTTCTCGCCGCCCTCCCCGCCCTTTCCGGCCTCACCGCCCTGCCCGGCCTCCTCGCCGAGGGCGAGCTGGCCGTTGTCCCGGGCGGGGTGGCCCCGCCGGGTCCTGGCGCGTGCCGGATCGGCGGTCTCCAGGGCTCCGCGCGCCGCCTTGCGCAGCACGTGGAGCATCCGGGAGGAGCCCTTGATCCGGGCGACGGCCGGCTCGTCGTACGCCGTGGCCTCGGCGCCGTCGACCAGGCTGCCGACCGCCCGGATCGCCACCTGGCCCTCCTCGCCGAGCGAGGGCAGCACGCCCTCGGTGTACGCCACGAGCAGCGGGGTCGGGGAGACGATCAGGATGCCGCCCGCGTACCGGCGGCGGTCCTGGTAGAGCAGGTACGCGGCGCGGTGCAGCGCGACGGCGGTCTTGCCGGTGCCGGGCCCGCCCTCCACATACGTGACGGACGCGGCGGGCGCCCGGATCACCAGGTCCTGCTCGGCCTGGATGGACGCCACGATGTCCCGCATGGTGTGGCTGCGGGCCTGGCCGAGCGCGGCCATCAGGGCGCCGTCGCCGACCACCGCCAGCTCGGCGCCGTCGAGCGTCGCGGTGAGCTCCGGGCGCATCAGGTCGTCCTCGACGCCGAGCACCTTGCGGCCCTTGGAGCGGATGACGCGCCGGCGCACCACCCGGCCCGGGTCGACCGGGGTGGAGCGGTAGAACGGCGCGGCGGCGGGCGCGCGCCAGTCGATGACCAGCGGCGCGTAGTCGGAGTCGAGGACGCCGATACGGCCGATGTGGAGCGTTTCGGCGATCTCGGCGTACTTGCCGCTCTCGTCCTCCCGTACGGCCCCCTCGGCGGGCTCCACGGCCGTGTAGGCCCCGTCGGGGCCCTTCTTGCCGTCCTGGCCGAGCAGGAGGTCGATCCGGCCGAAGAGGAAGTCCTCGAACTCGTTGTTGAGGCGGTTGAGGTGGATCCCGGCCCGGAAGACCTGGGCGTCCCGTTCCGCCAGGGCTCCGGGCGTTCCCACCTGGCCGCGCTGGGCGGCGTCGTTCATCAGGAACTCCGCCTCGTGGATCTTCTCCTCCAGGCGGCGGTACACCCTGTCCAGGTGTTCCTGTTCGACTCCGGTCTCACGGTCTCTGACCGAGTCGACAGCGGCTTCCTGCGCGGCCACCGGGGGCCCCCTTCTGACGTGCATTGGGCAGCCGTCAACCGTACGCCAAGGGGGCGGGTCTGTCAGGCGGTGACCGGCCGCTCGGCCGGTCACCGGTCAGGCCGGAACGTCCACCAGGGCCTTGCCGTCGAGGGTCCGGACCTCGAAATGGTCAATCTGGTCCCGGTTCATGGCGGTACCGCCGTGCACATAGAGCGGGTACTCCGCCTCCTTGTGCGGGCTGTCCTTGATCCCGTACCCCCACGTGGGCACCGCCCAGGTCGTCACGGTCTCCTGCTCGCCGTCGCGGCCGATCGCGATGAGGCTGCACTTGAGCGGGCCCTTCACGTTCTTCAGCTGGAGGACGGTGTGGGTGCCCCAGCCCTTCTTCTCGGTGCCGACGGTGGCGGTGACGCCGGTCGTCGCGTCGGTCGCCGCCACCTTCTGGGTCATGTGGTTGAAGAACGCGTCCTCGGCCGGGCTGGTCGGGTGCGGCTCGACGGTCGCGCTCTGGTGCGTACCGCCGTCGGAGGTGGCCACCACGGCGATCGCCGGGCCGCCCACGATCAGCGCGGCGGCTGCCGCCACCAGGTACGTGGTGCGGCGCCTGCGCCTGGCCCGGCGCGCCGCCACCTCGTCGATGAGCCGCTCGCTCATGCTCGGCGGCGCCGGGCGCAGCGGCCTGGTGGCGGGGCCCGGGAACTCCTTCAGGGTGGCGAGGAGCGGTTCCAGACCGCCGAGCCGGTCGAGCTCGGCCGCGCACAGGTCGCAGCCCGCGAGATGGGCCTCGAAGGCGGTGGCCTCGGCGTCGTCGAGGATGCCGAGCGCGTACGCGGCGACCGCCTCGTGCTCGGACTGGTACTCCGGTGTGCTCATGCCGTCACCCCCCGTTCCTCCAAGGCGAGTTTCATGGACCGCAGGGCGTAGAACACCCGGGACCTGACGGTCCCGCTCGGCACGCCCAGCACTTCGGCCGCTTCATTGACCGTACGTCCTTTGAAGTACGTCTCGACCAACGCCTCGCGATGTGCGGGTGTCAGGTCGTCGAGCGCGTCAGAGAGCGTCATCAGCCACAGCGCCTTGTCGATCTCGTCCTCCGCGGGCATGACCTCCAGCGGCGACGGATCGACCTCCTGCGGCCGGGCCTGCCGGCTGCGGTGGCCGTCGATGACGATGCGCCGTGCGACCGTCACCAGCCAGGGGCGGACCGAACCGGTCGCTCTGTTGAGCTGACCGGCGTTCTTCCAGGCACGGATGAGCGTCTCCTGCACGACGTCCTCGGCCCGCTGGCGGTCGCCGGCGACGAGACGGAGCACATACGCGAGCAGCGGGCCCGCGTGTTCGCGGTAGAGCGCCCGCATCAGCTCCTCGTCGGGGACGGAGCGGTGCCGGGCGCCTTGCGGACGGTCATCGGCCACGGCGGCATCCTTGCGCACCAGAACCTCCCGGTCGAGACCCGGCCGGCGCGCGGGTCGCGTTCCGGCTCACCTCTCCATACGGGCGGTTGTCCGTAACCATTCAAACGCCGGGCGAGAAATGTTTGGCTGACCGTCGGCCGGGCTGACCAGCCGCCGGGCGTGCCGGGCGTCGCGGGGCAGACCGGACTTTCGCACCACGCCCTGGGTCTCACAGAGCCGCGGCGGCCGTGCGCCGCCGGTGGCGTGCCACCCGCTCCCGGTTGCCGCACACCTCGCTGGAGCACCAGCGCCGGCGGCGCCCGCGGGAGGTGTCCAGATAGAGCCGGAAGCAGTTGTCGCCCTCGCACCGGCGCAGCCGGGACCGGTCCTGCGGGTCGGTGAGCAGCTCCACCGCGTCCCGGGCCACCACGGCGAGCAGCGCGGTGCAGTCGGGGGCGCCGCTGAGGCCGCGCACCAGCCGCCCGTCGGCGCCGCGGATCGCACGTACGCCCGGGGGTGCGGCGGCGGCCAGGGCGTTGACCCGCTCCAGCGCCGCGGTGGCCGCCCCGCCGCGCCCGCCGAGCTCGGCGTCGACCAGCTGCCCGATGTGCTCGCGCAGGTCGGCGAAGCGCGCCAGCCACCGCCCGTCCGCCTCCGGGAGCGGGGTGCCCGGCGGCACGAGCCCGGCGCCGACGAGCCACTGCCGCAGCCGCCCGGCGCTGTCCAGCTGATCACTGTCGTACGCCCCGGTCGCCACCAGATCCAGACAGATCCGCCCGGAGTCGAACCGCAACATGCGCCACCGCCTTGGGGGTTGCCGGTGCGTGCCGTACCCCCAGAGTGCCCGCCCGGCGGCGGCGCCGGAAGCCCTCCTGCCGGCGCGGCCGGACCGGCCCGCGCCCGGGGGGCGGTGCCTGGGTCCGGCCGCTCCTCAGCCGTCGGCGTACTTCGCGTCGGCCGCCGGGTCGAGGGCGAGCCGGTAACCGCGCTTGACCACGGTCTGGATGAGCTTGGGGGCGCCCAGGGCCGTACGCAGCCGGGTCATCGCGGTCTCCACGGCGTGCTCGTCGGTGCCCGAGCCCGGCAGCGCCCGGAGCAGGTCGGCCCGCGAGACGACCCAGCCGGGCTGCTGGGCGAGGGCGCGCAGCAGCGACATCCCGGCGGGCGGGACGGGCCGCACCTCGCCGTCGACCAGGACGGCGTGGCCGCGGATCTCCACCCGGCGTCCGGCGATGGGCAGGGCCCGCGCCCGGGCGGGCAGTTCGCAGCAGAGGAGCTGGACCAGCGGCCCGAGCCGGAACCGCTCGGGCGAGACCGTCTTGATCCCGCGCGCCTGGAGCGGCAGCGCGGTGACCGGCCCGACGCACGCGGCCAGCACGTCCCGGTCGAGGGCGCGCAGCAGCTCGGGGAGCTGCCCGCGCTCCTCGGCCCGGGAGAAGAGGGAGGCGGCGGCGGGCGCGCTGGTGAAGGTGAGCGCGTCCACCCCGCGGGTCAGGGTGAGGTCGAGCAGCCGGTCGAGCGGGCCGAGGTCCTCGGGCGGCAGCCACCGGTAGACGGGAACGCCGACGACCTGGGCGCCCCCGGCCCGCAGCGCCTCCACGAAGCCCGGCAGCGGCTCCCCGTGCAGCTGCACGGCGATCCGGCGGCCCTCGACGCCCTGCTCCAGGAGCCGGTCCAGGACCTCGGCCATCGAGTCGGACGAGGGCGACCACTCCTCGGTGAGCCCGGCCGCCCGTATCGCGCCCTTGGCCTTCGGCCCCCGCGCCAGCAGCTCGGTGGCGCCGAGCCGGGTGAGCAGCGACTCGCCGAGCCCCCAGCCGTCGGCGGCCTCCACCCAGCCCCGGAAGCCGATCGCGGTGGTGGCGATGACGATGTGCGGCGGCTCGTCGATCAGCTCCTTGGTGGCCGAGAGCAGCTCGCCGTCGTTGGCGAGCGGCACGATCCGCAGGGCGGGCGCCTGCACCACGGCGGCGCCGCGCCGCTGCAGGAGCGCCCCCAGCTCGTCGGCGCGGCGGGCGGCGGTGACGCCGACCGTGAACCCGGCGAGGGGTCCGTGCTGTGTGTCGACCATGGCTCTCCAACCGGGGTGGTGCGGCGGCTGGCCCGAGCCTGCCAACCCCGCGTGACAGGCTCGGTTCGCGCGCGTGTCCCCCGCGTTACGGCGGGGGCGGCGCGCAAGGGTCCGTGTGACCTATTAGACCTCGGCGTATACGGGTTCGGAGGGTGTCCGTGCCCGGACCGGGCGGCGAAGGTATACCGCCCAAGTGGTCGTGAAACACGCCGCGTAGAAGGCGAGGAAGGAGACGAAGGCGGCGGTTCCGGTGCCGCCCGTCATGAACGACTGGCGGAAGGCGAGGTTGATCCCGAGGCCGCCGAGCGCCCCGACGGCGCCGATCAGCCCCATGGCGGCCCCGGAGAGCCGCCGTCCGTACGCCGCCGCGGCCTCGCCCGCCATGCCCTCGGAGACGGCCCTGGCCTGGAAGATCGCCGGGATCATCTTGTACGTGGAGCCGTTGCCGAGTCCGCTGAGCACGAAGAGCGCGATGAAGCCGACGAGGAAGACCCCGAGGGACTTCTGTACGGAAGCGAAGATCACGACCCCGGTCGCGGCGGCCATCGCGGCGAACGTCCACAGGGTGATCCGCGCGCCGCCGACCCGGTCGGCGAGCGAGCCGCCGATGGGCCGGATCACCGAGCCGAGCAGCGGCCCGATGAAGGTGAGGGAGGCGGCCTGGAGCGGGGTGCGCCCGAACTGGGTCTGCAGGACGAGCCCGAAGGCGAAGCTGTAGCCGATGAACGACCCGAAGGTCCCGACGTACAGGAACGCCATGATCCAGGTGTGCCGGTCGCGTACGGCCTCCAGGGCGGCGCCGGTGTCGTTCTTCACGGGCGCGAGGTTGTCCATCTTCAGCGCGGCCCCGAGCGCCGCGGCCACGATGAGCGGCACGTACACCCCGAGCACGATCCGCGGGTGCGTGGCCCCCGCGGTCCCGATGACGAGCAGCCCGATGAGCTGCACGACGGGCACCCCGATGTTGCCGCCGCCCGCGTTGAGCCCGAGGGCCCACCCCTTCTTCCGCAGCGGGAAGAAGGAGTTGATATTGGTCATGGAGGAGGCGAAGTTCCCGCCGCCGATACCGGCGAGGGCGGCGACGAGCATGAAGGTGGTGTACGAGGTGCCGGGCTCCATCACGGCGAAGGCGGCGCCCGCGGGCACCAGCAGCGACAGCGCGCTGAAGATGGTCCAGTTCCGGCCACCGAACTTGGCGACGGCGAAGGTGTAGGGAATCCGTACGACCGCTCCGACGGCGGTGGCGGTCGAGATCAGGAAGAACTTCCCCGCGGGGTCGACGTGGTAGGCGGGCCCCATGAACAGCACCATCACCGACCACATGGTCCAGATGGAGAACCCGATGTGCTCGGAGAACACCGAGAACCACAGGTTCCGCCGGGCGATCCGCTCCCCGGTCCGCTCCCAGAACACCTCGTCCTCGGGATCCCACTCCTCGATCCAACGGCCTTTCATGACGCCTCCCTGATCGACGGGTCGTAGCGCTGCGGCGCACGGGACCGTCACCGCCGGCTGGTTCCGGACACCGACGGTAGGGAGACCGCATTTCACCCCCGTGCCGCCGCGTGACCGCCGCGCAACCTTGTGTTCACGGGGGGTGAATGGATGCGGTGAGGCCGCCGCCCTCGCCCCCCGCCCTCACGGCATCGGTCCCTGCTGTGTGAGCACGCCTGTACGGGGTGATCCTGGGGGGAAGGGGGGTGGGGCGGGAACGGGTGGGGTCCGCAGTCGCACAGGGGGGTGGGAGCGGGGGCGGCCACAGCACGAGGGCCCGGACGCATGGGTCCGGGCCCTCGGGTACCGCGATCGGCCGGGTGGTGGCAGGGGCGCCGTCAGCGCCTGCGGCGGCCCCGCACCCTGCCGTCCGGCCACAGCCGGGGGCTGCGCTTGGCGGCCACGTCCTCGATCCAGCCCGTGGACAGGATCATCAGCCCGATCAGCGGCCAGACCAGGACGAACATCCACTCGTCATAGGTCGTGGTCAGAAACCCGTCGAAGTGCGGGCCGACCCCGGGGACGTTCCAGAGCTGGTCGAGGAGCGGCACGGCAGCCGCGATCAGCGTGTTGTGCCACAGGTAGATCGTGACGGCCCGGTTGTTGGAGAGCGTGACCAGCCGGTCGTAGCGGGCCAGCCGGCCCGGCAGTTCCGGCCAGGACGGCGAGTACGCCAGCAGGATCGCGCAGAAGCCGAACGACCAGGTGGCCTGGGCCAGCGGGATGTCGTTGAGGTCCCAGCCGTCCTGGGTGGGGTGCCCGGAGGCCCACCACAGGCCGAACGCCATCACCATCGACGAACAGGACACCAGCAGATAGCGCGGCAGCCGCTGGATCAGCCCGTCGTGGTGCGCGAAGCCGAGTACCCAGCAGGCCGCGTAGGTGACGAAGTCGGTGATCACCGAGCCGGTGTCGCCGGGGATGGTGACCACACCGGTCCCCAGGACCGCCGTCAGCGCCAGCGGGGCCAGCAGCACCGGCCAGGGCAGCTTGCGGAACAGCTTCAGCAGCAGCGGCGAGGCGAGCACGAACCACAGATAGGCCCGCAGGTACCAGAGCGGCTCGGCGGCCTGGACGGCCCAGGTCTGCTCCAGCATGCCGTCCTTGTGGCCGATCGACCACGGGAAGGGCGGGGTGCCCACCGGCACCAGGTAGTTGAAGAGCTTGGCCCACCACCACAGGCCCTGCTCCTTGTCCGGCTTCCAGCCCGCCGCGAACATCGCGGTGAGGATCACCGCGCCGAACGCCCACATCGGCGGCAGCAGCCGCCGCAGCCGGCCGCGGATGACGCTCCAGGCGGGCCGGCTCAGCGAGCGCGCCATCAGCGATCCGGCGAGCGCGAACATCACACCCATCGACGGGAAGACGATCGAGAGCCAGGCGAAGCCGAAGAGGTGGTAGACGACCACGCGGACGAGGGCGAGCGAGCGCAGCAGGTCCAGATAGCGGTCGCGGCCCGAGGCCTTGGGCTTCTTCTCGGCGCTCACCGCGGCCACGGCCGCGGGCACCTCGACGAAGGGCTGGGGTATCGGCGCGGTCATCCGACGGGCCTCCGGTCGATGTTCTCCTTGCTGCCGCGCTGGCTGGGAATGCCCCCCGGCGCCTCCACCACACCCGTGCGCCGCAGCTTCTGCCAGCGCAGGCGACCGCCGGTGAGGGCGGTGATCCAGGACTGGAGGAGCACCACGTACATCAGCTGGCGGTAGAGGATCTGCTGGAGCGGGAGCGACACCAGGTGGGTGAGGCGTTCGCGGTCCAGGCGGAACGCGTAGGCCGCGCAGACCAGTTGGATGAGCAGGACGCTCAGCCAGGCCACCACGGTCTTCTGGGTCGGGCCGAAGACCAGGCCGTACAGGAGGAACACGTCGATCAGGGGGGCCAGGAGCGGGGCCAGGACCATGAAGAGCGACACCAGCGGCAGGCCCACGCGGCCGAAGCGGCCCGAGGGGCCGCGCTCGAAGACGGCGCCGCGGTGCTTCCAGATGGCCTGCATCGTGCCGTACGACCAGCGGTAGCGCTGCGACCAGAGCTGCTGGACGGACTCGGGCGCCTCGGTCCAGGCGCGCGCGTTCTCCGCGTACACCACCCGCCAGCCGTCGCGGTGCATCGCCATGGTGACGTCGGTGTCCTCGGCGAGGGTGTCCTCGCTGATGCCGCCGACCCGCTCCAGGGCGGTGCGGCGGAAGGCGCCGACCGCGCCGGGGATGGTCGGCATGCAGCCCAGCACGTCGTACATCCGGCGGTCCAGGTTGAAGCCCATCACGTACTCGATGTGCTGCCAGGCGCCGATGAGCGAGTCGCGGTTGCCCACCTTGGCGTTGCCCGCGACCGCGCCGACCCTCGGGTCGCCGAACGGCTGCACCAGCTCGCGTACGGTCGACGGCTCGAAGACCGTGTCACCGTCCATCATCACGACGATGTCGTGGCGGGCGTTGCGGATGCCGTTGTTGAGCGCGGAGGGCTTGCCGCCGTTGGGCTGGCGGATCACCCGGACGTTCGGCAGCCACATCGCCTCGACGATGTCCGCGGTGCCGTCGGTGGAGCCGTCGTCGACGACGAGGATCTCGATGGGGTGGTCGCCGGCCATCAGCGAGCGCACGGTGTTGGCGATGCACTCGCGCTCGTTGTACGCCGGGACGATCACCGAGACCGGCTCGGTGACCTCGGGGCCCCAGCGGAAGCCGCGGCTGCGGACCTTGCGCACGTGCAGGAACGACAGGATCAGCATCAGGCCGAACCGGGCGAAGACCAGCACGCCGATCACGGCGAGCCCGCCCACCAGGACGTCGGTGCTGCTCTCCGAGACCTGGACGGCGAAGACGAACGCCTTGCCCTTCCACAGGTCCATGCCGGTGACCGGGGTGTGCGCGCTGGGCGCGTTCAGGGCCTCGGTCAGATTCACGAACGTGTAGCCCTTGCCCTGGAGCTGGGGCAGGAAGGTGTCGAGCGCGGCCACGGTCTGCGAGCGGTCGCCGCCGGAGTCGTGCATCAGGACGATGGCGCCCTTGCCGTGCTTGGGCGTGGCGTTCTTGATGATCGTCTTGATGCCGGGGCGCTGCCAGTCCTCACTGTCCGTGGAGTCCAGCGCGGTGATGTACCCGCGGCTGCCCACGTACTTGATCACCGGCCAGTTCTGGTCGTCGATCGCGTCCGCGAACGACGAGTACGGCGGCCGGAAGAGGGAGGTGCGGATGCCTGCGGCGCCTTCGAGGGCCAGCTGGTTCTGCGCGAGCTCCCAGTCGATCCGGGCGTGCGACTGGTAGGAGAGGTCGGGGTGGTTGAAGGTGTGCAGACCGACCTCGTGGCCCTCGTCGACCATCCGCTTGATGAGACCGGGGTAGCGGGCGGCGTTGGCGCCGGTGACGAAGAAGACGCCGTGCGCGTGGTACTTCTTCAGCTGGTCGAGCACCTTCGGGGTCCAGGTGGGGTCCGGGCCGTCGTCGAAGGTGAGCACCAGCTTGTGCTTGGGGATGTCGAGGCTGGTGGGCTTGGCGGCGCCCCGAGCGTCGATGACCGGACCGCCGTCCAGGATGCGCTCGGGCACCTGGTCGGTGGACGCCTCGGGGCGTATTCGGTGGTCGGCGAGTATCTCGTTGTGGACGTACCCGCGCAGCATCAGCATCGCGAGCAGGGCGACGAGGAAGAGCAGGGGCAGCAGATAGCGCATCGGCAGTCTGCGGCGTCTGGGCTTGCGGGCGGTACCGGGACCCGTGCTGGGGGTCTTGCGGCGAGGGGCTTTCACGTACTGGCTCCAGTGGGCGGAGTCGGCTTCTTCGACAGCCCCGTCGGGCTGCCGGACGAACCGGTGGGGAGGCCGGGGCCCGCCGTGTGGCCGCCGGTCGGCTTCGCGGTCTGCGAGGTGCCGGGGCGCGGGGAGGCGGTGCTGGGCTTGGCGGGGTGACTGGACCTGGCCGGCTTGGGGGTGCCGGAGGTCTTGGCCCGCACGGGGGCGGTGGCCGAGGGGTGCGTCCTGCTCTTGGCGGGGACGCCGGGCCTGGTGGTGGGGCGGGGCGTGTGCGACTCGGTGGGGGCGGGGGTGACCTGGACGGTCTCCGTCTTCTTCTCCTTGGCGGCGGGCCCGGGTATGCCGAGCCACGGCGCGCGGGAGCTGCCGCCGAGCAGACTGCCGACGAGCATCACTGCGTAGCAGGTGCATGCCAGGCCGAAGACCCAGCCGAGCCGGCGCAGGTTCTTGCCGCGACGGCCGCTCTCGTCCACGAAGACGGGGCCGTCGGGGTCGGCGCCCGCGACCGGGGCCTGGATGTGGACCCGCGCCTCGGGCCGGCCCTGGGGGTACGCCTGCGGATGCGCCTCGGGGTACGCCTGCGGCTGGATCCGGGTCTGCTCCTGCGGCGGCTGGATCCGGGGCTGCGGCTGGGACGGGATGCGGGGCTGGACGCGCGTCCGCTCCTCAGGGGCGGACGGGGGCCGGCTCTGCGTCCGGGCCCGTGCGGGGTCCTGCGCCGACGGGTCGCCCGGCAGACGCCCGGCGACGTTCAGTTCCATCGTGAAGTCGTCGAGCGGGCCGCGGGGCTCCTCGACCGGATTCAGGGATCGCCCCTGGGGGGCATCTTTTCGCCAATTGTCCACTTTGCGTACGCACTTCCCCACTGGATGATTCGCGGGTTGCGCGCACTCCTCTAGCGGGCGCTGCGTTCCGGATCGGGTCCCCACCCGTTCCACGCACCCCCACTACCACACCGCACCCGGGGAATGAATGTAGCGCACACGGCTGTGAGCCACGTTCGTGTGCCGGGTCTTGTTCCTCAACTGGAACACCAGAAAGCCATTACACGGACATCAGCGACAGATCCTCCTCCGGGAGCCAGCTGTTGGGGGGCAGATCAAGCCACCCGGCCGCCTGTCCCATCCGCCGGGCGACCTCCCGCAGAACCCCCAGACCCGGGTGGGTCAGCCCCTTGCGCCACACCAGCGACACCGGTGACAGCGGTACGGGAGCGGTCAGCGGCCGGAGCACCATTCCCGGTATCTCCAGGAAGTCCGTGCTGACCAGCACCGACCAGCCGCGTGCCAGCACCACCCGGGCGAACTCCTCCTTCCCGGAGATCTCCGGGAACGGAGCGGCCAGTTCCGCACCCCGCCCGGTGAAGAGACGCATGGCCAGATCCGTCCACTCGGCCGTGGCCGGATTGCCCGCCCCCGCATAGAGCGTCTCCCCCGCCAGCGCGTCCACGGGCACCTCCGCGAGCCGCGCGAGGCGGTGGCCCTCGGGCAGCAGCACCGCCATCCGCTCGTAGCGGACCGGCTGGTGCGCCAGGCCCGCGAGCACCGAGGGGCCGAGCCCGGCGACCCGGCCGAAGGAGACGTCGAGGCGCCCGGCGAGGATGTCGGCCGCGGCCCCGGTGAGCCCGCTGAGATACCGCGCCACGAACTCCTGCCCGGGCGCCGCCTCCCGGGCGCGCGTCAGCACCCGGTGGCCGGTGCCGACGGGAGCGCTGATGTCGACGAGCAGCGGCCGGGCCTCCATCGCCCAGGCCGCCCGCAGTTCGTCGTGGGCGGCGAGCACCCGGCGCGCGTACGGCAGCAGCCGCTCACCGTCGGCGGTGAGCTCCACCGCGCGCGTGGTCCGCACGAACAGCTCGGCGCCCAGGTCGCGTTCGAGCCGGCGCACATCCCGGCTGAGCGCCTGCTGGGCGACGAAGAGCCGGGCGGCGGCCCGGGTGAAGTGCAGCTCTTCGGCGACGGCGGTGAACGCGCGCAGCAGCCGCGGGTCGATGTCCTGGGTCACGACGGCAGTCAACCGTACGGCCGTTGACAACGGAAGTGCGTAAATGGCCTCTGATCAGGTGTTGGACGGCCGCGCCCCGGTCCGGGGAGGCTCGGGACATGCCGCAGATCATGACCGTCTCGGGTTCCACCCTGGTGCTCGCCGGGCCCGCTCCGTACGAGCGCGCTCCCCGCGGGCCACGCCGCACGGCGCCCGGGAAGACCGCCCGGACCGCCCCCTACCGCAGCCTCTTCGCCGTCCCCGGCGCCCGCGCCTTCACCCTGGGCAACCTCATCGCCCGGCTTCCCATGGGCATGTTCAGCGTGAGCGCCGTGATCATGATCGCCGGGGCGCGCGGCTCGTACGCCCTCGCCGGGGCCGTCACCGCCACCGGACTGGCCGCGACCGCCCTGGTCGCGCCGTGGACGGCCCGGCTGGTCGACCGCCACGGCCAGGCCCGTATCGCCGTGCCCGCCACCGCGGTCGCGGTGCTCGGCTCGCTGGCGCTGCTGCTCTGCGTCCGCCTCGGCGCGCCCGACTGGACGCTCTTCGCCTCCTACGTCGCGACCGCCACCACCCCCAACACCGGCGGGATGTCCCGGGCGCGCTGGGCGCACGTCCTGCGCGGCGACCCGGCGGCCCTGCACACCGCCAACTCCTTCGAACAGGCCGTGGACGAGCTGTGCTTCATGCTCGGCCCGGTGGCCGCCGCGTTCCTGTGCACGGCCCTGTTCCCGGAGGCGGGGTCGCTGGCCGGCGCGGTGCTCCTGATGACGGGCGTGCTGATCTTCTCGGCCCAGCGCGCCACGGAACCGCCGGTGGCCCCGCGCGCCGCCGCCGCCCGCTCCCCGCTGCGCTCCCCCGGCCTCGCCCCGCTGCTCGGCGTCTTCCTCGCCACGGGCGCGGTGTTCGGCTCGATGGAGGTGGTGACCCTGGCGTACGCGTCGGGGCTCGGCCACGGCCCCTCGGGCGGGGCGGTGCTCGCGCTCCAGGCGGCCGGGTCGGGGGCGGCCGGGCTGGTCTACGGCTCGGTGCGGCCGGCGCGTTCGGTCGCCCGGCGGCTGCTGGTGTGCGTGGGCGCGATGACGGCCCTGATGTGCCTGCCGCTCCTGGCGGCGACCACCGGTTCGCTGGCCGTACTGGCCGGCGCGCTGCTGGCGGCCGGGGCGGCGACCGCGCCGACCATGGTCACCGGGATGACCCTGGTCCAGCGGCTCACGCCCGAGGGCCGGCTGAACGAGGGGATGACCCTCGCGGTCACCGCGATCCTGGGCGGTATCGCGGCCGGCTCGGCGACGGGCGGCTGGCTGACCGACCACGCCTCGGCAACGACGGCGTACCTCGCCCCGGTCTGCGCGGCGGGTCTCGCGCTGGTGGCGTGCGCGGCGGGCCCGGCGCGGCGGCGCTGAGGGGGAGCGGTCCGTACCGGAAAACGACGAGGGCCCGGCCGCTCAACGCGGCCGGGCCTTCGCCTCAACATGGGAAAGTGGAGATGGCGGGAATCGAACCCGCGTCCAACGGTGCTGAATCAGGGCTTCTCCGTGTGCAGTTCGCTGCGCTTTTCTCGGCCCCGGAGATCACGCGAACAAGTCTCCGACGGGCTCAGCCACTGTTTGATTTCCTTCTGGGTCCCGTGGCCGGGCTCAGAAGTTTAGATCCCTTGATGATGCCAGGATCCGGGTCGGGATCACCCCCGGGCTGACACTTCGCAAGTCGCTACTTAGGCAGCGAGGGCGAAGGAATCGCGCTTGGTGTTGGCGATTATTGGTTGCGACATATGGTTAACGAGATCATTGCCGCTTCCTCGACACGCTTCCCCTGCTCCGACATCCGCTGTCGAAACCGATCATCCCCATGTTTTGTTAACAAGGTGCTCCGCCCCGGGGGGCGGCGCTGATGCCATGGTACGCGACGCGGACCGTGGCTCGCCAGGACATTTACGCCCGCTGCCGCCGCCGGGCCGCCGCGACGGCACGGTTGGTCTCCCGGGTGTCCTGCTTCTCCCGCAGCGTCTGGCGCTTGTCGTACTCCTTCTTGCCCTTCGCCAGCGCGATCTCGATCTTCGCCCGGCCCTCCTTGAAGTACAGGACGAGGGGCACGATCGTGTGACCCGACTCCTGCGACTTGCTCGCCAGCTTGTCGATCTCGGCGCGGTGCAGCAGCAGCTTCCGCTTGCGCCGCGCGCTGTGGTTGGTCCAGGTGCCCTGGGCGTACTCCGGCACATGGACGTTGTGCAGCCAGGCCTCACCCTGGTCGATCTGGACGAACCCGTCGACCAGCGACGCCCGCCCCTGGCGCAGTGACTTCACCTCGGTGCCGGTGAGCACGAGACCGCACTCGTAGGTGTCGATGATGAGGTAGTCGTGCCGCGCCTTCTTGTTCTGCGCGACGAGCTTGCGCCCGTTGCCCTTGTCCTTCTCTTTTGCCTTAGCCATAGTGCGGCCATTTTCGCACTACGACCGCCCCCCGAGGCCACTCAATACCGCCTCGGCCCGCTCCTGGGCCCGCTCGGTGACCGGTACGTCCGGAGTGATGCCCTTCCCGTCGACCGCGTGGCCGGCCGGGGTGCGGTAGTGGCCGACGGTCAGCTCGGCCACCGAGCCGTCCGGCAGCTCGGTCGGCATCTGGACCGAGCCCTTGCCGAAGGTGCGGGAGCCGACCGTGACGGCCCGGCCCCGGTCCTGGAGGGCGCCGGTCAGCAGCTCGGCCGCGCTCATGGTGCCGCTGTCGACCAGGACGACCAGCGGGCGGGCGGCGGCGCCGGCCCGGTCCGCGTAGAGCGCGCGCTGGCGGCCGTGCACGTCGTACGTGGCGACCAGGCCGCCGTCGAGGAAGGCGGAGGCGGCCGAGGCGGCCTCGGTGACCAGGCCGCCGGTGTTGCCCCGCAGGTCGAGGAGGACGCCGGCGCCGCCGGGGACCGCGCGGACCGCCCTGCGCACCCGCTCGCCGGAGCCCTTGGTGAAGGCCGCCACCTTGATCATCACATCGCCGCCCGGCAGCGCGCTCACCGTCACGGTCTCGGTGGTGAGCTCGGCCCTGCGCAGCGACTCGGTCCAGGTCCGCCCGGCCCGGTCGAGGCCGAGCACGACCCGGCTGCCGGCGGACGCGCGGTCGCCGCGCAGCAGGGCGACGACCTCGGTGACCGGCAGCGCGTCGAGCGCGCGGCCGTCGATCGTGACGAGCCGGTCGCCCGCCCTGATCCCGGCGCGGGCCGCCGGGCCGCCCGGCTGGAGGCGGGTCACCTCGACGCGGCCGTCGGCGGTGCGCCTCGCCCACAGGCCGACACCGGTGTAGCGGCCGTCGAGGGCGTTCTCGAACTGCTCGTACGCGCTCGGGTCGTACACCGCGCCCCAGCGGTCGCCGCTGCGGCTGACGGCCTCGGCCGCCGCCTGGGTGCCGGACTTGCCGTCGGCCACCGCCTGGGCGGCGGCCCGTGCCACGTCAGCGGCGCGGTCGCGGGGCTCGACGGCGGAGGCGGGCAGGGCGTGCAGCGGGGGGCGGCGCTCCTCGGCCTGCGGCAGCGAGCCGGTCACCGCGGCGGTCGCCAGGACCGAGACGAAGACCAAGGTCAGAGTCGCCCCGCGGCGTACTCCGCGGGACCTGGGACAGCTGTCCGGACCTGACATGGCGTCGAGTCTAGGACAACGCGAGGGCGCCGCAGGGGCTGTTGCTCCCACGGCGCCCGGGGCGCATCTCACACTCCGACGAACCCGCGTCACACCTTCAGGTACTTGCGCAGCGCGAAGAACGCGGCCAGCGAGGGCATCAGCACACTCGCGGCGAGCACCAGCGGCAGCTTGGCGAGGACCGCGTCCCAGCCGATGAAGTTGATCAGATTCAGCTTGTGCGACAGGTCGAGACCGTGGTCGATCATGAAGTAGCGGCCGACGATCAGCATCCCCGAGGCGGCGATGCCGCCGAGCACCCCGGCGAACGCGGCCTCCATGATGAACGGCGCCTGGATGTAGAAGCTCGAAGCGCCGACCAGGCGCATGATGCCCGTCTCACGGCGTCGGCTGAACGCCGAGACCCGGACCGTGTTGACGATCAGCATCAGCGCCACGACCAGCATCACCGCCATGACCAGGACCGCGGCCACGTTCATCCCGCCGAGCAGGCTGAACAGGTTCTCCAGGATGCCCTTCTGGTCCTGGACGGACTGCACACCGTCGCGCCCGGCGAAGGCGGTGGCGACCACCTTGAACTTCTCCGGGTCCTTGAGCTTGACCCGGAACGACTCCTGCATCTGGTCCGGCGTGATCGAGCCGGCCATCGGCGAGTCGCCGAACTGCTCCTTGTAGTGCTTGAACGCCTGGTCCGCGGACTCGTACGTGACGGTCTCGACGATGTCGAGCTTCTTCAGGTCGGCCTCGATGTCCTTCTTCTGCTGGGCGGTGACGGCGCCCTTGGAGCACTTGGCGACGGACTCGGCGTCGGCCTTGTTGCAGAGGAAGATCGAGACGTTGACCTTGTCGTACCAGTAGCCCTTCATGTTGTTGACCTGGTCCCGCATCAGCAGCGAACCGCCGAACAGGGCCAGGGACAGGGCCACGGAGACGATGACGGCGAACGTCATGGTCAGGTTGCGGCGGAGACCGACGCCGATCTCCGAGAGTACGAACTGCGCGCGCATGGCGACTGGTTGGGCCTTTCCGTGCTGGTCGTGCTTCCGAGCTCGATGCTCAGCGCATCAGTGCTGGTAGCCGTAGACGCCGCGCGCCTGGTCACGCACGAGACGGCCCTTTTCGAGCTCGATAACACGCTTGCGCATCTGGTCGACGATGTTCTGGTCGTGGGTCGCCATGATGACGGTCGTCCCGGTCCGGTTGATCCGGTCCAGGAGCTTCATGATGCCCACGGAGGTCTGCGGGTCGAGGTTGCCGGTCGGCTCGTCCGCGATCAGCAGCATCGGCCGGTTGACGAAGGCCCGCGCGATGGCGACGCGCT
This sequence comes from Streptomyces sp. NPDC031670, assembly GCF_055580545.1. Taxonomy (NCBI): domain Bacteria; kingdom Bacillati; phylum Actinomycetota; class Actinomycetes; order Kitasatosporales; family Streptomycetaceae; genus Streptomyces; species Streptomyces sp. NPDC031670. Next base: position 53,646 of record NZ_JBVILC010000007.1, on the reverse strand, counting down.
GCTGCTCACCGCCGGAGAGCTCACCGGGGCGCCGGTCCTCCTTGCCGCCGAGTCCGACCAGGTCGAGCACCTGGGGCACGGCCTTCCTGATCTCCCCGCGCGGCTTGCCGATGACCTCCTGGGCGAAGGCGACGTTCTCGGCCACGGTCTTGTTGGGGAGGAGGCGGAAGTCCTGGAAGACGGTCCCGAGCTGGCGCCGCATGTGCGGCACCTTCCAGTTGGAGAGCCGGGCCAGGTCCTTGCCGAGGACGTGCACCTGCCCCTGGCTGGCGCGCTCCTCGCGCAGGACGAGTCGAAGGAAGGTCGACTTTCCGGAGCCGGAAGAACCGACGAGGAAGACGAACTCGCCCTTCTCGATGTCGAGGGAGACGTCCCGCAGAGCGGGGTGGCTCTGCTTGGGATATGTCTTGGAGACGTTGTCGAATCGGATCACGGTGCACCACGGTCGCCGGGAATAGGTGTGCGTGACACTACGCGAACCGGCCTTGGCCGTGCAGGCACCGTTCGGGGATGTTCCGGGGATGCGCCTTATGTCCTGTTGACGGCGGCCTCCGGACCCCCTCACGGGGGCAGAATCCGGCGGGGCGCGCCGAAACGCGCGCGAGCTGGCACAGTGGTAGGGGGAACGGTTGCGTTTCCCTGAGCGTTGTGCGGAGCAGTAGGTGCCTACAGCGGCTCCGCCGCGCGGGAGGAGGAAAGCGCATGACCTACGACCGCTTGGTGTGCGCGAACTGCGCGGCGCCGGTCAGCGAGGGCCGTTGCCCCGTATGCCGGGCCAACCGCGCGCGGCTCCAGCAGGAGGGCCCCTGGGGCGGCCTGAGCCCGGCCGCCCTGGTGACGCTGCTCGTGGTGCTGGTGGCCGCGTTGGCGCTGCTGGCCCACCAGACCGTGTGACGTCACGGCCCGGAGCCTCACAGCTTTGAGGGTTCACGGCTTTACGGTTTTACGGCTCACGGTTTTACGGCTTTACGCAGTGGGGCCCGGGGTGCGAGATGCACCCCGGGCCCCACTGTCGTTCTACGTGACGACTACCGTGCGTGACGCCTAGGCGATGTTACGGCCACCGACCAGCCGCGGCATGAAGCGGAAGCCGACGCCGCCGGCGATCATCGTCGCGGCACCGAGCAGCAGGAACGTGGTCTCGCCCGCACCGGTCTCGGCGAGCTCCTCCTTGGGCTTGCCCTGCTCGACCGGCTTGGAGCCACCGCTGTCCGGGGTGGTGTTGTCCGGGCAGCTGGCCCCGTCGAGGGAGACGGTGCAGGTGCCGCCGGTGCTGCCACCGGTGCTGCTGGAGCCGCCGGTGGCGGAGGAGCCGCCGGTGGAGCCGCCCGTGGCGGACGAGCCGCCGGTGGAGCTGCCGCCGGTGGCCGAGGAGCCGCCGGTGGACGAGGAACCGCCCGTGGCGGACGAGCCGCCCGTGGTGGAGGAACCACCGGTGGACGAGCTGCCACCGGTCGAGGAGGAGCCACCCGTGGTGCTGCTGCCGCCCGTGGAGGAGGAGCCACCGGTGGACGAGGAACCGCCCGAGGTGGTGGTCGAGCCGCCCGTGGAGGACGTACCGCCCGTGGACGAGGAGCCGCCCGTGGCGGACGAGCCGCCGGTGGACGAGCTGCCGCCGGTCGACGTGGTGGAGCCGGACGAGCCGCCGATGTCGGCGCCGCCGATGCCACCGGTGGAGGAGGTCCCGCCCGTGGACGACGTACCGCCCGTGGAGCTGGTGCCGCCCGTGGAGGACGTACCGCCCGTGGACGAGGAACCGCCCGTGGCGGACGAGCCACCCGTGGACGTGGTGCCGCCGGTGGTCGAGGAACCGCCCGAGGAGGACGAACCACTGGTGGAGGAACCACCCGTGTCGGCGCCGCCGATGCCACCCACCGTGCCGGTGGTGCCCTCGGACTCGCCCTGGACGCCGAGGCCGACGTCCACACCGCTCTTGTCGGCCTCGGCCTTGGCGCTGATGCCGCCGATGTTGACGTCGACACCGACGGCCTGGGCCGCCCCCGCGGCGGTCAGGGACGCGCCCGCCGCGATCACCGCGCCCGCGGCTATCCGTGCAAAGCGGACCCGCGTCATTTTCGTCATCTGGCTGCTACCCCCAGTAGCTCAAGTGTCATGGAGCAGCGTCCGGGGGCCGCGGGGACCGGGGGGATACGTTTCTCCGTCGCCCCCGCCACACGCGCCCCGGAAATACGCATGCCGCGCGTCACCCTTCCGCACTTCCGAGAATGACGTCAAGGCCGTTGCGTACGGAATGCCCGGAATGGCGTGACTTGCCCGTCGTACGGAGTTGCGACTGTGACGTAAAAAGGGAACTGCCGCTCAGTGAACGGCAGTTCCCTTGTCGACAAAGCCCCGAAAGGGCGGTCGATTACTTCTCCTGCTGCTTGCGCCAGCGAATTCCCGCTTCGAGGAATCCGTCGATCTCGCCGTCCAGAACGGCCTGCGGGTTGCCGACCTCGAACTCGGTGCGCAGGTCCTTGACCATCTGGTACGGGTGCAGGACGTACGAGCGCATCTGGTTGCCCCAGGAGCTGCCGCCGTCCTTGAGGGCGTCCATCTTGGCCTGCTCCTCCTGGCGGCGGCGCTCAAGGAGCTTGGCCTGGAGGACGTTCATGGCGCTGGCCTTGTTCTGGATCTGCGAGCGCTCGTTCTGGCAGGAGACGACGATGCCGGTCGGCAGGTGCGTGATGCGGACCGCGGAGTCGGTCGTGTTGACGCCCTGGCCGCCGGGGCCGGAGGCGCGGTACACGTCGATGCGCAGCTCGCCCTCGTCGATCTCGACGTGGTCGCTGGACTCGACGACCGGCAGCACCTCGACGCCCGCGAACGAGGTCTGGCGGCGGCCCTGGTTGTCGAAGGGCGAGATCCGCACCAGGCGGTGGGTGCCCTGCTCGACGGAGAGCGTGCCGTACGCGTACGGCGCCTTCACCACGAAGGTGGTCGACTTGATGCCGGCCTCCTCCGCGTACGACGTCTCGTAGACCTCGGTCGAGTAGCCGTGGCGCTCGGCCCAGCGCAGGTACATGCGCTGGAGGCGCTCGGCGAAGTCCGAGGCGTCGACGCCGCCGGCCTCGGCACGGATGTTGACCAGGGCCTCGCGCTCGGCGTACTCGCCGGACAGGAGCGTCCTGACCTCCATCTCGTCCAGCGCCTTGCGCACCGAGACCAGCTCGGCCTCCGCCTCCGCGAGGGTATCCGCGTCGTCCATCTCCTCGGCGAGCTCGAAGAGCACGCTGAGGTCGTCGATCCGGCCGCGCAGCGTCTCGGTCTTGCGGACCTCGGCCTGGAGGTGCGAAAGCTTGCTCGTGATCTTCTGGGCGGCCTCCGGGTCGTCCCACAGGGACGGCGCGGCGGCCTGCTCCTCAAGCACGGCAATGTCTGCCCTCAGCTTGTCGAGGTCCAGGACGGCCTCGATCGACCCCATGGTCGAGGAGAGGGACTTCAGCTCTTCGGATACATCGACGACTGCCACGGGTCCAGCGTAACGGCTGTGCGCAAGGACGTTTCCCCCGCGCCGTGCCACGGGCTGACGGGCCCGGGGCTACGGGGCCGGAGCCGAGTGCTTGGAGTCCTGCGGGGGCTTGTCGTCGCCGCCCGAGGTGGCGAGCCAGCCGCCGACGGCCACCGCGGCCGTCAGCACCACCGCCGAGGCGCCCAGGATGAGCCGTCGGCGGCGCAGCTGGTCCGCCCGGTGCCGGGCCGAGCCCGGGCGCGGGGTGCCCGCCGGGCGCGGGGCGCGGGCGGTGCCGAGGGGGCCGCCGGCCAGTTCGTCGGGGCCGGGGACACGCATGCTGGTGTGGGTGTCGCGGTTGGAGTCCAGCGGGGCGCCCGGGACCAGCGGCACCGCGCCCCGGCGGGGTCTGCCGGAGGGGGCCGCGGGCTCCTCGTACACCGACTCCTCGGGCTCCTCGGAGTCCGGCTCGTCCACGTCCAGCGGCGGCATCCCCGCCACCAGTGGCAGCAGCTCGCGCAGCCGGGCGGAGAGCTCGGAGGCGCGCAGCCGGGAGGCCGGGGCCTTGGCCAGGCACTGGACCATCAGCTGCCACAGCTCGTCCGGGATGCCGGGCAGCGGCACCACGGTCTCGGTGACGTGGCGGCGCAGGACCGCGCCGGGGTGGCCGCCGCCGAAGGGGGTGAAGCCCGCCAGGAGCTCGTACAGGACGGTCGCCAGGGCGTAGATGTCGACGGCCGCCCTCGGCGGCAGGCCCTCGACGATCTCGGGGGCGAGGTAGTCGGGCGTGCCGATGATGCGGGTGGCCTTGGTGCGGCGCGGGGTGTCGATCAGCTTCGCCACACCGAAGTCGGTGAGGAGCGCGGGGTGCGCGCCGCCGGGGCCGAGCGGCCCCTGCATGTCCAGAAGGATGTTCTCGGGCTTGACGTCGCGGTGCACGATCCCGGCCGCGTGCGCGGCGGCCAGACCGTCGGCCACGTCCGCGACGATGGCCACCGCCGCCTCGGGCGCGAGCCGGCGCTCCCGGTCGAGCCGGGTGCGTACGTCCGTGCCCCTGACCAGGTCCATGACCAGGGCGAGGTCGTTGCCGTCGACGACCAGGTCGCGTACGCCCACGACGTTCGGATGGTCGAGGCCGAGCAGCGCGGTGCGCTCCTGGACGAAACGGCCGACCAGCTCCTGGTCGGCGGCGAGGTCCTCGCGCAGCAGCTTGATGGCGACGGGCCCGTCCGGGCCCTCGCCGAGCCACACCGTGCCGGCGCTGCCCCGCCCCAGGATCTGGTGGGCGGTGTACCGGCTGCCGATATTCCGTGCCAAGACTGCTCCCTCAGCGGCTGGCTGTGCACGCCGAGGCTACGCGGCCCGGGGGGCAACCTTCACTTCCGAGGGGGAATTCACCCCCTGGAAGTCGACAAATCCATGAAGTCGGTGGTCGGAACGCCTTACTTGCCGCCGAGTTTGCCGATCCAGCCCGACACCTTGTCGATGGCGTCGCCGATCGCCTGCCAGTAGCTCTTGCCCTCCGCCACCCAGTCCTGGAGCGGGGTGAGCTCCCAGACCAGCCAGCCCGCCACGAACAGCAGGACCAGGGTGAACAGACAGCCCTTGAGGCAGCCGAGACCCGGGATTCGCATGGGGTTGGCGGTGCGCCGGCGCGGCTCACGGGGCTCGCGCGGCGCGGGGGCCTGCGGCTGCTGGGGCTGCGGCGGCGCGTACTGCTGGCGCTGCTGGTGCTGGGGCGGCGGCGCGTACTGCTGGTGCTGCGGGGGCTGCGCGTACGGCTGGTGCTGCTGCGGCTGCCGGTACTGCTGGGGCTGCTGGGGTGCGTACTGCTGGGGGTGTTGCTGCTGGGGACGCTGCTGGGGCTGGGGCTGCTGTGCCTGGCGGTGCGGGCGGCGGCGCAGCGGGTCCTGCTCCGGGTCCAGGTACTGCACCTGCGTCTGCTCGTTGCGGTCGCGGGCCGCCTGGAGCTGGGACTGCCAGGGGTGCGGCTCCTCGGGCCGGTCGGGGCCGCCCTGGGGGCCGAACCGGTTCTGGCCCTGCCCCACCGGCGGCAGCACGGCCGTCGGATCGGGCGCGCCCCGGCCCGGCAGGACGGCGGTCGGGTCCGCGGCTCCGGGGGTGTTCGGCAGGTACGAGGTGGCGGCGTTCGGGTCGTACGAGCCCGTGTTGGTGGGCAGCACCTGGGTCGGGTCGGCCGCGCCGGGCGTCTCGGGGACGGGCGCGGGCGCCGGGTCGGGCGCGAGCAGCACACCGACGCCGTCGGCCGCCTCGACCTGGGCCGGGGTGGAGTGCACCCCGATGCCGTCGGCCACCACGCGCAGGGCGCGCGCGAGGTTCTCCGCGCTCGGCCGCTCGTCCGGGTTCTTGCGCAGACAGCGCTCGATGACCGTCCACAGCGGGGCGGGCACGGTGGTGGGGCGGCGCGCCTCCTCGCTCAGATGCCGGTGCAGCACCTCCAGAGCCGTGCCCCCGGCGAACGGCGGACGCCCGGTGACCAGCTCGTACATCAGGATTCCGGCGCCGTAGACATCGACGGCGGAGGTCTGCGGGCGGCCCTCGGCGGACTCCGGCGCCACATACGCGGGCGTGCCCACGAACTCGTGCGTACGGGTCAGGCCCGGGGAGTCCGCGAGGCGCGCGATGCCGAAGTCGGTCAGCATCGGGTGCATGGCGCCGTCGCGCTCGTCGAGCAGGACGTTGGCGGGCTTCAGGTCGCGGTGGACCACCCCGTCGGCGTGGCTCGCGGCGAGCGCGTCGGCGATCTGCGCGGTGAGCAGGGACGCGGCGACCGGCGTGAAGGGCCCGTTCTCGCGCAGATAGCGGTGCAGGTCGGGTCCGTCGACCAGGTCCATGACCAGGGCGAGCAGATCGCCCTCGACGACGAGGTCGCGGGTGCGCACGATGTTGGGGTGCGTCAGGCGCAGCAGCACCGACCGCTCGCGCAGGAACCGCATCACGACGTCGGCGTCGTTGGCGAGCTCCTCCTTCAGGACCTTGATCGCGACGGTCTCGCCGGGCTGGCCGGCCACGGCCGCCTCGGCGCCCGCCGCCTCACGCTGGCGGGCGCGCCAGACGGTACCCGTGGCACCGCGTCCGAGCGGCTCCTCGAGCAAGTACTTGCTGCCTACCGGCCGCACGTCATGCGCTCCCTGCTGGTCTGGCTGATCCGGGTCTCCTCGGGTGTCCCCCGAGCCGCCCACTGTAGTGCCGACGGCTGTCACCACGGCTTCGGCCGCGGCCGTGGCGGCGCGGGCCCGCACGCTCCCGCTGTTCGAAGGGAAGACGCCGGCGTCGTACGGAAGGTTGCCGAAACCTCCGTGCCGAAGTGGGGCGAACGATTCCACCGGGGTGCGCAACCGGCCACTTTGCGGCCACATTTGCGTCGAGAGCCGATCATTCAAGATCACTTGGAGGTGGGTGGCGGGCGTGTTGTCAGTGGCAGGTGCGAGGATGCCCTCAGCACGACATGTGTGCCTGGTGGGGGGAATCACAAGGGCCTTTCCCTCCGTGCCCGGCACCCCCGCGCAGAAGGGACCGCCGAGGCGATGCAGATCCGGCTGACCGTCCTCGCGCCGCGCAGCGGCCACGCTGCGGCGCGCGCCTGCGACGTGCTCGTGACCGCGCCCGCCGGGACCGCCCTCGCGGCCGTCGCCTCGGGCCTCGCCACGGCCGCGTCCGGCTCCGAGGTGTCGAGCACGGTCGTGCTCTACGCGGGCCGCGAGCGGCTCGACCCCCAGCGCCGCGTCCTGGGCGAACCGCCCCTGGTGGACGGCGCGGTGCTGTCCCTCTCCGCCCCGGCCGACTCCTCGACGTACGCCTACGAGGAGCACGAGGAGGCCGCCCGGGCGCGCCTGTGCGTGGTGGCGGGGCCGGACGCGGGCGGTGTCCATCTGCTGCACGGCGGCCAGATCCGCGTCGGCCGCTCGGCGGACGCGGACGTCCCGCTGGACGACCCGGACGTCTCCCGGCTGCACTGCGCGGTCACCGTCGGCGAGGGCGGCCGGGTCTCGGTGGCCGACCTGGGCTCGACGAACGGCACGCGCGTGGACGGCGCCCCGGTCGGCCCGCATCCGGTGCGGCTGCCGGTGGGCGCGCTGCTGCGCCTCGGGGAGTCCGCGCTGCGCCTGAGCACCGGGGCGCCGTCCCCGCAGCCGCTGCCCACGACGCCGGACGGGGAGGGCCACATCCGGGTGACCCCGCTGGCCTCGCCGGAGCCCGCCCCGGCCGCGCCCGGCCCGGGCTCCGCCGCCAGGGTGCCGTCCCCGCGCGCGTCGAGCGAGCCCGGCCCCGCCGTGCCCGGCCCGACGACCCACGGCACCGGAAGCGCACCCGTGCCGCACGGCCACGGTCCCGCTGCCTCCATGGAGAGCGGCGGGCTGCCGCACGCGCGGGGCGCCGACGAGACTTTCCGGGAACCGGGACCGGGGCGTACGGAAGGCGGCTTCGGTACGTATGGCGGTGCGTCCGGGGTTGTGGGCGGTGAGGGCCCGGCCCGGGGCCATGCCCCGGCGGGGGGTCAGGGTTACGGCCCTGGTCCGGGTGGTGAGACGTACGGCTCCGGGCCCGGGGGCCAGGGTTACGGCCAGGGGCCGGGGGCTGAGGCGTACGGACCCGGTCCGGGCACTGAGGCGTACGCACCCGGGCCGACCACTCAGGCGTACGGCCCCGGGCAGGGGAATGGGACGTACGGACCTGGACCGGGGAATGAGGCCTACGGACCCGGACCGGGCAGTGAACCGGGCAGTGAGACGTACGGGCCCGGGCCGGGCAGTGAGGTCTATGGGCGCGGGCCCGGGCCCGCTGCCAGTCGGCGGGTCGGGACGCCGCCCCGGGGGACGCGGCTGCCCGAGGACGTCGAGCACGCGCGCGCGGACGACGGGGCAGCGTCCCGGCGGCGCGGCGGGATCGGGGCCTGGGCGCGGCGGCTGACCGGCGGCCGGCCCGAGTCCGGGTACGAACCGGCGCCGCCCGAGGCCGCCGCCGCTGCCCTGCCGGGCAGCGCCCCGCCCGCGCCCGAGCGATGGCCCGACCCGGCCGCGCTGCTGCTGACCGCGCTCGGCCCCGGGCCGAGGCTGTGGGAGCGCCGCCCCGGGCACCCGGAGGAGCTGGCGATCCGGGTCGGCACGGCGGACCGCGGCGAGCTGGCGGCCGTGCCGGTGACCGTCGGGCTGCGGGAGGCGGGCTCGCTCGGGCTCGCCGGGCCCCGCGCGCGGCTGAACGGGCTGGCGAGGGCGGCCGTGGCCCAGCTCGCCGCGCTGCACGCGCCGACGGACCTGGAGATCGTCCTCATCAGTACGGAGCGTGGCCGCAGCCTCCAGACGCGCACGGCGGAGTGGGGTTGGCTCGGCTGGCTCCCGCATGTGCGCCCCGGGCACGGCCAGGACTGCCGGCTGCTCCTGGCGTACGACCGCGAGCAGGCCACCGCCCGTACGACCGAGCTGGTCCGGCGCCTGGACGACAGCCCGCTGGGGCCCGGCTGGGCGTCCGCCGACGCGGAGGCCGTCGCCGACGCCACCCGCCGCTACTCGGGTCCGTACACGGTGGTGATCGTCGACGGCGATCCCGGCTCGTCCGTGCTGCGCGAGACGACGGCCCGGCTCGCCTGCGCCGGGGGCGCGGCCGGCATCCATCTGCTCTGCCTGGCCGAGACGCCGGCCGCCTCGCCCGTATCGCCGGTGGAGGCGACGTACGAGTCGGCGTGCGCGGTCTCGCTCCCGTTCCGCGAGTGCGGGGCGGCGGCGCTGCTCAGCGGGGACGTGGCGACGGCGCTGCGGCTGCTGCGCACAGCGGGCGGGCGTCCGGCCGGGCACGGCACGCTGGCGGTGGTGGACGCGGTGTCGGTGGCCTGGGCGGAGCGCTTCGCGCGAGCGCTTGCGCCGCTGCGGGCGGGCGACGGCACGACGGCGCCCGGCCGGCCCCCGGTCGCGCTGCCGCCCTCGTCCCGGCTCCTCGACGAGCTGGGGCTGGCGCGGGCCACCCCGGCATCCCTGATGGCGCGCTGGGAGTCGGCGCCGGACGGCGCCGCGGTGCTCGGCGCCGGGCCGCGCGGCCCGGTCGGCGTCGACCTCGTCTCCGACGGACCGCATCTGCTGGTCGAGGGCCCGGCGGGCAGCGGGCGTACGGAGCTGCTGCGGGCGGTCGCCGCGTCGCTGGCGGCGGGGGCACGGCCGGACCGGCTGGCGCTCGTCCTGGTCGACGGGGCGGGCGGCGAGCGCGGCGAGGGGCTGCGCCCCTGCACCGAACTCCCCCATGTCTCCACCTACTTGGTGGCCTCGGACCCGGTCCGGATGCGGGAGTTCGCGCAGGCGCTGGGGGCGGAGCTGAAGCGGCGGTCGGAGCTGCTGGGGGAGCTGGGATTCACCGAGTGGCTCGCGCGGCAGGAGCCGGGGCAGGAGTCCGAGGAGGTGGCGGGGCGGGTGGTGAGCCCCCGGCCGCCGGCCCCCGGTGAGCAGCAGGCCGAGGGGGACACCCAGTCCACGAGCACGCTGCGGCTGCGCCCGCTGGGGCGTACGCGCACGGAGGCGGGGCCGCCGCCGCTCGCGCGCCTCGTCGTCCTGGTCGACGACTTCGACGCGCTGCTCGCGCCCGCTCTGGGCAGCCCCGGGCGGCCCGCCGCGGGGTCGGTGGTGCGGGCGCTGGAGGCGGTGGCGCGGGACGGGGAGCGGCTGGGGGTCCACCTGGTGGCGACGTCGGCGCGCCCGGAGCGTACGGCGGAGACGGAGCTGGCGCGCAGGGCCCGGCAGGTGGTGCGGCTGGACGCGCCCCCGCCCGTCCCCTCGCCGGAGGAGCCGTCGCCGGGGCGGGGGCGGCTGTTCGGCGCGGACGGCTCGGTGACGCCGTTCCAGGGCGGCCGGGTCACCGGCCGGATACCCCGCACGGCGACGCTGCGGCCGACGGTGGTGCCGCTGGAGTGGGAGCGGATGGGTGATCCGCCGGCCCGGCGTCCGGTCCGGGAGCTGGGGAACGGGCCCACGGATCTGGCGTTGCTGGCGAGTGCGTTGGAGAGGGCGGGGCGGGTGGTACAGGCGACGGCCCCGGCGGGACTGTAGCCCCGGGGCCGCCCCCGCCCCCTTGTCGGAGCCGCACCCCGATCCCCCTCGGGACTGCGCCCCGGCCCACCACCCCACGGGCTGCGCCCGGACTCCTCGGGGCTGCGCCCCGGGCTGCCTTCATTCGTCCGCGGACCGTGCTGGGTTGCTCGCGCAGTTCCCCGCGCCCCTGGGGGGTCGGGGCCTGCGACCCCTGTCCCGCCCCGGGCGCCGCAGGCGCCTTCAGGGGCGCGAGGAACTGCGCGACCACCCACAGACGACCCGCAGACGACCACCGGACCCTGAAGGGGCGCGAGGAACTGCGCGACCAGCCACCACCCGCCCGCAGACGAACCCCGGGCCAAAGCCACCCCACCCCACCCCACCCCCCGCGACCTGACCTGACGTCACGACCCCATCACGATCACCCACTTGACACCGATCGCGCTATTGCGGGCCCCCCGCACCCGGCGTAGGACTGTCCGGACGGGACGACCTCGGCGAGCGGGAGGCGGCAAACTCATGCGTACGGGACGGAAGTTGGTCGGAATGGCCATCGTCGGGGCGCTCGCCCTCACCGCCACCGCCTGCGGGGACGACAAGAAGCACGCCGAGGAGAAGCCGGGGCCCAGCAAGTCCGGCACGGCGGCCACCGTCGCCCTCCCCCGCCTGGACGGGCAGAAGATCGAAGTGGCCGCCGTGTGGACCGGACCCGAACAGGCCAACTTCGTCAAGGTGCTGAAGGAGTTCGAGAGCCGTACCGGCGCCACCGTCACCTTCGTCCCCGCCCAGGACCCCATCGTCAACTTCCTCGGCACCAAGATCGCCGGCGGCAGCCCGCCGGACGTGGCCATGCTGCCCCAGGTCGGCGCCATTCAGCAGGCCGTGCAGAAGAAGTGGGTCAAGCCCGTCGGCCCGGAGGCCAAGGCCCAGCTCGCCAAGAACTACAGCAAGGTCTGGCAGGACCTGGGCGCGGTCGACGGCACCCAGTACGCCGTGTACTTCAAGGCCGCCAACAAGTCCCTGGTCTGGTACAACACCAAGGTCTTCGACACCGCCGGCGCCCAGGTCCCCAAGACCTGGAAGGACTTCCTGGCCACCGCCGACACCATCTCCGCGTCCGGCGTCACCCCGGTCTCCGTAGGCGGCGCCGACGGCTGGACCCTCACCGACTGGTTCGAGAACATCTACCTCTCCCAGGCGGGCCCGGAGAAGTACGACCAACTGGCCAAGCACCAGCTGAAGTGGACCGACCCGTCCGTGAAGGACGCCCTGACCACCCTCGGCCAGCTCTTCGGCAAGCCCGACCTCATCGCGGGCGGCGCGACCGGCGCCCTGCAGACCGAGTTCCCCGCCTCCGTCACCCAGACCTTCACCGGCGGCGACCAGCCCAAGGCCGGCATGGTCTTCGAGGGCGACTTCGTCGGCATCAACATCGCGCAGACCAGCGCCAAGATCGGTACGGACGCGAAGGTCTTCCCGTTCCCCGCCGTCGGCGCCAAGGCACCCGTCGTCACCGGCGGGGACGCGGCCGTCGCGCTCAAGGACACCAAGGGCGCCCAGGCCCTGCTGACCTGGCTGGCCTCCCCGGACGCCGCCAAGGTCTGGGCCGCGGCGGGCGGGTACATCTCGCCCAACAAGGCCACCGACCTCGCCGCGTACCCCAACGACGTCCAGCGCGACATCGCCAAGGCGCTGATCGCGGCCGGGGACGATGTGCGGTTCGACCTGTCCGACCAGGCACCGCAGTCCTTCGGCGGTACGCCGGGCAAGGGCGAGTGGAAGGACCTCCAGGACTTCCTGAAGAACCCCAAGGACGTCGGCGGCGCCCAGGCCAGGCTGGAGGCCGACGCGGCTGCGGCGTACAAGAACTGATCCGGCCATGACCACCGCGCCGGTTCCGTCACCCGCCTCACCCCCGTCACCACCGTCACCCCCCGCCCCGTCCGCCCCGCCCGGCCGCAGGAGCCTCAGGAGCGTCACCGGTACGCGTGTCTATCTCGCCGCCGGGTTCCTGCTGCCCGCGCTCGTCCTGCTGGGCGCGCTGGTGGTGTATCCGATCGGGTACTCCGTCTACCGCTCGTTCTTCGACCGGTCCGGGGACGGCTTCGCCGGGATCGACAACTACAAGACGCTCTTCACCGACGACACCATCCTGAAGGCCGTCGAGAACAACGCGATCTGGGTGGTCTGCGCCCCCACGATCGCCACCGTCCTCGGCCTCGTCTTCGCCGTACTGACCGAACGGGTGCGCTGGGGAACGGCGTTCAAGCTGATCGTCTTCATGCCCATGGTGATCTCGATGCTCGCCGCGGGGATCATCTTCCGGCTGGTGTACGAACAGGACCCGGACCGGGGCGTCGCCAACGCCGTCTGGGTGGGGGTGCACGACACCTTCGCCGAGTCGGCGGGTTTCCCCCGGGCCCGTCCGCTGCCCGCCGCCCCGCTGCGGCCCGGCGGCGACGGCACCTTCGTGACGAAGGACGCCGTCCACGCCGGGCAGAGCGCCCTGCTGCCGCTCGTCGGGGTGGCCGCCGAGAAGATGCCGTCGTCCGCGAAGCCGGCGAGGCCCGCCGCCGCCGAGCCCGGCGAGATCACCGGTACCGCCTGGCTCGACTTCACCAAAGGAGGCGGCGGCGCCCCAAACACCGTCGACTCCAAGGAGCTGGGCCTCAAGGGCCTCAAGATCGAAGCCGTACGGGACGGCCGGGTCGTGGCGAGCACCACCGCCCGAGCGGACGGGACCTTCACCCTGCCCGCCAAGGCGGACGGCGCCCGGCTGCGGCTGCCCCGGAGCAACTTCCGCGAGCCGTACAACGGCGTGAACTGGCTCGGCCCGGCCCTCGTCACCCCCGCCATCATCGGCTCGTACATCTGGATGTGGGCCGGGTTCGCGATGGTGCTCATCGCGGCGGGGCTCGCGGGACTGCCGCGCGAACTCCTGGAGGCGGCACGGGTGGACGGGGCCAACGAGTGGCAGGTGTTCCGGCGGGTGACCGTGCCGCTGCTCGCGCCCGTCCTCGCCGTGGTCCTGGTCACCCTGATGATCAACGTGCTCAAGATCTTCGACCTGATCTTCATCATCGCGCCCGGCTCCAGCCAGGACGACGCGAACGTACTGGCGCTCCAGCTCTACCGCTCCTCGTTCGGCACGGACGCGGACCTCGGCGTCGGCAGCGCGATCGCGGTCCTGCTGCTCGTCCTGGTCATACCGGTGATGCTCTTCAACATCCGCAGGATGCGGCGGGAGGCCAGGCGATGAGGACCGACCGCGCCGGGACCAGCCCCTGCCGGGGGTCCGGGGGTCGCCCCCCGGGACAGCACAGCAACATTCGCAGGATGCGGCGGGAGGCCAGGCGATGAGGACCGACCGCGCCGGGACCAGCCCCTGCCGGGGGTCCGGGGGTCGCCCCCCGGGACAGCACAGCAACATTCGCAGGATCCGGCGGGAGGCCAGGCGATGACAGTCGTGGGGGTCGTCAAGGCCAAGCAGTCCCTGCCCGCCCGGCTCGCCTCCCGGGCCGGAGGCGGCGCGCTGCGTGTCTTCCTGGTCCTGGTGGGGCTGTTCTGGCTGATGCCGACCGTCGGGCTGCTGCTGTCCTCGCTGCGCGGCTCCTCGGACATCGCCGCCAGCGGCTGGTGGAAGGTCTTCACCGAGCCGTCCCAGCTGACCTTCCACAACTACTCCAGCCTCCTGGACAACAGCACGATCACCGACTCGCTGCTGTCCACCGTGATGATCACCGTGCCCGCGACCGTCCTGGTCGTCGTCATCGGCTCGTTCGCCGGATACGCCTTCGCGTGGATGGACTTCCCGGGCCGCGACTGGTGGTTCATGGTCGTGGTGAGTCTGCTCGTCGTCCCCGTCCAGGTCGCCCTCGTCCCCGTCGCCAAGCTCTTCGGCAAGATCGGCATCTTCGAGACGACGGTCGGCGTGATCACCTTCCACGTCGCCTTCGGCCTGCCCTTCGCGATCTTCCTGCTGCGGAACTTCTTCGCGGAGATCCCCCGGGAGCTCCTGGAGGCCGCGCGGCTCGACGGGGCGGGCGAGGTACGGCTGTTCACCCGGGTCGTCCTGCCGCTGGGCGGCCCGGCGATCGCCTCGCTCGGCATCTTCCAGTTCCTGTGGGTGTGGAACGACATGCTGGTGGCGCTGATCTTCGCGGACTCCAAGCACCCGCCGATCACGGTCGCCCTCCAGCAGCAGGTACGGCAGTTCGGCAACAACATCGACGTCCTGGCTCCCGGCGCCTTCGTCTCCATGGTCATCCCGCTGGCCGTCTTCTTCGCCTTCCAGCGGCAGTTCGTGTCGGGAGTGATGGCGGGCGCCGTCAAGTAGCCCGCCGGAACAGCACGGAAGGGCGGTCCGGAAGGGCAGCCCGGAAGCATGGTCCGCAAGGACTGCCGCGACGCAGGTCAGAGGCCACGTCAAGCGTGCGCCGCGGCTTCACCCCGGCCACCCCCATGGCGTAACCCGTTCGCGCAGTCCGCCGTTCTACGGGCCATGCCCCGGTTCAGCGTGATCGTTCCCGTGTACGAGGTCCAGGCCTATCTCCACGACTGTCTGAGCTCGGTGCTCGACCAGTCGTACGACGATCTGGAACTGATCGTGGTGGACGACCGCTCGCCGGACGCGTGCGGCGCGATCATCGACGAACACGCCGCCCGCGACCGCCGCGTGCGTGCCGTGCGCCTGGACACCACCGTGGGCCCGGGCCCCGCCCGCAACGCCGGGCTCGCCCGCGCCACCGGCGACTACGTGCTCTTCCTCGACGGCGACGACACGCTCACCCCGGGCGCCCTGCGGGCCGTCGCGGACCGGCTCAAGGAGACCGGCGACCCGGACGTGCTGGTCTACGACTACGCGCGGACGTCCTGGTCGGGCGAGCGGGTCCGCGACACGGCCGCCGCCCGGCTCACCGAGACCGGTCCCGCCACCCTCCGGCTCACCGAGGCCGGTCCCGCCACCTTCCGGCTCTTGGACCGGCCGGGGCTGCTCGGCCTGCCGAGCGCAGTGGGGAACCAGGCGTACCGCCGCGAGTTCATCGAGGAGCAGGGCTTCGGCTTCCACGCCGGCTGCTACGAGAACGTGCCCTGGACCTGTACGGCGCTGATGGCCGCCGAGTCCCTCGCCACCCTGGACCGGGTCTGCGTCCACTACCGCCGGCGCCGCCGGGGCGGCGTCCTGTCCACCGCCGGCCGCCGCCACTTCGACCTCTTCGAGCAGTACGAGAGGGTGTTCGCGTTCCTCGACACGCGCCCCGAACTGGCTCCGCTGCACCCGCTGATCTTCCGGAAGATGGCCGACCACTTCCTGGCCGTTTTCACCTCCCGGGTACGGCTGCCGCGCGGCAGCCGCGCCGAGTTCTTCCGGCGTGCGCGCGCCCAGTACCGCCGCCACCGCTCCCCCGGCGGTGGCCCGCGCCCCCTCGGCGTCCGGGTGCGGCACGGCCTGGTCCGGCTCGGCG
This sequence comes from Streptomyces sp. NPDC031670, assembly GCF_055580545.1. NCBI lineage: Bacteria > Bacillati > Actinomycetota > Actinomycetes > Kitasatosporales > Streptomycetaceae > Streptomyces > Streptomyces sp. NPDC031670. Next base: position 37,696 of record NZ_JBVILC010000007.1, on the reverse strand, counting down.
CCCGCCGCACCTTTCTCGCGCTGGGGGCGCTCAGCACCGTGCGCGCCCGCGCGGGACGCTCGCTGCGCGCGCTCGGCCGCTCCGTGCGCTCCGGAGTGCTTCAACTGCACTACCGGACGCAGCTCTGTCTGCCGGTACGGGAGGAGGCGGTCTTCAGCGCGTACGGATACGGGGGGTACGCCTGCAACCCGGCCGCGATCGAGGCGACGGTGCGCGAGCTGGTGCCCCGGGTGCGCACCACCTGGGTGGCGGCGCCCGCCCACCTGCACACCGTGCCGCCCGCGACCAGGAAGGTGGCGCCGGGCACCTTCGCGTACTGGACGGCGCTGGCCCGTGCCAAGTACCTGGTCAGCAATGTGGAGTTCGACGGCCGGCTGGTCAAGCGGGCGGGTCAGGTGCTGCTCCAGACCCATCACGGCACCCCGCTCAAGACCATGGGCCTGGACCTGATGGACCGCCCGGCGGCGGCCGGGGACACCGACTTCGCCGAACTGCTCGACCGCAGCAACACATGGGACTACCGCCTCTCCGCCAACCTCCACTCCACCCTCGTCTGGGAGCGCGCCCGCCCTTCGGGCTGCACCACACTCGAATACGGCCATCCGCGCAACGACGTCTTCCACCGGGCGGGCGCCGCCGACGTGGCCCGGCTCCGCGACGGTCTGGGCATCCCCGCCGGAGCCACCGCCGTCCTGTACGCGCCGACGCACCGCGACTACCGGCGCGGCCAGCACCGCCCGCTGGACCTGGAGCGGGTGGCCCGCGCCCTCGGCCCCGAGTACGTGCTGCTCACCCGCGCCCACTTCAGGTACGGCGCGCCACTGGCCGAGGACGCGCACCCGCGGATCATCGACGTGAGCGGGCACCCGTCGGTCGAGCAGCTGTGCCTGGCCGCCGACGCGCTGGTCACCGACTACTCCTCGGTGATGTTCGACTACGCCAACCTGGACCGTCCGATCGTCATCCACGCCGACGACTGGGAGGCCTACGAGGCGGCCCGCGGCACCTACTTCGACGTGCGGGCCTTCCCCCCGGGCGCGGTCGCCCGCACCGAGGACGAGCTGATCGACATCTTCTCCACCAGCCACTGGCGCGGCTCCCGCTCGGCGCAGCTGAGGGCCGCGTTCCGGGCCAGGTTCTGTCCGTACGACGACGGGCACGCGGCGGAGCGGGTGGTGCGCCGGGTCTTCCTGGGCCAGGACGCCGACCGGCCGCCGGTGGTCCCGCCGGCGGACCGCCGCCCCGCGCCCCCGGCGGCCCGGGTCGTCGACCGGCTGACGACGGGCTGCTGATCGGGTGATCGCGACGGGATGCCGGTGCGGATCACCACCCCCACGGAACCGATGATCCGTGCGCACCTTTCCTCCGCCCGGTCCCGCCCGGCTTCCGGCACCCCGGCGCGTCGCCGCCCGTCCCGCCGACGCGCCGTCGCCGAGGCCCGCCTGGCGCGTCACGCCGTACTTCGTGCTCGGCGGGGTGTTCTGGGTCGTGATGTCGGCGGCGGCCTGGCGGGTGCCGTTCTGCTGCGACCTGGGCACGCACGCCGCCGTGGTGGAGCGGTTGAGGGCCGATCTGCTGGCCCCCGCCCACCCGATGGCGGACCTGCCGGGCGCGGGCAGCCCGTACTTCTCGCCCTACTCCGTGGTCCAGGGTCTGTTCGCGCACCTCACCGAGCTGCCCGGCCGGGTGGTGGTGCGGCTCTTCGGGCCGGTCAACCTGCTGGTCCTGATCACCGGGCTCGGCCGCTTCACCCGGCTGTTCTCCTCGCGCGCGTGGGCGCCGGTGTTCGCGCTGGTCTTCTCGGCGGTGCTGTGGGGCACCGCGGTGACCTGGTGGAGCGGGTTCCTCGGCCTGCTGTCGATGACCGGCAACCTGTCCTACCCGAGCACGTTCGCCATCGGGCTCACCTTTCACATCTGGGCCCTGGCGGGCCGGCTGACGGAACGTTCTTCCCGGACTGCGCGGTGGCGGGCGGCCCCGCTGGAGTACACCGCGCTCGGCGTGCTCACCGGCGTGGTGGTCCTCATCCATCCGATCACCGCGATCGCCGCGGTGATCGGCACGGCCGGGCTCGTCCTCGCGCGGAAGGGGGCGTGGAGCCGCGCGGCGGCCGTCCACTGGGCGCTGGCGGGGGCGGGCGCGCTGGCGGTGGCGGTGACCTGGCCGTACTGCGACATCTTCACACTCGTCGGCGACACCGGCATCGATTCCATGCACAGGGCCCTGTATGAAAATCTGACCGGGCGTTACTGGCTGGCGGCCCTGCTCGGCGGGCCCGCCCTGCTGCTGCGCCTGCGCCGCGACCGGCGCGACGCACTGGCCCTGATGACGCTGCTGTTCGCGCTGGTCGTCCTGTACGGCTGGGTCAGCGGCCACTACACGTACGGCCGGCTGCTCGCCGTCGCCCCGGTGCCCGCGCAGGTCGCGCTCGCCGTCGAACTGGCCCGGCCGCGCCCGTGGCCGGTGGCGCGGCGCGTGCTGGCCCCGCTCGCGGCGGCCGGGGCGTGCCTCGGGTTCGTCTGGGCCCAGGCGGGCGCGGTGGCGCCGGGTCTGGGCGTGCGGGGCGTGGAGCGCCCGCCGAACTGGGCCACGTACGGCTGGGCCGCCCAGCACATCCCGCCCGGTGAGACGGTTCTGGCGGACGGGTACTACGTAGTGCGTTCGCTGCCCGGGTACGGGCCCTTCCTGGTGGCGCCGGTCTGGCCCGATCCGGCGCTCGCGGAGTCCGAACGGCTGCGCCGCAAGGCGGACGTGACGCGCTATCTGTCCCCGTCGACGTCCCGCCACGCGCGCGCGGCCATCGCCCGGCGCTACGGAGTGCGCTGGCTGCTGCTCACGCCGCGGGAGCACCTCCCCGAGGAGGCGGTGGTGGTCGCGTTCAGCCCGCGCAGCGGAGAGGTGCTGGCCCGGGTGGCGTACTGAGCGGTCCGCCGCAGGGGGCGGCCGTCCGGGGACCGTCCGGGGCGGGGCGTGCGGCCCGCGCCCGGGGGAAGGCTCAGCCCGTCGCCTTCAGGGCCGCCACCGCCGAGGTCGCCAGATCGTCCAGGTAGCCCTTCGGCAGATCGCCCCGGACCACCACCAGCCGCCAGTACAGCGGCCCCACGATCAGGTCGAGGGCACGGTCCGGGTCGGCGCCCTCGGCGAGCTCGCCGCGCTCCACGGCCTCCCGTACGACGACCGCCGCGACGCCCTTCTGCCCGTCGAGCAGCGCCTCCTTGATGGCGTCGGCGATCTCGGGGTGCCGGACGGACTCGACCAGCAGGTCCGGGATCACCTGGGAGGCGACCGGGTGGCGCAGGGCGAGCGACGCCACCGCCAGCAGCGCCCGGATGTCCCCGTACAGCGAGCCCGTGTGGGGCACCGGGAGGCCCTGGGCGGCGAACGCGGACACCAGGTCGAGGACCAGGCTCAGCTTGGACTTCCAGCGGCGGTACACGGCCGTCTTGCCCACTCCGGCGCGGCGCGCGATGCCCTCGATCGACATCCGGGCGAACCCGACCGCCGCCAGCTCCTCGAACACGGCCTTGCGGATGGCCTCGGTCACGTCCGAGCGCAGCACGGCGGCACCGGCCGGGGCGCGGCGCTGGGGTTCGGCGGGGGCCGGGGCGTCCGAGTTGGTCATGTCTTGAGCATAGCGATAGGACGAGACGGTTGCGTTGCGACGTAGTGGCGTCCTACTCTCACCGTTACGACGATACGGACCCGTCCCGTCGTAACCGCAGGTTCACCACCCGGCCACCCGCGGGTTCCGGAGCACCCGATCCGGACCCGCGCCGGGCCGAGCCATGCCTCCCTGCCCGGACCGCCCGCCCGCCCGCGAAGCCACGTCGAAAGCGATCGTTGTGAGCCAGACCGCAGCCCCGCCGGCCCCGCCGGCCCCCGCGCAGGACACCCGGCCCGCCGACCCCGACCAGGGCCTGGGCGCCGCCGAACTGGCCGCCAAGTACGGCCTGACGGTGAGCGGCGCCCGGCCGACGCTGAAGGAGTACGTCCACCAGCTCTGGGAGCGCCGCCACTTCATCTCGGCGTTCGCCACCGCCAAGCTCACCGCGCAGTACAGCGAGGCGAAGCTCGGCCAGATCTGGCAGCTGATGACACCGCTGCTCAACGCGACGGTCTACTACTTCATCTTCGGCATCCTGATGGGCACCAAGCAGGGCGTCCCGGACTACATCCCGTTCCTGGTCACCGGTGTCTTCGTGTGGACCTTCACCGCCAACTCGATCATGTCGGGCACGCGCGCGATCACCGGCAACATGGGCCTGGTGCGCGCCCTGCACTTCCCGCGCGCGTCCCTGCCCATCGCGCTCGCGCTCCAGCAGCTCCAGCAACTGCTGTTCTCCATCGCCGCGCTCGCCATGATCCTGCTCGCCGTCGGCGTCTACCCGGCGCTCTCCTGGCTGATCGCCGTGCCCGCGCTGATCCTTCAGGCCATGTTCAACACCGGCCTCTCGCTCGCCATGGCCCGGGTCGCCAGCAAGACCCCGGACGTGTCGCAGCTGATGCCGTTCGTCCTGCGCACCTGGATGTACGTCTCGGGCGTCATGTGGAGCCTGCCGCAGCTGATGACCCGCAGCTCGCTGCCGCACGGCCTGGTGAAGGTCCTCCAGTACAACCCGGCGGCCGTCTACATCGACCTGATGCGCTTCGCCCTGATCCACAGCTTCAAGGCGAAGCAGCTCCCGGCGCATGTCTGGGCCGTCGCGGGCGGCTGGGCGCTCCTCGCCCTGGTCGCCGGGTTCATCTACTTCTGGAAGGCAGAGGAGAAGTACGGCCGTGGCTGACAGCACTCCCGCCGTGACCGGCGCCCCCACCGCGCTCGGCGCTCCCACCGTGATCGCCGACGACGTCCACATCGTCTACAAGGTGAACGGCGGCTCCACCGGGGGAAGGGGCAGCGCGACCTCCGCGCTCAGCCGGATCGCCTCCCGAAGGACCGTCCCGGGCATCCGCGAGGTGCACGCCGTCAAGGGCGTCAGCTTCGTCGCCCGCAAGGGTGAGGCGATCGGGCTGATCGGCTCCAACGGCTCGGGCAAGTCGACCCTCCTGAAGGCCGTCGCGGGCCTGCTCCCGACCGCGCGGGGCCGGATCTTCACCCAGGGCCAGCCCTCCCTGCTCGGCGTCAACGCGGCGCTGATGAACGATCTCACCGGGGAGCGCAACGTCACCCTCGGCGGCCTCGCCATGGGCATGTCCCGCGAAGAGGTCCGGGACCGTTACGACGACATCGTCGAGTTCTCCGGGATCAACGAGAAGGGCGACTTCATCTCGCTCCCGATGCGCACCTACTCCTCCGGCATGGGCGCCCGTCTGCGGTTCTCCATCGCCGCCGCCAAGTCCCACGACGTCCTGCTGATCGACGAGGCGCTCTCCACCGGTGACGCCCGCTTCCAGCGGCGCAGCCAGGAGCGGATCGAGGAGCTGCGCGCCGAGGCAGGGACCGTCTTCCTGGTCAGCCACAGCAACGGCACCATCAAGCAGACCTGCGACCGGGCCATCTGGCTGGAGTCGGGCGTCCTGCGGATGGACGGTCCGGCCGACGAGGTCGTCGAGGCGTACGAGGAGCACACCGGGAAGAAATAACCACAACCGGAAAAAATAGGGTCACACCGATACGAATAAATATCTCAAACCGGACTAAACTTCTGGGCGATGACGACCCAGCAGCTGCCTGTCCCCGCCCCGCCCCTCGCCCATGACCCGGGCGCCGCGGACCGCCGCACCCGGTACGCCGCCCTCGCCGCCACCTGGCTCGCCACGCGCGCGCTGATGCTCTTCCTCCTCGTCGACGACTCCCTCGGCGTCGGCGGGGTGAGCGGCGAGGTGTACGTCCTGTACCGCCAGTGGTACGGGCAGCTGACCGCCGGCCACTTCCCGTACGGCGACCCCACCTGGCAGTACCCGCCGGGCGCGGGAGCGGTGATCCTCGCGCCCGCGCTGCTGCCGTTCCTCACCTTCTTCCAGGCGTTCGTGGCACTCACCCTGGCCGCCGACGCGCTGATCACCGTCGCGCTCGTACGGGCCGGGTCACGGCCCGGCGGCAGCGCGGCGGGCGCCTGGACCTGGGTGGGCGGTCTGCCGCTGCTGCTCCACCTTCCCTACGGACGCTACGACGTCCTGGTCACCGCCCCGGCCGTGGCCGCCCTGCTCTGCGTACGGCGCAGACCGCGCCTGGGCGGGGCGCTCGCCGGGGTCGGCGCGCTGGTCAAGGTGTGGCCCGCGCTGACCCTGATCGGCACCCCGCGCGGTCGCACCACGCGCGCGTCTTGGACGGCGGCGCTCGGCGCCGCCACCGCCCTGCTCGCCGTCCTCGCCCTCGGCTTTACCCACACCCTGGACTTCCTGCGCCAGCAGGGCAGCCGGGGCGTGCAGATCGAGTCCCTCGGCGGCACCGGCCTCCAGCTCGCCCACCTCCTCGCGCACTGGCCGGGCCGGGTCGTCTACCGGTACGGCGCCATGGAGTTCACCGGCCCGTACGTCTCCTCGGTGGCCCGGCTCGCCCTCGCCCTGACCGTGCTGGCGTTCTGCTGGCTGCTCCTGTGGCGGCTCAGGGCGCGCCGCTGGACGGCGGCCACCCCGGCGGACGCGGCGCTGTGCGCGGTCCTGCTCTTCACCGTGACCAGCCGGGTGATCAGCCCGCAGTACCTGGTCTGGCTGCTCGGCCTGGCCGCCGTGTGCCTGGCCTCCCGGCAGACCAGCCAGCGGCCCGTCGCGCTCCTGATGCTGCCCGCCGCGGCCCTGAGCGCCCTCGCCTTCCCGACCCTGTACGGCCAGGTCATGGCCGGGACCGCGGTCGGCACCTCGCTGATGGTCCTGCGCAACGCGCTGCTGCTCGGCGCCGCGCTGCTCTCGTGCCGCAGGCTGTGGACCGCGACGACCGCGGGGCCCGTTGTCAGTGGGCCGCGATAGTCTCCTTCCCCATCGGCACGAAGGCCTCGGCAGCACCGCAAGAGGCCCTGGGGGAAGGGGGATCGAGGTGCCAGGCACCCTTTTTCCGCCGCTGCGCGCGGACGACCCGCGCCAGGTCTCCGGCTATGTCCTGGAAGCCCGCATAGGCGAGGGCGGCATGGGCACGGCCTACCTCTCCCGCACCCGGGGCAGCCAGCCGGTGGCCCTGAAACTGATCCGCAGGGAGTACGCGGAGAACGAGGAGTTCCGCCGCCGCTTCGCACGCGAGGTCGAGGCCGCCCAGCGGGTGTACGGGGCGCATGTCGCCCCCGTCCTGGACCACTCGGCGCAGGGCCCGCGCCCCTGGCTCGCCACCCGCTACATCCCGGGCGTCCCGCTGGACGACGCCCTTGAGGAGCACGGACCGCTGCCGCCCGCAGCCGTCCTGCACCTGCTGGCCTGCGCCGCCCGCGCGCTGGACTCCGTGCACCACGCCGGGGTGATCCACCGCGATGTGAAGCCCGGCAACCTGCTGCTCGCCGCCGACGGGCCCTGGCTGCTCGACTTCGGCATAGCCAGGGCCGCCGGGGCGGTCCGGCTCACCACCACCGGACGGCTGGTGGGCACCCCGAAGTACATGTCGCCCGAGCACGCCCTCGGTCGCGAACTCACCCCCGCGGCCGATGTGTTCGCGCTCGGGCTGCTCGCGGGCCTCGCCGCCACCGGGCAGCATCCGTACGGACGGGGCAGCGCCCTCGCCGTCGCCGCGCGCATCGCGGGCACCGACCGCGAGCCGCCCGACCTCTCTCCGTACCCCGAGCCGCTGCGCGGGGTGCTGCGGCTCTGTCTGGCCGCCCGGCCCGAAGAGCGGCCCGCTGCGGCCGAGTTGGCGTCGCTGTGCCGCCGGCTGTCCGGCCGCGGACCGCTGGACTTCGCGGACTGGCTGCCCGCGCCGCATCTGGCCGCGATCACCGCGACCGAGGCGGCGGCCCGGCTGCGGATGGCGCTGCCGGACGCGCCGACGGTCCCGGCGCTGCCCCCGACCGCGCCGCTCACCGTGCGCGACGCCGACGCGGCCGAATTCATCCGGCGGGTGCGCGGGAGCAGGCGTTCCGGAGCTGAGTAGTTATGGCGGCTGCCGCGCGCGTAGGCTCTGCGCCCGCAGCAGCAGTTGACGGCACGTCGGGTGCCGCGACCGGGGGAGGAACCATCAGCAGAACCGGTGAAACACTCAGGCCACTGGGACCCGAGGACCCGCGCGAGACCGCCGGCTACCAGCTCCTCGCCCGGATCGGCGAAGGCGGCATGGGCACGGTCTACCTTTCGCACACCCGCGGCGGACAGCCCGTCGCGCTCAAGGTGATCCGCAGGGAGTACGGCCAGGACGCCGACTTCCGGCGCCGCTTCGAGCAGGAGGTGCAGGCCGCCCGCCGGGTGCAGGGCTACCACATCGTTCCGGTGGTGGACCACGACACCAGCGGCGCCCAGCCCTGGCTCGCCACCCAGTACGTGCCGGGCCTCTCCCTGCACGACGCGCTGACCTCGTTCGGCCCGCTCCCCCTGGCGGCCGTCTTCCAGCTCGTCGGCTGTGCGGCCCAGGCGCTGACCGCCGTCCACGCCGCCGGGGTGATCCACCGCGATCTGAAGCCCAGCAACGTCCTGCTCGGCTCCGGCGGCCCCTACGTGATCGACTTCGGTATCGCGCGCGCCGCCGACGCCACCCAGCTCACCGCCAGCGGCGGCATGATCGGCACGCCGCAGTACATGTCGCCCGAGCACGCGCTGGGCGAGCCCCTGACGCCCGCCACCGACGTGTTCTCGCTCGGTCTGATCGCGGCGGTCGCGGCCACCGGACGCCATCCGTACGGCGACGGCGGCGCCATCACCGTGGCCGCGCAGATCGCCAACTCCGCGCACCGGCCGCCGGACCTGAGCGGCTACCCGGCGGAGCTGCGCCCCCTGCTGGAGTGCACGCTGACCGCCGATCCGGCGCGGCGCATCACCCCGGCCGACCTCGCCCCGCTCTGCGAGCAGGCGTCGGGGCGCGCCCTGCGCGACTTCGAGGGGTGGCTGCCCCAGGCGGTGGCGGCAGAGATCGCCCGCAGCGAGCAGGCCGCCGCGACGCCGCCGAAGCCCACCCCGGCGCAGCCCCCGCTGCCGCCCACCACGGCCCCGGCGTCCCCGGCGATGCCCCCGGCCCCGCCCTATACGGCCCCTCGGGCGCCCCAGGCACCGCCCCCGGCCACCCACACGCCGCCGACCACCGCCCCGCACACAGGCCCGCAGACAGGCCCCCAGAGCGGTCCGGTGCCGGGGTACGGCGCAGGCTACCGCGCCCCGTACGACACGGGGTACGGGCCGGGTCCCGGCACGGCGCAGCAGCCCTCCATCCCCGCCCCGGGCCAGGCCGCTCACGCCCAGACCCCCGCCCCGGCGCCGACAGCGCCGCAGAAGAAGCCGAAGCGCCGGCTCCGTACCGTCCTCATGGCGGCCACCCTGGTCCTCGCGGTCGGCGCGGGCGCCGCCGCCGCGGTCTGGCTCACCAAGAAGGACGGGGACGGCGACGGCGGCCAGGCCAAGGGCGGCGGCTCCTCGTCCTCGCCCGTCGGCACGAACCCGCCGAAGCAGTCCCCGGTCGTGGCCACGCCCTCGGACACCCCGAGCGAGGACAGTTCGGTGCCGCCCGCCAACGTCACGTACACGGTGATCTTCCAGGACAAGCCGATCACCGTGCGCACGCCGGAGTCGCTCTCCACCACGCAGATCGACTTCGATGTGCCGGCCGTGGACCCGACGGGCAAACTCGCCTACGACAACACCGAGTTCGAGGCGCGCGACGACCGGCTGGACTTCCGGCAGGCCCTCGGCAAGGCCAACGGCACCACGCCGCAGGAGTGCCGTGACGGAGCGCTGCAGAACCCGCTGCCCAACTCCGCCTCGGCGCAGGCGCTCAACGACGACCACCTGATCAAGGCGGGCGACACCATGTGCTCGGTGACCACCAAGGGCAATCTGGCCATGTGGAAGATCACCAAGGTGACGCCGTCCACGGACAAGAACATCCCCACGTTCGAGGGCACGGTCACCCTCTGGAAAGCCACGCGCTGACAACGGAAAGGGGGCGCCCACCTGGTGGTGGGCGCCCCCTTTCACCGGGGAGCTTCTAGCTGTGCGTGCGCAGCAGCGTCCGCATGGTCCGCATCGCGACCGACAGGTTCGCCAGGTCGAAGGCGTCCGAGCCCTGGATCTCCTCCAGGGTGGTGCGGGCGCGGCCGAGGATCGCCGCGTTCTTCTCCTCCCAGGCCTTGAAGCGCTGCTCCGGCGACGCGACACCGTCACCGGCCGCGAGCACGTCCTGGGTGAGCCCCGCGTGCGCCGCGTACAGGTCCTCGCGGATGGAGGCACGGGCCATGGACTGCCAGCGGTCGGCCCGCGGCAGCTCGATGATCCGGTCCATCAGCTGGGTGATCCGCAGCCGGTCCGCGAGGTCGTAGTACACCTCGGCGACCGCCAGCGGGTCCTTGCCGGTGCGGCCCGAGATCGCCACCACGTCGAGCGAGGGGAACGCGGAGGAGAACCCGGCGACCCGGCGCGCGAGCTCGTCCGGCACCCCGGCCTCGGTGAGCTCGTCCAGGATCGACTGGTACCACTCCAGGTCCGCGCCCTTGAGCAGGTTCGCCAGCTCGCCCCAGACCTTCTCGACGCCCTCGGTGAAGTCCGTGATGGTCTCGGCGATCTGGAGCGGCTGCGGCCGGTTGTTGAGCAGCCAGCGCGTGCCGCGCTCGACGAGCCGGCGCGAGTGGAGCCTGATCCGGGTCTGGACGTCGGCGTCGACCTGGTTGTCCAGCGCCTCCACCGCGTCCCACACCGCGCTCAGACCGAAGATCTCGCGGGCCGCGGTCTGCGCCCGGACGATCTCCTCCATGGACGCGCCGGTCTCCTCCCGCAGCCGGTGCAGGAAGGTCGAACCGCCGGTGTTCACCGTGTCGTTGACCAGGACCGTCGTGACGATCTCGCGGCGCAGCGCGTGGCCGTCGATGGCCTCGGGGAACTTCTCGCGCAGCTGCTTCGGGAAGTACGCGTGCAGCAGCTTCTGCAGGTACGGGTCGTCCGGCAGATCCGTGTGGATCAGCTCGTCGGCCACCGTGATCTTGGTGTAGGCGAGCAGCACGGCGAGCTCGGGCTGGCTGAGTCCGCGCCCGTTGTTCAGCAGCTCGCGGATCTGGCGGTCGGTCGGCAGGAACTCCAGCGCCCGGTCCAGGTGGCCGTCGCGCCCGAGGCGGCGCATGAACCGCTGGTGGGCGTGGAGCAGTGAGGGCGACTGCGCGACCGCGTTGGCCAGGGCGGTGTTCTGCGCGTAGTTGTTGCGCAGCACCAGGTGGCCGACCTCGTCCGTCATCTGGGCGAGGATCTTGTTGCGCTGCTTGACGGTCATGTCGCCGTCCGTGACCAGACCGTTGAGCAGGATCTTGATGTTCACCTCGTGGTCGGAGGTGTCCACGCCCGCGCTGTTGTCGATCGCGTCGGTGTTGACCTTGCCGCCGTTGCGGTCGAACTCGATCCGGCCGAGCTGGGTCAGCCCCAGGTTGCCGCCCTCGCCGACGACCTTGACCCGCAGGTCCTCGCCGTTGACGCGGATCGCGTCGTTGGCCTTGTCACCGACGTCCGCGTTGGACTCGGCGGTGGACTTCACATACGTACCGATGCCGCCGTTCCACAGCAGGTCCACCGGCGACTTCAGGATCGCCTGCATCAGCTCGGCGGGCGTCAGCTTGGTGACGCCGCCCTCGATGCCCAGGGCCGCGCGCATCTGCGCGTTGACCGGGATCGACTTGGCCGTACGCGGGTGGATGCCGCCGCCGACGGACAGCAGCTCCTTGTTGTAGTCCGCCCAGGAGCTGCGCGGCAGGTCGAAGAGCCGGCGGCGCTCGGCGTAGGAGACGGCCGCGTCCGGGCTGGGGTCGATGAAGATGTGGCGGTGGTCGAAGGCGGCGACCAGGCGGATGTGCTCGGAGAGCAGCATGCCGTTGCCGAACACGTCACCGGACATGTCACCGACGCCGACGACCGTGAAGTCCTCGGTCTGGGTGTCGTGGCCGAGCTCGCGGAAGTGCCGCTTGACGGACTCCCAGGCACCGCGCGCGGTGATGCCCATGCCCTTGTGGTCGTATCCGGCGGAGCCGCCGGAGGCGAAGGCGTCACCGAGCCAGAAGTCGTAGCTGATCGCCACGTCGTTGGCGATGTCCGAGAAGGTCGCGGTGCCCTTGTCGGCGGCGACCACCAGGTAGGTGTCGTCCTCGTCGTGGCGCACCACGTCGGCGGGCGGCACGACCTCGCCGGCCACCAGGTTGTCGGTGATGTCGAGCAGCGCCGAGATGAACGTCTTGTACGAGGCGATGCCCTCGGCCAGCCACGCGTCGCGGTCCACGGACGGGTCCGGGAGCTGCTTGGCGACGAAGCCGCCCTTGGCGCCGACCGGCACGATGACGGTGTTCTTCACCATCTGCGCCTTGACCAGGCCGAGGATCTCCGTACGGAAGTCCTCACGGCGGTCGGACCAGCGCAGCCCACCGCGCGCGACCTTGCCGAAGCGCAGGTGGACGCCCTCGACGCGGGGCGAGTACACCCAGATCTCGAACGCCGGGCGGGGCGCCGGCAGGTCGGGGATCGCCTGCGGGTCGAACTTCATCGAGACGTACGCGTGGGGCTCGCCCTGGGCGTTCTTCTGGAAGTAGTTCGTGCGGAGCGTCGCCTTGATGACGGTGAGGAAGGAGCGCAGGATGCGGTCCTCGTCGAGCGAGGCGACCTGGTCGAGCGCCCCGTCCAGCTCTTCGAGCAGTCCGTCGATGAGCTCGGTGCCCGCGCTCTGGCGGCCGGGCGACATCCGCGCCTCGAAGAGCGAGACCAGCAGCCGGGTGGTGTGGACGTTGTCGCGGAGGGTGTCCTCCATGTAGTCCTGGCTGAAGGTCGAACCGGCCTGGCGCAGGTACTTGGCGTAGGCGCGCAGCACCATCGCCTGGCGCCAGTTGAGCCCGGCGCGCAGCACCAGCGAGTTGAAGCCGTCGTTCTCGGCGGCGCCGGTCCAGGTGGCGGCGAAGGCCTCCTGGAAGCGCTCGCGGGCGTCGTCCGCGAGGTAGTCGCCGGTGCCGATGATCTTCTTGGGCAGGCGCAGACCGAAGTCGTAGATCCACGCGTGCGTACGGTCGGCGCACCGCAGCTCGTAGGGGCGCTCGTCGGTGACCTCCACGCCCAGGCGCTGGAGGACCGGCAGCACGGCGGAGAGCGAGACCTGCTCACCGATGCGGTAGATCTTGAACCGGCGCTCGCCGGGGACCGCGCCCACCGGCTCGTACAGCGAGAGCGCGAAGTCCTTGCGGCCGTGGGTGAGCTGCTCCAGGTGGACCAGGTCGGCCACCGCCGCGCGCGGCGAGTGGTCCGCCTTGTAGCCCTCGGGGAAGGCGTGGCCGTAGCGGCGCAGCAGCTCGGCGGCGCGCTCCTCGCCGCACTCGGCGTTCAGCGCGTCGGAGAAGCCGTCGGCCCAGGAGCGGGCGGCGTCCACCAGCCGGGCCTCGATGCGCTCGGTGTCGGCGTCGGTGAGGTCGGGCAGCTCGGTGCCGGCGGGCACCCGCACCACGAAGTGGAGCCGGGACAGGATCGACTCGGTGTTCCAGGCGGTGAAGTCGACGCTGGTGCCGCCGAGCTCCTCCTTGAGGATGTCGATGAGCCGAAGCCGCACACCCGTGGTGTAGCGGTCGCGGGGCAGGTAGATCAGCGCCGAGTAGTAGCGCCCGTACTCGTCCTGGCGCAGGTAGAGGCGCAGCCGGCGCCGCTCCTGGAGGTAGAGCACCGAGGTGACGATGGAGCGCAGCTGGTCGGCCGGGGTCTGGAACAGCTCGTCGCGCGGGTAGGTCTCCAGGATCTGGAGCAGGTCGCGGCCGTCGTGGCTGTTGGGCGAGAACCCGGCGCCGCGCAGCACCTCGGCGACCTTGCGGCGCACCACGGGGACGCGGCGGACCGACTCGGTGTACGCGGCCGAGGAGAACAGGCCGAGGAAGCGGCGCTCGCCGACCACGTTGCCGTTGTCGTCGAACTTCTTCACGCCGACGTAGTCGAGGTAGGAGGGGCGGTGCACGGTGGCCCGGCTGTTGGCCTTGGTGAGCACCAGGAGCTTGTGCTCGCGGGCCTTGGCGCGCGCGTCGGCGGGCAGCCGCTCGAAGGACGGGCTGACCGGGTGGCTGTCGTCGCCGCCGTGCTGCGGGTCGGAGCGCAGGATACCGAGGCCGGTGCCGGGCACGGCCGCCAGCGAGTCGTCCTCGCGCAGCTCGTACTCGCGGTAGCCGAGGAAGGTGAAGTGGTCGTCGGAGAGCCAGCGCAGCAGCTCCCGGGCCTCGTCCACCTCCTCGTCGCGCAGGTCGCCCGCCTTGGGCTCCTTGGGGAGCTCGTCGGCGATGCGCAGCGAGGCGTCGCGCATCTTCTCCCAGTCCTCGACGGCCTCACGGACGTCGGAGAGCACCCGCAGCAGGTCGGCGGTGATCTGCTTCAGGTCGGCGCGGTCGGTCTCCCGGTCGATCTCGACGTGGATCCAGGACTCGACGAGCGCGTCGTGCGGCAGACCACCGGCCTGCGCGGGGATGTCCAGGACCTCGATGAGCTTGCCGGTGACGTCGCGGCGGACCACCACCTGCGGATGGATCACGACGTGGATGCCACGGTTCTGGCGGGAGAGCTCGTTGGTGACCGAGTCCACCAGGAAGGGCATGTCGTCGGTCACGACCTCCACGACCGAGTGACTGCACGTCCAGCCGTTCTCCTCGACCGTCGGGGTGTGCACCCGCACGCTCGCCGTGCCCTGGGGGCGATTTTCGGCCAACCTGTAGTGCGACAGGGCTGCGCCGAAGACGTCAACCGGGTCGCGGTCGGCCAGGTCCTCGGGAGCGGTGTGCAGGTAGTAGCGCTGGAGGTACCCGAGGACGGCGTCCCGGGCAGGACCTTCCTCCCCCGCGGCCCCGGTGGTGGCTGCCCGGTCCTGGGGGGCGCCCCCCAGACCGCCGGGGCCCCCCACCGGGCTGTTCTCAGCTACCCGGGCCGCCCGTGCGAGCAGCTCGGCCTTGGCTTCGTCCAGCTTGGTCTGCATGTCCTCTGGCTCCTGTCGCGCGCCATTGCGTGACGTAGGTAGAAGCGGCGCAACGCCACGACGCGGGGTGTCCGGTCGGAGTCGACGTTATGCCGCGATGAGAGATGCCCGGGTCGTTATTGGCCATTTTCGGCGAAGGGCCCGGGATACGGGAATCAGCGAGGGCCCGGGCACTGTGGCACTCCGGGCGCAGGGCAGGGGCGGCAGTGCCCCTGCGGGATATCGCGCTGATCACGGGTCAAGGCTATCGCCCCGCCCCCCCGAACCGTCATGAGCCGTATGTGTACAAAAGCAGGGCCCGAAGTTTGACACTCTGGACAGCGACGCGGACCGTCCTGACGCCCTCTTGGCAAACCGGCCGGGCCGGGGCACGTTTGCCCCGTACGCACGGTACGCCTCGGGACGCAGCGCGACGCACCGCGCACAGCCCGAGGCACAGCGGGACGAAGCACCCCGCGCACCCTGTACGAACCAGGCACGCACGGTCGACTCCGGGAGCACCGATGGCAGCCAAGATCCTGATCGTGACCGGCGACGCGGCGGAGTCGCTGGAGGTCCTCTACCCCTACCAGCGGCTGCGCGAGGAGGGCTACGACGTCCATATCGCCGCCCCCGCCCGCAAGAAGCTCCAGTTCGTCATCCACGACTTCGAGCCGGGCTTCGACACCTACACCGAGAAGCCGGGCTACACCTGGCCGGCCGACCTGGCGTTCTCGGAGGTCGACCCCGGCCAGTACGCCGCCCTGGTGATCCCGGGCGGCCGGGCGCCGGAGTACCTGCGCAACGACCCCGAGCTGCGCAAGCTCCTCAAGGCCTTCTTCGACACGGACAAGCCGGTCGCCCAGATCTGTCATGGCCCCCTCCTGACCGCGGCGGTCGGCGGCCTCAGTGGCCGCCGGGTCACCGCGTACCCCGCCCTCGAACTCGACATGCAGGCCGCCGGGGCCAGCTTCCGCGACACGGAAACCGTCGTCGACGGCACCCTGGTCTCCGCCCGCGCCTGGCCGGACCACTCCACCTGGATGCGGGAGTTCCTCACGGTGCTGCGGGCGAAGGCGCCGGTGACGTAGGCGGCGGGCGGGGGGCTCCGGGGCACGGTCCGGCTCCGGGCACGCCTGGGCGCCCCCTGAGGCCGTGCGCGCCGTCCCGGGGCGCCCCGGGACGGCGGGGCCGCCCCCGGGCCCGCCGTGTACGTACGAAGGGGCCTCAGCCCGCCAGCGCCTCCGCCGTCCGAACCGCTTCCGCCAGCGTGTCCACCACCGGCACGCCCGCCAGCGCGAGGCTGGCGCGGCTGTGCGATCCCCCTGTGTACAGCACCGCACGCGCGCCCACGTGAGCAGCCGCCACGGCGTCGTCCACCGCGTCCCCGATCACCACGATCCGGTCCGGGGATATCCCCTCGCCCGCCTCGCGCAGCAAGGTCAGATGCCGCACCATGTGCTCGGCCTTGCTGCCGTGCGAGGGGCCGGTGCGCCCGTCCACCCGCAGGAAGTGCTCGGTGATGCCGTGCCGCCGCACGATCGGCACCAGGTGCTCGTGCGGGGCCATCGACAGCAGTGACTGGCTGAGCCCGGCCGCCCGCCGTGCGGCGAGCAGCTCGGCCGCGCCCGTGGTGAGCGCGCAGGCGTCCGCCCGCAGCCAGTAGTGCTTGTGGAACGCCTCGTCCATCACGAGCCACTCCGCGTCGGTCGGCAGCCGCCCCATCAGCCGCTCGTAGAAGCGGGGTATCGGCACGCAGTACAGCTCGCGGTAGCGCTCCAGCGTGATCGGCGCGAGGCCGAGCTCCGCGAAGGCGGCGTTGGTCGCCTCGATGACCGCCGCGATGTCGTCGAGCAGTGTGCCGTTCCAGTCCCAGACCAGATGCGTCGTGCGCTTCCCCATGCCAGAACGGTACCCACCCCCACTGACAACGGATCCGCCCGAGCCCAGACGGGAGGCGAAAGCGCGGGTCAGCCGGCCGTCAGCCGATGAGGTTGGGAATCTCCTGCACCCCGAACCACAGCAGCTCGTGGTCCTCGGCACCGTCGACCGTGAACTGGGCGTCGTCGTCGCCCTGGTCCGCCGCGCCCAGCGCGTCGGCCGCCGCGGCGACATCGCCGACCGCGTCGTCCGCGTCCACGTGCACCGCCGCCGCCTTGGCCAGCGGCACCGGCCCCGCGATCCGCACCTCGCCCAGCGCGCTCGCCTCAAGGCCGCGGTCCGGGTCGGCCGAGGCGGTTCCGTCGGGTACGTCCACGGCGACCACGACCCGGCGCCTGGGGGCCCTCGGGTCGACGGCGAGCAGCCGCAGCGACGCCGCCGCGGCCCGGCTCAGCGCCGCGTACTCCAGCTCCTCGATGTCGTCCGAGACGTACCACTCGCGCAGGCCGGGGGTGACGGCATAGGCGGTCAGCGGGCCGGGCCCGAGCTCTCCCGCGGTGTGCGCCGTCGCGAGACCGGGGAGGGTCAGGGGGAGGTACACGCGCATGGCAGGCCGCTCTTTTCTGGTCGGAAGACGCCCTCAGGATACGTGGGGGAGTCCCCCTTCGGGTTGCCCGCACGGCGTCGGCGGCCCCGTGGGGCGGTGTGCCGGATTCCGTGGCGCCACCGGCCCCGCCGGGCCCCGCATCACCCAGATAGGTGAATCCTCCGGGCCGCACCGCGCCCCTCCAGCCGCCCTTGCGACCGGCGCCACCGCCCCCGTACAAGATCCCCAACGGAAAGCTACTGGCCGGTATCAAAGGGGGCGACGGAGATGAACAGGACCGACAGGACGAGGACGGCCGCGCGGACCGACAGGACCCGGCCCGCGGGGCGCGGCGACCTGGCGGGGCCCGGCAGGCCCGGCCCGGCCTCCGCCCCCACACGGCGCGGGCGGCTGCCGCGCTACTGGTTCGCGGAGCGCCTGCTCGCCGTCCTCAGCGGCCACCGGCCGGTCCACTGGATGCTGGGGCACACCGTCGGCGAGGCGTACGAGCAGCTGGTGCTCCTGGCCCCGGCCAGCCCGCTGCGCGCCTCGTGCCGGCCGGTGGTGCGCCACTGCGACGAGTACGTCCCCCGGCCTGGCGTCATCGAGGCCTTCGCGCGCATCGGCGCCGGCGACCACGTACGCGCCATGGCCTTCCGGCTGGAGCAGGGCGCCGACCTGCGCTGGCGGTGCGCGGCCGTAGAAGTGGGGCCGGGCACCCGTACGGTGCCCGGCCCCATCCGGTGACCGCGCGCCTCACGGGCGCGCGGTGCCGCTACTTCTTGCGGCGACGGCCGCCCGTGCTCTTCTGGGCCTTGCGGCGCTCCGCGCGGGTCATACCGTCGGCCTCGGAGCGGGCCGGCTCGTCGCCGTTGTCGAAGTCACCCTCGACGACACCGCCCTCGCCGTCCACCGTCGGCGCGGAGAAGTGCAGCCGGTCCGGGCGCTGCGGGGCGTCCAGGCCCTTGGCCCGGATCTCCGGACGCGCCCCGGCGGGCTCCTTCTCCAGCGACGGCTTGTCGGACGGCGCCGCGTCCTCGACCGGCACCTCCTCGACCTGCTGCTCGACCTGGACCTCCAGGTTGAACAGGTAGCCGACGGACTCCTCCTTGATGCCGTCCATCATGGCGTTGAACATGTCGAAGCCCTCGCGCTGGTACTCGACCAGCGGGTCCTTCTGCGCCATGGCCCGCAGGCCGATGCCCTCCTGGAGGTAGTCCATCTCGTAGAGGTGCTCGCGCCACTTGCGGTCGAGCACCGAGAGGACCACGCGCCGCTCCAGCTCACGCATGATCTCGGAGCCGAGCTGCTCCTCGCGCGCCGCGTACTGCTCGTGGATGTCGTCCTTGATGGACTCGGCGATGAACTCGGCGGTGATGCCCGCGCGGTCGCCCGCCGCCTCCTCCAGCTCCTCCACGGTGACCTTCACCGGGTAGAGCTGCTTGAAGGCGCCCCACAGCCGGTCCAGGTCCCACTCCTCGGCGAAGCCCTCGACGGTCTCCGCCTGGATGTAGGCGTCGATGGTGTCGTCCATGAAGTGCTGCACCTGCTCGTGCAGGTCCTCGCCCTCCAGGACGCGGCGGCGCTCGCCGTAGATGACCTCGCGCTGGCGGTTGAGCACCTCGTCGTACTTCAGGACGTTCTTGCGCGTCTCGAAGTTCTGCTGCTCGACCTGCGACTGGGCCGACGCGATCGCGCGCGTCACCATCTTGTTCTCGATCGGCACGTCGTCCGGCACATTGGCCATCGACATGACGCGCTCGACCATCTGCGCCTTGAACAGGCGCATCAGGTCGTCGCCCAGCGACAGGTAGAAGCGGGACTCGCCCGGGTCGCCCTGACGGCCGGAGCGACCGCGCAGCTGGTTGTCGATACGGCGCGACTCGTGGCGCTCGGTGCCCAGCACGTAGAGGCCGCCGAGCTCCTTGACCTCTTCGAACTCCGCCTTGACGGCCTGCTCGGCCTTCTCCAGGGCGGCGGGCAGCGCCTGCGCCCACTCCTCGACGTGCTCGACCGGGTCCAGGCCGCGCTGGCGCAGCTCCGCCTCGGCGAGGTCGTCCGGGTTGCCGCCGAGCTTGATGTCGGTGCCTCGGCCGGCCATGTTCGTGGCGACGGTGACGGCGCCCTTGCGGCCGGCCTGGGCGACGATCGTCGCCTCCCGGTCGTGCTGCTTGGCGTTCAGCACCTCGTGCTGGATGCCGCGCTTGGAGAGCTGCTGCGAGAGGTACTCGGACTTCTCGACCGAGGTGGTGCCGACCAGGATCGGCTGGCCCTTCTCGTGCTTCTCGGCGATGTCGTCGACCACCGCGTCGAACTTGGCGACCTCGGTCCGGTAGATCAGGTCCGACTGGTCCTTGCGGACCATGGGCTTGTTCGTCGGGATCGGCACGACGCCCAGCTTGTAGATCTGGTGGAACTCGGCGGCCTCGGTCATCGCCGTACCGGTCATGCCGGAGAGCTTGTCGTAGAGGCGGAAGAAGTTCTGGAGGGTGATCGTGGCGAGCGTCTGGTTCTCGTCCTTGATGTCCACCCCTTCCTTCGCCTCGATCGCCTGGTGCATGCCCTCGTTGTAGCGGCGGCCGGCGAGGATACGGCCGGTGTGCTCGTCGACGATCATGACTTCGCCGTCGATGACGACGTAGTCCTTGTCCTTCTTGAACAGTTCCTTCGCCTTGATGGCGTTGTTCAGATAACCGACGAGCGGGGTGTTCACCGACTCGTAGAGGTTGTCGATGCCCAGCCAGTCCTCGACCTTGGCGACGCCGGGCTCGTGGATGGCGACGGTGCGCTTCTTCTCGTCGACCTCGTAGTCGCCGGTCTCCTCGATGCCCTTGAGCGGGTTGCCCGCCTCGCCCTTGGTGAGGCGCGTGACCAGCTTGGCGAAGTCGCCGTACCACTTGGTGGCCTGGTCGGCCGGGCCGGAGATGATCAGCGGCGTACGCGCCTCGTCGACCAGGATGGAGTCGACCTCGTCGACGATCGCGAAGTTGTGACCGCGCTGGACGAGCTCCTCCTGGGACCACGCCATGTTGTCGCGCAGGTAGTCGAAGCCGAACTCGTTGTTCGTTCCGTACGTGATGTCGCAGGCGTACTGCGCGCGGCGCTCGGCGGGCGACATGTTGGCCAGGATGCAGCCGACCTCGAGGCCGAGGAACTTGTGCACCCGGCCCATCATCTCGGAGTCGCGCTCGGCCAGGTAGTCGTTGACCGTGATCAGGTGCACGCCCTTGCCGGAGAGCGCGTTGAGGTAGGCGGGAAGGGTGCCGACGAGGGTCTTGCCCTCACCGGTCTTCATCTCGGCCACATAGCCGAGGTGCAGCGCCGCGCCACCCATCATCTGGACGTCGTAGTGACGCTGGCCGAGGACACGCTTGGCGGCCTCGCGGACGGTGGCGAAGGCTTCCGGGAGCAGGTCGTCCAGGCTCTCCCCGTTCGCGTACCGCTCCTTGTACTCGTCGGTGAGGGCACGGAGCTCGGCGTCGGAGAGGTTCACGAAGTCCTCTTCGATGGAGTTGACCTGGTCCGCGATGCGGTGCAGCTTGCGCAGGATCTTGCCTTCGCCTGCACGCATGAGCTTTGAAAGGACGGACACGGGGGTTGGTCTCCTTGCCGGTCGGGCCTGGCGCGGTCGAGTACGGTTGATTACTTCTGGGCAACGGCCATCGTATGCGAGGACCCGCCCGCGCCGGGAGGTCTGCCATGACGACAACGGACCGGGCGCCCGGAAGGTGCCGGGAAACACGAAAAGCCCTGGCGTCCGTTCAGGTCCCGCACGGAGAATCAGCCGATGGACCCAGTCACCCTCAGCACCGAGCGCCTGCTGCTGCGCCCCGTCGGCCCGCAGGACGCGGAGGACACCTACGCGGCCTGTCAGGACCCCGACATCCAGCGCTGGACCACCGTCCCCTCCCCCTATCTGCGCGAGCACGCCGAGGCCTTCACCGGCACCTTCGCCCCCAACGGCTGGCGGGACGACTCCGACTACACCTTCGCGGTACGTCTGCGAGTCACCCCCGGGGCTGATGGGGTCCATGGGGACAGTGGGGCCGGGGTGTCTGCGGAGGGAGCGGAGGCTCCAAGGACGTCGGAGACGGAAGGCGCGCTGGTGGCGATGGTCGGCCTCATGCGGCGCGGCGAGAACGTCGCCGAACTGGGGTTCTGGGCGGCCAAGGAGCACCGGGGCCGCGGCTATATGACCGAGGCGGCCCTTGCCGCCGCCCGCTGGGCCTTCGAGTCGGCCGGCGTCGAGCGCCTGGAGTGGCGGGCGGAGGTCGGCAACAAGGCCTCGCGCGCGGTGGCCGAGAAGGCGGGCTTCACCGTGGAGGGCACCCTGCGCGCGGGCCTCGTCCACGGCGGCACCCGACGCGACAGCTGGGTGGGCGGCCTCCTCCCCGGCGACCTGGGCCTGCCCACCACGCGCGCGTACCTGCCGGCCCGCACGTGAGGGCAGCGCGGCGGGCCTGAGCCGGGGTGAGCCACGGCCTGCCGCCCGTAGCGCGGGGCGGGCGCGGACGCTTCCCGGGGGGCCTGCGCCCGGGTGGATTGTCAGTGCCGCCGTCTATCGTGCGGAGCATGACCAGCCTGCCGCGCCCCACCGCCCAACTCTCCGCCGACGAGGCCCGTCGCATCGCCCTGCGCGCCCAGGGCTTCATGGGCGCGCCCGACCGCAAGGGCGGGGTCCGGGGCGTGCTGCGGCACCTGGGCGCGGTCCAGCTCGACACGATCTCGGTCCTCGCCCGGTCGCACGAGCTGATTCCGTACGCCCGTCTGGGCGCGGTGGGCCGCAGAGCGGTGGAGTCGGCGTACTGGACGGGCGCCCACGCCTTCGAGTACTGGTCGCACGCCGCCTGCATCCTGCCCGTGGAGGAGTGGCCGCACTTCGCCTTCCGCCGCCGCGCCTACCGCACCCGCCCGCAGTGGCACCACGACCTGCCGGACGGGGCGTACGAGCAGGTGATCAAGCAGCTGCGGGCCGAAGGCCCCCTGACCGCGACGGACTTGGGCGGTGCCAAGAACAAGGGCGAGTGGTGGGACTGGTCGGAGTCGAAGGTCGCCGTCGAACGCGCGCTGATGTACGGCGAGGTGGTGTGCGTCGAACGGCGCGGCTGGAAGCGGGTGTACGACCTGGCCGAGCGCGCCATTCCGGACGTCCATCTGCACGACGAGCTGGACGACGCCGAGTGCCTGCGCCGGCTCGTCGCGCTGGCGGGCCGCTCCCTCGGCGTGGGCACCCGCGCGGACATCGCGGACTACCACCGCCTCAGGGGCGAGCAGGTGGACGCGGTGATCGCCGACTCCGGTCTGGTGCCGGTCACCGTCCAGGGCTGGGACAAGGCGGCCTGGGCGGACCCGCAGGCGCTGGCCACCGAGCCGCGCGGACGCCACCGTACGACGCTGCTCTCACCCTTCGACTCGCTGATCTGGGACCGCGCGCGCACCGAGCGGATCTTCGGCTTCAGCCACCGTCTGGAGGCCTACACCCCGAAGCCGAAGCGGGTGTACGGATACTTCGCGATGCCCCTGCTGGCGGGCGGCAGGCTGCTCGGCCGCGCCGACCCGGCCCGCGAGGGCCGCACCCTGGTGGCCAAGCAGGTCTCCCTGGAGACGCCCAAGGCGATAGCCCCGATGGCGCAGGCCCTGCTGGAGGCGGCGCGGTGGGTGGACTGCGACGCCGTACGGATCGAGCGCGCCGACACTCCGGGGCTCGCCCGTGAGCTGACTGCGGCGATAGCGGCGCTCTGAGCCCTTCCCGGGGCGCTGACCCGGCGTGGGCCACGGGTCGCCGTCCCGCACCGGGCGGGCCGGGTGGAAGGGCGCACCGGTGGGGCGGGCTAGCGGATCTCCAGGATCTTCTCGCGCATCGCGTACACCACCGCCTCCATCCGGGAGTGCAGCTGAAGCTTCTCCAGGATGTTCCGGACGTGGTTCTTCACGGTGTTCTCGGAGATGAACAACTCCTTGGCGATGTCCCGGTTGTTCATCCCGGTCGCCACGAGCTTGAGCACTTCGAGCTCACGGTCGGTGAGCCTCGGCGCGGGCACCAGCCGGCGCTCGTCGGTGCGCTGGATCATCGACTTGAACTCGGTGAGAAGCTTCGACGCCATCGACGGGCTGATCTGCGACTGGCCGTCCGCGACCGCCCGGATGGCGGTCGCCACCTCGTCGGTGGAGATCTCCTTGAGGAGGTAGCCCGTCGCCCCCGCCTTGATCGCGTCGTAGAGGTCGGCCTCCTCGTCGCTGATCGTCAGCATGATGATCTTCGCGCTGGGGGCGACCTCCTTGATGGAGGTGCAGGCCTCGATGCCGCCGCGCCGCGGCATCCGTACGTCCATCAGCACGATGTCGGGCAGCAGGTCCGCCGCCTTGTCCACGGCCTCCGCCCCGTCGCCCGCCTCGCCGACGACCTGGATGTCCTCCTCCGCGGCCAGCACGATCTCCAGGCCCCGGCGGAACAGCGCGTGGTCGTCCACGACCAGGACCCGGATGGGCTCCTTGCGCGAACCCGCCGCTTCCATGCCGGTGGGAGCCCCGTCAGAACCGTCCGGGGCCGACCCGGCGTGCACCGGCCCGAAGCTGTCTGCCATCGTTCCTCCCCCTGAAGGCCATGGCCCAAGTTGGTGTGGCTGCCAACCATGCTCCGGGGAGCAGCGGTTGGTGTGCGACGCCATGATTTCATGCCCGGCCGACCAAGCGGCGCTCCAGAGGTCGCACAGTGGTGCCCCTGGGGGCGCACAAGGCGCTCCAGGGGCACCACCGCTCTCTGGTACGGCGCGCCGCACGGCTTCGTTCAGCGCGCCGCCCGCCAGATCACCCGCCGAGCGCTCCGCCGGCGCCGCTCGCGTCCTCACCGGCCAGCGGGTCCGTCTCCAGGTGGATCACGCCGTAGTCGTAGGCGTGCCGCCGGTAGACGACGCTGGGATGCTTCGTCTCGGAGTCGACGAAGAGGTAGAAGTCGTGTCCGACCAGTTCCATCTCGTAGAGCGCCTGGTCGAGCGTCATCGGGGCGGCGACATGGGTCTTCTCGCGGACCACCAGCGGTCCCTCGCCCTGGACTTCGACCGATCCCATCCGGGTGACCGGAACGCCGTCCTCCTGCGATACGCCCACCGGCTCGCCGTTCGCGTTCAACTCGGCCACGCCCGGGACCACGTCGGCCACCTCGGCGGCCGAGAGCCGGCCGTTGCCCCTGCGGGTGTAGCGCTTGTCGTGCTCCTTGCGCAGCCGCGCCTCCAGCTTGCTGTGAGCCAGGTCGAGGGCTGCGTACGGATCGGCAGCCGCCGCCTCCGCCCGGATCACCGGGCCACGCGAGTGCAGCGTGATCTCCACTCGGTCGGAACGGTCGGCCTGCCGCGGGTTGTGTTCCTTGGACACCTCGACGTCGAGGCTGATTACCTTGCCGTCGAGCTTCTGGATCTTCTCCAGCTTCAGCTTCTCGGCCACGTGCTTGCGGAACCGCTCGGGTACCTCGGTCTTGCGGCCCTTGACGACGATGTCCACGCAGAACTCCGTTCCCGGATCGCTCCGACTCAATCGCGGAGCGTCTCCCTCTTGCACCAGACTCCGGTGGGCACCGGAGTCTCGGACTGGGCGACTTTCACCTCCTCCTCCCCCGTGGGGAAGATCGCCACCCCACCGACTTCAGGTTCGGGGAAGTACCCAGAAGCGAGGCCGTGCATTCCGTGAGGCCGCTTTCGCCATTCCTCATAACCGAACATAGCTCGCTCGGACGGATGTCGGCACCCGCTACCAGCACGTACCTCCATTCAGGCGTTTCATGCCTCTTACTACCTGCAACGATGCGGGTTCCCCGTCAGTTCCGGTTTATTTCGAAGGATGCCGGGGTCGACGCGACGACCGCGGCCGTCGCCGTCCGCTGCGCGAATCCCGGAACCGCGTGCGCCGGGAAACGGCCCGCCGCGCCACCCGTCCCGCCGGCCGCGCACGCGACCGCCCGGGCCGCCTCCACCAGCGAGGCACCCGTCGTCATGAGGTCGTCCACCAGGACCACCCGGCCGCCCTCCAGCAGCCGGTCACCACCGGCCGACACCTCCAGCGCCCCGCTCAGATTCGCCAGCCGCTGCCGGGCGCTCAGCCCCGACTGGTCCGCCACCGCACGCCGCTGACGCAGCACCGCCGCCACCCGCGCGTCCGTACCCGTACGCCGCAACTCGCCCGCCGCCGCCAGGGCGATCCGGCGCGCCGGATCATGCCCGCGCGCCCGCACCGCACGCCGCGCCGACGGCACCGGCACGAGCAGCAGCGGCCCGTCCCGGGGCGCTGCGGCGGCCAACCGCACCGCACCCGCGAGCGCCTGCCCGAGGACCCCGGCCAGCCCCAGGGCACCCCGCTCCTTGTGGGCGAGGAGCACCGCCCGCACGGCGTCCTCGTAGACCGCCGCCGCGTACACCACCGGCAGTCCCGCGGGCTCGGGGGCAGGCCGGACCCGCCGCGCCCGCACACCGAGCAGCGCCGCCGCGCACCGCTCGCACAGCGCCGTACGGGGACTGCCGCAGCCGCCGCAGGCAACCGGCAGCACCAGCCCGGAGATCTCCTGCCACCATCCCCGCATGGCACCCACTCTGCCAACAGCGAGGCTGCCCGGCCACCCCTGTGGAAAACCGCCGGGGGTGGGCAGGCCACCGGTCGGCCCAGCCGTGGAACGGCAGCACCGGGCCGCCCCGGGTGGTCGTGCGCCCGCCCGGGGCGGGCGGGGTCGTCAGCCCGGGTAGACCGGGGAGGAGCCCGTCTTGACCGCCGTCTTCCAGTTGGCGCCCGGCGGCAGTCGGACGATGCCGTCCTCCTTCGAGTGCGCCACCAGCGGCAGCCGCTCGTCGTCCGCGGCGGCGATGTCGGTCACCCGGTTGGCGCCCGGCAGATTGCCCGCCGCCGACAGCGAGCCGTCCGTCTGCATGTAGCGCAACTGCTGCTGGAGGCCGCCGGTCTCCTTGCCGACCACGACGAGGCGGCTGCGGCCGGCCCAGGACACGGCCGTCACATCCTCCATCTGGGGCGCTCCGGGGCGCAGTTCCACCACGGAGACCTGGGGATGGTCCGGGTCGCCGATCCGCTCCACACGGCCGATCCGCAGCGTCGTACGGCCGCCCTCGTTCACCAGGAGCGCGATCCGCACGCTGTCCGCCGACATCCGCACCTGCTCGATGTGCGCCCCGTTCAGACCGGCGACATCGACCTCCTGAGGCTGTCCCTGGCCGTGGTCGAGGTGGAGCAGCCGGGGGTGGGCCGGGTCCCGGTCGGCCACCCACAGATCGTCGCGGCCGTCCCAACTCGGCGCCGAGAGACCGTCCTTCGGGTCCTTGCTCTGGCTCGTCACCGGCGTCTTCACCAGCTCGCCGTCGGACATGATGGGTGCCACGTACAGCGAGCGGCCGTCGTTCGTCACGCCCGCCGCCCGCCTCTCGCGCCGCTCCACCGCGACCGAACGCAGCCGCTGCTCGGCCCGGCCGAACGGCCCGGGGACCAGCTCGGTGACCACGTCACCGTCGGCGCTCTCGGC
This sequence comes from Streptomyces sp. NPDC031670, assembly GCF_055580545.1. Lineage (NCBI taxonomy): Bacteria > Bacillati > Actinomycetota > Actinomycetes > Kitasatosporales > Streptomycetaceae > Streptomyces > Streptomyces sp. NPDC031670. The sequence goes on along the minus strand of NZ_JBVILC010000007.1, from coordinate 10,714 downwards.
ACTGTCGGCGCCGTCCGCGCCGGCGCCCTCACCGGCACGCATCCGCGCGAGCCGCCCCTGCGCGTCCAGGAAGTACTGGCCGGGCTTGGGCGTGGCGCGCTCCGGCGCGTACTGCTCGGCCTGGTCGCCGCCGAGCACACACAGCTGCGAGCCGTTCGCCCGGTCCAGCTCCACCTGGCCCACCCGTGTCGCGGTCAGATCCCGCAGCGTGAACAGCAGTTGGGCCGCCATCTTGCGGCACTGGCCGCCGCCGACGTTGGACGCCCGCTCGCTGAGCGGCACCTTGAGCGCGTTGCGGTCGTCGAACGCGAGCGCCTTGGTGCCGTCCTTGAGCGCCGTCCCGCTCGGGAAGCGCGAACCCACCACCGGCCGCAGCCAGTTGGTCGGCCCCTCCAGCACGGCCATGACCGTCTGGGTGACCAGGTTCATCTGCGTCTCGGGGTCGTTGCGCTGACGCACGTACACCGGATCGGCGACCAGCCGGTCCTGACCCGACGCGAAGTAGTACTTGTTGACGGAACGGTAGATGCGCTGGAAGTCCGACTGGCCGAGCAGCAGCCCCTCCGGCAGCGTGTCGATGCGCCACTCCTTGCCGCTCGCCGTGTTCTGCCGTACGAGATGGATCGTCTCGTTGTACGTCGACTTCGCTCCGGCCGGCTGGTAGGCGTGCTGCTTGTCCACCACGGCGACCGGCTTGCCGGTCACCGTGAACGTGAAGCTGGAGCTGTCGCCCTTGTCGCTGGTCCGGTTCGGCTGCGGGTTCGGCCCGTCGGCCAGCACCGTCGTCGCCTGATCCGGCTTCCAGGCCCGCGCGGCCTGCGGCGTCAGATACTTGCGCGCCGTCGCGAACTGCGGGTCGTCACTGGTCATCGCCTCCAGGAACCCGTCGACGATCTCGTCGGCAGCCGCCCCCTCACGCGGCGGCACCGCGTACACCTGCACCTGCGAGTCGGCGCGCTGCGACGCCTGCACCGCGTGCACATCACCGCTGTCGGGCATCGACGCGCACCCCGCCACCAGCACACCGCCGCAGCCCAGCAGCGCGGCCGACCGCAGCCGACGGCCGCGGCCCCTCCCCCGATCAGCGCCCACGAGACGATTCCTCCTGGTCGGCGGCTGCCGGGGCAGCCGCTCTGTCAGCAGCCTGCGATGGTACGGACTCGCCCTCCACGCGCGCGTCGGTGACCCGCGGCACCACCCTGGCCCCGCCGCCACCGGGCAGCGCGGTCGGATCGGCGGCCGGCCCGGACGTGCGCGGCGCGGCCGGCGGCCCGGGCGGCACCCCCAGCGAGGAGCGGGTGGCGGCGGGCTGGACCGGCACGCTCGCCAGCCGCAGCCCGTTGCCCTGCTCGGGCGCCGCGCCCAGCCGGGCCCGCTCGCGCGCGGCCCGCGAATCCTCCGGCTCCAGCGGTATCGGAGATCCGCGCAGCGGCTCGTCGGCCGTGCGCGGCAGCGTCAGCCGGAACTGGGAGCCGCCGCCGGGCTCGCCCCAGGCCTGGAGCCAGCCGCCGTGCAGCCGGGCGTCCTCGACGGCGATCGACAGGCCGAGACCGGTGCCCCCGGTCGTCCTGGCCCGGGCCGGGTCGGCCCGCCAGAAGCGGTTGAACACCCGCGTCGCCTCGCCGGGCTTGAGGCCCACTCCGTAGTCGCGCACCGCGATGGCCACCGCGCCTCCGGCCGAGCCCATACGCACCACCACGTCCCGGCCCTCGCCGTGCTCCACGGCGTTGACCACGAGGTTGCGCAGCACCCGCTCGACCCGCCGGGCGTCGGCCTCGGCCACCACCGGCTGCTCGTCGCCGACCACCCGTATCCGGCTGCCCTTGCGCTCGGCGAGCGGCTCGGCACCCTCGATCACCCGGCGTACGACGTCCCGCAGGTCTATCGGCTCGGCCTCCAGGGCCGCCGCGCCCGCGTCGAACCGGCTGATCTCCAGGAGGTCCGCCAGCAGCGACTCGAACCGGTCCAGCTGCCCGGCCAGCAGCTCCGCCGACCGCGCCGTCACCGGATCGAAGTCGACGCGCGCCTCGTGGATGACGTCCGCCGCCATCCGTACGGTCGTCAGCGGCGTCCGCAGTTCGTGCGAGACATCGGAGACGAACCGCCGCTGCATCCGCGACAGCTCCTCCAACTGCTGGATCTTGACCTGGAGGTTCTGCGCCATCTTGTTGAAGGCCTCGCCGAGGCGCGCGATGTCGTCCTCACCGGTGACCTTCATCCGTTCCTGCAGCTTGGCCGCGGAGAGCCGCTCCGCGATCTGCGCCGCCATCCGGACCGGGGTGACGACCTGGCGCACCACCAGCCAGGCGATCGCTCCCAGCAGCACCACCAGGAACAGCCCGGCGGTCGCGAGGGTGCCCTTGACCAGGCTCAGCGTCTTCTCCTCCTGCGCCAGCGGGAAGAGGTAGTACAGCTGGTAGGCCTGGCCGTCGACGTCCTTCAGCTTGGTCCCGATGACCAGCCCCGGCTTGGGCTCCTGGCCGTCGAGGTACTTGATCGAGGCGTACGTCTTGTACGCTCCCGTGCCCTGGTCGACATCCTCCCGCAGGCTCTGCGGGACGCTCGCGACCGGGTCCACACCGCCCGAGGCGCGCGGGCCCCGGTTGCTGGAGCCCGAGTCCTCGGAGTCGGCGCTCAGCGCGACCACGTAGAACGCGCCCTGGCCACCGCTGGCGAGCTGGGTCACCAGCTCGCTGCGCCAGGTCACCGAGCTGCCGGCCCGTCCGTCGGAGCCGCCGTCGTCCTGTCCGCCCGGCGCCGCCGGGGCACTGGCCTTGTCCTTGGCCACGGCGAAGCCGCCCGCGGACTGGCTCTCGGACGCCTTCTCCTTGGTGACGAGGAGCCCGTTGCGCACCTGACCGATGACAACGAACCCGAGCAGCAGCACCACACCCAGCGACATCAGCAGGGTGGAGGCGACCACCCGCAGCTGGATGTTGCGCCGCCACAACCGCACCGCGGGCAGCAGCGGACGCCGCACCCAGCGCACGAACAACCTCAGCACGGGGCTGCCGGGCGTACCCTCCTGAAGGATCCGCCCGCCCCATGACGTCTTCCGTCCCACACCAGCAGCCCGCCCCCCACGGACCCCGGGCTTCCCGGGCTTCGGAGCAGCACCGCCGCGGGACATGTCAGCTCGGTCCGGCCTTGTAACCGACACCACGGACGGTCACCACGATCTCCGGACGCTCGGGGTCCTTCTCGACCTTCGAGCGGAGCCGCTGCACATGCACATTCACCAGCCGCGTGTCCGCCGCGTGCCGGTACCCCCACACCTGCTCCAGGAGCACCTCACGGGTGAACACCTGCCACGGCTTGCGCGCCAGCGCGACCAGCAGGTCGAACTCCAGCGGGGTCAGGGCGATGGACTGCCCGTCCCGCTTCACGGAGTGACCCGCCACGTCGATCACCAGATCGCCGATCGCCAGCTGCTCCGGCGCCGGCTCCTCCGACCTCCTCAGGCGCGCCCGGATACGGGCGACCAGCTCCTTCGGCTTGAACGGCTTCACGATGTAGTCGTCCGCCCCGGACTCCAGGCCGACCACCACATCCACCGTGTCGCTCTTGGCGGTGAGCATCACGATCGGCACGCCGGACTCGGCCCTGATCAGCCTGCAGACCTCGATGCCGTCCCGTCCGGGCAGCATGAGGTCCAGCAGTACCAGGTCCGGCTTGGCCTCACGGAATGCCGCCAGTGCCTTGTCGCCGTCCGCTACGAACGACGGCTCAAAACCTTCTCCACGCAGCACAATGCCGAGCATCTCGGCCAGCGCGGTGTCGTCGTCGACGACAAGGACGCGTCCCTTCATAAACGTCATCATCCCATTAGCTAATCGTTACCTGGCGTGACCTGGCACACAGCTCTCTCAGACCGCCGCCGGTGACGGGTGAGAGAACACCTTCCTCGGTGACGATCGCCGTCACCAACTCGGGGGGCGTCACATCGAACGCGGGGTTGTACGCCTGCGTCCCCAGCGGCGCCACGGGCAGCCCGACACCCGCCCCCCACCCGGCCGCAGGAGCCTGCGGTCCGGTGAGCTCCGTCACCTCCTGCCCGGGACGCTGCTCGACCTCGATCGACGCCCCGTCGGGAGTCTCCAGATCCACCGTCGTGACCGGCGCCACCACGATGAACGGCACGTGGTGGTACTTGGCGAGCACCGCGAGCGGATAGCTCCCCACCTTGTTCGCCACCGACCCGTCGGCCGCTATCCGGTCCGCCCCCACCAGCACGGCGTCCACCTCCCCCGCCGCGAACAGCGACCCCGCGGCATTGTCGGTCAGCAAGCTGTACGCCATTCCGCTGCGTGCCGCTTCGTACGCCGTCAGTCTGGCCCCTTGGAGCAGTGGCCGCGTCTCGTCGACCCACAGCCGCCGCAGCCGGCCCGCCCGGTGCGCGGCCAGCGCCACCGCGAACGCGGTGCCCTCACCCCCCGAGACCAACCGCCCGGTATTACAGTGCGTGAGCACCCGGTGGCTTCCGCCGGGCAGCAGCTCGTCGAGCAGGGCCAAGCCGTGGGCCGCCATCCTGACACTGGCCTCCGCGTCCGCCCGATGCAGGGCCCTCGCAGCCGCCAGGGCCGCCGCCCCCGCCTCCTGGGGACCCGCGCCCCTGTCCAGCGCCGCCTGATACGCCCCGACCGCCAGCCGCACCCCGTACCCGAGGTTCACCGCGGTGGGCCGCGCCGCCGCCAGCAGAGCCGCGGCCTCCTGCACGTCGTAGCCGCGCACCCCGGCCAGCGCCACCCCGTACGCCCCGGCAATACCCAGCAGCGGCGCCCCGCGGACGGCCAGCGTCTGGATGGCGCGCACCAGCCCCGGCACATCCGTACAGACCAGCTCCACCTCCTCGGCAGGCAGCCGGGTCTGGTCGAGGAGCACCAGCACCGGCCCCTCCGGCGGCTCGTCCCAGCGCAGCTGTTCCAGTCCCGACGGCTCGGAGCCCACGGTGGATCGCACCTCGTGATCAGCCATCCGCCCAGTCTGCCCGGTGAGCCACCGACAATTGAAGGTGCTAACGAGATACGGGGCCGGTCCACGGCCCGGAACCGCATGGCACGATGGCTGCCGACCCCAAGGAGCCGGCTCGTCGAGCTGGTCCCACGACCAATCCACGAGGTGGACGACCGTGAACGACTCTCCGGGCTGGGCTTCGCCCGGATCGGCCCCCTCCGATGGCGAGGACACCGGCGCGCCCGGGCAGCCCGAGCCCTCCGACCGGGCCCGCGCGTCCTCGCAGTGGTCCCGGAACCAGCCTCCGGCGGGCCAGTGGTCGCCTCCGGCCGCCACCCCGGGCCAGGGCACGCCCCCGCCCCCGCCGGGCCCTCCTGGGCCCCAGCAGGGCGGCTGGGGCCCGCCTCCGGCTCCCGGCGGCCACTGGAACTCCGGCTGGGGCCCCGCGCCCGCCGCCAAGCCCGGTGTCATCCCGCTCCGCCCCCTCGGGGTCGGTGAGATCCTCGACGGCGCGGTGTCGACGATGCGCGCCCACTGGCGCACCGTCCTCGGGCTGACCCTCACGGTCGCCGTGATCACCCAGATCGCGGACATCCTCGTCCAGCGCTATCTGCTGCCGGACCCGCCGGAGATCGACGCGAACGCCACCGGCACCGAGGCCCTCGACCAGGCCATGGACTCGCTGCGGTCGAGCATGCTCAGCCTGCTGCCCGTCGGGGCCCTCGCGCTCGTCGGCACGCTCTTCGTCACGGCGGTCCTCACCGTCGTCATCAGCCGCTCCGTGCTGGGGCGACCGGTGACGCTGCGGGAGGCCTGGACCGAGGCCCGGCCGAGGCTGCTGCCCCTGCTCGGCCTGCTGGTGCTGCTGCCCCTGATGGCCGGCGCGGTCGTCGGCGTCGGTGTCCTGCCCGGCGTGCTCATCGGGTCCGACGCCGGCGCGGCACTGGCCGCGCTCGGCGGGCTGGCCGCCTTCGTACTCGTGATCTGGCTGCTGGTCCGGTTCAGCCTCGCCGCGCCCGCGCTGATGCTGGAGCGCCAGAGCCTGATGAAGTCCCTGCGCCGGTCCGCCAAGCTGGTGCGCGGCGCCTGGTGGCGGATCTTCGGCATCACACTGCTGACGATTCTCCTGACGTCCATCGTCTCGATGATCATCGCGATCCCGTTCACCGTGACCGGAATGATCGTCGACGACGGCGGCTCCGGCAGCCTCTTCTCCGGAAACACCTCCGACTTCGGCTGGCCCTTCCTGATCATCACCGGGATCGGCGCCGTGATCGGCTCGGCGATCACCTACCCGATCTCCGCCGGCGTGGCCGCGCTGCTCTACATCGACCAGCGCATCCGCCGCGAAGCCCTCGACCTCGACCTCGCCCGCGCCGCCAATCTGCCGGGCTACGAGATCTCCGGGAGCTGATGCGGTGTCCGCGACGGGGGGCGCGATCACAGTGCGGCTGCTGGTCCGAGCGGCCGGTGAACCACCGGTGGACATTCCACGTGTGCCAGCCCGCGAGGCGGCACGGCGCGAACTGTCCAAGCCGATGTACCACGAGAACGACCCGAACCTGCTGGAGCGCGCCCTCGACCGCTTCTGGGACTGGGTCGGCGGTCTGTTCGAGGCCGCCTCGGGCGCGACCCCGGGTGGAGCGCTCGGGCTGGTCGCCATCGCCGTGTTCGCCCTGGCCCTGATCGCCGCCCTGTGGTGGCGGCTGGGCACGCCGCAGCGCGCTGTCTCCACCCTCGGCACGGTCTTCGACGACCGTCCGCGCAGCGCGGCGGAGCACCGCGCCACGGCCGAGGCCCACGCCGCCGTCGGCCGCTGGACCCAGGCCGTCCAGGAACGGATGCGTGCGGTCGTCCGCTCCCTGGAGGAGCGCGCCCTCCTCGACCCGCGCCCCGGCCGCACCGCCGGCGAGGCCGCCGCCGAGGCGGGCCGTTCCCTGCCCGGCCACGCCGCCCGACTCCGCGCCGCCGCGCGCGAGTTCGACGACGTCACATACGGCGGCCGTACGGCGAACCGAGCCGCGTACGACCGGCTGCGCGACCTCGACACCGACCTGGAACGCACGAAGCCGGATCTCAGTGCCCTCGCCCAGCGCCCGGCGGCGCAAGCGGCTGCACGGGCGGCCTCCGAATGACCGGCACCCGGGCGCCCGCCGCCTCTTCCGCCTCCACGTCCACCGACGCGACGGTTCGTCAGCTCTGGACGCGCAGCCGCGGACTGCTGCTCGCCGCCGTGATCCTCCTGGTCGCCGGAATCGCCCTGGCCGCCACCCGCTCCGGCGACCAGCACGGCCGTCTCGATCCCCGCTCGGCGGACCGCTACGGCAGCCGCGCCGTCGCGGAACTCCTCAGGGCCCAGGGCGTCTCCACCCGTGTGACCACCACCCTCGACGCCGCCGCCCGGGCCACGGGGCCGGACACCACACTCCTGGTCACCGCCCCCAATCTGCTCACCACCTCCCAGCAGCACCGGCTCCACGACGCCGCCGCCGACTCCGGCGGCCGAACCGTGCTGCTCGCCCCCGGCTCGCCCTCCCTTCCCGTGCTCGCCCCCGGAGTACGGGAAGAGGGTTCCTCCTCGGTCGGCAACCGCGAGCCGAACTGCTCCCTGCCCGTGGCAGCCCGCGCCGGAAGCGCCGACACCGGAGGCGTCCGCTACGTCGCCCCGGACCGGACCGACGAGGCCTGCTACCCGGCGGGCGGACTGCCGACCCTGCTCCGGATACCGGCTCGCGCCCAGGGCGGTGACACCGTCCTGCTCGGCGCCCCCGACATCCTTTACAACCACCGCCTCGACAAGCAGGGCAACGCCTCGCTCGCCCTTCAACTCCTCGGCTCCCGCCCCCATCTGGTCTGGTACCTCCCCTCGCTCGGTGATGTCTCGGCCACCGACGGCGGTGACCGCAGCTTCTTCGACCTCGTCCCGTCCGGATGGCTCTGGGCCACCCTTCAGCTCATGCTCGCGGCCGTCCTCGCCGCCGTCTGGCGCGCCCGACGCCTCGGCCCGCTGGTGACCGAGCACCTCCCGGTCGCCGTCCGCGCGTCCGAGACCACCGAGGGCCGGGCCCGCCTCTACCGCAGGGCCAACGCCCGCGACCGCGCGTCCGACGCCCTGCGTTCGGCCGCTCGCACCCGTCTTGCCCCCCTCCTGGGCGTGCCCGCCGCATCCGCGCACGCGCCCGAACTCCTCGTCCCCGCCGTCTCCGCCCGGATCCCCTCGGCCGAACGGGACCTGCGTGTCCTGCTCTTCGGCCCGGCCCCGGCCGACGACGCCGCACTGGTCCGCCTCGCGGACGAACTAGACGCCCTCGAAAGAGAGGTACGCACCTCATGAGCGACCGAACCCCGGCGACCGCAGCGAACCCGGATCACGCCCGCGCCTCCCTGGAGGCCCTGCGCGCCGAGATCGCCAAGGCCGTGGTCGGCCAGGACTCCGCCGTGACGGGCCTGGTCGTGGCCCTGCTCTGCCGCGGCCATGTCCTTCTGGAAGGAGTGCCCGGCGTCGCCAAGACACTCTTGGTGCGCTCGCTCGCCGCCTCACTCGAACTCGACACCAAGCGCGTGCAGTTCACCCCCGATCTGATGCCCAGTGATGTCACCGGTTCGCTGATCTACGACGCCCGCACCGCCGAGTTCTCCTTCCAGGCCGGCCCGGTGTTCACCAATCTGCTGCTCGCGGACGAGATCAACCGCACTCCCCCGAAGACCCAGTCCTCCCTCCTCGAAGCCATGGAGGAGCGACAGGTCACGGTCGACGGCACGCCGCGCCCGCTTCCCGAGCCGTTCCTGGTCGCCGCCACACAGAACCCCGTTGAGTACGAGGGCACGTATCCCCTGCCGGAAGCCCAGCTGGACCGCTTCCTGCTGAAGCTGACGGTGCCCCTGCCCTCACGGGCGGACGAGATCAACGTCCTGACCCGTCACGCCGAGGGCTTCAATCCTCGTGACCTCCAGGCGGCCGGAGTCCGTCCCGTCGCGGGAGCCGCCGATCTGGAAGCAGCCCGCGCCGCCGTCGCCAAGACCTCGGTCTCGGCGGAGATCACCGGCTATGTCGTCGATATCTGTCGTGCCACGCGTGAATCCCCCTCACTCAGCCTCGGTGTCTCCCCCCGAGGCGCCACCGCCCTGCTTTCCACCGCTCGCGCCTGGGCCTGGCTCACGGGCCGGGACTATGTCACTCCCGACGACGTGAAGGCCTTGGCCCTCCCCACCCTGCGCCACCGCATCCAGCTGCGTCCCGAGGCGGAGATGGAGGGCGTCACCGCCGACTCCGTCATCACCTCGGTCCTCGCCCACGTCCCCGTCCCCCGCTGAGGCGGCGGCCGTGGCTCTCACCGGACGCACTGCCCTGCTCGCTGCTTTCGGATCCGTCCCTGTCGGCGTATGGGCCCCGAGCTGGGCGGGAATGCTCGCGGTCAACGCCCCCCTCACACTCGCAATGATGTGCGACTACGCCCTCGCCGCGCCAGTGCGAAAGCTTCAATTCACCCGAAACGGTGATACATCAGTTCGACTGGGTGACGCCGCCGAGGTCGTCCTCACCGTTACCAATCCCTCAAGCCGTCCGCTGCGGGCCAAGCTCCGCGACGCCTGGCCGCCCAGCAGCTGGCCGTCCCAGGCCGAACAGGACGCCTCCCGGCACACCTTGGCGGTCCCGGCCGGCGAACGCCGGCGGGTCACCACGGCCCTGCGCCCGACCCGCCGCGGCGACCGCCGCTCCGAGCGGATCACCGTCCGCTCCTACGGGCCCCTCGGCCTCGTCTCCCGCCAAGGCAGCCACCACGTCCCCTGGACCCTGCGCGTCCTGCCGCCTTTCACCAGCCGCAAGCACCTGCCGTCGCGGCTCGCCCGGTTGCGGGAACTCGACGGCCGCACCAGCGTGCTGACCCGGGGCGAGGGAACCGAGTTCGACAGTCTGCGCTCGTACGTCGCCGGCGATGACACCCGGTCCATCGACTGGCGCGCCACCGCGAGACAGAACGCCGTGGCCGTACGCACCTGGCGCCCGGAGCGCGACCGCCACATCCTCATCGTCCTCGACACGGGCCGTACGTCGGCCGGCCGCGTGGGAGACATTCCCCGCCTGGACGCCGCCATGGACGCCGCGCTGCTTCTGGCGGCGCTCGCCTCCCGCGCCGGCGACCGCGTAGACCTCCTCGCGTACGACCGACGCGTACGAGCCCAAGTACGGGGCCGCTCCGCCGGCGAACTCCTGCCTGCTCTGGTCAACGCGATGGCTCCACTTGAGCCCGAACTCGTGGAAACGGATGCCCGAGGTCTGAGTGCCGCCGCCCTCGCCAACGCCCCGCGGCGTTCGCTGATCGTATTGCTCACCAGCCTGGACGCGGCTCCGGTCGAGGAAGGTCTGCTGCCCGTCCTGCCGCAGCTCACCAAGCGCCATACGGTCCTGGTCGCGTCGATCGCAGACCCGCGTATCAAGGCAATGGCGGAGGCACGTGGCACTGTGGATGCCGTCTACGAAGCCGCTGCGGCCAGCCGCACCCAGCAAGAGCGCCGCCACACGGCCGAACAGCTGATGCGGCATGGAGCCACCGTCGTGGATGCCACCCCGGATGGGCTGGCTCCGGCTTTGGCGGATGCCTATCTGGAGCTGAAGGCCGCAGGACGGCTCTGACGCGGCCATCACGGGTACGAGCGCGACCTGATCGGGTCCTGAACGCAAAAATGCCTCAACCCCCGGCCCAAAAGGGCACGGGGGTTGAGGCTAAAGATTGTTCGGCGGCGTCCTACTCTCCCACAG